>NZ_BTIG01000008.1:0-587448 GCF_036247965.1 Bradyrhizobium sp. TM233 | reverse complement strand
GGACCGTTGCGGAGGGATACGGCGACCGCCTGGCCGGATTCGGAAAAAATGGATTTCGGCTATTTTTCTTAGGATTGCACGATTAAATCAGAAAAAAACAGAAATAAATAAAAATTAAATAGCAAAGCGAGAACAAATGCACTAAATTCACAGGGCCTGGCGGGCGAGCCCGCACGTCGGGTGCCCACTTCGCAAAGCGGCTCTCGCCTCCACCCCCCAATAGCCCACACCCCAGGAGGCGGGGGCCGTTTCTTTGCGACCCCCCGTCCCGGCCTCGCATCTCTGTCCTGCACGGCGCATTTGAGCGCTCGCGGGGGACCGCGAGCGCTTCGGAGCAATCGATTCCCGCCTGTGGCGTGTCGAGGCGCTATTTAGAGCGCCGCTTGACCTCGCGCACCGCGCCGCGCGCGGCGCTGGTGGTGAGCGCTGCGTAAGCCTGCAGCGCGGTCGAGACGTTGCGCTTGCGGCCCACCGCCTGCCAGGCAGTATCACCCTTGGCCTCTTCCGCGGCACGCCGCTGGGCGAGCTCCTCGTCGGAGACCTCGAGCGTGATGCTGCGGTTCGGGATGTCGATGGCAATGCGGTCGCCGGTCCGCACCAGGCCGATGTTGCCGCCCTCGGCGGCTTCCGGCGAGAGATGGCCAATCGACAGGCCGGAGGAGCCGCCGGAGAAGCGGCCGTCGGTGACGAGCGCGCAGGCTTTGCCGAGGCCCATCGATTTCAGATAGCTCGTGGGATAGAGCATCTCCTGCATGCCCGGACCGCCACGCGGGCCTTCGTAGATGATGACCACGACTTCACCTGCGACGACCTTCCCGCCCAGAATGCCCTCGACGGCCGCATCCTGGCTTTCGAACACGCGCGCGGGGCCCGAGAATGTCAGGATCGAGGCGTCGACACCGGCCGTCTTCACGATGCAGCCGTCCTGCGCGAGGTTGCCGTAGAGCACGGCGAGGCCGCCGTCCTTGCTGAAGGCGTGTTCGAGATTGCGCACCACGCCCTTCTCGCGATCGGCGTCGAGCTCGTCGTAGCGGCGCTCCTGGCTGAAGGCGACCTGGGTCGGGATGCCGCCCGGCGAGGCGCGGAAGAAGGTGCGGACCGCCTCGCTCTTGGAGCGCTTGATATCCCAGCGCTCCAGCGCCTCGTTCATGGTCGGCGCATGCACGGTCGAGACCGAGGTGTCGATCAGGCCGGCGCGATCGAGCTCGCCCAGAATGCCCATGATGCCGCCGGCGCGATGCACGTCCTCGACGTGCACGTCGGCGACTGACGGCGCCACCTTGCACAGCACGGGCACGCGGCGCGACAGCCGGTCGATGTCTTGCATGGTGAATTTGACCTCGCCTTCATGGGCGGCGGCGAGCAAATGCAGCACGGTGTTGGTCGAGCCGCCCATCGCGATGTCGAGCGTCATGGCGTTCTCGAACGCCTTGAAGTTGGCGACGTTGCGCGGCAGCACGGATGCATCGTCCTGCTCGTAATAGCGGCGGACGAGATCGACGATGGTGTGGCCGGCCTCGACGAACAGACGCTTGCGGTCGGCATGGGTTGCCACCACCGTGCCGTTGCCGGGCAGCGCGAGGCCGAGCGCCTCGGTCAGGCAATTCATGGAGTTGGCGGTGAACATGCCCGAGCAGGAGCCGCAGGTCGGGCACGCCGAGCGCTCGATCACCTTGACGTCGTCGTCGCTGACCTTGCTATCGGCCGCGGCGACCATGGCGTCGATGAGGTCGACGGCCTTGGTCTTGCCCTGCAGCTTGACCTTGCCGGCCTCCATCGGCCCGCCGGAAACAAACACGGCGGGGATGTTGAGCCGCAGCGCGGCCATCAGCATGCCGGGCGTGATCTTGTCGCAGTTGGAGATGCAGACGAGGCCGTCGGCGCAATGCGCGTTGGCCATGTACTCGACGCTGTCGGCGATGAGCTCGCGCGACGGCAAGCTGTAGAGCATGCCGTCATGGCCCATGGCGATGCCGTCGTCGACCGCGATGGTGTTGAACTCCTTGGCGACGCCGCCGGCCTGCTCGATCTCGCGGGCGACCAGTTGGCCGAGGTCCTTGAGGTGGACGTGACCCGGCACGAACTGGGTGAAGGAGTTGACGACCGCGATGATCGGCTTGCCGAAATCGCCGTCCTTCATTCCGGTCGCGCGCCAGAGGCCGCGGGCGCCCGCCATGTTGCGGCCGTGAGTGGTGGTGCGGGAGCGATAGGCTGGCATGGCGGTTTCCGTCCTCGGTTTGACCGGCCGGGCGGGAAAATGTGGTGCCGCCTCAGGCCTTTGTGGCCGGATAGCGCACGGGGTGGGCTGGCGCAACGGGAACTTGAGCCGGACAGGGCTCCCCTGCTCCCGGCGCGGGGTTTTCGGCGCCTAGCATACCTCTCTCCGTCATTCCGGGGCGATGCGCAGCATCGAACCCGGAATCCATCGGGCGGCAGCACCCGCGGGACAATGGATTCCGGGCTCGCGCCTTCGGCGCGCCCCGGAATGACGGCGGATGATCCCGAGGCGCATCCGTTATTGCAACGTCGGATCGAGCCGGTCGCGCAGCCAGTCGCCGATCACGGAGACGGCCAGCGTGGTCACGACGATGGTGGTGGCCGGCGCCAGCATGATCCAGGGTGCCCGGGTCAGATATTCGCGGCCGTAGCCGACCATGTTGCCGAGGCTGGTCATCGGCGGCTGCACGCCCAGACCAAGGAAGGACAGGCCCGACTCCATCAGGATCACCTCGGGGAAGACCAGGGTGGTCGAGACGATCAGGGTCGAGGCGATGTTGGGCAGGATGTGCCGGAGGTAAATCCGGGGCGGCGTCGCGCCCAGCTGACGGACCGCCGCGGCGTAGCCTTGCGCATTGGCGGAGATGGCAAGGCCGCGGGCGATGCGGGCGTAGCGCTCCCAGCCGAACATGCCCATCAGGCCGATCAAGAGCGGCAGCGAATTGCCGAAGAAGGCGAGCACCGCCAGCGCCATGATCAGGAACGGCATGCTGGCCTGGAAGTCGGTCAGCATCAGCACGAGCTGCTCCACGGCGCCCCGAAAATGCGCGGCGAGGAAGCCGAGCGTGGTGCCGACGATCGCGGAGATGGCGGTCGCACCGAAGGCGATCAGCAGCGAGATGCGGATCGAGACCAGAAGGCGCGACAGCACGTCCCGGCCGAGCTCGTCGGTGCCGAGCCAGTGCGCGACATTGCCGGGTGCGGCGAGCCGGTTGCGCAGATCGAGCTGGGTATAGCCGTACGGCGCGATCTTCTCCGCGAAAGCCGCAACCACCAGCATCGCGGCGATCCAGCTGATCGCAAGCAGGACCGAGACCGGGATCGCTGGGAGATTGATGCGGCGGCCGATGGCCGCGTCTTTCAGCGTGGCGTCGGTCATGCGTGCGCTCCTTTGGCGCGCAGCCGCGGATCGAGGAAGCCGTAGAGGAAGTCGACCACCAGGTTGGACGTAACCATGGTCATGGCGACCAGCAGCAGAATGCATTGCACGACGGCGAGGTCGCGATTGGCGACCGCAACGACGAGCAGGCGCCCTACTCCCGGCCAGGCAAACACGCTCTCGACCACGACCGCGCCTGCGATCAGCGTGCCCACCATGAAGCCCAGAATGGTGACGGTCGGGATCGCCGCGTTCGGCAGTGCATGCGACGTCACCACCTTGCGCCACGGCACCCCCTTGGCCGAGGCGGTGCGGATATAGGGCTGGCCCAGCACCTCCAGCATGGCGCTGCGGGTGAAGCGCGCCAGCACGGCGGCACCGCCGAGGCTCAGCGTCGCAATGGGCAGGATCGCGTGGCGCCAACTGTCCTGCCCGCCCGAGGGCAGCCAGCCGAGCTGCACGGCGAACACGAGCACCAGCAGCAGCGCGAGGACGAAGCTCGGCACGGTGAAGCCGGCGACCGCCGTCATCATGACGGCGCGGTCGATTCCGGAGCCCCGGTGCAGCGCGGCGTAGATGCCGGCGGGAACGCCGAGCGCGACCTTGAAGGCGAAGGCCGGCAAGGTCAGCGCCAGCGTCGCCGGGATGCGCTCCAGCACCAGCTCGATCGCGGGCCGTCCGTCGCGCATGGAGCGGCCGAGCTCGCCCTTGGCGATGGCGCCGAAATAATCGAGATACTGAAACCAGATGGGATCATCGAGGCCCCAGGCCTTGCGGAACGCCGCGAGCACCTCGGGCGGCGCCTCCGGTCCCAAAATCATCAGCGCGGGATCGCCTGACAGCCGCAGCACGACGAAGGCGAAGGTAACGACGAGCACGATCGTCAGCGCCGCGCGACCGATGCGAATGGCGAAGTAGCGTCCCATCACGCGGCGTCTCGCGTTTGAGCGCCCGTAACCAGATGACAGGCGACCTGCCGGTCCCCGCCGACGGTCGACAGCGCCGGCACCTCGTGTGCGCATCGGGCGATGGCGCGCGGACAACGCGGATGGAACGCGCAGCCGCCGGGGCGCGAGGCCGGGTTCGGCGGGTCGCCCGCGAGCACGATGCGGCCTGCGCTGCGGCGGCCCGGCGCTGGCGACGCCGAGACCAGCGCCTGGGTGTAGGGATGCTCGGGCCGCGCGAACAAATCGTCCGCGCTGCCGATCTCGACGATGCGGCCAAGATACATCACCGCGACGACGTTGCTGATCTGCCTGACAACGCGCAGATCGTGACTGATGAACAGCAGGGTGAGCGAGAGCTGGGCCTGGAGATCGCAAAGCAAATTCACCACCTGCGCCTGGATCGAGACGTCGAGCGCGCTGACCGGCTCGTCGCAGACCAGGAAATCCGGTTTTGTGGCGAGCGCCCGCGCCAGCACGATGCGCTGACGCTGGCCGCCGGACAGCGCGCCCGGATAACGCGCGCCATGCGCAGGCGTCAGTTCGACCGCGCGCAGCAGTTCGCGGACGCGCTCCTCGCGCATCGTGGGTGTGCCGACGCCGTGGATGTCGAGCGGCTCGCGGATTTGCGCTGCGACCGGCAAACGCCGGTCCAGCGCGCCCAGCGGGTCCTGGAAGATCATCTGCATGCGTGCCCGCTCTGCGCGCCACGCGGCCGTTCCGGTCGCCGCCATCGGCTTGCCGTCGAACCTCACCTCGCCGATATCGGGCGGCTCGAGGCCGAGCACGATGCGCCCGGTGGTCGACTTGCCGGAACCGGACTCGCCGACGAGGCCCAGCGTCTGGCCCTTCGCAATCGTGAGCGACACACCGTCGACCGCGTGGACGGCCGTGCTGCGACCGAACATGCCGGAGCGCATGCTGTAGCTGCGCATGATCGACGACACCTCGACGAGCGGCGGGCTCATTCGGCCGCGATCCCGAGCAGCGCGCGGCGCGAGGCTTCGGCGCGGATGCAGGCGACAGCCCGATCATCGGCGATGGGCGCCAGACTCGGCGCGGAAACGCCGCACGCCTCGGCCGCCATCGCACAACGCGGCGCGAAGGCGCAGCCGACGGGCATGTGCGCGGGATCGGGCACCGTCCCGGGAATGGCGACAAGACGCCGCCGCGGCCCGTCGAGCGGCGGCAGCGCGCCGATCAAGCCCTGGGCATAGGGATGCACGGGATCGGCGAAGAGCTGGTTGGCCGGCGCTTCTTCCACAATGCGGCCGGCGTACATCACCGCAACGCGGTCGCAATTCTCGGCGACGACGCCGAGATCGTGGCTGATCAGCACCATCGCCATGTTCATCTCGCGGCGGATGGTGGAGAGCAGCTCCAGGATCTGCGCCTGGATGGTGGCATCAAGCGCGGTGGTCGGCTCGTCCGCGATCAGCAGGTCCGGATTTCCGGCGAGTGCCATCGCGATCATGATGCGCTGGACCTGACCGCCGGAGAACTCGTGCGGATAGGCCTCTAGCCGCCGCACCGCATCGGGAATGCCGACGAGATCGAGCAGCCGCCGCGCTTCCGCCTTCACGGCGCTGCCTTGGAGATCACGATGCAGCGCCAGCGCTTCACAGAGCTGCCTGCGGATGGTCAAGACCGGGTTGAGCGCGCTCGCCGGATCCTGGAAGATCATGGCGACGCGTCCGCCCCGCACCGTGTCGAGCTCGGCCGCCGGCGCGCCCAGGATCTCGCGTCCGTCGAGCCGCACCGAGCCCGAGACCTTGGCATGCCGTGGCAACAGCCCGAGCGCGGCAAGCCAGGTCACCGACTTGCCCGATCCGGACTCGCCGACGAGGCCGAGCGCCTCGCCCTTGCCAAGAGCGAGATCGACGCCGCGCAAGACCGGCACGCCGCTGAAGGCGACGCTCAGGCCCGCAATGCTGACCAGTGGTGACACCTCAGGCCTCGAAATTGCCGGCGCGGAAATCCATCGCGAACGCCGGCGAGGCCTTCCACTTGATCGACTTCGGCTTGGCCGTGAAGGTCGCGTTCTGGTGCAGCACCGTGTAGGCGGGGTCTTCGCGCTCGGCGATCTCCAACATGCGACGGAACGCCTTCTTGCGGGCGGCACGGTCGGTCGAGGTCTCCAGGAACTCCGAGAGCTTGTTCAGCTCGACATTGGTCCATTCGCCGATCTGCTGCTGCTGGCCATTCGGCCCGTGCTGGGCGACCAGCGACGAAACCGGATCGTTGAAGGCGGCCGAGTTCGACCAGTCACGCACGGCGCGGCTCGGCGCGCGCTCCATGATCTGCGACCAGTTCTCCTTGGTCTCGATCTGGACGTTGAGGCCGACCGACTTCCACATCTCGACCAGCACCTGCGCGGTCGCGACCTGGTTGGTGTAGTAATTGTTGAGCAGGCGGTACGGAATCGGATCGCCCTTGTAATTGGCCTGCTTCAGCAGATCCTGCGCCAGCTTCGGATCATAGGCCGGCACGCTCCAGTCGGCGTTGAACATGTCGCCGTAAAACTCCCATTGCAGGCCCTTCGGCACGCGGGTGCGGCCGGCCCACAGGCTGTCGACGATGGCCTGGCGATCGATCGCGTGGGTGAAGGCGCGGCGCACCAGCGGATTGGCGAGCTGGGCGTGGTTCTTGTCGAATACGGTCAGGCGGTGATTGAGGATGGTGCCGCCCTGCACTTCGAACGCGGCGTTCTTCTCGATGCCGGCGATCTGGTCCGGCGGGATGTCGCAGGCGAACTGGTATTCACCCGACAAGAGGCCATTGATGCGGCTCGCGACCTCAGGGACTTCGAGGAAGCGGATGCGCTTGAGCGGCGGACGACCGCCCCAATATTCGTCGTGCGCTTCGAGCGTCAGCGACACGTCGGGCTTGAGCTCGACGACCTTGTAGGGGCCGGTCGTCACAGGCTTGCGCGCCCAGTCGAGGTAGCTCGCGGATTCGTCCCAGGCGCGGCGATTCATGATGTCGGAGCCGTAGCGCGACAGCCGGCCCTCGATCGTGACGTCGGGCGTCGCGTTGTAGAAGCGCACCGTGTACTTGTCGATCGCATCGACGCGCACGAGGTCCGGCCAGATCCGGCGTGCGACCGCGGGAACGTCGGGCGGCAATTCCTTGCCCGGCCGCGGTGTCGGGATCTTCTCGAAGGCCTGGATGGTCGAGCGGCTCTTGGCCTCGGTCTCGCCGAACATGCGCTCGCGGCTGAAGGTGAAGACGACGTCTTCGGCCGTCAGCTCGTCGCCGTTGTGGAACTTGACGCCCTGGCGAAGCTTCACCTCGACGGTCTGGTCGTCGATGCGCCGCCACTCGGTGGCAAGGCCGGGCACGGCCTCGAGGCTGCCGCGCCAGTTCTTGGAGATCAGGCCCTCCCAGATCGAGGAGAAGAACACGCGTTCGCCGACATTGGACTGCTCGCGCAGCACGTCGAGCACGTTCGCATTCGTCACCTTCTGCACGGCGATCGTCACCGACGGACGGTTGTCGCCCTGCGAGATCGCAAAACGCGGCAGCAACAATGTGCTAGCGGCGGCGCCGCCGGTTTTCAGGATGGTGCGACGGGTGAATTTGCTCATGGCGGTAGCCCCAGATGATGCGGTTATTCGGCGAGACCGAGCGCGGCGAGATGGGCTGCGCCGGCGCGGACGTCGTCGTGGTTGCGGAGTTCGAGGATCAGCCGCGGGTTGGAATTCAGCCGTCCCAGAGAACGGAACACAGCGACCCAGGGGATATTGCCTTCGCCCGGCGCCCAGTGCCGGTCGGCAAAGCCGTCGGTGTCCTGCAGATGCACATGGGTCAGCATGTCGCCGGCGGTCTCGACATAATAATCGACCGGCGGCGCGCCGGTGGAGATGTGGGCGTAGTTGGCATGCCCGGTGTCGAGCGAAACGCGGACCTTGGCGCTTTCCAGCGCCCTGGCGAGGCGCACCCGGTCGCGCGGATCCTTGTCCTCGATGTTCTCGATGACGATCTCGCAGCCGATGGTCTCGGCGCGCGCGATCACCTCGGCGAGCGTCGCCTTGACGCGCTCGACGAGGTTGCCGCGATTGTCCGGATAAAGATCGAGATTGTTGTGGTCCCAGGTCGTGAACGGCGAATGGATCACCATCTGCGTCGCGCCGAGGAATTCGGCGGCGTCGAGGCCCTGAAGCAGGCGCTTGGTCACGGCCTGGCGGATCATGGGATCGTGGCTGTCAATCTTGAAGCCCCAGAACGGGCCGTGGATGCCGAGCCGGCCGGTATGGCCCGAGAGCATCTGCTTGATCTCGCCGGCCGTGCTGCGCCAGTCGCTATCGAGCAGATCGGCGCGGAAGAAATCCTGGATTTCGAGATCGCGCTGCCGGTCGAGAAGCCAGTCGCGATGCGCGGGGATAGATTTGATGGACAATGCGGCGCCCAACACCGGCTTCGACATGGCTTGCTCCTTGGCTGTCGGCGATGACAGGGAGCAGCGCTAGACCAGTTCAATGACAGGCCCGTGAAATCGAGGTTCAGCAGCGCCGCGGAGATGTGGACATCCTGCCGATCGCGTGCGGTAGATCAGGCCACGGCGATCAGACCACCGATGCAGAACGGGCACATGGCAAGCGGCATCTGTGTCCGTAGTGATCCGGAATGGAATCCTATCGCGATGTCACGTACATCGCGTGCATCGATCGGCGGCCACTTCCACGGGCATCACCCTCTGATCGCGCTACATGGGGTTGGGGGACCACATGGGGCGGGGGATTGAAGGCTGGGGCAAGGTGACGAGGTCCGGACTCCTAGGCACTCCGGACCTCGAAACTTTCAGATTGAACGCAGCAACGCGCCGTCCGGTTGGGGCATCCGGGCGGCGCGTTGTCGTTTCAGCGTCGTCTTTCGATCAGCGCGTCTGCGGCTCGATCGTCACCGTGCAGTCGCCCTGCCCTTGCGTCGCGACCACGATATTGCCGGCGGCCGCCCCAAGGGCGACCGGTGCGGACGAGCTGCCGTCCGGCATCTGAACCATCACGCTCAGCGAATCCGTGCGCGCGGTCGAGCCGACAGTTGACGGCTCTGCTTCGGCGACATTGCCCGATGCATCACGCCGCATGATCCGGCAATTCACGCTATTGCCCGTCGCGCTGCCGGCGGCTGCCACGTTCGACGAGGCAGCGCCGCCCATCTGCGCGCGGGCTCGCGACGGATCGCGCGGCACCTGGCTGACGATGCGATGCGTCCGCGGCTCCACGATGACGACGTCGTCATCGGTCGCGAAATACTCGTAATCCCGATATTGGGGCTCGATCGAGACGATTTCGGGCGGCAGCCGGTACAGTCGCACGCGCGAGGGAATCGCCTCGCCCACCCGGATCGAAATGTTCAGGTTGCGCTCCGGCTGCGCCAACCGCGCGCGGCTCACCGTTTCAGACATCCGCACCTGCTTCTCGGTGGTCACGCTGGTCTGCTGACCAACCTGCGTGTTGGTCTGGGTGGTCTGATTGGCTTGATTGGTCTGCGTACCGGAAGGCGCGGTTTGCGCATTGTTGGTCGGAGCCGCGCGGTTCGTATCCGTCGCGGTGGCCGGCCGGTTGTTCTGTTGCGCCGGCGGTTGCTCGGCTGCATTGCGCGGAGGCTGGTTCTGGTTGCGCTCGTTCTGCTGGCCAGCCGGACCGGACTTGGACTTCTCGGACTCGGCCGTTGATTTCTGCGGCGCGGACTTGTCCTGCTTCGTCTCGGCGCTGCTCTTGCCGGTCTCGCGACCTTGTTTTGCCGTGTCGGCTTCGCGGTTGCGATCTCGCGATGGCTCGCGGGACTCCTGGGCCTGCTCTTTCGCATTGGGCTGGCCGCGTTCGGTGGCGGTGCCCGGCCGTCCCTTCTCTTCGTCTGCCCGGCGGCCGCCGCCCTTCTCCTCACGGCCGGCTCCCTGCACCTTCTCTTGTGCGCCCTGGGCGCGATCCTGGACGCGTTCTTGAGCTGCACCACCGCGCTGGGGCGCGGCGCCTTTCGCCGGTTCCTCGGTCCGTTTTGGCTCGTCTCTGCGCTCACCGGGCGCCTGGGCGTAGGCTATGCCGGACGCGAGCATGAGCCCGACGGCCGCAGTCGATAACATCAAGCGTTGACGCATGGTCCCTCTCCTCGACAATTCGCAACAACAGACGCGAACGCTCTGTAGGTGCGAAGGTTCCTGAGCAGGAACGAGGGCCGGTCACGCGGATTTACATCGCGTCCTTCAATGTGAGGCGGGCGGTGAATGTCACGCTGGTCTTGCCGACCAGTGCCATGCCTTCGACCTCGGCACCGCCTGCGAAATAATCGCCCGAGAAGCCGCAGGTAACCTCCCTGCCGCCGAATGCAAGCGTCCTGCCGACCGCTTCGGTATGCTGATTGACGATCATGTCGCCACGCCACTTGCCGTTCCGGAAGGTGTAGGTGCCGGTGTAGTAGAAATAGCTGTCGCCGCCCATGATGCGTCCGTCGCAGAGCACGACGACGCCCCTCGCCTGTCCGCGCTTGCCGTCGCGCATTTCGATGTCGAAGATGTAGAGGCCGTTGACGACCCTGGCCTCCTCCGCTTCCGCTCCATGCCCCGCCGACATCCGATCATCTCCCCACCGATCCGCCGCGCCCTTCAGCTCGGCACGTTCCGTTCGAGATCCTCGAGCCATGCCGCCGCGCTCGAATCCGAGGGCGCGCGCCAATCGCCGCGGGGCGACAACGAGCCGCCCGCCGAGACCTTCGGGCCGTTCGGCATCGCCGAGCGCTTGAACTGGCTGAAGGCGAAGAAGCGGCGCAGGAACACCTCGAGCCAGCGTCGGATGTCCTTGAGATCATAGGCCCTGCGCCGGTCGTTCGGGAACGCCGGCGGCCATTCGCCCTTGGCGACGTCCTTCCACGCGTGCTGCGCCATGAAGGCGATCTTGGACGGACGCATGCCGAACCGCAGCGTGTAGAACAGATTGAAATCCTGCAGCTCGTAAGGGCCGACGGATGCTTCGGTGCTCTGCGGCTTCTGGCCGGGCTCAACCGGCACCAGTTCGGGCGAGATTTCAGCCACCAGGATCGAGCCAAGCGTCCGGTTGACGTCGCCGCTGAACTGCTTCGATGCGATCACCCAGCGGATCAGATGCTGGATCAGCGTCTTCGGCACCCCGGCATTGACGTTGTAATGCGCCATCTGGTCGCCGACGCCATAGGTGCACCAGCCGAGCGCCAGCTCGGAAAGATCGCCGGTTCCGATGACGATGCCGCCGTGATGGTTGGCGAGCCGGAACAGATAGTCCGTGCGCAGGCCGGCCTGCACGTTCTCGAAGGTGACGTCGTAGACCTTCTCGCCGGTGCCGAAGGGATGGCCGATATCCTTCAGCATCTGCGTCGCTGTGGTGCGGATGTCGAGCTCCTGCCAGCTCGTCTGCAGCGCCTGCATCAGCGCCAGCGCATGGGTCTTGCTTTCGCTGCCGGTGGCAAAGCCCGGCATGGTGTAGGCCAGGATGTTCTCGCGCGGCAGGCCGAGCAGATCGACCGCCTTGGCTGCGACGATCAACGCATGGGTGGAATCAAGCCCGCCCGAGACGCCGATCACGACGCGCTTGGTGCCGGTGGCGCGCATGCGTTGCACGAGGCCGGCGACCTGGATGTTGTAGGCCTCGTAGCAATCCTGCTCGAGCAGGCTTTCGTCGCTCGGCACGAACGGAAAGCGCTCGATCTTGCGCAGGAAGCCGATGTCGGCGGCCGGCGGCTTCAGGGCGAATGTCACCTTGCGGAAAAACGCTTCACGCTGCCGGCGGTTGTCGTCGAACGTCCCCATCAGCGCACGTTCCTGCCTCAGCAGATCGAGATCGACATCAGCATAGGTGATCTGGCCGCCCTGGCGGAACCGCTCGCCCTCGGCCAGCAGCACGCCGTTCTCGTAGATCGAGGTCTGGCCGTCCCAGGCGAGATCCGTGGTCGATTCCCCTGCTCCTGCAGCCGAATAGACGTAGGCCGCGAGGCAGCGCGCCGATGTCGATTGGCACAAGAGCGCGCGCGAACGCGCACGGCCGATCGTGATCGGGCTGCCCGAGAGATTGATCAGCACGCTCGCGCCCGCAAGCGCCAGCTCCGAGGCCGGCGTCACCGGAATCCACATGTCTTCGCAGATCTCGACGCCGATGGTGAGGCCCGGAACGTCCTCGGCCGCAAACAGCAGGTCGACGCCGAACGGCGCATGCAGCCCACCGAACGCAATCGTCTCCCCGACCATGCCGGCGCCGGAAGCGAAATGCCGGCCCTCGTAGAATTCGCGGTAGGTCGGCAGATAGGTCTTCGGCACCACGCCGAGGATGTTGCCGCGGTGAATGACGACGGCACAATTGTAGATGCGATGACCAAAGCGCAGCGGCGCCCCGACGATCAAAACCGTCATCAGTCCCGCGGAGGCTTCCACGATTCCCGCAAGGCCGCGCTCGACCGCATCGAGCAGCGGGTCCTGTTTGACCAGGTCTTCGATCGCATAACCGGACAGGCACAGCTCGGGAAACACGGCGACCGCCACCGCCTGCTCATGGCAGGCATTGGCGGCCGCCAGCACGGCCTTCGCGTTGGCTGAGGGATCGGCAACATGGGACGTGGTGACACAGGCGGCCACGCGCGCAAACCCGTGAGCGTAGATCGAGTGGAAAGTCATCGAGCGCCGTACCCTTAATCTTCGCTGCCGCAGCCGTCAGCTCCGGACCATATGTAGCCCATCGACCGGGTCCCGTGCAGGCCATCCGCCGTCATGCATAACGGATTTGCGCCTTGGTCTGCCCAGCGCCTTGGTCTGTCCAGCGCCTTGGTTTTGCCTTGGCGAGCTCAGGCGCTGCGGGCCAGCACGCCGGACAGATCGTCGCGCAGCCACGCGGCGATCCGCGGCCAGGCGTGCGCGTGGGTGCGCGCGCCCATGAACAGGCCGAGGTGATTGCTCGGCTCGGACGCCGCCGCAATGAAGGCCGGCGGCGTGCCGAGGAGACCAGCGGTGGCGAGCGCCTGCGCAGCCGGCACGACCTCGTCGTCGAGCCCGGCCAACAGGAAGACGGGCGCCTTGACGTCCCTCGGATCGACCGTGCGGCCAAGAGCTATGAAACTGCTGCCGGCGATCTGGTTCTCCCGGAAAATCCGGTTGACGATCTCCAGATAATATTTGCCCGGCAGATCGAGCGTCTCGGCGTTCCAGCGGTCGAAACGCGCGAGCAGCGCCGCGCCCTCCGCGTCCGACAGGTCTCTCTGCAATGCCGTTACGATGTCGTCGCGGTCCGGCGCCTTGGACCAGAAGCGGAGCATCTCCTCACCACGGACATTGCCGCCGCCGCGTGCGACGAGCTGGTCATAGACCATCTCGGGCGCGTTCCGGGTGAGCCGGCACAACGAAGACTCAATCGACAGATCGACAGGAGCACCGACCAGCACCAGCCGCCGCACCTTGGCCGGAAAGCGCGCCGCATAGAGCAATGACAGCCAGCCGCCCTGGCACAGGCCGACCAGATCAACCGGCGCGCCGATCTCGTCGATGGCGACGTTGAGATCGCCGAGATAGCTGTCGATCGAAAGATAGCGCATATCCGGCGTCGCCGACCGCCAGTCGGTGAGATAGACCCGGTCGATGCCGCCGGTCTGCAGGGACTGCACCACGCTGTGGCCGGGGGCGAAATCGGCGATCAGGGCCCGATGCAGCGCATAGGGCGCGCAGACCAGCGCCGGCTGGCCGGACCGCGTCTGCGAACAATCGCGCAGACGCATGGTCGCGAGCTCGAGCGCCACGGTGCTCGGCGTCGTCCAGGACAGAGTACTGTCGTCCTGCTCCGCCGGTCCGCGCTCCAGCCACCAGAAGCAGCTGTCCATGGCGAGGCGCGCCGCTGCAAACGGCCACAGCAGCGGGTCGTCCGGGACGGGCTTCTGTGCACCGCTCTGTTTACCGGGCTGCTGCTTTACCATCGCTATCTCACGATCATCACAGGAACGCCTCCAGGCTAACGATGGAGATGCCGAGGTCCCGAAAACTCCGATGGGTCGCGGCGACGGAGCCGTCGAGATCGATGCCGCGGCAGGCGTCCTCGATGACGGCGACCTCGAACCCTGCCTTGCGGGCATCCTCCGCCGAGAAGCGAACGCAGAAATCGAGCGCGAGGCCGGCGACGAACACGGTCTTCAGCTCGCGTTCGCGCAAATATCCAAGCAGGCCCGTCGGCGTCCGCTTGTCGTTCTCGAACAGTGCCGAATAGGAATCGATGCCACGGCGAAAGCCCTTGCGCACCACGAGGCTCGCCCTGGCGACGTCAAGCTCACGATGGAACTCCGCGCCCGAGGTCCCCTGCACGCAATGCGCCGGCCAGAGCACCTGGGTGCCGTAGTCGAGCTCGATGGTCTGGAACGGCTGCTTGCCCGCATGGCTCGGCGCGAACGAGACGTGGTCGCGCGGATGCCAGTCCTGGGTCAGCACCATATTGGCGAATTTTTGGGCGATTCGGTTGATGGCGGGGACGACCTTCTGGCCGCCGGGAACGGCGAGCGCCCCGCCGGTGCAGAAATCGTTCTGCACGTCGATCACCAGCAGCACGTCGCGGTCGGAAATCTTCATCGGCGGTCTCGTTCGATGTGCCCGGCGCGCCGGCGCCGGACAAGTCCCCTTAGTGTCGGCCTTCCCGCGCGGCTTCGCAACTGCCGGCGCAGAGCGAAGCCCCGCGCGAATTGGCCATGGGAAGACCGCCAGGATGCAACGGTTTGGCCTCGTCCGTGTTGACTAGGCGCACCCAAGGGCGGATTCTCGCACTGTCCGTGACTGCGCGGATCGGGTCGAAGGAGTGGAGGACAGGGTTGCCGCGCCGCAAGGCGACGGCGGCCACGAAGTCATGAATATCGGCAAGACAGGACAAATTCTTCTCGCCGATATCGGCGGCACCAATGCGCGCTTCGCGCTGATCCGGAGCGAATTGGGCCACGGCGATTTGGGCAACGGCGACCAGACCGGACCGATCGACTATGTAAAGGTCGCCGACTTCCCGACCGTCCGGGAAGCCATCGCGGACGTGCTGGCGCGCCGGTCAGCCGGCGAGCAGCCGCAAAGAGCCGTACTGGCCGTGGCGGGTCCCGTCACCAACAACCGCTGCGTCATGACCAACAGTCCCTGGGTCATCGACGGCAACGAGCTGCAGCCGGCTCTCGGCTTCGACAGCGTCCATGTGCTCAACGATTTCGAGGTGGTGGCATGGTCCCTGCCCGCCTTGCAACCTGCGGATCTGATCCCCCTCGGCGGACAGGATGGCCTGCCCGGAGAGCCGTTGCTGGTGGTCGGACCCGGAACCGGCTTTGGCGTCTCCTGTCTGGTCGAACGCCATGGCGCGCGACTGGCCGTCGTCACCGAAGCCGGACACGCGACCCTGCCGGCGGAGAACGAGCGCGAGGAACGCGTGATTGCGTGCTTGCGCCGACGCCTCGGTCACGTCTCCATCGAGCGCGGCGCGCTCTCGGGTTCCGGATTGCAGAGCCTCTACGAAGCCTTGGCCGAGGTTGACGGCGCGCAGGTGCCGCATCGGGATGCCGCCGCCATCACCAAGGCCGCCCTGGAGGACAGTTGTCCCGTCAGCCGCGCGACGCTGGAGATGTTTTGCGCCATCCTTGGCTCGGTCGCCGGCAATCTCGCGGTGACGTTCGGCGCCCGCGGTGGCGTTTACGTCGCCGGCGGAATCGTGCCGCGCTTTCCTGACTTCCTTCTCGCCTCCGCGTTCCGGGCGCGCTTCGAAGCCAAGGGGCGCTTCCAGGATTATTTGCGCAACATCCCGACCAGGCTCGTGACCAAGCCAGACGCGAGCTTCGTCGGCCTGAAAATGTTCGCCGACTCCAATCCGAACTGAAGTTCGGTTGTCCTTCCTGCTCACGGTTCCAGTCATGCACAGCTGATTGCCGCGCGCGCGCGGTTTCAGGCATGAACGCGCTTGCCTGCGTGTTCCGGATGAGAAACAATCCTACCGTGTGTGTGTGGCGTAGTTGCGGGGGGCGTGACATGCGTAAGCAGGATTTGGGTTTCGACTATCATCGCTATCACCGCCTGCTGAGCGAGGCGGATGACGAAGACAAGCGGCTGGCCCTGATCGACCTGCTGATCGAGGAAAAGGCGCGAGACCGGCTCGCCGCTCAGCGCGCTTCGGATCGCGCGGCCATGACGGCCCACACCATCGCCAGGGTGCTGAAGAACGGCCGCAACTGAGACTTGCAATCCATCACGGAGAGCTGCGAACGCGAGATTTGTTTGCGATTTCGTTAACGATGCCTCGCAATCCGACGTCAAACTTTTTGCTCTAGGGTTCCCTCACCTGATCCAATTCAGGGTCAACAAAGGGGGCAATGAACATGAGCATGATTTCGCTCGCCGCGATGCCGGCCGTCGTCGAAACGCGTTTCGCTGATTCTTCCTTCAAGACCATCTTGCTGTTCTGCTGCACGGGCCTGGTCGCTTCGTTCGGCCTGATGGCGCACGGCATCGACCTCGGCGCCGGCCTGATCTGAGACCCGCGACAAATTCCGTCGCCAAATGGCCGCCCCCGACGGGCGGCCATTTTCGTTGGCTATCCCAGCGCGGCATCTTCGCCGTCGCGGCGCCTCGCCGTCACTAGTGCGGCGATTTGACCGAGGCTTCCGGAAACATGGAATCGATCATCGCCTTGAGCTGATCCATCGCGATCGGCTTGCGCAGGATCGGCCTGCGCCGGAGCAAGGACGGCAGCAATTCCGGGCCGTAACCCGTGGCGAACATGAACGGCTTTCCGCGACGTTCGATCAGGTCGGCGACGGGATCGACGTAGACGCCCATCAGATTGATGTCGAGGATGGCCATGTCGTATTGCGCGGTCATGGCGAACGCGCTTGCGTCCCGGACATTGTCCGCTTCCGCGACGACGTGGTGGCCGAGTTCCACCACCATGTCGGCGATCATCATCCGGATCAACGCCTCGTCTTCGACCAGGAAAACGGAGAGTCCGTCCGCCATATCACCCCCGCAGTCAGCTTGCGAAGATAATCATACCTCAATCCCGGAGAGGGTTCACGAATTCGTGGCAGGCGCCGTTAATTCGAACGCGCCCGATCCGATTCAACTTGATCAATCCAATCCTCGCTCGTGGCTCAGACGCACCATCTCCTGAATGAAGACCTGCTTCTGCTTGTCATCGAGGCTCGAAAAGAGCGGCTCGGCGGCGTCGGCGACATTGCGCTGGTCGGCGGCGCGGTCGATCAGAAACTGCGCCTCGTTGCGCATTTGCTCGATGATGTCGTCGGGCGGATCCCGCTTGGCGCGCGCAACCCGCAAGTTGAGCCGCTCTGCACCATTATGCCCAAGGTAGTGCATTGCGCTCGAGAAGCCGTACCAGTGCTTCTCCTGATCAGCCGTGAGGTTCAGCTGGGTCTTGATCCGGTCGATATAGGAATCGCTGTTGGCGACGATCTGCTCGGCGGACTGCTGCGGCGCTCCGGTCTGGGTGAGCACGGTGACATCTTTATTGTCCTTGCCTTGCGGTGCGTTCTTGGCCTCCTTGCTCGCCTTGGCGCCCTTGCCGGCTTTGGCGCCCTTGGCATCCTTGTCCTTGGCCGCGCCCTGCTGCTTGGCATCCTTGCCAGCATCCTTGGCAGCCGGGGCCTGATTGCCATTGTTGTTGCCGACGCCGAGCACGCCGGTGAAAACGCCGACCACGCCGCCGATTGCGCCGCCGAGCACGCCACCGACCGGACCTGCCGCCTTGTTTCCGGCCGCCGCGCCGTCCTGAACGCCTTTGACCAAACCCTGAGCATGGGCCACTGCGGCCGCGCTGAGCAGCAGCGTAAGCACGGCCCCCAGCGCGAGCCATCGCCGCATGTGAAGCCGCGCTGACGGCGCCGGGTTGATCATTCTCGTCTCCATCGTCGAACTGACTGGCCTGTTGGGGCGGTGCACCCGCCAGCTGCAACTCTATCGTTTCCGCCGCTTCGCGGTCCAGACGCAGCCAAGTGCTGTCCACGCCCGAAAAGTCTTTCGCGCGAAGCGGTTATGCAGGCTTATTCGAAACTGCGGCGTAATTGCGCACGGATCGCTCCAGGCCGGTTCACGCAACGTGTGCGTCGCAAAACAAGCGACCGCAGCTCACCCACCGGCACAGCGCTGCCGCGTTCCAGGACGCAACGTTAGTTCTAGCTGCGAGCCGTTCGGCTTTCTCGACAGACGCGGTCAATCATGATCTGATCGCGCTACCAATTTGCTGCGGTCTGCGTGAATTGTTCACTTGGGCCGACGGCATCAATAAGAAAATCCAACAACAAGAATTCGGAAAAGAAGTCTTAGAGGAAACTCCAACAACAAACACCCAGGCGAGGAAACGAGATGTCACGCAAGACACTGACGCGACGTCAATTTGTGGCTGCCACTGCAATGTCCTCCGCGGCGCTGATCTCGGCGCCCTATGTTCGGGGCGCTTACGCCGCCGGCAAACTCTCGATCGGCTTCTGGGACCATTGGGTGCCAGGCGCCAACAAGGCCTCGACCGATCTCGTCAATGAATGGGCGGCGAAGGAGAAGGTCGAAGTCTCGATCGACTACATCACCAGCAACAACAAGAAGATCGAGCTGACCGCCGCGGCCGAAGCGCAGGCCAAGTCCGGGCACGACATCCTTCAGATGCCGAGCTGGTGGCCGCAGGCCTATTCCGAGAATCTCGAGCCTCTCAACGACATCATGGAGCCGCTCCTCAAGCAGAATGGCGACGTGAACGGCACGGTCAAATATCTCGGGCAGTCGGGCGGCAAATGGCTCGCGGTGCCCGCGACACCCGGCAGCCAGATCAAGGGCCCCTGCTCCCGCATCGATCTGATGAAGAAGCATGCCGGCATCGACGTGCAGGAGATGTACCCGGCCGGCGCCCCGCCCAAGGCGGACAACTGGACCATGGAGACCTTCCTGAAGGCAGCCGAGGCTTGCCAAAAGGCCGGCTTCGCGTTCGGCATCGGCCTCGGCGAGACCACCGACAGCGTGGACACCGCCGGCGCGATCTTCCAGTCATTCGGCGCCGAGCTCGTCAACGCCAAGGGCGACATCACGGTGAAGACCGATCAGGTTCGCCAAGCCATGGAGTTCTACAAGAAGCTGATCGCGTTCCTGCCGCCGGATGCGCCGTCCTGGGACGACGCGTCGAACAACAAATGGCTGATCTCCGGCCGCGGCGCGATGATCCTGAATCCGCCAAGCGCCTGGGCCGTTGCCAAGCGCGATGCGCCGCAGGTCGCCGAGCAGTGCTGGACGCACGGCTTCCCGTCCGGTCCGAAGGGCCGGTTTGCGCCGTACCTGCCCTACTTCTGGGGCGTCTGGAGCTTCGGCAAGAACAAGGAGGCGGCCAAGAGCCTGCTCGTTCACATGTCCTCGCCATCGTCGATCGAGAAGTTCGTCGCGGTGAGCGGCGGCTATGACCTGCCGGCCTACGCGAACATGACCAAGTTCAAGACCTGGGCGGAGGAAGGACCGCCGCAGGGCACGCTCTATCACTATCCGGATCCGCACAAGCACCAGACCCTGTCGATCGCGGCATCGCCCGCTCCGCCCAAGATTGCGCAGCAGATCTACTTCCAGGCGACGCTGACCAAGATGGCGCTGCGTTTTGCGCGCGGCGAGACCATGGATCAGGCCCTCGCCTGGGCCGAGGGCGAGTGCGAAGGCTTCATGCGGAGCTAGCCGGGGTGTGCCGGGCGGCTCACGCCATCTGCGTGAGCCGCCCGAATCCCGTCATCGGATTCGCACGGCCGGGAAGCCGACCCCAATGGCCGGCTTCGCGGTTGGACAAAGAAGTAGATCCAATAGAGCTGACTTAAGGAAGCTGAGATGGCCGATGTCGTCGTCGAGCAAGGTCGCATCGTCCGTGCAGGGGGCGCGCGGAAGAGAACAAGCCTGCGCAACGCGCTCGGGCGGAAATCGACGGTGGCATTCTTCCTGACGCTGCCGCTGATCCTTCTGATCGCCCTGCTCGTGCTCTACCCGGCCTTCTACTCCGTCTATCTCGCGACGCTGAACAAGGCGATGACGAAGTTCGTCGGCCTCAGCAACTTCACCTTCCTGTTCAAGCGCGAGACGTTTTGGATGGTGGTGCGGCAGTCCTGCATCTTCGCCATCACAGCCGTGGTCTTCAAGGCGCTGATCGGGTTCATCGTCGCGCATTTGGTCCACAACATTCCGGGCAAGAAACAGCGCAAGTGGCGCGGCATGCTGCTGGTCCCCTGGGTGATTCCGCCCGCGATGAGCACGCTGGCCTGGCTGTGGCTGTTCGATCCCTCCTACAGCGCCTTCAACTACACGCTGTCCTTCTTCGGCGTCGGTCCGATCCCCTGGCTCGGCGACACTTTCTGGGCGCGCTTCTCCGTCATCCTGGTCAACGTCTGGTACGGCGCGCCGTTCTTCCTGATCATGTACCTCGCCGCACTGAAGTCGGTCCCCGAGCAGCTCTACGAGGCCGCGGCGATCGACGGCGCCAATTGGTGGCAGCGGATCTGGTACGTCACGCTGCCGATGATGCGCAACATCATCGCCATCACGACGCTGTTCTCGCTGATCGTGACCTTCGCCAATTTCGACATCGTGCGCATCCTGACGTCAGGCGGCCCGCTCGATACGACGCATCTGTTCGCCACCTGGGCGTTCCAGGTTGGCATCCAGAGCAGCGATATTCCGCTCGGCGCCTGCGTCTCCCTGTTCATGGTGCCGATCCTCGCCGTCGCAGCGATCTTTATCCTGCGCGATGTCAACAAACGCGGGAACGAAGCCTGATGAGCACGCTTGCAATCGACAAAGCCGGCCCCTCCCGCAAGGTCAAATACGGCAGCATGAGCCGCGACCGCACCTGGGCGCTACGCTGGTCCTATTTCTTCCTGGTGCTGTTTGCGATCTTCTTCCTGACGCCGCCGATCTACATGCTGATCACCTCGCTCAAGAGCAGCGCGGAAATATCGGCGGCGACCAACCCCTGGTGGGTATTCCATCCGACGCTGGCGAACTATGTCGAGCTCCTGAGCTCGAACCAGTTCCTGCGCTTCTTCTGGAATTCGTCGATCGTGTCGATCGTGGTCGTGATCATCACGATGCTGATCAGCATCCCCGCCGCCTTCGCGCTGGCGCGGATGAAGTTCTGGGGCTCGGCGACGCTGGCCACCGGCGTCTTCCTCACCTATTTGATCCCGGACAGCCTGCTGTTCATACCGCTGTTCAAGACGCTCGGCCTGGTCCAGGATCTGACCGGCATCACGCTGCTCAACAGATGGTACGTGCTGCTGTTCATCTATCCGACGCTGACGGTGCCGTTCTGCACCTGGATCATGATCGGCTATTTCGCCTCGATTCCGAAGGAGCTCGACGAGGCCGCCCTGATCGACGGCGCCTCGTGGCTGCAGACGCTGACGCGGATCTTCATCCCTGTGGCGCTGCCCGGCCTGATCGCCGCGACCATCTTCGCCTTCACGGTGTCCTGGGCGCAGTTCCTCTATCCCCTGGTGTTCACGACGTCGATCGACCAGCTCGTCTTGCCGGTCGGCATCACCACCACGCTGATCAAGGGCGACGTCTTCAACTGGGGACAGATCATGACCGGCGCGCTGCTCGGCGCGGCGCCGCCGCTGATCATCTACGCCTTCCTGATGGACTACTACATTGCCGGCCTGACCGCCGGCGCGACAAAGGGTTGATGTCTCATGGCTGACGTTGCTTTGCGGAAAGTGGTTAAGCGTTACGACGATGTCGAAGCCGTGCGCGGCATCGACCTGGATATCGCCGACCACGAGTTCATCGTGCTGGTCGGCCCTTCCGGCTGCGGCAAGTCGACGACGCTGCGGATGATCGCGGGGCTCGAGGACATCAGCGACGGCGACATCATGATCGGGGGAGACGTCGTCAACGACGTGCCGCCGAAAGACCGCGACATCGCGATGGTGTTCCAGAATTACGCGCTCTATCCGCACATGACGGTCGCCGAGAACATGTCGTTCGGGCTGCGCCTGAAGCACTATCCAAAGGCCGAGATCAAGGCACGGGTGACGGAAGCCGCCCGCCTGCTCGACATCACCGACCTGATCGACCGCAAGCCGAAGCAGCTCTCGGGCGGCCAGCGCCAGCGCGTGGCGATGGGCCGCGCCATCGTGCGCAACCCGAAAGTCTTCCTGTTCGACGAGCCACTGTCCAATCTCGACGCCAAGCTGCGCGTGCAGATGCGGATCGAGATCAAGAAGGTGCACCAGAAGGTGCGCACCACCACGGTCTACGTCACCCACGACCAGGTCGAGGCGATGACACTGGCCGATCGTGTCGTGGTGATGAACAAGGGAAAGATCGAGCAGATCGGCACGCCGAACGAGCTCTACCACAAGCCCGCGACGCGCTTCGTCGCCGGCTTCATCGGCTCGCCCGCGATGAACTTCCTGCCGTGCCGGCTCGAGGACGTCGGCGGCACGCTTCAGATCCGCCTCACCGACCGCATCGCCTTTCCGCTGCCGCCGGCCCGCGCGGCGCGTTACAACGCGCTGCCGCGCACCGACAAGCTGCTGCTCGGCCTCCGGCCCGAGCATCTCACCGAGTCGCATGCGCATCTGGAGCCGGGCGTCGAGAGCTTCGACACCGTGCTCGACGTCACCGAACCGATGGGGATGGAGACGCTGGTCTATTTCGGGCTCGAGGGCACGCCGGTCTGCGGCCGCGTCAATCCCAATGCCGGCGCCAAGGACGGGTCACCCATGCGTTTGGCGATGGACCTCAATAACATGCACCTGCTAAACGAGGCGACCGGCGTCGTGTTGTGACGCCGGTCCAAGAAACTCGCGCAGGCAGGGGACGATGGCGACCAACAAGAAGAAGATTTTCGTTACACAAACTTTGTCGCAAGGGGCACGCGCTCTCCTCACCCAGCGGGACGATATCGAGCTCGTCGAGTTTGCGAATCTGATCTCGGCAAAGGACTTCGAGGCCTTGCTGAAGAGCCATGCGCCGGTCCACGGCGTGGCGCTCGGCGCGACCGCGTTCGGCGAGACCGAGCTCGAGGCGTCCAAGGACATGAAGGTCGTGACCCGCATCGGCGTCGGCTACGACGCTGTCGACGTGCCCGCTTTGTCCCGCCGCAAGGTGCCGCTGATGGTTGCGGGCAGCGCCAACTCGCCCTCGGTCGCCGAGCAGGCGCTGTTCATGATGCTGACGCTGGCCAAGCGCGCGAACGAGTTGCACGCCTGCGTCAAGGACGGCAAATGGGCCGACCGGCTCGGCATGCTGCCGTTCGATCTCTACGGCAAGACCGTGCTGATCATCGGCTTCGGCCGCATCGGCACCCGTACCGCCAAGCGGTGCCTGGCGATGGAAATGACCGTGCAGGTCTACGATCCCTACAAGGCTGCCGCCGAGATCAAGGCCGCCGGCTGCGAGCCCGTCACTGACCTCGACGCCGCGCTGCCGAACGCCGATTTCGTCACCATCCACTGCCCGAAGACGCCGGAAACGGTCGGCCTGTTCGATGCGGCGCGGATCCGCCGGATGAAGCCGAAATCCTATCTCATCAACACCGCGCGCGGCGGCATCGTGAAGGAAGCCGCGCTGTACGACGCCCTGGTCTCCGGCAAGCTCGCCGGCGCCGGCATCGACGTGTTCGAGGTGGAGCCGCCGCCGGTCAGCAACGCGCTGTTCGCGCTGCCCAACGTCATCATCGCCCCGCACGTCGCCGGCGTCACGGTGGAGGCGGTGAGCCGCATGAGCGAGCAGACCGCGCGCAATATCCTGAGCGTGCTGGACGGCGATCCCATCCGGCAGAACATCATCAATCAGGACGTGCTGGCTTGAACAAGCGAGGGCGGGCGGATAATCCGCCCGCCCTCGGAAGGCCAGAATGCGTCCCATTTTGGTGCAGATCGAGCCCCAACTCAGCCTTAATCAAACGCGCGTAATAAGACCGGCCGCGGCGGCAGTGGGACAGACTAGCCGGCCGCGTCGAGCTGGAGGATGGACCCTTGTCAGAGATCGACCCGACCGACCACGCGCTGGCGACCATCGCCAGCATCCTGGAGCACCCCGAGCCCGTCCTCGTCGTCCGCCAGACCGAGACCGAAATCGTGGTCGCCGGCGAGCGTGAGCATCTGGCTTCCGACGAGCAGGCGGTCATCGACGAACAGGCGGCTCTCGACGAGCATCCGGTCGTCGAGGAGCAGCCGCTGGTGCCGGAGCACACCGATGCCGACGGCTACAGCAAGATCGGGCCCGGACCCATGGTGGCGATCCGGCTCAAATGGACGGTCCATCGCGGCGATGACGGCCAGTACTACGTCCACGAGACCATCGGCGAACAGTCCGCGCCCGTGGTCAGCGGCCCCATGACGAGCGAGGCCGCGGTGCATTTCGTCGACGTCCAGGAGGACGAGGCGAACAGGCGCTTCGAGCAGCTGCGCAGCGAGATCGCCGGCCGCAGCTCGCTCGCCGATTACGAGCGCAAGGGCGAAGCCTGAGGCCACAGGTCGAAATTCTACACCTCTCCCCGCTGAGGGAGAGGTGACACCGCGCCTCGGCAACTACTTCCTTCCCAGATAATCCTTCTTCACGAGCTCGACGCCTGCGTGCCGCAACAGGTCGTAGGCGGTCGTGACGTGAAAGAAGAACTGCGGGACACTGAACGTCAGCAGCAGCGCTCGCCCGGTGAAGGGCAGCTCGGTCCCGTTCTTCAGCCTGAAGAAGACGTTCCGTTCCGCCGCCGCATCGATCTCCGTGCGCGGCAGGCTTTCGATGAACTCGATCGAGGTCGCAATGCGCGCCTGAAGCCCGGCCATGTCGTGCTCCAGCGCCGGCAGCGCCAACGGCTCGAGCTCCGCCAGCAAGGCCGGGGCGACCACGGCATGCCGGCAGGCCTCGCCGACCTGCTGCGCCAGATCGTACATGTTCGGGGCCAGCCGCATACCGAGCAGAACGGCCGGATTGAACTTGCGGGTCTCCGCATAGGCCACGCCCTTGTCGAGCAGCCCCGACAGATTGCGCAAATGCGGCACGAAGAGGCCGACCGAGGCCTCGTACATCGAGATCGTCACGTCAAGATTCCCTTCAATTCCATCTCGCCAGCGACTGGCATCTGGTCTAAATCCACCCCTCAAGAGCTGCACAATGACAGCTCGCGCAGGGGTGGAGAAGAGATGATCGTTCGAATGGCTGTTCGAATCCTGGCGGCTGCGGCCGTGGCGTTGCTGGCAAACCTTCCGGCTCACGCCCAGCAGGCGCCCTCGCGCCTCGACGAGATCGTCAAGCGCGGCACCTTGCGCGTCGGCATGACCGGCGACTACAAGCCCTTCACCTATCTGGACAAGGCGACGCAGCAGTTCAGCGGCTTCGATGTCGACATGGCGGAGGCGCTCGGCAAGGCGCTCGGGGTCAAGGTCGAGTTCGTGCCGACGGCCTGGCCGAAGCTGATGAAGGATTTCGAGGCCGACCAGTTCGACGTCGCCATGGGCGGCGTCTCGGTCACGTTCGACCGGCAGAAAAAGGGGTTCTTCTCGACGCCGATCATGCGCGAGGGCAAGACGCCGATCACGCGCTGCGCCGACGTCGGCAAGTACCAGACGCTCCCCGATATCGACAAGAAGGGCACCCGCGTGATCGTCAATCCCGGCGGCACCAACGAGCGCTTCGCGCGTGCCAACATCAAGGACGCCGAGATCAGCGTCTTCTCCGACAATACCGTGATTTTCGACGAGATCGCCAAGGGCAACGCCGATCTGATGATGACGGACGCCTCCGAGACGCGCTACCAGCAGAAGCAGCATGCCGGCGTGCTCTGCGCGGTGCATCCCGAAAAGCCGTTCGACTTCTCCGAGAAGGCCTATTGGCTCCAGCGCGACATGGCGCTGAAGGCCTTCGTCGACCAATGGCTGCACATTTCCATGGAAGACGGCAGCTACAAGAAAATCTACGCCGCCTGGTTCGATTAGAGCGTTTCCGGACGAAGTGGGTACCGGTTCGCGCGACGAGAGCCCCGTTCCGATTGTGTCGGAACTGAATAGGCTCCAGCCGCGTCCTCCTGTCGCTTGCCCCCGCCAAACTTTGGACCGGCTGTTGGCCTATTGAACCCGGAACCGCAGGACGACGACTCATACCGTGACAGTGATCTAGATCACTTTTTACGATCGAGCCGGCGCGTAAGCGTCGGTGCGGGGACCACCTGTTCAGGAGATGGAAATGAGGAAGCTGTTGGCCACGGCCGCATTCCTTTTGGCGAGCACCGCTGCGCAGGCGCAGTACACTTTCGAATATGGCGGGCGCACCATCCGCATCGACCCGGACCGCGGCACCGTGCAGATTCCCGGCGTGTACGACAACACCGGCCAGGGCAAGGCGAAGAAGGCCAAGAAGAACGAGACGGGTCCGGGCCAGCAGGCACCGCAGCAAGCCACCGTCGAGCCGCAAACGCCGGCTGCGCCAGCTCCCGCTCCTGCGCCGGTCGCCCCGCCGCCAGCGGCTGCGCAGGCGCCTTCGCCTGCCCCCGCTGCCGTAGCACCCCCGCCGCCTGCTCCGCCGCCGGCCGCGACCGCCAGCAATGCGCCGGCCGAGACCGCCGTGCCCGCGCCCTCTCCTCCGGCCCCTGCGCCGGTCGAGCAGCAGGCAGCGCCCGCCGCGCCGCCGCCGGCCCCGACCGTGGCTGCCGCACCTCCGGCTGCGGCCCCGCCTCCACCGCCCGCACCGGCCCCTGCCCCCGTTCAGGCCGCCGCCGTCGCTCCACCAGCTCCTGCGACCGCGCCTACGCGCGATCTCAATTCACCGCTCGGCGTCTGGCTCACCGAGGAGAAGGAAGGCAAGGTCCGCATCGAGCAATGCGGCACCAATCTCTGTGGCTATTCGGTCGACGGCAAATCGAACCAGAATGGCGAGCAGGTTCTGATCAACATGAAGCCCAGCAAGGACCAGAAATGGTCCGGCCGCATCCTCGATCCGAACTCCGGCTCGACCTACGATTCGACGATCGCGATGAAGGGCACCGACCGCCTGCGCGTGCAGGGCTGCGCCTTCGGCGGCATGTTCTGCGGCGGCCAGACCTGGACGCGCGTGAACTGAGCGGCGCTGATTGCACTTGAGCCGACATGGCGCAGGTGGGCTGACGCATTTTCGCTGCACAACCTGCAATCGATGATCCGACTGCCGGGATAGTCGTCGCAATCCCCACCGGGGCCTCGTGCCGTACGACCGCTCGATTCAAATGCCCCCACTGTGAACCATTTCATACTCTGCCCGCTCTCGCTGCTTCTAGTCTGGATTGATCGCCAGACTATTTGCGACCTGCATACGACGCAGTCGGCGCCGTTTCGCCGAGATTGAGTAGACCGAAACGAGTCGTTTCCCGATCTCCTTTCGGCGCCTTTAGTTGCGTAAGCGAGCGAGGTTGTTATGGAGGAACTCCGTGCGACGCCATCGCTGGTCTCAGGTGACTGGGGCCCCGGCTTGTTGATGTCGGAGGAGAGCATACGACGCCATGTGATCGGCGCGCTCCGAAGTCGGCAGACAAGCCTGACGACCGCCCTGCAGCCTCTGGTCAACGAGCAAGCGCGGATGCTCGTTTCGGAGTTTGGTTTCGACGCTCAGACCGTCGGCAAAATCCTGCAATCGCAAAACACCATGCTGAGCGTATTGTCGGATCGGTATGACGCGCTTGATGAAGCCGCACATTACAGCGAGATTCCCTTCGTCGAACTGGCGAACGACGGCCGTATCGTCTATTCGAACGCGGCATTCGACAAGCTCATTCCCGGCAGGCGCGGCGCTCCCTTCTCCGGGTTGTTCGGATCCCGTGCAGCCGATGTGTGCATGGCCCTCCGGGCAAATCACAACACGAGTTTGCGCGCAGACATCCAGACCGACGAAGCGGTTCGTCAGGTCAGAGTCGAGATCGGTCCGCTGCGCGACGAAGACGGAATGCAGGGCAATTATGCACTTCTTCTCGACCAGAGCGCTGAGCAGAGCCGCCTCGATGCCTTGCAGGATGGCGTGCTCCGCACCGACCTGACAGGCAAGATCCGGTTCGCGAACGAGCGCGCGGTGCAGGTTTTGGGCTTCTCGGAATCAGAGCTCAAAGAGATGTCGCTCTCCCTCGTATTCGGACCCGAGGACGAGGGAGCGACGGACCCGTTCGCCGAATGGATCACCGAGCAGACGGGCTTCTCGAGCTTCGTCAAGCTCCGCCCAAAGGACGGTCGTTCTGTTCTGGCAAGGGTCAGCGGAACCCCCTACATGGAAGCACCGAATAGCTCGGCCGGGTTATTGGTGCTGTTCGCGCCTCTTGCCGAAGATCGCGCCCGTCGCGAGCTCAAGACGATTCTGGCCGAGCACGATGATCCGCAGAAGATCATCGAGGCGACGCTTCAGGTCATCGGCAAGGTCATCCCATTCGAAATGAGCACGTTCGGGGTCTACAACGATCTCAGCGATTACTGGCGAGCGGTCACTGTCTTTCCAAGACCCAGCTGGGAGTGGAGCACGCGTTGGTTCAAGGTGCCGCCCGGCGTGATCGATTGGCTCGAGCAGGGCAAGACGTGGGACAACAATCTGGCCGCGTTCGTCGAGCGCCTCAACCCGGAGGAAATGGACAACCCGGTGAGCAAGGCCATCATCGCCGACGAATTCGAGTCGATGCTCGTATTGCCGATTCGGAAAGCCGGAGGCCGGTTTGGAAGCTCGCTGGCTCTGCTGTCCCGCAAGCACAAATACACGGCCTCGGACCTGCGGACGCTGCAAAATCTCGGCGTCGAGGAGATTTTGCAGGCCGCAGATGCCGCCATGGAACATGCCCAGGCACGCGCCTTGCGCAAACTCAAGGACGATCTGAACAAGGCCGCGAGCGCACGCGCCATCGCTGAGCTGCTGGCCAAAGGCACCACGAAATGCCTGGGCTGGGAATATGTCGGCGTGTTTCGGGTCGATCGCCGCCGCAGCAAGTTCGTGCTGGTCGCCGAGCACGTCAAGAACGACCGAAACCTGCTCGTGAAAGCGCCTGACCGCAAGGCCGAATACACCCAGGAGCTGTCCAGCGGCATGCTCGGCAGCTGCCTGGCCGAGCGGGACATCCTGGTTGTTCCTGACATCAGCGATACCGAGCGCAACTACGGCTTCATCAAGACCGCACCCGATCAACGATCGGCCATGACGGTCCCCCTGTTCGTGAATGGCAAGATCGAACTGATTCTGGACATGGAATCATCGGAGCTCAACGCATTCCGTGGGCCTGATCGGGACGCGGCAAGCGGCCTCGCCGCCGACTGCGAACAGATCTTTGCGGCTCGCTGGCACGAAGCGATCGAGCATGCGCTCATGGACAGAATCGAGCAGGCGGCCGTCATCGTCGACGCCGTTGGGACGATCTGCCACATGAATGGTGCCGCGGAGAACATCTTCGGCCAGGCGCGTGACAAGAAGCTCGCGTCGTTTGGCGCCCGGAACGAAGATTCCATGCAACTGTCGGAATGCGGGATCCAGCACCGTCTTCACATCCACCTGACGATCGGCGACGCACCGCGCACCGAGCTGACGACTCTCGCAAATCGCGAGCCGTTGAATGACGACTATGGTCATCAACTCTGGCTGTTCACCAGCCTTGCCGACCAAAGTCGCGAGAGCGACTGGGGCTATCTGGAGGAGACCGTCACGGCCGTTGCGCGCGAGACCCGCGCCCCACTGTTGATGGCCGATGGCCTGCTGCGCGGCGCAGCGTCGCTCCTGAGCAAGCCAGACCTCATGCGAAATTGCGCCGGCCTGCTCGAGCAGGCCGCCAACCACCTGCTGAGGGCCGACCTGACCTTCGAACGTCTGTCCGAGCGTCTTACCGTTCAGCAGACGCCGCAGGAGGTGCCCGAGCTATTCGACGTAGTGGACGTGCTCTATCACGAGGTCGAGGGCCTCCCCGTCGAAGACCGTGACGCGATCAATCTCGTCGACGAGATTGCGACACGTCGTCCTCTGTGGGTCAAGGGGTGGACGAAGAGGTTGAGCTTTGCGTTTCGCTCCGCCCTCAGCTCCCTCCTGCTGTTGCGCATCACGCCGAACGACCGATTGACCGTGACGATTGCCGAGCGGCCGCCGCATCACCTCTCGGTGTCCATGCGCCTGCCCGCCACGAGCGTCGACACCCTGGCTCCGTCGGCAGCGGACCCGATCGAGCAGAGCCAGCACAGGGCACGGCAGATGGCCAGCATCGCGATCGAGGCGATACGCAAGGCTGCCGAGCAGCACGACGGCACTCTGGTCGAGTTGGACGGCGCGGGATTCGAATTCAACCTGCCATTGTGCGCGCAGGAGGCCCCGGTATGACAGCAAAGATTGCCATAGCCACCGCCGAACCAAACATGTTCGAGACGCTACGGGGACATCTGCTCGCGGCAGGAGTGGCCCTGGAGGACTTGTACGACAAGCCTCTGATGACCCCCGACCAGACCAGCGAGTGGCTCATCGCGAATGAGACGGAACTGCTCGTGCTCGACGCCCGGCTGCCGACTGACCCCAGCGCCGTATACGACACGCGCACGACTCTCGGCGCGAAGCACGTCCTCAACACCGTCGTTTTGGCCCAGGACCCCCACACCTCCGTGCTGGTCATCGCACCCTCGTTCGGGACCTGCGCGGACCTGGAGGAAGAGTGCAGAGCAGCAGGCAATGCGTTGATCCTGCCGATGGACGCGCTGCAGCTGCACCGGCATCGGATCTTGCGCCCGTTCATTGCGATCCTTACCGGGCATCCCGACGAGACGAATGCGATTCCGGGCGCATTCCGCGTGATCGAGATCGAAATCCACAGCGCCAAGGTGGAATGCCGGCTCGGAACGGGTGAGGACGGCTCTCCGATGCTTCGCTGGAACACCATCAGCGATCTCGATGACCTCAAATCTGCCGCTCAAACCTACGCGCGCGACGAGATGCCGCTGAACAATTGGCTCGGCCAAACGCGGGATATCGGGACACGCTTGTTCAAGAGCTTCGTCGTCAAAGCGATCGGCGAGCATCTGTTCTCGCAGATCGAGAAGTCCGCCGGCGGATTGGTGGGACTGTCGTTCCGGTTCGTCATCAGCGACGCCGGCTTTTATCCGGTGCCCTTCGAGGCGAGTGTACGTTATCTCTCGGAGGAGAATGGGCCATTCGTGCTGCTCTATGCACCGATTGTCCGGCGCATCCCGTCCTTTGTCCGCGGTAGGGCCAGCGAGCGGGCGCGGATCAAACCGGGCGCAAAACTGATGTTCGTTCGTTCACAGATCGGCGAACATCCCGATATGAAGCTCGACAGCGCGATCTGCGCCGGCAAGAAGTTCGACAAGCTTGGCAATATCGACACCGAACTGGAGCATGTGAAACAGCTGGGTGCCGCGGGCTGTTTCGATTTGAAGATCGTCAACTTGTCGGATGCCCCTCCGGGCGAGGCCGCCCCCTATCTGCTGAAGCAGCTCGACGCGTTTCGGCCGACCATTCTCCACTACGCCGGTCACGCCTGGAGCGACGGCCAGCAAACCGCGACCCTCGTCCTTCCCGGACTGCAGCCGGAGCAAGCGGTCGGCTTGAAGCTCGACAGGGTGGCGGCCTCCGACGGCCTTTCAGCGACGACCCTGGTCTACCTCTCGGCCTGCCGTGGCATCTCGAAGGGCTGCGTTCAGCAACTGGTGATGAACGGGATTCCCTACGCCTTGGGCTTCCGATGGAATGTCGAAGACGAACGCGCACCGCAGTTCGCCAGGGAGTTCTATGACGAACTCCACAAGACGCGGTCCGTTTGCGTCGCGTTCCGGAAAGCGTGCCGCGCATCGTGGGAAAGCCTGAACTACGACGAAGAAAGTCCGATCTGGCTTTCGCCGATCCTGCTGGCGCAGTCGACCGATTGGGCAGCACGCTGCCAGTGAGCAGCCGGTGAGCAGCTTGGAGTGGAAGGATGTCATGACAGTCTGGGCCACACTCAAGAACGTCGTGGAGCACTGGGCGAGCCGCGAGTTGCGGCGCCCATACGTCGGTTACGTCGCGTCGACCGGTAGCAATGCGATGACAGCGGGACAGAACTTCCTGCCCGAAGCGAGCTATTTCGGCGTGCGTATGGTCGAAATGGGCTTGCAAGAGGGCGGCAAGTTTTTCAGCTCGTTCCTTCCGCTCGGCGTCGTGCTCACCGAGTTCAGCTTCGGCGACGGGCGTCAACGCCGGCCCACGATCTTGAGCAATGACGAGATCGCCGCTCAGCTGAAGGCCGCCGGTGCCGCTCCAGGTTACGTCGACTTCAAGAACATCTACGCCGTCAGGCGCGCGCCCATGAAGCAGGACAATCTGTCCCTGTTCGTCGGGCTGTTCCGCCTTCCGTTTCACGACGTCGCGCAGCAGGTCCTGCAATTGGCCGCCGACCTGACCACACAGACCGGGCTCTCGCCGGGTGTTTCCGACGGGTTGCGTGTGGCTGAAAAGATCTACGACCGGGTCTCCGGTCTGTTCGGACTCAACATCGTCACGCCCTTGTTCTCCTATGCCGACGGCAATGCGCTCGGCCGCAGCGGCTATCTCCTGGTTGCCGGCTCCGATCTCGACGAAGCGGTTGCCAAGCGACTGATGGTGACCGACGACAGATTGCTGCTGGACGGTCAGCGTGTGTCTGGCCTGGACTATTGCCTCCTGGCCATAGAGTTCACAGCCAGCCTGCTGCCCGAGGGGCCTGATACGATCAACCCGCTCACGCAGCTCGGATTTCATCGACACTGGCAGGGTGTTGCAAGCAGCATCATGAAGCGGGAGCTGGAGCATGCGGACGAACAGATGCTGACCCTGCGCTCCGAGGTGATAATTTCGCCTGAACTCGCCGAGAGCGATCGTCTCGTGGCCATCGGCGCCTACCAGACCAGCTACGACAAGCTCGTGGAGCGCGTGACACCGAAAAATGCTCACCGCGGCTGGGAAGAGGCACTCCTGGCCGACCCCAACGACAAGACAATCGCCAAGCCGGCCGTGACTGAGCTCCTGAAGGGCATGCAAATCCGCCTGCTCACCGGCATCAAGGACGCCCCGGACGATCCGGACAAGCTTTTTGCGTCCGAGGCGTTCGCATTGCGAAAGACGGTCGGCAAGGCCCCTCTGGTCGATACAAACTCCGCCGTCTCGCTGGCGCGCGTGATCAATCGCACCGCGAAAACAAGGTGATGGCAAGAACGCCCCCGTTCACGGCTCTGCCTGGCGGATGCGGCGGCGCTCGGCGCGATGGCACCGTCCGGTCTCATGCGTGACACCTCTCACATCGGCCCACCCGGTGTCGTGACACGATGCCCCGCAGGTTCAGCCAATGGGGCGTGTCATGCGACATCTTTGCAAGGGTATCTTTGCTGCAATCTGGGCCGTCGCTCTGCTCTGCGGACAGGCAAATGCAGCATCGACCAGCTTCGACGGCGCCTGGAACGTGCGGATCTCGTCCTCGAGCGAGACCTGCGGCAACGGCGCCACCGTCGCGATCGGTATCAACAATGGGCAGATCGCATCGACCAGCGCCGCGGTAACGGCATCGGGCCGTGTGGCGGATGCCGGCAGCATCAACGTCACCTTCAGCACCGGCATCAAGCGCGCTGTCGGCTTCGGCCGGCTCAGCGGCACCTCGGGCTCCGGCACCTGGCGCGGCCCGCTGTGCACGGGCACCTGGACCGCGGAACGGATGTAGGTTGCCGTGTCCCGGCTCTGCGACGCATCGCCTTGGGCGATGCGCCTTGTCCGGGACACGAAGGCCTCAGCCGACCGCCGCGCCGTACTCCGCGTCGGTCACCGGCTCCAGCCAGGTCGAGTAGACGCCGTCGAGCGCCTCCTGCATGGCGATATGGCACATGCCGTTGGTCGGCGTGGCGCCGTGCCAGTGCAGCTCACCCGGCGGAATCCAGACGGTGTCGCCGGGACGGATCTCCCTGACGGGACCGCCCTTGGTCTGGACGCGGCCGACGCCGGAAATGACGTAGAGCGTCTGCCCAAGCGGGTGGTGATGCCAATTGGTGCGCGCCCCCGGCTCGAACGCGACGCGCGAGCAGTTCAGCCGTGCCGGCGCGGGCGCCATGATCACGGGGTCCTGCCACACGGTGCCGGTGAAGTTTTCCTTGGGCGCGCGGCGGGTCGGCCGCGTGCCTGCTACAGTGATCTCCATGGGGATGACCTCGCTTCTTTCCCGATTACTTCTTGCTGGCGGCGTAGCGCGCCTTGGTTTCGGCGTTCATGGGATAGAGGCCCGGCAGCACCGCGCCGTTGTTCACCTCGTTGACGATCCAGGCCTCCATGCGCTCCTGCTCGACGCCCTCGTTGAGGACGTGGTCGAGCATCGCCTGCGGGATCAGCACGCAGCCGTCCTGGTCGGCGACCACGATGTCGTTCGGAAAAACGGCAACCCCGCCGCAACCGATCGGCTCGCCCCAGCCGACGAAGGTGAGACCGGCCACGGAGGGCGGCGCGGCATAGCCGTCGCACCACACCGGAAGATTGGTGCCGAGCACGCCCTCGACGTCACGCACGACGCCGTCGGTGACGAGCGCGGTGACGCCGCGCTTCATCATGCGGGCGCAGAGGATGTCGCCGAAGATGCCGGCATCGGTGATGCCCATGGCATCGACCACGGCGATGCAGCCCTCCGGCATCGCCTCGATCGCGGTGCGGGTCGAGATCGGCGACGACCAGGATTCCGGCGTCGCCAGATCCTCGCGCGCCGGCACGAAGCGCAGCGTGAAGGCCGGCCCCACCAGACGCGGCAGGCCCGGGCGCAGCGGCCGCGCGCCCCGCATCCACACATTGCGCAGGCCCTTTTTCAGCAGGACCGTGGTGATGGTGGCAGTGGTGATGCCGGCGAGGATCTTGCGGGCTTCGGGGGACAGCGACATGGAAACAGACGAGCTCCGAGGTGCGGGAAACAACGCGCGCATCTTGCGAGCCGCAGCCCTTGCGTCAAGGGCCAAGAGGCTATCAATAATGCAGGGCCGGTGGGCTGTTATGCGACGCGATAACAAGGCCTTATCGTGGCCTCCTGCATTAATTTATTGGACTTGCGGGCGCATTTACGCGAAGCAGGGGTGAAGCGGAACTTCGAGCCCGCTCCTGCAAAAGCCCGATTTCGACAGCTCTTCGACAGCTCAATGGCCGCGACGCTCCCCCCGCCCCGCCTTCTGCCCAGTGGCGACAGCGCCGTCACGGTCGAGTTCAGCCGTACCATCGACGACGATGCCAACCAGCGCGTGCTGGCGCTGGACAAGGCGCTTGCAGCAAGCCCCATCGATGGCATCACCGAGACTGTGCCGACCTATCGCTCTCTGCTGGTGCACTACGATCCCGGCAAGATCGGTTTCGACGCGCTCGGCGACAAGCTGCTCCCGATCGCTATCCAGCCGCCGCCGCCGGTGACCAAGGCGCGCCGCTGGCGCGTTCCCGTCGCCTATGGCGGCGAGCATGGCATCGATCTCGAGGATGTCGCCAAGGCGCTGAGCACCACCCCCGACGACATCGTCGCCCGTCACGTCGCCGGGGACTACAAGGTCGCCATGATCGGCTTCACGCCGGGCTGGTCCTATCTCAGCGGGCTCGACAAATCCCTGCACATGTCGCGGCGGCAGAATCCGCGGCTGCTCACGCCCGCCGGCACGATCTCGATCGGCGGCATCCAGGCCGGGATCCAGTGCCTGGCCGCCCCGAGCGGCTGGCACCTTCTGGGCCGCACGCCTGTCAGAACCTATCAACTGCACCGCAATCCGACCTTCCTCACCGAACCCGGTGATCGCGTGACGTTCTTCGCCATCGACCACAACACGTTCGAGGAGCTGGACCGCGCCGCGGAAGCCGGCGAGATCATCGCTGAGCAGGTGCTCGCATGAGCCGGCTCGTCGTCGCCAGCATCGGCCCTGCAAGCTCGGTCCAGGACGGCGGCCGCCACGGCGCGCAGCGCTACGGCCTGACGGTCAGCGGCGCCATGGACCGGCTGTCGCTGGCCGCGGCGAATACGCTGGTCGGCAACGAGCCGTTCGCAGCCACTGTGGAGATCGGTCCGTTCGGTGCGGCCTTCACCGCACGTGACGGCGCCGTGCGCGTGGCGATTTCAGGCGCACCGCGCAATGCGGACGTCGCTGGAAGCCCGGTCGCGATGGACACATCGGTGACGCTGAAGGACGGCGAGACGCTGACGCTGGGCTTTGCCCGCGGCGGCGCGTTCACTTATCTCGCGATCGAAGGCGCCATCAAAGGCGAGCCTGTGTTCGGCAGCCTCGCGGTCAATGCCCGCGCCGGTCTCGGCAGCCCCTACCCGCGCCCGCTGCAGGCCGGCGACGAATTTTCGGTCGATGCTGCAAGCGGCGCGGGCGAATTGCGCATCGAGCTGCCAAAGCCCGTGAGCGGCCCGATCCGCGTCGTGCTGGGTCCGCAGGACGACGAGTTCGACGACGCCAACAAGGCGCTGTTCCTGGGCAGCGAGTGGAAGATCTCGGCGACCTCAGATCGCATGGGCTACCGCCTCGAGGGCCCCACCATCAAGCATCTGCACGGCCACAACATCGTCTCCGACGGCACCGTCAACGGCAGCATCCAGGTGCCCGGCAACGGCTCGCCGATCGCGCTGATGATGGACCGCGGCACCTCCGGCGGCTATCCGAAGATCGCAACGGTGATCACTGCCGATGTCGGCCGCCTCGCCCAGACCTCGGCAGGAACCGCGTTCCGATTCAAGGCGATCGGCATGGCTGAGGCGCAGGACGAGGCGAGGAAGTTCGCGCAACTGATCCGCAACCTGCCCGATCGCCTGCGCTCTGCCGACACCGTCGCGCTCAACATCGAAGCGCTCAGCGATGCCAACGTCGCGGGCTATGCGGTGAGCGCCATGGATGCCGGGACCTGGCAGGTGACGGCGGAGCCCTAAACGACACGACGACCAGAGGCGGAGAGCACCCATGAAGACGATCGATCTCAATTGCGACCTCGGCGAAGGTTTTGGCGCGTGGGAGATGGGCAACGACGCTGCGATGATCGAGCTTGCAAGCTCGGTCAACGTCGCCTGCGGCTTCCATGCCGGCGACCCCGACATCATGCGCCGAACGGTCGAGCTGGCGAAAGCGCGCGGCGTCTCGGTCGGCGCCCATCCTGGATATCGCGACCTGCACGGTTTCGGCCGGCATCCGATCGCGGGCCTGAAGGCGTCCGAGATCGAGAACCTCGTCGCCTACCAGATCGGCGCGTTGCAGGCGATTGCGACCGCGGCCGGCCACAAGGTCACGCATGTGAAGGCGCACGGCGCGCTCTCCAACGTCGCCTGCGAGGACGACATGACCGCGAAGGCGATCGCGGCCGGCATCCGGGCGGTCGATCCCAGCCTGATCTTCGTCGTGCTCGCCAATTCGAAGCTGGTGAAGGCCGGCGAGGACGCCAATCTGCCGATGGTGCACGAGGTGTTCGCCGACCGCGCCTATGAGGACGACGGCAACCTCGTCTCGCGCAAGAAGCCCGGCGCGGTGCTGCATGATGCCAAGGCGATCGCCGACCGCGTGGTGCGCATGGTGCAGGACGGCGCGGTGGTCTCGGTGACGGGCAAGGTCATCAAGATGCGCACGGACACCGTGTGCATCCACGGCGACACCCACGGCGCCGTCGAGATCGCGCGGACCTTGCGTCAGGCCTTGAAGGATGCGGGGATCGAGGTCGCGCCGTTCAAGCGCGGGGCGTGAGACACAAAGGGTGGGCAAAGGCGCGCTCTCCGCGCGCCGTGCCCACGATGTCCGCATGATTGAGGCAGGTGGTGGGCACGCTCCGCTTTGCCCACCCTGCGAGAGCTTTAGAACGGATGCACCGACAACGTGCCGAACACGATCGCCGCGATCACGGCGAACGCGCTGTAAAGCCCAACATGATGCATGCTCGCCCGGGTCTGCCGCGAGAGCGAGCGCGCGTAAAAGTGCAGCCTGGCTTCCGCCGATAGTTCGCGCATGGTCGATCTCCAACGCCCCATTTGCGTGATTATGAGGGATCAACCAGGGCGGGAGGCAAGATGCCGGAGCAAATAGCGATGCGCCTGCTTCGAATGGGCCGCATCGCAGACGTAAATTCTCTCCAGATAGAGGTTCCGAGAATCTTATTCGTTCAAATCCGAGCCAGCTGGAACCGGCTCGGATGACGGTGGAGTGACAGCCTTAGTAGACGTCAGCCTGGAAGCGGCCGGTCTTCTTGAGCTCGGCGACGAAACTCACGGCTTCGTCGGTCGAACGCGCGCCGAACTGGGCGACGATGTCGACCAGCGCGCGCTCGACATCCTTGGCCATGCGCTTGGCATCGCCGCAGATGTAGAGATGGGCGCCTTCGGCGAGCCAGGTCCAGACCTCGCGGCCGACTTCGCGCATGCGGTCCTGCACGTAGAACTTCTTCTCGCCGTCGCGCGACCAGGCCAGCGACATGCGCGTCAGCAGGCCCGAGGTCTTCATCGCGTTGAGCTCCTCCTGGTAGAAGAAGTCGCAATCGCTACGCTGATGGCCGAAGAACAGCCAGTTCTTGCCGGGCGCGCCGGTCGCCTTGCGGTCGAGCAGGAAGGCGCGGAACGGCGCGATGCCGGTGCCGGGGCCGATCATGATCACAGGCGTCTTCGGATCCTGAGGCAGGCCGAAACCGTGCGCCTTCTGCACATAGACCTTGAGATTTTCGCCTTCGCCGATGCGCTCGCCGAGGAAGGTCGAGGCGACGCCGAGCCGCTTGCGCTTGCCGATGACGTAGCGCACGGAATCGACGGTCAGCGACAGCTTTCCGGGCGTCGCATTGTGCGAGGACGAGATCGAGTAGAGCCGCGGCTGGAGCGGCTCCAGCGCTTCGACGAAGGCCTCCGGATGCGGCCGCGTGCCGGAGAACTTCTGCAACGCCGCCATGACATCGAGGGTGGCGGCATCGCCATCGGGATCCTCGCCCTGCGCCAGCGCCCGTGCCTTCTCGCGCGCCGCGCCGCCGGTGATGAAGGAGATCAGCTCGAACAGCGTGTCGGGTGCCGGCGACAGCGAGACGTCGTCGATCAGCACCTCGCGCAACGTCTTGCCGTTGACCTTGGTGGTGTGGGAGGCGCCGAGCAGAGCGATGATCTGGTCGACGAGCCCGACCTCGTTGCGCGCGAACACGCCAAAGCTGTCACCGACGACGTAGTCGAGCTTGCTCTCGGAGAGATCGAACTCGACGTGATAGGTTTCTTTCTCCGACTTGCCCTTGTTGAGCAGACGGCGCGACAGGAAGGTCGCGGTCACGGGGTTGTCGCGCGAGCGGCCCGGCTCTGCGATCGTCACGGTCACGGCCGGCGCGGTCACCGCGTCCGTTTTGTCAGCAGCCTTGTCACTTGTCTTGGCCGCCGGTGTCTTGTCCAGCTCCTCGTAGAGCGACTTCAGCATCCGCGCGGTTTCCTTGCCGCCGGGAACGCAGAGGTTGAGCCGGGCTTCGCTGCGGCCCGCGATCGCTTCCGAATAGTCGTGGCAATTGTAGCCGCACTGGCCGCAATCCTGCTGCGCCATCGCCGCCATCATCTTGCGGCGCACCGGGCGCCCCTCGGCGAGCTTCATCCGGTCGGCGATCGGCATGGTCTGGTCGTGCCACGGCGCTTCACCGTCGTCGCCGTCACCGGCTGCGCCTTGCATGACGGCGGCGCCCTGCTCCGCCGACAGCGGCGCGGCGACATCAGGCGACAGCAACCCGGCAAAGAAGCCGTTCAGCCAGGACCGCTGCGCATCGGAGAACGGCGCGCTGGCGGGAATGATATCGAGTTTCGGCGGAGGCGTGATCTGGTTCATGCGGACACCTGTGCATCGGCAAGCTTGCGCAGCGTCTCGCCGTCGTGGCGGCGCGCAAAGGACAGGAAGGTTTCGTCGGGCGACGAGCGATGGGCGATGTAGGCCTTGAGCAGTCCCTCGACCGTCTTCGGCGCGTCCTCGGCCTTGAGGTCGTGATAGACCTCCTGCCCGACATCGGCGTCGGGGCCGAACCCGCCACCGGTGAAGAGGTGGTAGCCCTCGACCGTATCGTCCTCGTTCACCGGCACGCGCGCCCCGATCAGGCCGATGTCGCTGATGTAATGCTGCGCGCAGGAATGGTGGCAGCCGGTCACGTGGATGTTGACCGGCTTGTCCATCGCGACGCGCGGCTCGCACCAATCACCGATCTCGGCCGCGTTGCGCTTGGTGTTGGACGCCGCAAAGCGGCAGCCGGCATTGCCGGTGCAGGCGATCAGGCCGGCGCGGATGTGCGAGGCCTCGACCGCGAGCCCGATCTGCTTGATCGCGGCAATCGCAAGCTCGACGTTCTCGTCGCGCACGCCTGAGATCAGCAGGTTCTGCCAGACCGTGAGGCGGATCTCGCCGTCGCCGAGGTCGTGCGAGACCTTGGCGAGACCGCGCATCTGGTCGCAGGTGAGCTTGCCGAGCGGCAGCGAGACGCCGATCCAGTTGAGGCCGTCCTGCTTCTGCTTGTGCACGCCGACATGCGCCATGCGATCCGCAGCGGGGCGCGGCTGAAACGCCTCTTCCGGCACGCGCGTGAACGGCGTCTTCAATCGTTCCTCGACGAGCTTGAGAAAGCCGTCATGGCCCATGGCGTCGAGCACATATTTCAGCCGCGCCTTGTTGCGGTTGGTGCGGTCGCCATGGTCGATGAACACGCGCACGATGGCATCGGCGACGGCCGTCGCCTGCTCCGGCTTGACGATGATGCCGGAATATTTCGCAAAGTCCTTGTGGCCGGTTATGCCGCCGAGGCCGAGGCGGAACCAGACGCCGGGCTCGACGCCGAAGCCGTCCTTCACCTCATACGCCGTGAAGGCGATGTCGTTGGTCTCCTCGAGCACCGCGATCCTGCCGGCACCGTCGAAGGCGACGTTGAACTTGCGCGGCAGGCCGTAGAGCGAACGATCGTTGAGGATGTGGTAGTGCCATTCGCGCGCATAGGGCCGCGTGTCGATGATTTCCTGCGGGTCGATGCCGGCCGTCGGCGTTCCCGTCACGTTGCGGATGTTGTCGGCGCCGGAGCCGCGCGAGCACAGGCCGAGCTCCTGGATGCCCTCGAGCAGCTTCACGGCATTCTTCGGCGGGATCTCGCGAAGCTGCAGATTGGCGCGCGTCGTGACGTGGCTGTACGGCCCGCACGTTTCGTCGGCGAGATCGGCAAGGCCCGACATCTGCCAATGCTTCATGATGCCGTTCGGAATCCGCAGGCGGCTCATGTAGGAGTCCTGCGTCGGCGCGACGTAGAAGATGCCGTAATAGCGCCAGCGGAAATTGTCCGCCGGGCTCGGCGGCGTGTTGTCGTGCGCCTGCTGACGCAGCCGCGGATAGGCATCGAAGGGATGCTCGTCGCGCTTGAACTTCTCCTGGTCCGCGAGCTTCTTGCCCGACGCGATCACCTTGTCCTGGGCCTTGATGTGCACGGCGTCGGGACCAACGGGCTCGGCATTCGCCTTGCCGGCGCCGCCTCCGCCGCCGAGACCACGACCGACCCGGCTGATCTGCAAACCGGTCGTAAACCCTTCGAGATAGCGTTTCTGCTCGTCGGTGAAGTCGACTGCGAGCGTATCGATTTTCATGGTCGGTAACGAAGCTCCTGCGGCCACCTGGGTGGCATCGACGGACATTGGCGCGACCCGCGAGGAACTGGGCTGGCCCTTAGGAGCCGGCTTCGTTACCCAACGGTCCGATCAGCTTCGTTGCTGCGGGACTCGGCTCAGCAGGCACCTGTGACAAGCTGGCCGCACTGCAACATTCAAGTTGCGTGCCAGCTTGGCCAAAATGGAAAATAACGCTATTTCAGATGATTAGGCGCGTCCCCGGGAAATCCCGGGCGATGCACTTTCACGAAATTCGAGCAGCCGGATCAAATTTTAGGCAGCTGGAATGCGTGCCTAAAAAAGGCGCAGGCCGAATCAAGCCTTCCAGCGCCCGACCTCGAAGGCCTCAAGATGCCCCCGGATGTTGTCAGGATCAAAAACCGGGCCGGCGAATGCCCCGAACGCGGTCGGAGCCTGCTCGGGCGGGCGGCGGCCAACGGCCGCATCGTAGAGGTCGGGCCTGAACACGGCCATCGCCGTCTTGACGCCCTCCGGAGTGAGCGCCGTCTGCCCCCAACGCACCATCTGCGCATAGAGCCAGGCAGCCTGGACCGGATCGGGGCGCCCTGCCTCCTCCCGCCCCACCAGGAGGTAGCGGCCGCTTTCGCGCACCTCACCCTCGGGCGAGATCTTCAGGCGGCCGACGAGCGAGCGCTGGATCACCTCGGCATCGACGCCGATCCGCTCGGGCCGCGCCAGGATCTGCGCTGCCTCGGCCAGGTTCGCAGGGCTCTCGATGAACTCGGCGGCCTTCACCGCCGCGCGCACCAGGCTAGCGACCACGTCCGGATTCTTGTCGGCCCAGACCTGACGGACCGCCAGCACCTTTTCGGCGGCGCGCACCAGGATGTCGGAGACGAAATGCAGGATGTGGCCGATGCCGAGATCGACCGCGACCGAATTCCAGGGCGCGCCGACGCAGAATGCATCGACATGGCCGCTCTTGAGGCTGTCGACCATGTAGGGCGGCGGCAGCACCACGAGGCGCACGTCCTCGTCGGGATCGACGCCGGCCGCCGCCATCCAGAACCGCAGCTGATAATTGTGGGTCGAGAACGGGAAGGTCATGCCGAAGGTCAGCGGCTCTGCCCCGGCCTTGCGCCGCTTGGCCACCACTTTCGCCAGCGCTTTCGCCGTAACCATCGGGTCAAAGCGATCGCCGTCGATCTCCTCCATCAGCGCCGCATGAAGCACCGGCGACACCGTGATGGCATTGCCATTGATGCCGAGATTGAAGGGGGCTGCGATCGGCACCTTGACGTGGCCGAGCCCGAGCGAGGACGCGATCGCCACGGGCGCGAGCAGATGCGCGGCGTCGAACAGGCCGATATTGAGCTTGTCGCGGACGTTGGACCAGGACACCTCGCGCACCAGCTCGATCTCGAGCCCTTCGGCGGCGGCAAATCCCTTGTCGACGGCAACGATCAGGGCTGCGGCATCGACCAGCGGAATGAACCCGATGCGAAGGGGGGCGGTCATTTCAGCATCTCCGACGCGGTGATGATCGACTGCGCGATCTCGCCGATTTTCTTCTTCTCGCGCATCGCGGTTGAGCGCAGCAGCACGTAGGCCTCGTCCTCGGTGAGGCCCTTCACCTTCATCAGGATGCCCTTGGCGCGCTCGATGATCTTGCGGTCCTCGAGCTGCGACTTGGTGCGCTCGAGCTCCTCCTGAAGCTTGGCAAAGGCGTTGAAGCGGGACACGCAGAGGTCGAGGAGCGGCTTGATGCGCTCCTTCTTCAGCCCGTCGACGATGTAGGCGGACACCCCCGCCTCGACCGAGGCCTGGATCGAGGCTGAATCGCTCTGGTCGACGAACATCGCGATCGGCCGCTTCACGGCGCGGCTGACCTGGAACATCGCCTCCAGCACGTCGCGGCTGGGGTTCTCCAGATCGATCAGGATGATGTCGGGGTCGACCGCATAAATACGGGCGAGCAGGCTCTGCATCTCGCGGATATGGACCACTTGCGTGAATCCAGCCTCCCGCAATCCCTCCTCCAGGATCGCAGCGCGGATCGGGCTTTCGTCGACGATCACGATTTTGGGCGACTGTTCGGCGCTCATTGCTCACTCACGGCAGGTGATTCATCCATAGCACGCCGGAACGCCCTGCAAAGGGTTGTAATTGTGGGCAATTGGGACTAGCTCAGGCCGGTCAATCAGGCAGATCAGATATGGATCAGGCGGCTGCGCCCAAGGTCAGCTTCGTGTCGCTCGGGTGTGCCTGAGACAACGAATGTAAACTTTCAAAGCCGCCCACTCCCGCCCGACGGCAGCTGCCATTTGGGCATACGCTCTCACGGAATCCTCGCGCCAGCGATCATTTCGTCGAGAAGTGGCACGGCGGCCAGCACCGCCGTCTCGTTGAGGCCGGAGACCGCTAGCCGCACGACGTAGGAATTGCCGTCCTTGTCGAGATCTGCGTAATGCGCGATCACTTCAATCGGCTGGTCCTTCAGGGACGGATTGTCGTAGCGGTTGACAACGATCTTGGGGTTCACCGAGGGAAGCGTGGTAATCTTGGCATTCTTGCCGGATGTCGTCGCCCAATCCCTATCGCTCGTTGCGACCCATTGAACCAGTTCGGTCCGATCCTTGTTGTAGCGGCCTTCGGCATAGATGATCACCTCGGCTTTACCGAACCCCTTCCCGTTGGGCACGAACATCGAGGCGCCGTATTTGAGACTCGCGGCCTCGTCCCTCGTCCACCCATCAGGTGCCTTCACGCGTGGCCTGAATTCCGGACACATCCGTTCTTGCCGATCGCAGACATGGAGGATCTTGTCGACTTCAGCCCGTACCGGAAACATCGCGCCGCAGGAAGCGGTAACGAAAGCCATGCCGAAGATGAAACGGCGCATCGCAGTTTAGCTCCGTGGAATCAAGCAAGAAAGAAAACAACAACTAAAACGTGCACGTTGGAGCAATTCATCTCGGTTCCTCCACTCACACGATCGGAACCGGCTTCCCGCATCAGCAGCCCTCAGTCAGTCCAGACCTCCCTTGTGACTGGCCGATCACGTCATATACGCGCGAGTATCGCTTTAGCATCGCACCGCATAGGTTAGTGATTGAATTTCGCCATCGGTTCAATTAGTTGGATAGCAAATCCAGACAATTCCGATCTAGGCTCCAGGCGATTACATGGACAGAGCGCCCCGTATTTCATTCACATCACTCGGTTGTCCCAAGGCATTGGTGGATTCCGAGCGCATCATCACGCGCCTGCGCGCGGAGGGCTACGAGCTCGCCCGCAAGCATGACGGGGCCGACATCGTCATCGTCAACACCTGCGGCTTCCTCGACAGCGCCAAGCAGGAATCGCTCTCGGCGATCGGCGAGGCCATGGCCGAGAACGGCAAGGTGATCGTGACCGGCTGCATGGGCGCGGAACCCGAGCAGATCGAGCAGGCCTATCCCGGCGTGCTCTCCATCACCGGCCCGCAGCAATATGAGAGCGTGCTCGACGCCGTGCACCGCGCGCTGCCGCCGGCCCACGATCCGCACGTGGACCTGGTGCCGCCGCAGGGCATCAAGCTGACGCCGCGGCACTACGCGTACCTGAAGATTTCCGAGGGCTGCAACAACCGCTGCACCTTCTGCATCATCCCGAAGCTGCGTGGCGACCTCGTCTCGCGCCCGGCCAATGACGTGCTGCGCGAAGCCGAGCGCCTGGTCGGCGCCGGCGTCAAGGAATTGCTGGTGATCTCGCAGGACACCTCGGCTTACGGCGTCGATCTGAAATATGCCGAGAGCCCGTGGAAGGAACGTCAGGTCCGCGCCAAATTCCTCGATCTCGCGCGCGAGCTCGGCGAGCTTGGAGCGTGGGTCCGGCTGCAATATGTCTACCCCTACCCGCATGTCGACGAGGTCATCGCGCTGATGAATGAGGGCAAGGTGCTGCCCTATCTCGACATCCCGTTCCAGCATGCGAGCCCGGAGGTGCTGAAGGCGATGAAGCGCCCGGCGGCGCAGGACAAGACGCTGGCGCGGATCAAGCGCTGGCGCGAAGAGTGCCCCGATCTCGCTTTGCGCTCGACTTTCATCGTCGGCTTCCCCGGCGAGACCGATGCCGATTTCGCCTATCTGCTCGACTGGCTCGACGAGGCCGAGATCGATCGCCTCGGCTGCTTCAAATACGAGCCGGTTGCGGGGGCGACGTCGAACGCGATCGAGAACCCGGTGCCGGAAGAGGTCAAGCAGGAGCGCTACAACGCGCTGATGGCCCGGCAGCAGAAGATCTCCGCGCGCCGGCTGAAGCGCAAGGTCGGCACGCGCCAGCAGATCATCATCGACGAGGTCGGCCCGACCGTGGCCAAGGGCCGCTCCAAGGCCGATGCGCCGGAGATCGACGGCGCGGTCTACCTGACGAGCCGCCGCCCCTTGCGCGTCGGCGAGATCGTCACCGCCAAGATCGAGCGCGCCGATCAGTACGATCTACACGGCAGCGTCGCGGGGTTCTGAGGCTCTCCGTCGTTGCGAGCGTAGCGATGATAGCTCCATCACCGTTCGGCACCCGGCGCTCCGGGCGCGGTGCCCACGCAAGTTCGTCATGTCGCTTCTCCCGACGCCTGCCGCGCGGAAAACACCTCCTTGGCTGCGAACAGCCCGTTCACCGCCGCCGGGAAGCCCGCATAGACGGCCATCTGCATGATGATCTCCACGATCTCGTCGCGAGACAGCCCGACGTTCAGACCCGCCTCGATATGCACTTTGAGCTGAGGCGCGGCATTTCCGAGCGCCGTCAGCGCGGCGATCGTCGCGATCTCTCGATCGCGCAGGCCGAGGTCCGGGCGGCTGTAAATGTCGCCGAAGGGAAACTCGATCACGTATCGTGCGAAATCCGGAGCGATGTCGGCGAGTGAGGCGACGACCTTTTCGCCGGCTCTGCCGTCAATGCGGGACAGGGCCCGCTGGCCGCGATCGAAGCGGCTTTCGGCTTGTGTTTGGGCGTGCGTCATTTTCCTTCGTCCTCTGTTCGTCGCCGGCATAGCCGGCGATCTTGGTATCAAGGACGAGCAGGCATTCCTGGAGTTCGGCAATCTGCGTGCGAACCTGTTCCCGGTGGACTTCCAGCAGCTGCCGCCGGGCTGGCCCAGTGGCTTCGCCTTCGTCACGAAGCGCCGCATAACGCAACATGTCCCGGATCGGCATTCCCGTGGTCTTGAGCCGACCGAGGAATGCGATCCATGTGAGGATCGATGCGTCAAAGTCACGCTGGCCGGAGCGATCCCGGTCTGCGTATGGCAGCAGCCCGATGCGCTCATAGTAGCGCAGCGTGTGAGTCGACAAGCCGGTTCGTCTTGCGAGGTCACCGATCTTCATGTGTGCCCGTTCTCGTACTGACGCACGTACAGATACCCCTTCGAGCGCGCTCTAAGTCAAGAGGGATCGAAGGTGCCGTCCCCGCGAGGTCAAGATGGCGCCACAGCAGAAGATTTGGGGGCGCCGGCTGGGCGGCAGCGTCGCGGAATTCCGAGGCTTCAGGAGGTCGTCAGCCATTTCGGCACCCAGCGCTCCGGGCGCGGGGCGCGGGCGAGATCAGCCTGCGCTTCGGACAAGGTCGCCGGCTCGCCGTCGATGGTCGGGCGCACATCGTACTCGAAATTCGGCATGACGCGGCCGTCGGCATAGAGCCCAAAATTCATCGTGTACCACAGGCCAAGCTCGGGCTGGGCGCGGCGCATCTCCTCGCGCAGGTCGCGCAGCAGGGATTCGATCGACGCGGCTTCATCGAACGGCCGTGGTCCGTGCGAGAGCACGCGCGCCTCATATTGCTTGCCGACGATCGCGATCTCGAATCTCGTCCGGTCCCAGGGCTTCTTGCCCTTCGGCAGATGGGCGGCCAGCCGCCAGCCGAGCTCGGCCATCAGGCGGTGATTGGCCCAGTAGTCCTCGCGATCCCGGCTCCATTTTTCCATGAAGCCACGGAAGTCGGGCAGCTCCGACGAATTGTCGTCGGGCGTCGCTGGCTCGCCGAGCGGCCGTCCGGCCAGCCATTGTGCGAGCTCGACCGTCTGCGGCTCGACCTCGTCATGCGGCCTGAGATCGCTCCAGGCATTGTTGAATTGTTGCGACGTCAGTTTGGCGAGCAGGCCGTCGAGGCTCGGCGCCAGCAGCTCGTAGTCGCCCTCCGATCCCAGTCCCACGATCGGCGGATTGTCGCGGTCGAGACCGGCGCCGTACCAGCCGCCGACGGCCGAGCCGTCCGGCAGCCGCATGAACAGCGAAAACCTGTCCCGCAAGGGACTACCGTCGGTAATTGGCGCGTGATCTGAGAACTGGCCCTGCAGCGAGAAGCAGCCGACGCTGCCCCAGGGCCGCCCGTTGAGCCAGGTGGCAAAGTCGACCAGCAGCGGAGGCGCTTCGATGCCCGGCGGAAACGCGCCGCGAATGCTGTCGAGATCAATGGGATAAGGCGTATCGGACAAGGCTGAAATCTGTCTGGTTGGTCCCGTCCCTCTTGGTCTGAGCCGAGTTGCGTCCGGTTCGAACCAAGTCGCGTTGTTCGATCACAAACGCGCTAGAGGCGCAATGGTTTCGACGCGGTACGCAAATGAAATACCACGAGACATCAGGAATTTGGTTCAAGCTGTCGGCAATCGGCCTCACGATGGCCCTGCTCGCGCTGTCCGCCCCCGCCGCGGCGCGATCCCCGTCAGCCGCACAGCTGCGCCAATGGTGCTACGAGGACGACGACGCGGGCAGCGAGGAGCAGCGCATCGAGGGTTGCGCGGCCGTGCTCAAGGCCAATCCCAACGATGTCCATGCGCTCGCCAATCGCGGCGAGATGCTTCGGCGAAAGGGCGACGCCGTGCGTGCGCTGGCGGACTTCAACCGTGCGATCGAGCTCAATCCCAGACATCCCGACCTCTGGTACAACAGGGGGATTGCCCATGACGATCTCGGCGCGAAGGATCAGGCCATCGCCGACTACACGCGCGCCATCCGGCTGAACGCCCGCGACCCGCTCTACTACAACAACCGCGGCAACTCCTTCATCGACAAGAACGACTACGAGCGCGCGATCGCCGACTATGATCAGGCCATCAAGCTCGACCCGAAATTCGCGCTGGCCTACTTCAACCGCGGCACCGCTTATCGCAACCACGGCGAGGACGAGCGCGGGCTTGCGGATTTCGATCTGTCGATCCAGTTCAACCCGAACTACGGCCCGGCTTACGGCAACCGCGCACGCGTCTACCGCGATCGCGGCGACCGGGTCCGCGCGCTGGCCGACTTCGCCAGGTCGCTGCAGCTCAGCCCGAACAACGACCGCGATTTCTATGCGCGCGCGAATATGTATTTCGATGAGCACGATTATGCGCTGGCGCTGGAGGATTACGACCGGTCGATCAAGGCCAATGCGAACTATCCCGCCGCATTCAATTCGCGCTGCATGACGCGCGCGATCCTCGGCCGTCTGCAGGAGGCGCTGGCCGACTGCGATCAGTCCCTGAAGATGGCCCCCGACGATCCCTACACGCTGGACAGCCGCGCCCTCACCTACCTCAAGCTCGGCAATCTCGACGCGGCGATTGCGGACTACGACGCGGCACTGAGCACCAAGCCCGCGTACGACAGCTCGCTCTACGGTCGTGGGCTTGCGAAGCGGAAGAAGGGCGACAACGAAGGCGCCGAGCGCGACATCGCTGCAGCGAAAGCGATCAACGCTGGGATCGTCGACGAATTCGCGCATTACGGTGTCGAGTAAGCCGCACCGCAGCGCCGCGCGCCGGCAATGTGACACTATAATGCATTCACGCAGGGGTCACGGACTCGTCCTAACTCTGCCCGCGCCTTCAACGCGAGCGAGGATTTCTTGATGAGCCGTCTCTCGGACATGCTGCGCACGCAGCGCTTCGACGATTACCGCTTCTACCACCAGAGCACCGTCAACCAGACGCTGCACCTGATCAGCGCCGCGATCTTCCTCGGCTGCTATGCGCTGCTGTTCGCAGACCCCGCGCTTGCCGGCATCGTCGGCTGGCTGGCGATGCTGACGCGGCAGACCGGGCATTTCTTCTTCGAGCCGAATGGCTACGACGCCGTCAACGACGTCAGCAACGACTACAAGGAAGCGGTCAAGGTCGGATATAACCAGAGCCGCAAGATCATCCTGCTGCTGGTCTGGGGTAGCGCGCCGGTCGCGCTGTACGCGTTCCCTGCCCTGTTCGGTCTGTTCGATCCGCCCACCACGCGTCTCGATTTCGTCCGTCATGTTGGCGCACTCTGGCTCGCGATCGGCATCGGCGGCGGCCTCATTCGCATGATCCAGCTCTTCGTCACCCGCGACGTCACGACTGGCCTCGTGTGGGTCTTCAAGGTGCTGACCGACCCCTTCCACAACATCGCGCTGTACTGGTCATCGCCGCTCAAGCTGCTGCGCGGCGAGCTGATCGACACGTCGATTGCGAGTGCGGACTGGGGCGACGACGACACCGAGGAAGCTGCGCATCTGACCTGATCGCTGCACGCCAGGCGGGTGTCTTGCAAATCAGCAGCTTGACAAGCCCTGCCATTCGGCTGTACGGACCCGCCCCATGATCAATTCCCGGACCCACCTGCGCACCGAAATGCTCCGTCGTCGCTCCCGCGACGATGAGAGGGTGCGCCATGTCCGACGACGCCGCTGAACCACCGAATTCAGCTGAAGTTTTCGAGAAGGCCGCACCCGCAAGGTGCGGCCTTTCTGCTTTTTGCGCCCGTTTTCCACCCGCCTCCAGAGGAGTTCGACATGACCACGCATCCGTATGACGCGCTGATGGACATCACCGCACGGCCCAAGGCCGTGTTCGTCCGCGGCGCGGGCTCCTACCTCTGGGACGATGGCCGCAAGCGCTATCTCGATTTCGTGCAGGGCTGGGCCGTGAACTGCCTCGGCCACTCGCCGCCTGCGATCGCCGATGCCCTCGCTTCGCAGGCGAAGCGGCTGCTGACGCCGAGCCCGGCCTTCTACAACGAGCCGAGCCTCAATCTGGCGCAAGCCCTGGTCGCGAACAGCGCCTTCGACCAGGTGTTCTTTGCCAATTCCGGCGCGGAAGCCAACGAGGGTGCGATCAAGCTCGCGCGCAAATATGGCAGCCTGCACAAGGGCGGCGCGTTCGAGATCATCAGCTTCGAAGGCGGCTTTCACGGCCGGACGCTGGCGACGATGTCGGCCTCGGGCAAGAAGGCGTTCGAACCGCTGTTCGAGCCGAAAGTCGCGGGCTTCAAGAAGGCGAAGCTCAACGACATCGCCTCGGTCGAGAAGCTGATCAACGACAACACCGTCGCGGTGATGCTCGAGCCGATCCAGGGTGAATCAGGCGTGTGGCCAGCGACCGATCAGTTCCTGCAAGCGTTGCGCGCGCTGACCAAAGCCCACGGCTTGCTGCTCATTTTCGACGAGATCCAGACCGGCATGGGCCGGACCGGAAAACTCTTCCACTACGAGCACACCGGGATTGCGCCCGACATCATGACGCTCGGCAAGGGCATCGGCGGCGGCGTGCCGCTCGCCGCCTTGCTTGCCACCGAACATGCCTCCTGCTTCGAGCACGGCGACCAGGGCGGCACGTTCAACGGCAACCCGATCATGTGCGCGGCGGGGCTCGCGGTGCTCGAGGAGGTCAGCAAGCCGGATTTCCTGAAACAGGTCGCCGAAACCGGCCTGCTGCTCGAAAGCGAGCTGCAGAAGGTCTCGGCCCGGCACGGGCTCGGCGGCGTGCGGGGACGCGGGCTGCTGCTCGCGCTCGACCTCAAGCTGCCGATCGCGCCCGGCATCGTCGCGCAAGCGTTCGAAGCCGGCGTGCTCCTCAACGCACCACAGCTCGACACCCTGCGCTTCATGCCGGCGCTGAACGTCGCGAAGGCAGAGATCGCCGAGATGATCGATTGTCTCGACGGGATTCTAACCAAGGCCGGCGCGGCACGGCGGGTGGCGTAGGAGCAGTCTCGTGCCCCGGACGCAGCGCAGCGTCTCTTCGACGGTGCGCTGCTGAGCCGGGGCCCATCTCCCCGCATCGCGTGTTGCATCTGGGTCCCGGCTCTGCGCAGCAGCGTAAGAACGCTGCAGCGCGTCCGGGACACGAGAACTACGGCTTCAAGATCGACGCGCCCGTGGTCTTGCGGCTTTCGAGGTCGATATGCGCCTTGGCGGCATCCTTCAGCGCGTAGGCGTGGTTGATCGGCACGTGCAGCTTGCCGTTGATGACGGCGGCGAACAGCGTGTCGGCGCCTTCGAGCAGCTCCTTGCGCGTACCGACGTAATCGTTGAGCTTCGGCCGCGTCGCAAACAGCGAGCCGTGATTGTTGAGCTCGGCGATCGAGAACGGGGGCACCGGGCCGGAGGCGTTGCCGAAGGAAACGAACATGCCGCGCGGCTTCAGGCAGGACAGCGAGCCCGGGAAGGTCGCCTTGCCGACGCCGTCATAGACGACGTCGCAGCCTTCGTTGCGGCTGATCTGCTTGACGCGCGCGACGAAGTCCTCCTCGTTGTAGAGGATGACGTGATCGCAGCCATTGGCCTCGGCGAGCTCGGCCTTTTCGCGCGAGCCGACCGTGCCGATGACGTGGGCTCCGAGCGCCCTCGCCCATTGGCAGGCCAAAAGGCCGATGCCGCCGGCGGCGGCATGGATCAGCACGCGGTGATGCGGCTCGACCTTGAAGGTCTTGTGCAGGAGATACCAGACGGTCAGGCCCTTGAGCATCAGCACGGCGCCCTGCTCGTGGGTGATGTGATCGGGCAGCTTGACCAGCTTCTCCCAGGGAATATTGCGCTCGCCGGTATAGGCGCCGAGATTGTAGTAATAGGCGACGCGGTCGCCGGGATGGAAATTCGTGACGCCCGGTCCGACGGCGACGACCTCGCCCGAGGCCTCGTTGCCGGCGATGAAGGGCAGGCCCGGCGCCTTGTAGAGACCGGTGCGGTAATAGACGTCGATGAAATTCAGGCCGACCGCATGCTGGCGGATGCGCACCTCGCCGGGGCCGGGCGCCGGGACATCGACGCTCTCGTAGACCAGGGCTTCGGGGCCTCCGACCTTGTGCACACGGACCGCTTTGGTCATCACCTGACCTCCTCTTCTCAAAGGCCAGCGAAAGACATCGCGCCCGCCTTGTCAACTCGATGTAGCTGGAACGCCTAAACCGACGGCTTGGTGGTCTTCCTGCGGTTGCGCTTGGCCAGCACGTTGAAGAATTCGACCGCCGCCGAGAACGCAATTGCAAAATAGATGTAGCCGCGCGGAATGTGGAATTGGAATCCGTCCGCGACCAGCGCGACGCCGATCAGCACCAGGAAGGCCAGCGCCAGCATTTTCGTGGTCGGATGCTCCGCGACGAAGCGCGACACCGGACCCGACGAAATGTACATGATCAGGCAGGCGATCACGACCGCCGCGATCATGATCTCGATATCCTCAGCCATGCCGATCGCGGTGATGATCGAATCCAGCGAGAACACGATGTCGATGACGATGATCTGGACGATCACCCAGAAGAAGGCGCTGCCCCCGGATTTCTGATCGCCCTCGCGGTCATCGGCCTCGACCTCGGCGTGGATCTCGTGCGTCGCCTTCGCGATCAGGAACAGGCCGCCGCCGATCAGGATGAGGTCGCGCCAGGAGAAGTCCGAACCCTTGAATGAAAACACCGGCGCGGTCAGGCCGATCAGCCAGACCAGGACGCTGAGCAGGATGATGCGGAAGATCAGCGCGAGAGCGAGCCCGATCTTGCGGGCGCGGTCCGCCTGCTGCTGGGGGATGCGCGAGACGATCACCGACAGGAAGATGACGTTGTCGATACCGAGCACGATCTCAAGCGCGGTCAGGGTGAGCAGCGCGGCCCAGGCTTCGGGACTGGTCAACAGATGCATCATGCGAAGGATCTTGCCAGTCGTATCAGCGCATCGCTGAAGCTGATCCAGAGCGCGATCGCGCAGAGTGCGATGGTGACGCCGGCGCCGACGCGGAAATCCATCTCCAGCACGTAGAGGCCAAGCAGCGCCCAGATCCCGATCAGCGACATCGTCAGCCAGCGCAGCCGCACGACGCGGACCGGATGCAGCACGTGGAACGGCACGAAGGTCAGCACGACGAGTGCGGCCACCAGCAGCGTCGACCACAGCGGCGGCCAGTGCAGCAGGAACAGATAGAACGCCGCCGCATTCCACAACGCCGGGAAGCCGCGGAAATGATTGTCGTCCGCCTTCATGCGCAGATCGGCGAAATATAATGCGCTGGTGACGATGATGGCGATGCCGAGCAAGGGAGCCGCGACCGGCAGCAGCAGGCCGCTGGCGACGATCGCGTAGGCCGGCACGAAGACATAGGTGACGAAGTCGACCACGAGATCGAGCACGTCGCCCGACCAGTTCGGCTGCACGTTCTTGACGTCGAGCCGGCGCGCGATCGGACCGTCGATCGCGTCGATGATCAGGGCGACGCCCAGCCACTGAAACATCGCCGCCCAATGCTCGCGCACGGCCTCCAGCATCGCCAATAACGCGATCGCCGCGCCGAACGCGGTGAAGATGTGCACCGAGAACGCCGCGGCGCGGATCGCGGGCGTGGGCTTCAGGGAATCCTCTTGGCTGTCCATGGCCCCTGCTATCAGAATGAGGCCGCTTTGCACATCCGCCATGGCGCCGCCCGCCCGCACAATTCGTCGAAAAATCAGGCAAAATCAGTGGGCTTGAATTTGCCGCCGGGCGTGTCATTTGTCGTTCCATGACAGACGCATCGACACTCTATGACGCCGCCGTGATCGGCGGTGGACCGGCCGGACTTGCGGCGGCCATCGCACTGGCGCAGGCGGGTGCGCGGACAGCGCTGGTGGCGCGGCGCGTACCCTATGCCGACAATCGCACCACCGCGCTGCTTGGTGCCTCCGTCGATCTGCTGGAAACGCTCGACGTCTGGTCGCGCTGCAAGGGCAAGGCGGCTGCGCTCGAAACCATGCGCCTCGTCGATGACACCGGCCGGCTGTTCCGCAGCCCCGAGGTCCGGTTCTCCTGTCACGAAATCGCGCTCGACGCCTTCGGCTACAACATCGACAACCGCTCGCTGATGCTGGCTCTGGAAGAGCGTGCGGCTGAGCTGCCCAATCTCGTCCGTTTCGACGACGAGGCCGAAAGCGTCGTCATCGAAGCCGACGACGTCGCGGTCCGCACGGCCTCCGCGCAGTTTCTCTCGGCCCGCCTGGTGGTCGGCGCCGACGGCCGGCATTCGCTGTGCCGCGAAGCTGCCGGCATCGCGGTGACGCGGCGCGAGCTGACGCAGACCGCGCTGACCTTCAACGTCGGCCACACGCGGCCGCATCGCAACGTCTCGACCGAGTTCCACACACCGCATGGACCCTGCGTGTTCGTGCCCCTGCCCGGCGACCGCTCCAGCATCGTCTGGGTCTCGGCGCCTGCGGAGGCCGAACGCCTCCGCGGCCTCAGCGATGCCGAGCTGTCGGCCGCGATCGAGAAACAGTCGCATTCGATCCTCGGACGCATGACGGTCGAGCCCGGCCGCAACCTGTTCCCGCTGGCGATCGAACGTCCGAAATCCTTCGGCCGCGACCGCATCGCGCTGGTCGGGGAAGCTGCCCATGTGGTTCCCCCGATCGGCGCCCAGGGCCTCAATCTCGGCCTGCGCGATGCAGCCGATATTGCCAGGCTGGCGGGCGAGGTCATCGCAGCCGGCCAGGATCCCGGCGCGCCCGACGTGCTCAAGCGCTACGACCGCGCGCGGCGTCCGGACGTTTTGAGCCGCACCTTTGCGATCGACATCGCCAACCGCTCGCTGCTCAACGATTTCCTGCCGCTCCAGCCGGTCCGCGCCGTCGGCATGCACCTGCTCGGCGCCATCGGCCCGCTCCGGCGCTTTGCCATGCGCGAGGGCCTGACGCCGACCTGGCGAAGGTAGCTGCGTTAGGTTGAACGAATTGGCCGCTGGCTCGGTGCAACCTCTCCCGCTTGCGGGGAAGGTCGGCGCGTAGCGCCGGGTGGGGGCTCTCTCCGCGTAAAGACGTTCTCCGCGGATTTCAGACAGTCCCAACGCGGAGAGAGCCCCACCCCAACCCTCCCCGCAAGCGGGAGAGGGAGCGCAGCGTCCTTGCGGAAACGGCGAAGCTCCAAAACCGCTCACGGAAACACCAGCCGTCCGCTCTGAAGCAGCCACATCACGCTGGTCAGCGTGACCACGGACGCGAAGGTGCCGAGCAGCACCGCGACGGACGCCGATTCGATCCAGGCATCGTTCTGCCGGGCGATCACGAACACGTTCAGCGCCGGTGGCAGCGAGGCCATCAGCACGGCGGTCGCAGCCCAGGGCTGCGCGAAGGGGCCGAACGCCAGCATCAGGCCGAACGCCGCCAGTGGGTGGATCAGGAGCTTGATCGCGATCACGCCCGGCACTTCCCACGGCACCCGGTCGAACGGACGGAGCGCCACGGTCACGCCGAGCACGAACAGCGCGGTCGGCGCGGCTGCGTTCTGGAGGAAGGTGATGGTGCGGTCGAGCGCGACCGGCATCTCGATATGCAGCGCCGCGACCGCGGCGCCAAAGCAGGCCGACATGATCAGCGGGTTGAGCACGATCTGCTTCAGCACGACGCCGAAGGCGTGCATGATCGAGGGATGGTCGCGGTCGGACAGCTCGATCAGGAGCGGCACGATCGTGAACAGGAAGATGCTGTCGCAGCAGAAGATCAGCGCGGTCGGCGCCGCCGCCTTGGTCCCGAGCACGGCGAGCGCCAGCCCGGGCCCCATATAGCCGATATTGCCGTAGCCGCCGGAGAGGCCTGCGAGCGTCGCCTCGCGCAATGTCAGCCGGCCGAAAACCTTGCCCACGACCAGTGCCAGTGTAAACGCGACGACGGTGGAGAGCGTGGTCGCCACCAGGAACGGCGGGTTGTTCAATTCCGCAAACGGCGTCTTCGACATGATCGCAAACAGCAGCGCCGGCAGCGACACGTAGAGCAGGAAGAAGTTCATCCAGGCGAGGCCCGATTCCGGCAGGGACTTGACCTTGCCGCAGGCAAAACCGACGAAGATCAAGCCAAAATAAGGTAGCGCCAGATTGAGGATATCGACCATTGATGAAGTGTTTTCTGAAGACTTGGGGGCTATCTGCCCCTGAAGTGAACGTTAATTCCAGATGAGGCCACTAGCATCGGCCACAATCCTGGTCTATCGACGGGGAATGATTAAAGCGCGGACCGCCAAATTCCAGATCGGACAGGTCGTGCGCCACCGGATCTTCTCGTTCCGGGGCGTGATCTTCGACATCGATCCGGAATTCAACAACACCGAAGAGTGGTGGCTGTCGATCCCCGAGGAGGTGCGGCCCCACAAGGACCAGCCGTTCTACCACCTGCTCGCTGAGAACGCGGAATCGGAATACGTCGCCTATGTCTCCGAGCAGAACCTTCTGCCCGACGATTCCGGCGAGCCGGTCCGGCATTCCCAGGTTGCCGAGATCTTCATCAAGGACAAGGCCGGCGGCTATCGCCCGCGCAATCCGTCCCTGAACTAGGTCTTCTTCACCAGCAACCAGCCAACAAAAAAGGCGCTCGAGATGAGCGCCTTCTTCATGTCTGGACGTCTGACGCCCGATTACTTCTGGCCGGCCGGAGCGGCGCCAGGGGCAGCACCGCTCTGCTCGAGCTTCTTGCGCTGCTCGTCAGCCTTCTTCTGAAGCTCTTCCTGGAGCTTCTTCTGGTTTTCCTCGAACACCTTCGGATCGGTCGGCGGACCGTCATAGGCCTTCTGGAATTCGCCAGCGAGCGGCAGCGGCAGGGTCAGCGGCGCGCCGTTGGCGTTGATCGCCTGGACAACGAGATTCTGGCCCTTCTTCATGCTGTTGATGAGCTCGGGCGTCGCCTCGTAGTCGGACATGCAGCCGTTCTGGAAGCAGATCACATAGGGCTGCTGCAGCGGCGCGTTGCTGTCCACGATGATGCGGGTGCCGTGCACGAGCTGCATGCCCAGCGGCAGCGTCACGCGCAGGATCTTCTTGGGCTCGCCTTCCGGCTCGATGATGACGGCGGCGATGACCGGCTGGCCCGATTCGATGCGGCCGTCCTTGCCGGTGAAGCAGACCTGCTTGGCGTTGGCATCCTGGCCCTTCAGGCAGAACTTGGTCCAGGGGGCGTAGATCAGCTGGATCTGCTGGTCGGCCGGCTGAACCGCGCCCTGCTGCGCCGGAGCGCCCTGGGCGGGAGCCTGCTGCGCGGGGGCCTGAGCGGCCGGTGCCGGAGCCTTCGGGGCGGCCTTGGGAGCCGCTTTCGGGGCCGGAGCCGCCTTAGGCGCACCCGGGGCCGGGGCCGGCGCCGGGGTCTGGGCCTCGGCGGCAAACGGAACGGCCAACGCCGTCGCCGTCAACAGGGCGAGAAGTCGCCCACGCGGCCGGACGGACGCGGCCAAGTAACGGAAATTCATTGCGGAAAACCCTTTCTGAACGGGAAGTGCCCGAACCGCTCCGAAGCGCCGAACCAGGCCGCCTTGGGCGCGGCTCTCTTCCCGTCAAATGAGGCAGATAAGTGACGGGCTCGGCGCTCTTGCGCGATTGCCCGCCTTCTTAACGTGGCCGACGAAAAGATCAATGCCGACAACCGTCTTTGGCCACATCCGCAGCTGCGCCCGGTGAAATTCCCTGTGATAGGATTCAAGGCTAGCCGGTCCTCGAATCAACGTGTGCCGATGTTCAAGTTCCTGCGCCTTTTCGAGGGCCCCGGTCTCCGCCTTTGCGTCCTGGCCTCTGTGCTCGCGGGTGGGCTGTCCGCTGGCAGCGCGCAGGCCGAGGAAGCCCACGCCATCGCCATGCACGGCAAGCCGGCCATGCCGGCCGATTTCACCCGCATGCCCTATGTCAATCCCGATGCCCCCAAGGGCGGCCGCTTGATCTGGGGCATTCTGGGCACCTTCGACAGCCTCAATCCCTTCATCGTGAGGGGATTAGCCGTGCAGCAGATGCGGGGCTACGTGGTCGAGAGCCTGCTCGCGCGCGGCAATGACGAGGCATTCACGCTCTATGGCCTGCTCGCCAGGAGCGTCGAAACCGACGACGAGCGGAGCTTCGTCACGTTCCGTCTCGATCCGCGCGCCCGTTTTTCCGACGGCAAGCAGGTCACGGCCGAAGACGTGCTGTTCTCCTGGCAGCTCCTGCGCGACCGCGGTCGTCCGAACCTTCGGCAATACTATGCCAAGGTTGCCAAGGCCGAGGCGCCCGATCCCCTCACCGTCCGCTTCGACCTCGCGGGCGCCAACGACCGCGAGCTGCCGCTGATCCTCGGCCTGATGCCGATCCTGTCGAAGCAAGCCGTCGACGTCGCGACCTTCGAGGAGACGACGCTGACGAGTCCGATCGGCTCCGGCCCCTATCGCGTCACGGCGGTGAAGCCCGGGGCCAGCGTGACGCTCACCCGCAATCCCGATTATTGGGGCCGCGACCTGCCCATCAACCGCGGGCTCTACAATTTCGACGAGATCCGGCTCGACTATTTTCGCGAGGCCAACGGCCAGTTCGAAGCCTTCAAGCGCGGCCTCTATGATTTCCGCGTCGAGCACGAGCCGCTGCGCTGGCACGACGGCTACGATTTTCCAGCCGCCAAAAGCGGCGAGGTGATCCGCGACAGCGTCAAGCCGGGCCTGCCGCAACCCTCCGAATTCCTGGTGTTCAACACCCGCCGTCAGATCTTCGCCGACATCCGCGTCCGCCAGGCGCTGACGCTTCTGTTCGATTTCGAGCTGGTCAACCGCAACTACTTTTTCGGGCTTTATTCGCGCGTTGCCGGCTATTTCGCCGGCTCCGACCTGTCGGCCTATGGCCGGCCTGCGGACGCGCGCGAGCGCGAGCTGCTCAAACCCTTCGCCGCGCAAATTCGGCCCGATGTCATGGACGGCAGCTACCGTCTGCCGGTGACCGACGGATCGGGACGCGACCGCACTACGTTGCGCGCGGCGCTGAAGCTGTTGTCGGACGCCGGCTACGAGCTCGACGGCACCGTGCTGCGCAATCGCAAGACCAAGGCGCCCTTCACCTTCGAGATCCTGGTCACGACCCGCGACCAGGAACGCATCGCGCTCGCCTTCCAGCGCGACCTCAAGCGCGCCGGCATCGAGCCGAGCGTGCGAACGGTCGACCCCGTGCAGTTCGATCAGCGCCGGCTCGCTTACGAATTCGACATGATCCAGAACCGCTGGGACCAGTCGCTGTCGCCCGGCAACGAGCAATATTTCTACTGGGGCAGCGCGGCCGCGGACAATCCGGGCACCCGCAACTACATGGGCGCCAGGGATGGCGCCGTCGATGCCATGATCGCCGCCCTGCTCGAGGCCCGTGAACATACGGATTTCGTCTCGTCGGTGCGGGCGCTCGACCGCGCTCTGATCGCGGGCTTCTACACAATCCCCCTGTTTAACGTATCCGAGCAATGGATCGCGCGCTGGAATCGGATAGAACGGCCCAAGGCCACCTCGCTCTCAGGCTATTTGCCGGAGACCTGGTGGTCGAAGGGGCAGCCGCAAGCTCATCAAGCAAAGTGACGCCGTGAACCAGCCAGCCGTATCGCCGACGCTCGACACGTTGTTTCAGCGCACGCTGATCCGGCAGCCGCACGCGCCCGCCCTGCTCGATCCCCTCAACAAGGCCCGCGTGACCGGGCACCAGCCGCGGCGGATGACCTATGCCGAAGCCGACACGGCCATCGAGGCGCTGTCGGCCTATTTCGTCGAATCAGGCCTGCCGGCCAATTCCGTCATCGCGATCCAATTGCCTGCCACGGTCGAGTTCGTGCTCACCGTGCTCGCCGCCCATCGCGCCGGCCTCGTCGTCGCGGTGCTGCCGCTGCTCTGGCGCCATGCGGAACTGACCGCGGCGCTGAACCGCACCGCGGCGCGCGCCATCGTCACCATGAGCACGGTCGACGGCGTCAGCTATGCCGATCTGGCGATGCATGCGGCCGCCGAAGCCTTCTCGATCCGTCACGTCTGCGGCTTCGGCACCGATCTGCCCGAAGGAATGGCTTCGCTCGACGATGTGCTGGCCCGCCCGCCCGGCACCACGCGCGCCGTGATCCAGGACGGCCGCAAGGCGGCGATGATCTCCTTCGACGTCACGGCCGAAGGCTTTCGCCCGGTGCCGCGGCCGCATTTCAGCCTGATCGCCGGCGGGCTTGCGATGTCGCTGGAAGCCGACATCAGGCAGGGCGCGACCGTGATGGCGGCGTTCGCGCCGATGTCGTTCGCAGGGCTCGCCTCCTCGCTCGCGGTGTGGCTGCTCTCCGGCGGCGCGCTGGCGCTGCATCATCCGTTCGAGAACGAGGTGCTGGAGCAGCAGATCAACGAGCATGAATGCGAGGTGCTGATCGCGCCGGCGCAGCTTGCCTTGCGGCTCGGCGATGCCGATCTGGCGGCGCGGATGCCGACCTTGCGCAACGTCATCGGCCTGTGGCGCGCGCCCGAGCAGGTGGCGGCGAGCGATGCCTGGATCGCGCCGCATGCGCCGCTGACCGACGTCTACCTGTTCGGCGAGGCCGGGCTGTTCGGCGCCCGCCGCGGCGAGGACGGCATGCCCGTTGCGGTGATGCCCGGGCCGCACGGCGCCCCGCGCGAGCAATCCGGCTCCTCTATTGCCGGCGAGATCCTGCTGACGCCGAAGGGCACGCTGGGCCTGCGCGGCGCGATGGTGCCGATCGCCGCCTATGCCCCGCCGCAGCCGGTCGGCGACACGCTGATCGCGCAGCCCCCGCGCGATTATGTCGACACCGGCTATGCCGCCCGGCTCGACCGTCCGAGCGGCGCGATCTGCATCACCGCGCCCCCCTCCGGCATCATGGCCGTCGGCGGCTACCGCTTCCTCTCCAACGATCTCCAGGAATGGGCTCGCCGGCTCGGCCAGGGCGCCCTGCTCACCGCGCTGCCCGACCGGCTTTCCGGCCACCGGCTGGCCGGACGCGCCCAGGACAATACCCGGGCCCGCGAGGCGCTCAGCGAGCTCGGGCTTAACCCCCTGATGGTCGAAGCTTTTCGCGACCGTTCCGGCCCCGGCTAGGCACAGTTTCGCCGCCTCCGTTGACGCTGCATTAAGGCGGCCAAACTAGATTGCGCGGCATCTGTCGCGTGATCAGAGTTTGTCGAATGTCCCAGGCGGGCCCGATCCTGTTTGTGTCCAATGCCGAGCGGCCGCCCTTCATTGCGGCGCTGGACGAGGCCCGGCTCTTTCCCGTCGTCGACACCGACTGGGCCAGCGCAGCCCGCGCGGTCGAGCAGGTCCAGCCGGCCGTGGTTCTCGCCCAGATGTCCGGCGGTCACGAGCCGCATATCGCGCCGCTCGCCAAAAAGATCGCCGACCAGTCGCTCTACCTTCCTTTCGTGGCCCTCGATGCTTCAGGCACGCTGCCCCCCAACGCCCTGCCCTTCTCCTCGCGCGGCGGTAATTCCGACCGCCTGATCGCGCGCCTTCGCGCCGCTTTGCGCGTGCGCACCCTGCATGCCACGGTGCTGCGCCGGCTGCCGGAAGTGAAGGTCGCGCTGCCGGAAGGCGATCCCGCCCGCGATGCCACCGTGCTCCTGATCGGCCGGGGCTCGGCCTATCCCGCGCTCTCCGTCGCGCTCGGCGAACGTGCCGGCGTCGTCGGCGCACTCTCGATCGAGGCCGCCGCGAAACACCTCAACACCCGCGACCTCGACGGCGTCGTGCTCGCCGAAGGTTTTACCGCGCGCGTCACCGACGCCTTTCTCACGGTCCTCGCCGAGGACACCCGCTTCCGCAGCCTGCCCGTCGTCGTCACCGCGCACCAGCTGACACAGACCTACGACCTGCCCAATCTCGAGCTGATCCCGGGCGAGCCGGCGAAGGTCGCGGCCAATGCACTGCCCCTGATCCGCCAGCATGCGATGGAAGCACAATTGAGCCGTACGCTGCGCTCGATCGATGCCGGCGGCTGGCTCGATCCGCGCAGCGGCCTGCTCACGGTCGAAGCCTTCGCCCGCGATTTTGCCAAGGCGGTCGAGCAGACGCTGGCCCGCGGCGGTGGTTTGTCGGTCGCGCGGTTCGCCTTCGACCCCGGCAATTCCCGCGCCCAGCTCGATGCCGCGCGGATCCTCAGCCGGCTGATGCGGCAGATGGATTTCGGCGCGGCGCAGAAGGACGGCTCGGTCATCGTCGTGTTCGCGGAAACCGACTTCCGCACCGCCCACATGATCGCCCGCCGCCTCTCGGCGGTGATGCGGCACACCTCCAACGGCAAGCACGAGATGCGCAGCGAGCCCGTCGTCAGCGTGGATTCGCTGTCGCCGTCGGATACGGCAAGATCGTTGCTGGGGCGGCTGTCGGCGGATGCGTCGCGGGCGGCATCGTAGCATCCGCCGGCACGGCTCGATCGCTCAAACCATCATGAGCTTAATCTGGCCGTCCTCGACGGTCCCCATCGCGAGAGCGTCGCGCGCCATCTTCTCGACGGTCGGCCAGTTCGCCAGAAGGTATCTCTGCGCCTGCGCCTTGGTCGGGAAATTTGTTTGAAGAATACAGCTCTGCCGCGTGTTCCCGTTCGCGATCTGGAAGGACACCGCCTGAGGGCCCTCCCGAAGCTCTTGCTCGGTGGGCTGGGGAAGCTTGCGCATGCTGCTCCTTCTCGCGGCTCAGCGAACCGGTAAGGCGACCCCGGACGCTGGATCGGCGCGAGCCGTCCCAGCCGCGATCTTCCTGGCTTTCGATCTTCGCTCTGACTCGAGGCTCGGTTGCGTATTGCGGACCGCTTCGGTCAGCATCAGGCGGAGCTCTGCCTTGGTCTTGGGTGCTTGTCGCGTGGTCGACTTCTGCCAATTGGTCATGAAGTCTATATGGGTATCTTCGCGCGAAACGCCACCGTTCGCAATCAGGCGGTAACCGGTGCAAAAAACCCGCGGCCGGTGAACGGTCGCGGGTCAAGAGATCCGAAGCTCTGCCAGTACATCCGTGGTCAAAGCAACGTCATGTCGATTGCGACAGCCTATGCGGCGCGCAGATCTTCAGCAGCAGACTTGCCGGTCCGGCGGTCTGCAACGATTTCGAATGAAACCTTCTGCCCTTCGTTGAGGGTATTCATGCCGGCGCGTTCAACGGCGCTGATATGAACGAACACATCCTGGCTGCCCTGGTCGGGCTGAATGAATCCGAAACCCTTTTGGCTATTAAACCACTTCACAGTTCCCGTCGTCATGGGGGGCGTCCTTTAAGATAGATAAGCGTTTGACCGCGCTGAAAAGCGCGTGCGGTGTCGTCGAGATCTGGAGGGAGGGTCGTCAGTCAGGCGCGCTTGAAAGCGGCGAGGCCAAGTCGTTCGGCCGAAACTCGATGAACACAACATGGGGACTGTTCGGCCATTCCGCAAGGGATCATTTCGTTATCGGATTCGACGCCCCTCCGTATCGCTCTCGCAGCGTCCCTTCTGGCTCCTTAATGACTGCTCACGCCGCCTTCTTGCTCTGCGCGAGCTGAGCGAGCTGCCGCATGATCTCGGTAGTGCCAGCGAGACGCTCTTCGGGCGTCTCCCAATCCTGCAGGAACACCACCTTCATATCCGGCCGCACCTTGGCGGCGTGGCCGTAGCTGCGGATGAAGCTCACCAGGCGGTCGGGATGGGCGAAGGAATTGTCGCGGAAGGCGATGACGGCGCCCTTCGGGCCGGCATCGATCTTGCCGACATTGGCCCGGCGGCAGAACGCCTTGATCGCGGCGACCTTGAACAGGTAGCGCACCTCGTCCGGCAGCACGCCGAAGCGATCGCGCATCTCGGCGCCAAAATTCTCGATCTCCTCCTCGGTGTCGAGATCGGCCAGACGCCGGTACAGCGACAGCCGCACCGAGAGATCGCCGACATAGTCCTCCGGAATGAGCACGGGCATGCCGATGGTGATCGACGGCGACCAGCGGTCGGCGGCGGGCTCGGAGACGCCGGCCTTGAGGTTGACGATCGCCTCCTCCAGCATCGACTGGTAGAGTTCGAAGCCGACCTCCTTGATGTGGCCGGACTGCTCTTCGCCGAGCAGATTGCCGGCGCCGCGGATGTCGAGATCGTGCGAGGCGAGCTGGAAGCCCGCGCCCAAGGTCTCCAGCGATTGCAGCACGGTGAGACGGCGCTCGGCCTGCGCGGTGATCTTCTGCTGCGCCGGCAGCGTGAACAGCGCATAGGCCCGCAGCTTGGAACGGCCGACGCGGCCGCGCAGCTGGTAGAGCTGGGCCAGGCCGAACATGTCGGCGCGGTGCACGATCAGCGTGTTGGCGTTGGGGATGTCGAGGCCGGACTCGACGATCGTGGTGGACAGCAGGATGTCGAACTTGCCGTCGTAGAACGCGGTCATGATGTCCTCGATCACCGCGGGCGGCATCTGCCCGTGCGCGACCGCGACCTTCATCTCCGGCACGTTCTTGTCGAGGAAATCCTTGACCTCGGCGAGGTCGTCGATGCGCGGCACCACGTAGAACGCCTGGCCGCCGCGGTAACGCTCGCGCAGCAGCGCTTCGCGGATCATCAAGGGATCGTGCGGGGCGACGAAGGTGCGGACCGCGAGGCGGTCGACCGGAGGCGAGGCAATGATCGAAAGCTCGCGGACGCCGGTGAGCGCCAGCTGCAGCGTGCGCGGGATCGGCGTCGCCGACAGCGTCAGCACGTGCACCTCGGCGCGCAGCGCCTTCAACCGCTCCTTGTGCGTGACGCCAAAGTGCTGCTCCTCGTCGACGATGACGAGGCCGAGATCGCGGAACTTGATCGCCTTGCCGAGCAACGCGTGGGTGCCGACGACGATGTCGACCGAACCGTCGGCGATGCCCTTCTTGACCAGATTGAGCTCCTTGGTCGCGACCAGGCGCGAAGCCTGCGCCACGTTCACCGGAAAGCCCTTGAAGCGCTCGGTGAAGGTCCTTGCGTGCTGGCGCGCGAGCAGCGTGGTCGGCACCACGACCGCAACCTGCTTGCCTTCGAGCGCGACGGCAAAGGCAGCGCGCAACGCCACCTCGGTCTTGCCGAAGCCGACGTCGCCGCAGATCAGCCGGTCCATGGGACGGCCGAGCTCGAGATCCTTCAACGTGGATTCGATCGCCCCTAACTGGTCCTCGGTCTCGTCATAGGGGAAGCGCGCGCAGAACTCGTCGTAAAGGCCCGGCTGCACCGGCAGCTTGGGCGCCTCGTGCAGATGACGCGCGGCGGCAATCTTGATCAATTCGCCCGCGATCTCGCGGATGCGGTTCTTGAGTTTTGCTTTTCGGGTCTGCCAGCCGCCGCCGCCGAGACGGTCGAGTTCGACCGTGGTCTGGTCGGAGCCGTAGCGCGACAGCAGCTCGATGTTCTCGACCGGCAGGAACAGCTTTGTCTCGGCGGCATAGTGCAGCTCGAGACAGTCGTGCGGCGCGCCGGCGACGTCGAGGGTCTGGAGGCCGACGAAGCGGCCGATGCCATGGTCGACGTGGACGACGATGTCGCCCGCGGCAAGGCTCGTGATCTCCGAGATGAAATTGTCGAGCTTCCGGCTGGCCTTGCGCGGCCGCACCAGGCGATCGCCAAGGATGTCCTGCTCGCTGATGAGCGCGATCTCGTCGGTCTCGAAACCGGCCTCTAAGCCGAGCACGGCCAGCATGGTCTCGTTGCGCGGGGTCGCCTGGACCGTCCGCCAGCTGTTGACGCTGGTGGTGTGGGCGAGCTTGTGGTCACGCAGCATCGAAGTCATGCGGTCGCGTGAGCCCTCGCTCCAGAGCGCGATCACGACCTTCTTGCGCTGGGCGTGCAGCGCCATGACATGGCTGACGACGGACTCGAACACGTTGACCGTGGTGTCGTTGCGTTCCGGCGCGAAGTCGCGGCCCTTGCGGGCACCGGCGTCGATGACGCTGGTCCCGTCGGCAGGAACCGAGAACTGCGTCAACCGCAGCAGCGGCATGTCGCTCTCGCGCCTGGTCCATTCCTCGCCGGTCAGATAGAGCCGGTCCGGCGGCAGCGGCTTGTAGATGGCGCCGCCACCGGGATGCTCCATCGCATCGCGGCGCGCCTCGTAATAGTCCTGGATCTGCTTGAAGCGCTCGCGGATGGCGTCCTCGGCCTGCGGCTCGATGGCGACGGCCGCGCCTTGCAGATAGTCGAACAGCGTGTCCATCCGGTCCTGGAACAGCGGCAGCCAGTGCTCCATGCCGGGATGGCGGCGGCCTTCGCTGACGGCCTCGTACAGCGCATCGTCGCGCTCGGGCGCGCCGAACTCGGCGACATAGCCCATGCGGAAACGGCGGATGGTGTCGGTGACGAGCTGGAATTCCGAGATCGGCACCAGGTCGAGCGAGCGCATATCGAGCAGCGTGCGCTGGGTCTCGGCGTCGAAGGAGCGGATCGATTCCAGGCTGTCGCCGAAGAAGTCGAAGCGCACCGGCTGCTCGAGGCCGGCCGGAAACAGATCGAGGATGCCGCCGCGCACGGCGTATTCACCGGGCTCACGCACGGTCGAGGACCGATTGTAACCGTTGTGTTCCAGCCAGGCGACGATGGTGTCCATCGGCACCACGTTGCCGGGCGCGACCGACAGCGCCTGCGCCGCGACGAGCTCGCGCGCGGGCACGCGCTGCACCACCGCATTCACCGTGGTCAGCACGATCAGCGGCTTGTCGCTGCCGGTGAGCGAGGCGAGCCGCGCCAGCGTGGTCAGGCGTTGCGCCAGGATCCCGCCATGCGGCGAGACGCGGTCATAGGGCTGGCAGTCCCAGGCCGGGAACTGGAGCACCGGCAGATCGGGGGCGAAGAACTGCAGCGCGCGTTCGAGCTGCTGCATGCGCGGGCCGTCGCGGCAGACCACGGCAAGGCTGACGGCCGGCTTCTTCGGCCGCGCCGCGATGGCGCGGGCGAGATCGGAGACGACGAGGCCTTCGGCGCCTTCCGCGACATTGGCAAGCGTCAGCACCCGGCCGGGAGCAAGCAGCTCGGCCGGAGATTTCATTCCCTGCTTCATATGTCCCGGTCCGCGATCGGATAGGCCTTGATGCGGGCAAACAGCGCGCCGGTGACAGCAGCTGGCAGCACCTTGTCGCCGGTGATGGCGGCATAGAGATCGGGATCGTTGACCTCGAGCAAAGTCTCGAGCTCGGTCAGCTCGGCGTCCGACAGATTGCCGATCTCGGCATCGGCAAAGCGGCCAAGGATCAGGTCCATCTCGCGCGTGCCGCGGTGCCAGCAGCGGAATAAAAGCCGCTTCCGGCGGTCGTCCAGCCCGCTGCTCGATCGTGTCGTTCCCGTCATGTCTCAAATCCAGTCAAACGCAGAAAGCCCGGACGTGCCGGGCCGGGGTGATATAGCCATTCGAACCGGCCGTGTCAGCCCTCGATTTGGCAAGCCTGCCGCCCGCGCGCGGCCGCGAAAAAAGCCGTGGATGCCCGCCATAAAGCCGGGCATGACGGGCCGAAACGATCCTAGATTCGCCTGATGCGCCCCAGCCTGCTCAATCCGCTGTTTGCTCCCGTGACCAGCCTGCCCGGCGTCGGTCCGAAGCAGGACAAGCTGCTGCAGTACCTGCTCAGCCGCAGCGAGACGCCGCGGCTGGTCGATTTGCTGCTGCATCTGCCGAGCCAGGTCATCGACCGCCGCGCCCGGCCGAAGATCCGCGACGCGGCGGTCGGAACCATGGTGACGCTGGAGGTCACCGTCGACCGCCACCGCCCACCTCCGCCGCGCAACGCGCGCGCGCCCTATCTGGTCTATGCCAGCGACGACACCGGCGACGTCGTGCTGACGTTCTTCCGCGCCAAGCCGGGCTACGTCGAAAAGCTGCTGCCGGTGGGCGAGAAGCGGTTCGTCTCCGGCACGCTGCAGATGTACGACGGCATCCCGCAGATGGTGCATCCCGACCGCGTGCTGGACGAGGAGGCCATCTCGAAACTCTCCGGCATCGATCCGGTCTATCCGTTGACGGAGGGTCTGGCGCTCGGCTCGCTCCGCCGCGCGATCGCGCAGGCGCTGCAGAAGCTGCCCTCGTTGCCGGAATGGATCAGCCCGGAGGTGATGCGGCGCTGCAGTTTCCCGCCGATCGCGGAAGCGCTCAACCGCGTGCACCAGCCGGTCGAGCTGACGGACATCCTGCCCGATCAGCCGTTCTGGTCGCGACTCGCCTTTGACGAGCTCCTGGCCGGCCAGCTCGCGCTCGCCCTGATCCGCGCGCAACTGCGCCGCCCAGCCGGCGTGCGCAATGCCGGCGATGGGCATTTGCGCAGCAAGATCATCGACGCCCTGCCCTATGCGTTGACGTCCTCCCAGCGCGACGCCACCGCGGCGATCGCGAGCGACCTACAGCAGCCCGTGCGCATGTTGCGCCTGCTCCAGGGCGACGTCGGCTCGGGCAAGACCGTGGTGGCGCTGCTCGCGGCCGCAGCCGTCACGGAGGTCGGCAAGCAGGCCGCGCTGATGGCACCGACCGAAATCCTGGCGCGCCAGCACATCAAGACCATCGCCCCCCTCGCGGAGCGCGCCGGCATGCGGGTTGCGATCCTCACCGGCCGCGAAAAGGGCAAGGAGCGGCGTGAATTGCTGGCGCAGCTCGAAGCCGGCGAGATCGACCTCCTGGTCGGCACCCACGCGCTGATCCAGGACGACGTGATCTTCCACGATCTTGCCCTCGCCATCGTCGACGAGCAGCACCGTTTTGGCGTGCGCGAACGGCTCGCGCTGACGTCCAAGGGCGAGGCCGTCGACGTGCTGGTGCTGAGCGCGACGCCGATCCCGCGCACGCTGGTGCTGACCTATTTCGGCGACATGGACATTTCGGAGCTCCGCGAAAAGCCCGCCGGCCGCCAGCCGATCGAGACCCGCACCATCTCGATCAGCCGCCTCGCCGAGGTCACGGACAGCATCGGCCGCGCGCTGCAGGCGGGCAAGCTGGTCTACTGGATCTGCCCCCTCGTCGAGGAATCCGAGGCGGAGGGCACCGAGCACCTCACCAACGCGACGAAGCGTTTCGAGAGCCTGCAGAAGCGGTTCGGCGAGCGCGTCGGCCTCGTCCACGGCCAGATGAAGGGCGCCGAGAAGGACCGCGTGATGGGCCAGTTCGCCGCCCACGAGATCGGCCTTCTGGTCGCGACCACCGTGGTCGAGGTCGGCGTCGACGTGCCGGCCGCGACCATCATGGTGATCGAGAACGCCGAACGGTTCGGCCTGGCCCAGCTGCACCAGCTGCGCGGCCGCATCGGCCGCGGCTCGGAAGCTTCGACCTGCCTGCTGCTCTACTCCGAGCCGCTCGGCGAGATGTCGAAGGCGCGGCTGAAGGTGATCCGGGAGACCACCGACGGTTTTCGCATCGCCGAGGAAGATCTGAAGCTTCGCGGCGAAGGCGACGTGCTTGGCGTGCGCCAGAGCGGCCTGCCCGGCTACCGCATCGCGCGCTCCGAAGTCCACGGCCAGCTCATTACCCAGGCGAGAGACGAGGCGCTGCGCATCCTCAAGGATGATCCGAAGTTGAAGGGCGAGCGCGGCGAGGCGCTGCGGTGCCTGCTGTATCTGTACGAGCGGGACGAGGCGATCCCGCTGATCGGCGCGGGCTGAGGGCTTCCGCAAAGATGGTCGCAAAGGGACTCGCGGAGACTCCCCTCGTGTGGAGAGAGACCTTTACATCTGAAGCAAACCGGCTCGCGGGAGCGACTAGGCTTTTTTCTGTGTGATCCTCGCAGCGAATGCCTTCATCAGCTCCGCATCTGCCGCCTCGCCCTTCGCATCCTCCGCGAGATGCTCGAACCAGCGCGCAAAACCTTCATAGATCTGGCTGGCCGGATGATCCGGACCCAAGAAGCCGGAAATCTCCCGCATCTCCGCGACCCAGCGATACGCTTTCGGGATCATGTCAGGCAGCGCGACCTCGAGCCGCGCCAGAATCGCGGGCTGGCTCAGCGCCAGTTCGTCACGCAACGCGTCCGCAGCGCCCGCTTTCGTCGCCGCGACCACCATCGCCGAGCCGATGCCGGCGAGGCCCTTGACGATGCCGGCATAGGACATTTTCAAAGCCGACGCGGCGCCGACCGGGCCCTCGACGATGCGCACGTCGAGGCCGAAATCCTTCAGCACCGCGACGTCCTTGGCGTGCTCGCCGGACATGTAGAAGGCCGGGCTCTTGCCGCCGGGCTGTGGCGGAAAGCCGATGATGCCGCCATCGACGAACGGCGCCTGCGCCGAGCCGATGATCTCCTCGATTCCACGCACGGTATCGACGTTGACGGCATTGCAGTCGACCACGACCGGCTTTTTCTCGCGCCTGACGATCAGCGCGGCCAGCCGCTCAGCCAGCGCGACGGCTTCGCCCGGCGGCACGATCGAGAGGATGATATCGGCGCCCGCAATTTCATTGTCATCGGCATCGACCATGCCGGCATCCGCCGCGCGTTTCCGCGTCGCCTCGCTCCGCCCTCCCAAAGACGTCAGCACGCGCGCGCCATGCTCACTGAGGCGGCGGGCGACGGCGCTGCCCATGGCGCCGGGCGCGAGGATCGCAATGGTCTTGGACATCATGGACTCCAGATCGAATTCCGAGCGAGGCGCTCAGGTGAACCGGAGGATATCAGAGGATGCGAACGCGCGCGTGACCGCGGCCATCCCGCAAGGGAATGGCCCTACTCCACCTTCGCAGGCTCGGGCCGAAGCGCCGAGGCGTTGGCGATGCGCGCGGCATTCGCCATGCCCGCGAGCGCCGCGGCCTTTTTCGGATCGGGCGCCGAGCCCGGCTGCACCACGCCGGCCGACATGATCAAGGTCGCGGCGTCTTCGGTGCTCATGTCGACTTCGACGATCTTGCTCTTGGGCACGTAGAAGAAGAATCCGGTGGTCGGGTTCGGCGAGCACGGCAGGAACACGGAGACATGCTCCTCCTGCCCCGGCAGGCTGCGCGCGACCTCTTCGTTCGGCGATTGCGAGATCAGCACGATCGACCACATGCCCGGCGAGGGAAACTCGACCAGGCCCACTTTGCGGAAGCTCGAGCCCTTGCCCGAGAACAGCGTCTCGAACACCTGCTTCAGGCCGCGATAGATGGCGCGCACGGCCGGGATCCGGCCGAGGAAAGTCTCGCCGACATCGACCAGCGTCCGGCCGATCAGGTTGGCGGCGAGGAATCCGACCAGCGTCAGCGTGAAGAATGCGACGACCAATCCCCAGCCGGGAATGACGTACGGCAGATAGGTTTCCGGCCGGTAGGCCAGCGGCACGAACGGCCGCACCACGCCGTCGACCCAGGTCACGAACCACCAGACCAGATACAGCGTGATGGCGATCGGCCCCGTGACAACGAGGCCGGTCAGGAAATAATTACGGAAGCGGCCCATCAGGCCGGTATGCGGTTCCGGGAGGGGATCAAGAGGCGCAGGCGCGTCGTCGCGGGGGTTCATTCGGGTTCCAGGTCGGTCGCAGCACACAAGCTAGGGTCTTCTAGCAGGTTTTGGAAGACCGCGACCGATCCCTTCTGCCTATTCCACGGTCACCGATTTCGCGAGGTTGCGAGGCTGGTCGACGTCGGTCCCCATCACGACAGCCGTGTGATAGGCGAGCAGCTGCACGGGGACGGCATAGACCATCGGGGTGAAGGCCGCCGCCATGTCGGGCATGACGATGGTGACGAGGGACTCGACGGTCGCCTCTTCCGCGCCCTTCGCGTCCGTCATCAGGATGATGTTGCCGCCGCGCGCGGCGACCTCCTGCATGTTGGACACCGTCTTTTCGAACACCCGGTCGTAAGGCGCGATGACGACGACAGGCATCGTCTCGTCGATCAGCGCGATCGGCCCGTGCTTGAGCTCGCCGGCGGCATAGCCCTCGGCGTGGATGTAGGAGATCTCCTTCAGCTTCAGCGCGCCTTCGAGCGCAAGCGGGAAGCTGGTGCCGCGGCCGAGATAGAGCACGTCGCGAGACTTGGCGATCCTGTGCGCGAGCTTTTCGATCTGCAACTCGGTGGTGAGCGCATCCGCCATCAGGCGCGGGACCTCGACCAGGCCGTGAACCAGCTTGGTCTCGTCCTCATCGGACAATTCGCCTCTGGCCTTGCCGGCCGCGATCGCCAGGTTTGCCAGCACCATCAGCTGACAGGTGAAAGCCTTGGTCGAGGCGACGCCGATCTCGGGGCCCGCGAGCGTCTGCAGCACGGTCTCGCTCTCGCGCGCGATCGTCGAGGTCGGCACGTTGACGACGGCGACCGTGTGCACGCCCTCGGCCTTGGCATAGCGCAGCGCCGCCAGGGTGTCGGCGGTCTCGCCCGACTGCGAGATGAAGATGGCGAGATCGCCCTTGCGCAAGGGCGCTTCGCGGTAGCGGAATTCGGAGGCGACATCGACCTCGACCGGCACGCGCGCAAAGCGCTCGAACCAGTATTTTGCGACGTAGCCGGCATAGCTCGCGGTGCCGCACGCGGTGATGTTGATGCGCTGGATGTTCTTGAAGTCGAACGGAAGCTTGACCGGCAGCGAGACGCGTTCGGTTGCCATGTCGACGTAGCGCGCCAGCGTATGGCCGACCACTTCCGGCTGCTCGTGGATCTCCTTCGCCATGAAGTGGCGATAGTTGGCCTTGTCGACCAGCGAGGTCGAGGCGGCGTGCTTGATCTTGTCGCGCTGGACGGCGTTGCCGTCCTTGTCGAAAATCGTCGCGCTCTTGCGGGTCAGCACGACCCAGTCGCCATCCTCGAGATAGCTGACCGTGTCGGTGAACGGGCCGAGCGCGATGGCGTCGGAGCCGAGATACATCTCGCCGTCGCCATAGCCGATCGCGAGCGGCGGCCCGTTGCGGGCACCGATCATCAGGTCGTTGTCGCCGGCGAAGATGAAGCCGAGCGCAAACGCGCCGCGCAGCCGCGCCAGTGCCAGCTTGACGGCTTCGACCGGCTTGTTGCCGCGCGTGAGCAAATCGTCGACGAGATGCAGCACGATCTCGGTGTCGGTCTCGGTGCGGAACACCGTGCCCTTCTTCTCGAGCTCCTCGCGCAGCTCGCGGAAATTCTCGATGATGCCGTTGTGGACCACGGCGACGCGTTCGGTCGCGTGCGGATGGGCGTTGTTGACGGTGGGCTTGCCGTGGGTGGCCCAGCGGGTGTGGCCGATGCCGGTGGTGCCCTTGAGCGGCTCGGCTTCCAGCCGCTTCTCCAGGTTCTTCAGCTTGCCCTCGGCGCGACGGCGCTCGAGGTGCTTGCCTTCGAGCGTGGCGACGCCCGCCGAGTCATAGCCGCGATATTCGAGACGTTTGAGCGAATCCACCAGCTGCTCTGCAACCGGCTCGCGCCCGAGAATGCCAACAATCCCGCACATGCGGATCACTATCCCCCAAATCGTCGAAAAATCGCCTAAACGACGCGCCCGGTTTTTAGCGAAATTCGGAGGGAACCATATACTCAATAATTATTGCGGATTGAGACAGCATGGACCGCAACCTGAGCTTCGCCTGCGTCGAATTGGCCGGCCTTAGACCGCGCACGTTAACTCATTATCAACATGTTTGGCCAACGATTCCGGTCCAGGAGAACAAGGCCATGAAAGGCTCGTCCGACCGCAAAGGTCTGTCATCGATGTCCGTGCGCGCCAGCGAGACCACAGGCACGCATTTGGCGCATTGGCCGCCGCCCCAGCGCGGCAAGGAAAGCAAGCCCGTCTTCACCAAGCATCCGGAAGGCGAGCCGGTCAAGCGCGCCAAGCCACGCGGCTGGCGCCTGACCCGCGCGATCTTCTCCGAATTCGCCGACGACGAATAAGATCAGCAATCGGTGCCGCTTCACATTTGAATGACAATAGCCAGCACGACAACAAGCCCCCAAAACACCAATCCCATTAAAAGGGAAGCACCGTAGCGCGGCTCGCCGTCGCCGAACAGCTTCAGTACCAACCATCCCGTCGCTGCAAGTAGAAGGTCACCAAGCGCAAGAATCAAGACGGCAATGAAGTTGATCATAAGCGCGCGAGCCTAACGACACTCGCAATGCCTCGGACCTCGGCCACTCACTTCTCCGGCTTCCTGCCGCCCGTCTTCAGCTCGCGATAGCGCGCAGCGCCGCCTTCGCGGATGGTCTGCTGGTTGCGCTCCAGCGCCATGGCATCGTCGGGCACGTCCTTCGTGATCACCGAGCCGGAGCCGATATAGGCGCCGTTGCCGATCTTCACCGGCGCGACCAGCGAGGAATTGGTGCCGACGAAGGCGCCCTGCCCGATGACAGTCTTGTGCTTCTTGAAGCCGTCGTAGTTGCAGGTGATGGTGCCGGCGCCGATGTTGGAATTGGCGCCGACGGTGGCGTCACCGATGTAGGAGAGATGGTTGACCTTGACGCCGGCCTCCAGCGTCGCCGCCTTGGTCTCCACGAAATTGCCGATGCGCGCGCCGTCGCCAAGCGAGGTGCCGGGCCTTAAGCGCGCATAGGGGCCGATCGAGACATTCTTCCCGAGCGTGGTCTGCACGATGTGCGAGAACGAGTGGATCACGGTGCCGTCGGCGATCGACACGCCGGGCCCGATCACCACGAAAGGCTCGATGGTCACGTCCTTGCCGAACAATGTGTCGGCGGACAGATAAACGGTCTCGGGCGCGATCAGCGTGACGCCGGCCTCCATCGCCGCCTTGCGCAAGCGCGCCTGCATCACGGCTTCCGCCTCGGCGAGTTGTGCCTTGGTGTTGATGCCGCGCACCTCGTCCTCGCTGGTCTCGATCACCACGGACTCCCATCCCTGCTTGCGGACGATTTCGACCGCGTCGGTCAGATAATATTCGCCCTTTGAGTTCGCGTTGCCGATTTGCCCGAGGATTTCGAGCGCCCGGCGCCCGTCGATCGCCATCACGCCGGCATTGCACAGATCGATCTTGCGCTCCTCTGCGCTGGCATCGGCCTGCTCGCGGATCGCGACAAGCCGTTCGCCCTCGACGATGAAGCGGCCATAGCCGGTGGGATCGGCGGCGCGAAAGCCGAGCGCGGCAATCGCGGCGCCCCTGGCGAGCGGCGCGCGCAGCCGCGCAAAGGTCTCGGCCGAGATCAGCGGCGTATCGCCGAAGGCAATCAGGAGATCGTCGACGCCGCGCGCGATGGCCTCGCGCGCCGCCAGCACCGCATGCGCGGTGCCGAGCCGCTCGTCCTGCACGAAGGTGAGCGCGTCGGGCCGGATGCGCTTTGCCTCGTCCGCGACCACCTGGTGATCGGGGCCGATCACGACTGCGAGCGAGGTGCCGGTTCCCTGGGGTGCCGCGGCGAGCACGTGGGCGAGCAAGCTCTGGTGGGCGACCGGATGCAGCACTTTCGGCAAGCTCGATCGCATGCGCGTGCCTTCGCCGGCGGCGAGCACGATCGTGAGGCTGGAACGGGCGGTCATCGAAATCCTGTCAGATACGGCCGAATCAATTGGCGCGACGGGCGGGCAGCCACCCTCAAAAGCTCCTGCCTTGCTACCCCCGCAAACGCCCGGAATTCAAGTGCGACACGCTTTTCCTGTTAATGTTCCCTGATTGATTCGGGGAAGCCGGACAGGGCTGGGCACTTAACGTTCATGGCAAAGGATTCCGACCCACTGGCGGATGCCTTCGGCACCAAGGAGACCGGCGGGCTGTTCTCCGGACTTGTGGCCGAGGAAGGCGCGTTCGACCGCCGCATGATGTGGCGGCTGGGCTCTTGGGGTGTGGCGGCCGTTGGCGCCGTCGTCATCGCGGTGATGGCCAACCAGGCCCAGCTCGGCTGGCGGCGCGACCAGGTTGCGTCCGCCGATCTCGCGCGCCAGGCAGAGCGGCTCCAGGCGCTGGCCAAGGAGAGCCAGAACGAGGCCCGCCGGCTCGCGGCCGCCATCGAGACGCTGAACGCGGATCGCGACCGGCTCTATTCCCGTGTCACCGTGGTCGAGCAAGGGCTCGATTCCGTCACCGGCGCCATCGCCAAGCAACCCACCGCACCACCGCAGCCAGGCAAGCCGCAGGATGCCACGCCGACGGCGCCCAGCGTCGCGCCGGTCGCCTCGACCCCCGCCTCCGCCGGCGACAAGCCCCGCACCGAGGCCGCCAAGGACACGCTCAAGGACACGCCCAAGGATACGGTCACGGTCAAGGATACGCTCAAGGAAGTTGCAAAGGAGCCGTCGAGCCTGCCACCGCAGACTGCCGCCGCCGCCTCGCTCGTGCAGCAGCCGCTGGCAACGAATTCGGCGCTGCCGACCATCCCGCTGGTGCCGTCCAAATCGATCATGGCGCCGCCCGATCCGGCCGCGTCGAAATTGATTCAGCCCGAGACAAACGAGAAGGCCGCCGAGAAGAAAATCGAGCCGGCGCCCGCCCCGACCGAAGCCGTCGCGACAGCCGCGAAGGCGCCTGAGGCAGCCGAGAATGAATCCCCCGCCATCGCGGTCCAGCAGACCCGTTTCGCGATCGACCTCGGCGGCGCCAATTCGATCGATGGCCTGCGCGCGCTCTGGCGCAGTCTGAGCAAATCCAATCCGGAGATCGCAGCGCTGCGACCCATCATCATGATCAAGGAAGGCACCACCGGGCTCGGCATGCAGCTTCGCCTCGGTGCCGGTCCTCTGGTCAATGCCGCCGCCGCCGCAAAATTCTGCGCAAGCCTCGCCGAGAACGATCGTCACTGCGAGACCGCCGTGTTCGACGGCCAGCGCCTGTCGATGCGCGGCGGTTCGGAGAAGGGACAAGAGAAGTCCCAGGACAGGGTTTTGGAGAAGAACTCCGAGAAGAACCAGGACGCGGTCCCGCAAGCCGAAACCGCGCCCGCGCCCAGCGCAAAGCCCGAGAAGCCGCAGCGCCGCCGCAGCTACTCCTCCAAGCGCTCGTCGAAGCGCGAGGAGCCCGCGCCGGCGCCTGCGGCACAGCCGGCGCCCGCGAAGCCGGAGACCGCGTCTGCGTCCGCGGGATCGACGCTGTCGTCGTTCTTCCGGCGGTAAACATCGCGCCTGAACGCGCGGTGAATGCCGCGTGTTTTCGCCCGCGGCGATGAACCTAAATTTCGGTCCGAGAAGAGAAACCACCCACCGATTGCCAAGTTATCCCGGTCATGAACCGGAGCGGCCGATGTAAGAAATCACGCGCGCCCGCCTCCATGACCTCGGGAGAAACCCACGTGAAGACATTGATCATCGCAACGGCCGCGCTTCTGGCGGCATCTCCGGCGCTTTCGCAAACGACGAAATCGCCGGGCGCTTCGAGCAACGCGCCGGGGCAGCAAATGCACAACACAAAGAAGCCTTCGACGGGACCCGGCGCGTCCGAATACGCCCCTGGTCACCAGACCAACACCACCGCGGGACCGGGCCACTCGGAGAGCGCGCCGGGACAGAAGATGCAGAACACCACGGGCTCGAACACCCGCAAGAAGTGATGGTGCGCGGTCGAGCTCAACTCTGGCAGATGGCGCCGACCGGACTGGTCGGCGCCATCACCTTGTCGAACAGCAGCTCGCGCTGCCTGATCGCCGATGATCATTCGGAGTTGCGCGGGCATGCGACCATCGGACGCTTGGATCTCAGCGGCTCTTTCGTACCAGGCTGACGTTTAGTCCCGATCTGCAGGCGCACGCCAGGCGCCGTCCGACTCCTGAAACGCACGAGCTTCGATGAACGAACTGGATGATGTGCTGAGGCTTCTCGTCGCGGCGGGAACAGGGCTGCTGATCGGCATCGACCGCGACATGAACGACAAGCCGGTGGGAATGCGGACCCTGGCGCTGGTCGCTCTCGGCTCAGCGCTGGTCTCGATCTCCGTGATCGAGTTCCAGAATCTGCGCGACCACCCCGATGCGATCTCCCGGGTCATTCAGGGCGTCGTTGCCGGTGTGCTGACCGGCGTCGGCTTCATCGGCGCGGGCGTCATCCTGCACGACGCCAAGGCGAAGACCGTTCACGGCCTCACGACCGCGGCGACCGTCTGGATTGCGGCCGGCCTTGGAATTGCCTGCGCGCTCGGAGCCTGGCTGCTGGTCGCCGCAGCGATCGCCGTCACGCTGCTCGTGCTGTTCGTTCTCGGCTGGGTCGAGCGCCGGTTGGGATTGAAATAGCGGACGTACCAAAAGATACGGAAGAGGTCCGCGTAAGACGGCAGTATCCGCGACGGATTTGATTCGGAGCGGAGATGACGGACGCGAAGTTTCTGCGGGAGCAACTCGCGTTGATCCGTGAGCTGGCCGAGCAGGCGGATCCCTACATCAGGAAACGGCTCCTCGCATTGGCTGAACGGTACGAGCGCCGGCTGGCGGAACACAGCCGGAAGACACCAGGTCAATTTTGACGGCCTTCGCGTTCGCCCTGGGCGAGCCGGATCAACAGAAACATCGCCTGCCCTGTTGCCTGCCCGCGCCATCCCGACCATATTGCCGCCATGACAAAAAAGCCCTTCCGCCTCTCGCCCTACCAGGTGCAGTTCCTGATCGTCGTCGGCTTCGCTTCCGTCGGCTATGCGCTCTATCTGCGCTATCTTGCGATCGAGCTGTCGCAGGTCGCTCTCGCCTGCGACGCCGGGCTGCAGACCATGATCTGCAAGGCGCGGTCGGTCTCGACGGTGCTGTTCAAGAATTCGGTGTTCGGCATCGTCGCGCTGGTGGTTGCGACGCTGAACCTGATGCGGCCGTCGATCGTGCTGCTCACCGTCGGCATCATCGCCGCCGGCCTCGGCATCGTGCTCTACAACGTCGTGCTGTCGGGCCTGGCGATCGGCCTGTTCATTCTTGGGTTTGCTCGGCCCGCGCCCGCCACAGCGTGAGCGCGAACAACAGATAGATCGTGCAGGTCCACAGCGACTGCCAATTGTCGCGGCCTTCGTTGAACAGCACGAACACGGCCGACAGCGCCAGCACGCCCGCGAACACCGATTCCGCGATCGGACGCTGGCCGATCTGCGGCCGGTTCAGCATCAGCAGCGCAAACGGCACCACGGCCATCGTCAGCGCGGCGTAGGGGAAATCCTTGTAGCGCGGGTCGAATACGAAACCGAGCGCGGTCGCGGCCGCGATCACCGCCGTCACCGCCAGCGTCAGGCCGAGCACGGCCGTGAGCTTCGACCATTTGCGGCCCTCGCGCGGACCGAGCAGATCGAGGAAGGTCGGAAGGCTGCGGCCGATCACCATCGCCTGCGCGCAGAAGATCGGCGACAGGATACCGGCCGCGAGCAGCGCGCCCCAGAGCAGCCAGCCGCCGATGCCGTAGCTCTCATAATAGAGCTTGTCGGCGCCGATCCCGAGCAGGCTGCCCGCCGTCGTCGCCGAGATGGCGACGCCGAGCCAGGCCGAGAAGCGCGGCGTCCACGGCCGCCGGCGCAGCGTGATGAGCGCGACCGCGAACACCAGCACGGAAAGGCCCATGCCTGCGCCCATGTACCATTTCCAGTAGGGGAAATTGCTGATCGGCTCGCCCGGCGGATATTTCAGGCTCCGGCGCACCGAGTCATAAAGACCCCAATAGCCGCCGACGGTGCCCTCGAGCTTGCGCTTCCAGGGCTGGTCGTAGGACTCGATCAGGTTGACGCGAAACTTGTTCGCCTTCGCCAGAGCCAGGATTTCCGAGACCACCCGCGCCTGGTTGGTACGGGACGGCAGCGCGCCGTCGCGCATGCGCCCCTCGCTCGGCCAGCCGGTCTCGCCGATCAGGATTTCCTTGCCGGGAAACGCCACCGCCATGCGCTCGCGGATCGCCTCGACATGGGCGGAGGCGAACTTCGCCTTCACCGGCATATCCTCCCAATAGGGCAGGATGTGGATGGTGACGAAGTCGACGGCGTCATAGACCTCGCGGTTCTTCAGCCAGAACTCCCAGACGTCGGCATAGGTGACGGGCACGCTGACCTGCGTCTTCACCAGGCGGATGATCGAGACGAGGTCCGCCGTCGTCATCTCGCCGCGCAGCAGCACCTCGTTGCCGACGATGACGGCGGTGATGATCGCGGGGAATTCCTTGGTGAGACGAATGGCGAGCGCGGCCTGCTCAAAATTCTTGGCTCGGTTGCTGGAGAGCCAGATGCCCTGCAGCACTTTCAGCCCGCCGACCTTGGCGGCGATCGCCGGCACCTGGTCGAGCCCGTTCTCCAACGAATAGGTGCGGACGCAGTCGGTGATCTCCTTGAGCTGGCGCAAATCCTGCTCGATCTGCTCGGCCTCGATATGGGTCCACGCGTTCAGCGGCGTCTGCTCGCCGCGGAACGGCGCGTAGGAGACGCATTGGACCTTCTCGGCGGGATCGATCGGGGCGCGCGCGAGCGTGATCGGCGTCGCCAACCACCACCACACGGCAGCAATCGCACCCAGTGAAACGAGCAAAAGCGCCAGTGGCGTACGAAGTGAAATCGGTTCCGTCCTCCGCGAAGGGTCCGTCGATTACCTGCTTGCACGCCATCTGCCAAGGGGGTGTTCAAGGGGGTGTCCAAGCGGGTGCCCAAATGCCGATCCACTCTGCGGATCCGCTGCTGTCCCGGCTGCGGCCGTTCGACCGGGGCCTAGCATCGTGACTTTGCTGGACAAAATTCCAAATACAGGTCATGGACTCCGAAAGACTTTTCCGCCGCATTGGAGACCCATTTGGACGCCATCACCGGCGCGTCCGCGGGATCCTGACGCGGACGGCCAGCGGATACATTGGGGAATTCATGCGGCAACGGGTGTTCGAGTCACGAAATGCGGTCCTGCGGCAGTTCGCCGCCATCCTGGCCGTCTCCTGCCTTCTCGTTCTCGCCGGTCTCGGTGGCGCTTCCGCCCAGAGCGGCACGCCCGCGCCGGACCAGGGCAAGGCCGCCGCCCAGCCCGCCGACGCCGCCAAGGATGCGGCCCAGAACCAGCGCCGCACCGACGAATTCGCCGAAGCGGCCCAGGTCATCAGCGGCCCGGCCGGCAATCCCGAATGCGTCTGGCTCGGCCGGCGCGTGGTGCGGCTGATGTGGCGGGATGACCTCGATACCGCGTTCCGCCATCTCGACCTCTATGACCGCTTCGGCTGCCCCGGCGGCCACATCCAGGCGGCCTTCCGCTGCCTGACCCGGTTCGGCGGCCAGATCGATCCCAAGGTCGCCGAGACCCTGGACAGCCGCGTGCATGCCTGCTGGATCAACCCGGCGGCCCAGCCGCAGCAGGCGGCGGCGAGCGCCTCCCAGCCGGCGGCACCGGCAGCCGGCAATGCGCCGGCCCCGCAGCCGGCCGCGAGCCCCTCGCCTGCGGCAAGCCCGTCCCCGGCGCCCCCGAAATAGCAGCGGGTCGCTTCAGCCGCCGTTCAGGAACGATCGGCCACAGAAGCGGTTGGCACTGCCACGCGTTTTTCGAAGAAGGCCATGCCCTGATAAGGACATGAGGCCATGACAGTTGAGAAACCGCGCGGCAGAGGTATTCTCCCTTTGCCGCGGACTTGGTCGGATCTCGGGGGCGGATCCGCTTCCCTGCCCCCTCAGCCCCTTTTGGTTTAGCCGCGATGCGCGTTGTCGCCGCCGTTCTGTTGCTCGTGTCCGTGCTTCACGCCGGCATCTGGGGAGTCCTACGCGACAAGGAACCCGCGCCGGATTTCAAGGGGCTGATCCCGAGCCTGTCCTATACGCCGTTCGAACCGGGGCATGTCGTCGACATCAACGTCGACCCCGACAAGATTCGCGCGGACATGAAGAAGCTCTCGACTCTCACGCGAGCGATCCGGTCCTACTCCGCGACGGAAGGCAACGAACTAGTGCCGCCGATCGCCGCCGAGTTCGGCCTCAAGGTCACGGTCGGCGCCTGGATCGACAAGGACGAGGATCGCAACGGGCGGGAGATCAAGGCCGCCATCGAGCTCGCCCGCAAGAACAGCAACGTGATCGGCATCGTGGTCGGCAATGAGGTGATCTTCCGCGGCGAACAGAAGGTCGAGGACCTCATCGACAAGATCAAGAAGGTCAAGGGCGCGGTCCGCGTTCCCGTCACGACAGGCGAGATCTGGAACATCTGGCGCGATTTTCCGGACCTTGCCTCCAGCGTCGATTTCATCGCCGCGCACGTGCTGCCTTATTGGGAAAACTTCCGCTCCGACCAGGCGGTGGATCAAGCGGTTGATCGTTACGAACTCTTGCGCAAGTTGTTTCCCGGCAAGCGCATCGTGATCGCCGAGTTCGGCTGGCCGAGCGCGGGCTACAACCTGCGTAGCGCCGACCCCGGTCCATTCAAGCAAGCCCTGACCTTGCGCAGCTTCGTCAGCCGCGCCGAAGCGATGGGCATGGACTACAACATCGTCGAAGCCATCGATCAGCCTTGGAAGTTCAACGAGGGCGGCGTCGGTCCGTACTGGGGCATCCTCAACGCCAGCCGCGAGCCGAAATTCGCCTGGACCGGTCCGGTCGAGAATCCCGATTATTGGAAGCTGATGGCGATCGCCCTCTTGGTCGGCATCCTGCTCTCGCTGCCGATCCTGCGGATCGAAAAGCCAACCGCGAAGCAGGCCTTCCTGCTGTCGGCGACGGCCAACGGCGTCGGCGCCTGGGTCGCCACAGTGTTCGCCTTCTGGAACAGCCACTACTTCCTGTTCGGCTCGGCCTTCGCGCTGACGCTCGGCATGATCCTGCTTGTGCCGCTCGTTCTCATTGCGATGGCGCGCATCGACGAGATCGCAGCGGTCGCCTTCGGCCGGCCGCCGCAGCGGCTGCTCAGCAAGAGCAAGCCGGTCGAGAACGTTCCCGAGAATTACTGCCCGAAGGTCTCGATCCACATCCCCGCTTATTTCGAGCCGGTCGAGATGCTCAAGCAGACGCTTGATGCGCTGTCGCGTCTGAACTATCCGAACTACGAATGCGTGGTCATCATCAACAACACGCCGGATCCCGCGTTCTGGCAGCCGATCCAGGACCATTGCCGCGCGCTCGGCGAACGCTTCAAGTTCATCAACGCCGAGAAGGTGCAGGGTTTCAAGGCCGGCGCTCTTCGGATTGCGATGGACCGCACCGCGGCGGATGCCGAGATCATCGGCATTCTCGACGCCGACTATGCCGTCGATCCCGACTGGCTGAAGGACCTCGTGCCTGCTTTCGCCGACGCGCGTGTCGGCCTCGTGCAGGCGCCGCAGGAGCATCGCGACGGCGATTTGTCGATCATGCACTACATCATGAACGGCGAATATGCCGGCTTCTTCGACATCGGCATGGTCCAGCGCAACGAGGCCAATGCCATCATCGTGCACGGCACGATGTGCCTGATCCGCCGCGCGGCGATGGACATGGCCGGCGGCTGGTCGTCCGACACGATCTGCGAGGATTCCGACCTCGGCCTTGCGATCCAGGAGCTCGGCTGGACCACCCATTACACCAACCACCGCTACGGCCAGGGCCTCCTGCCCGACACCTACGAGGCCTTCAAGAAGCAGCGTCACCGCTGGGCCTATGGCGGCCTGCAGATCGTCAAGAAGCACTGGCGCTACTTCCTGCCCGGCAAGAGCCGGCTGACGCCCGACCAGAAGCGCGAATATGGCCTGGGCTGGCTGAACTGGCTCGGCGCGGAAAGCCTCGGCGTGGTCGTGGCGCTGCTCAACCTCGTCTGGGTGCCGATCGTCGCCTTCGCCGACATCGCCATCCCCGACAAGATCCTGACGCTGCCGATCATCGGCGCCTTCATCGTCTCGCTGGCGCACTTCCTGTCGATGTACCGCGCCCGCGTCGCCATCAAGCCCGGCCAGATGCTGGGCGCCATGATCGCGGCGATGAGCGTCCAATGGACGGTGTCGCGCGCGGTGGCGCAGGGCCTCATCACCGAGCACATCGCCTTCGCCCGCACCTCCAAGGGCGGCCTGTCCAGGATGTCGATCGAGTTCCAGGCGTTCTGGGAGGCCGTGATCGGCACCCTGCTCATCGTCGGCGCCGGCGTGCTGATCGCCTCCAACAGCTACCGCCAGATCACCGAGATCTACATCTTCGCCGGCGTGCTGGTGCTGCAGAGCCTGCCGTTCCTGGCGGCGGTGGCGATCGCCATCCTCGAGCTCAGCCGCATCAACTCGTTCCAGTTCTGGCGCGACAGCGCGATCCGCACCGCCGAGCTGATCGGCCTGCGCCCGGTCGCGCTGCCGGCTCCCGGCACGCCGCAGCCCGTGCCGAACGAGGTGCGGCGGGAAACCCAGTGATTGAGGCTCCGCGCTAGCCTTTGGACCTCGTGATTAAAAGCCACGTGGTCTTCGGCGTGGGTGACGGCCCGCCAATCGGGTTGAGCTTTCCGCCTTAAGCGGCGGAAACCGCGAGCGAATCCCCGCTCCTGCCGCGAGTTTCGGCAGCCACGCCCGCTATTGACCTCAGCGCCCCATCCCCCTACACAGCGGGGCCGAAAGCATGATCCGGAAACAGCCGGTTTTTCCCCGCGACGCGAGCTTAGCGCAGCGGCAAGACATGCTTCTCGAATGTCCGACACGATGGCGATCTCTGCGTGCCATCAGCGGCCATGGGAGCGCGTAGCTCAGCCGGTAGAGCACGTGACTTTTAATCACGGGGTCCTGGGTTCGAGCCCCAGCGCGCTCACCAATAAAATCCGCTATTTAAGCAACATGTTCAAACTTCCTTCTCCCACGAAGATAGAAGTGGGAGGGCTGTGGAGGGACGCAGCACCGCCAGAATCGCTTTGCCACCTATAGCGAGTAGTCGGAAGCGGCCTCAACAATCATGGCAGGGATGGCAAAATATTGCGGCTGTTCGCAAAGTTACGACTTCACTCGACGGTTTGATGCTCTCCGATCTCGCACGTTTGTAGCATCGCGGTGGGTGGCTCCTTGAGAGGTATAATGAAGGCACCTTGGTTCGGAAATCAGTGCATTGCTTGCCTTGAAGATGGACCCTTCACCGAGGAACACGTGATACCACGTTCACTTGGCGGCGATCTGACTTGTGAATTTCTATGCAAGCCCTGCAATGACGCGTTTGGATCAACCTTTGAAGCTGGCGCAAAGACCGATCCCGCCGTTCGGTTAGCCGTTGCAAATCTAGGCAACGTTTTGCCCTCATCAGTATTTCAGCGGATCGAGGAAGGCCAAGACTACACCTCACAGAGCGGCCCAGTCCCGGTGCGCGCGACCTACCGTGCGGGTGAGCTAATGCCTAAGACCTTTCGACATACTGATGGGTCATTGATGGTGCCAACCAAAGACGCGGCAGCGCACATCGAGCGAATGGCTGCAAAGCATGGTCACGCTGGCGAATTTGCACGGGTAGCGGCATCACGCCTAAACAGTCTGCCGGAACAGACCAAAGTTGAGCTACTGCCCGGCATCAGCGTAATAAATTGGCCGACCGATCAGGCAAGGCCAGATTTGGGTGCTCACCCGGTTAACGAGCTTGTGCTCGTAAAGACTGCCTTTGAATTCCTAGCTTTATTGTTAGGAACGGCGATTTACGAATCGGTTGCCGCCCTTGGGCAAATCCGAGACGCGCTGAAAGGGAGCGGCGACGCATCTGGTTATCGTGTCGAGCGATTTTTAAGCCCTACCTATGCCCCCTTCCACGGGCTTTGCTTTGAGGGGAATGATCCGCACGCGAAAGTGCAAATACGCCTGTTTGGGAAACTCGCGTTTCGCGTTCATTTCCTCCACTTAGCCGTAGATGCGCCTAAGGCCGTGTACACACACAGTCTGACGACCGGCGAGCATAGTTTCCTCCAAATATAGGACTGGCGGTATCAACGTTCCAACCGCGCGCGAGCAGCGTACCCCGGGCGTCATTCGTTACTGCCGTGACATTGCTTGTACTTCTTGCCAGAGCCGCACGGACAAAGCTGATTTCGCCCAGGGCGGCGGCCCGTCTGTTTTGCTCGGGTCGTCGGAAAATCAGTCACGCGCATTCGCCGTTCTTTCAGCTTATCGGTCTTGAAAAATCGCAGCTTCTCGTTGGCGGCTGCGTAGTGGGCGCGCTCCGCGTCCGTCCAATTCTCGCAATCCATCAGAATGAAATCTTCGGAATTGATGGATGCATATTTGGGTGCATCGATAGCGATGCCAATGACTTTCTTTAGATAGGGAAACTTTAACTTCGCCGCGCCACATGCGATCTCAAGCATACCCATGCGTCCGGGTCTGTATTCGGTGTCATAGTCACCGGGATTAGGATGATAGACTTGCAAAAATACGTAACCGCGATCGTTGAAGAACGATGGTAGAAACGACATTTGGCGCATCGGGCCAGTAGCATTGTCGGGAAAATTGTTGATGGTCGTGAACATCAACTGAGAAAGGGCGCGTCGGGAGACACGCGGCTCTTTGGCCATTTCGTGGATGGCGCTCTGACCGCGAAATACATCTGAGTTGCCGCCAAGCGTGCCAAGAAGCGCATTCCTGCCTGTCTTCTGAATGAGTTTGTCCCAGGCATAAGAGATTTCATTCGCCGCTTTTCGCCGTTGATATGGCCGCGAGACCACGAAGTCCCGCCACTCACCTTCGCCAATCATAATCAGATTGTAGTCGTCTTCTTTGGGACCAATTCGGTACGATTGTTCAGTTTCGTCGTAGTTGAAGAAATAGTGAGCTAAGAGGTCTTCCTCGCCACAATACGTCAGACAATCAAAACGCCGAATGGCACTTTCTTTCGCGTCAAAATAGCGTCGCAAATCAAGCAACGTATCTAGCTCGCCCAGAACATGTTCAAGATTGTGCGTGTCTAGCAGGTGAACCGGGTCATCTTTGTCCAGCGCGACCATAAACGGCCTAGATGAAGCGGCTGCGTTGGCTTCGTACGTCACAGCAAGACTGCCGTAGACATTTTCCGCTGAAGCGCGTTTGCAGGCTTCCATAGCGCCATGTGCTACAATGATCTTGTAGATGCGCAGATCGCCTACGGGGATTTCTAGAGGAAGGCGAACTTGCTTCTTTGCGTCAAGGTAGATCTGATCTCTATTCGTTAGCACGTATCGCTTTGCTCCACCCGCCGTCTGGATTTGTTTTGTTATGGCCTCTTTCTTCCATCGATCCCAGGTAAGCTGGACATCCGCTCCCGGTTTGTCGAAGCGGCGACTTTCGCGATCAAAGAACAGAAACACTGCACTCTCGAAAACGACCAATAGGTCGCACAACTCCTTGCCGTCAGCCTTGTAGGGGTTGGGGTACGCCCAGATATTTAAGAACGTCCGCTCGCAGAGTTGCGAAAGGTATTGTTCGGTGCGTGTCTGCCCGAATGACTTTTCTATCGCCATTCGCTCTTCGCCGCGCGGGCTAGGTACGAGATCGTCGGGCTCATCGTCGCGTGTGCCTTGCATGAGCCACCGCTTATGAGGAAGATGCCTTCGCGAGGCGGGTGAACACATGATTACAAAAGAACGGCGTCTAGAGGCTGCTTGCGTCGCTCTTCACATCGCAGCGCACATTGAAATCGTTGGCCCCAAACTTCAAATGGGCCGGCCTCGGCAATCTCTTGGGTGACTACGGGGAGTTTATCGCAGTCGAAGCTAACAATCTACAGCAAGCTCCTCGTGGAGCGAACGGTTACGATGCCATTACGGCGGAGGCAAGAAGGTACAGGTGAAGGCAAATTATGCGGCGTCACAAATCGGGTTTCGTGGCGACGCCGATGTGCTTCTTCATCTAAATAGCGATGCAAACGGCGACAGCTAAGCTATACTACGGTTAGTTCACATTGGTGAAGCAAGCGACGAGATATTCGGCGCGAGATAACAAGAATAGGATGCCGGTCAGCGCGCAAAAAGTTGCTAAAGCTCGGTATGTTTTGCCGGATTACGGTGACAGTGCACTAAACAAGCGCAGATGACGCGGCTCGCACCAGCCCCTTCGTCCCCAGAGCGCGCCAGATTCCGATAGAGTCCAGTAGTCGCCCCGAGATGAACCGCTCGCAGCATGCGCCTACTGTGCCCTACCTCTCTGGGCATCTTGGCGATGATCTCTACAGCGAAAGACAGCCCGCCCGTTCTGATCTGCACCAAGTGCGGACGGCCGATGACGTTTTTGGCCACGCTGCCGGCAATCTTCACGCTTCCCGCAGTGCACGCCTACCAGTGCCGTCCCTGTCTGCGGGTGGACACCATCCCGTTGGAGTGAGGCCAGACTTGCCGTGATAGCGCATTCTACGATTGCGATGATTGTGCACCGAACTGCCGCACGCTAGCTCGTTAGATGGGTTGAGAAGGCTGGTATTCCTCTTGCCATCCCGAGAAACTTGAACAATCATCCTCCACCCGTGGAGGGGCAATCACGCCCGCCTCGCTTCGAGATTTGAGGTGAGCAGTGATGGCCCGCACGACCTTGGACGACATGGAGCGCAATCCGTCTGGGTGGCGCATCCAGGATGTGGAGACAATTTGCGCTCTTCACGGCGCAAGGTGCGTCCCGCCACGGGGCGGGGGCTCGCACTACAAGATTTCCAAGCCCGGAAAGGTTGAAATCCTGACCGTGCCTTTCAAACGGCCGATTAAACCAATATATATCAAGAAGCTGGTAGCCTTCCTGCGAGATTGAGACCACATGGGCGAGCGTCCGCACTACAAGATCATTATCGAGCCGCTGACGGAGGAAGACGGCGGCGGATTTGTTGCGACCGTGCCCGACCTTCCCGGCTGCATGTCCGACGGCGCTACCGAATTCGAGGCCGTGCGGAACGTACAGGATGCAATCGCGTGTTGGATCGAGGCCGCCGAGGAAGAGCATCGTCCCATCCCCGTCCCTCCACACCTGCGACGCGCGGCGGCCGGTTAGCTCCATTGGCAACGCACCCGCGGGAGGCCGCGGTCTGCCGATACGGCGAGGTGTTCTGAGCTTGTCCTTCGCCCCAGCCCCCCAAAAACCCGCTGACAACCCGCCGGAAACGTGTAGGATTCATCAAAACCGGAGGAACGGCATGTTTGAAATCAACGGTTTCGACACGGCAGGCGTCGTCAGTCTCAAGCGGCTGTCACTCGCCGCCGCCCTCAAGAAAGCCAAAGAGCTTATCGAGGACGGGTGCTGGGACGTTCAGGTCGTTGATCCCGCCGGCCGGGTGTACACCTCGTTCGAGGAGCAAGCAGCTTAGCTTCCCTGCCTTCGGCACGATCTTAAAGACGCCATGTCCGGACCATCGCGCCGCGACAAGCAGCTTGAGAAAGAACTGCTCGCCCTCGGCGAGGACGCCATGCTGCTCGACGAGCTTGATGGCTTCATCGCGGGGTTGCTGACCTGCCCGGAGCTGATCAGGCCCAACGACTGGCTTCCCGTCGTCTGGCACGAGAACAGCGCGGACCAGACTCCCGTCTTCGAGAATCTCGATCATGCCAATCGAGTTCTCGGTCTCGTCATGGCGCACTACAACGACGTCGCGCGCACCCTGATGGAACGCCCGGAGCGCTACGGTCCGCTGTTCACGGTCGACACCGGCAATGACGACGTGATCTGGGAAATCTGGATGTCGGGCTTCGAGAAGGCCGTCGCGCTGCGCCCGGCGGCCTGGAAAGAGCTGCTCGACGCCGATGCCGATACGGCGGCGGCGATGAGCGGTATGCTACTGCTCGCCGAGATCGCCCGGGGCGACAAGGACGCCAAGCTCGACGATCCCATCCTGACCGCTGCACCTGACATGATCGGCGACTTCGTCGTCATCCTCAACGAATGGCGTCTTGCCAACTACCAGCCGGTTCAAGGCATCGACCCAAGGGCCGACGCAGCTCCCGGCAAAAAGGTCGGCCGCAACGACCCATGCCCGTGCGGCTCCGGCAAGAAATACAAGAAGTGCTGCGGGCTCAACTGAACAAGACCATCGCCCCTTTCCCCGGCTATCCGCCGCGGCCGACGTTTGACGAGGCGTTGTTCAGCCAGCGCTGCGTTGCTTCGTCGCTCCAGCCAGGGACGGCAAAGCGCGCCGGCGAACCAGCATTCGCGCGGGGCTGGTCCACCGCAGGCTGGCGTGCGCGGGGGTGATGCCCATTTGCGGCGTTTGCAGAGGTGCAGAGCACCAGCAACAGACCCATGGCAACAAGCGCGCGCATCGCAGCAACTCCAACCGAGCAATCGCCCGTTGTCATCTGATGCGCCGATCGGCTCGCCACAACCGATTGCGGCTTCACAAGCAGGAGAGAAGCGCGGGCCATTGCGGCGGTGCAAGCCGGCCCTCAACTGCCGCGCGCGATGCCATTGCCAGTCAACTCGTTTGGGAGCACGCTCTGTCCAGGCGCTCAAGACGCCGCACAGGGAGAGCCACATGAAGGAACATGGCCTGGATAGCCGCCACCGCGACAAGGATGGCGCGATCGGCAAGAAGCACGGCAACACGCTGGTCGGCACGTTGCGCAAGATTTACGGGAAGGGTTTTGCGGCCGGCTATCCCGATACGACGCAGCTTAGCGAGGTCCTGCTTCAGCTGAACGAGACGTCGCTGAGCCAGTTGCGTCGCGATCACGACACCGGGCATCTGCAGCACAAGATCGACCACGCCCCGAAGTGACGGACTGACAGACCTGACGGCCAATCCGGGGCCTCGGCCCATCCGGAAGTTGCGGTCGTCAGCTTTCCGGAGCCGCCGTCGCAGCCGGCACCGTCAGCGGCGCGCCTCCGACCGAAACGGGACCCAGGGGCTTTACTTCCCGAACGTCCCTTACCATCCGCTTGCGCATCGCGGCGGGCAGTCCGTAGCGCGCATGCGCGCGCCGGACGGACGAGGTGACGTCCGACGTCACCGTGTTTTGCAGCGTATCGATCTTCGCCATCAGCGTGGACAACTGCGACGAGATCTTCCTCACGTCGACCCGCTCCTCCGTGATGCTCTGCCGCAGCGACAGCAGCACCATTGAATCCTGCTGCAGCAAAACCGAGTTCTGGTCGGATGCCTGATTGTTCTGTTGCAGCAACGCGGTGTGTTGCTGCTGGGCCGCCTGAATGTCCTTCAAGGCCGCGACCACGGGATCCGGTTTCGGCACGGACGTTTGCAGACGTGGAAGCAGTTGCGCCAGGCTGTCGACGCTCAGCGACCGAAAATCGGTCGGCGAGGTGTAGATGGCCGCCGCGCCGTTGATGGCCAGGGCGCACACCGCAAGGGTCAGGACCGATTTCCGGCTGGACTGCTTGATCGGAACCGGGGTTTCCTGCTCCGCTGCGGCGGCTGCAAGGGCTGCAGCGTCGAGTTCTTCGGCGAAGCTTTGCATTTCGAAGGTCGTGGTCATCTGCATTGACCCCAGTGAGCGAGCAACAGGAAACCGCCCCTGGACCGTCCTCGCGACGACCCCTTGTACGCAGCACCCTTACACAACTGCCTCAAATTGTGAGCATTTCTGATTAATTCCACGTTAGCGGCCGAGCACGCCGACCCCGGCCGACTACGGGGGACCGTGCGAAGAGCAGAGGCGCTACGCTGACATTGCCGTAGGGGGAAAAGCGAAAGCCTGCCCACCACTTCGATCGCCGGGCTTGGATGCATGGTGGGCACGGCACTTTGCGCCTTTGCTCACCCTACGGCAGCCGTTCCTAAGTCAGCATCCTGACCCGCGGGTTTTCCGAACATGGACCCCTGTTTTGCCCGACGCAGCAAACGAGCGTTGCCGCCGGATTCAAAACACCTTGTGCCAGCAGCACTTAGCTACTGTGCATGGGGTTGTTTTCGCATTTTTCCAATGGCGCCCTATCCCCCGTCCAGCAGCTCGAACCCCTCCACCTGCTCGAACGGCGCGTCCCGCATCGGGCAGTGGTAGAGCGCGATGCACCGAGTCTACCCTGTTCGCCCTTCGCTCGCAGATTACAAACCTGGTCCTATCGGGCTCGTAGCGCGTTTGCGCGACACGGTCGTTCGCCGCTCGACCTGGGCCTTGGCGTCCAGCACCTTGTCTCCGACTCGTGCGGCTCGCTGGTCCGAAAGGCTCGAGCCTCTCCCTGACAGACCAACCGAACCAACGCCGCTGTTTCCCTGAGCCTGTGTTGCCGGCCGGGGTCTGTTTTGGGAGGACGCCGAACCGGTGGCCGTTTGATCCTCGTTGCTCGTGCCGCTCCCGATCGCGCCGATCGGCAGGCCATTTTGAGCGTGACCAGCCCCGGCATTTCTCGCGGCCTGAGCTGCCGCCCGCGACCTCGCGGGCGTGGCGGGCTGAACGTTCGGATTGGTCGGTTGGCTGTTGGTGCCCAGATCTCCGCCGGCGGCGCTGTCCTTTGTCCCCATCCCCGCGGGTGCGGAAGGACCAGCATTGCCCGCACTCGTCCCCATTCCAGAAGGCGCCGAGCCGCCAGCGCTCCCCGGCCCCGTTCCCATGCCCGCTCCTGCCGACCCGGCATTTGCGCCGCCTGCTTGCACCAGGGCCAACAGACACGAGCTTGCGACAATCGCGATGATCGGAGGAATGGCATGTGACATCGGACAATCTCCTTCGCCACGCCCCAATTAACTATAAGGGTGGAACAGGGATCCCGCTACGAATTGGCAGTTGTTCGCGCTGACGAACGCGCGAGCCCTACCCCTCGTCCAGCACCTCGAACAACTCCTCCACCCGCTCGAACGGCGCGTCCTGCATCTTGGCGTGATGGACCACGCGGTCGCCGTCGCGCTGCAGCGACCGTCCCTTCGACTTCCGCAGGCGTCCCGGCAGGAACGTTGCGGCCGCAGCTTCAGGGCCGACGTCGAGGCGGATGATGCCTCGGCGCTTGCATTCGAGCCTGAGCCTTGCTGCTGCGAAGAAGTCGCGCGCGACCTTCGGCAGCGGGCCGAAGCGGCGGGAGGTTTCCTCCTCGAGGTCTTCGAGGTCGTCTTCATCCGTGCATCTTGCGGCGCGCGCATAGAGTTCGAGGCGCACCGGCTCGGACTGCACATAGGTCTCGGGCAGCATGTCCGCGACCGGAAGGTTCAGGTCCGGCACCCACACCGCCTGCCCCTCGTCGAGCTTCTCCGAGGCCATCTTCAGAAGATGGCTGTAGAGCACGGGGCCGAACACATGGACGTGGCCGGATTGTAGCTCCGAGAACAGGTCGCCCGCGCCTCGCAGATCGAGGTCGCGCTCGCTGATGGCAAAGCCGGCGCCGGGCCGGCTGAACTCCTCGAGCACGGCCAGCCGCTTCTCGGATTGTCCGGACTGCGTCTCGGTCAACAGATGCGCGAAGGCGCGAATGCCGCCGCGCCCGACCCGACCCCGCAGCTGATGCAGCTGGGCAAGGCCGAACTTCTCCGGCCAGCAGACCACGATGGTGTTGGCACGGGGAATGTCGAGGCCGCTCTCAACGATGTTGGTCGCGAGCAGGACGTCGGCCCGGCCCTCGACGAAGCTCATCATGCGATCGTCGATCTCGTCGGCCGCCAATCGGCCGTGCAGGCAGACGATGCGCAAATCAGGCGCCACCGCCTGCACCCGCGCCAGCATCGGATCGAGATCCTGGATGCGTGGGCAGATCAGGAAACTCTGGCCGTGGCGACGCTGCTCGCGCAGCAGCGCCGAGGCAATCGCCGCATCCGACAGCGGCGCGATCCGGGTCGCGACCGGCAGCCGGTGCACCGGGGGCGAAGCGATCACGCTGAGGTCGCGGAAGCCGGCGAGGCCCGCGGCGAGCGTGCGCGGGATCGGCGTCGCGCTCATCATCAGCACATGGACGTTCTTGGCGAGGCCGGAGAGCTTGGCCTTCTCGGCCGCGCCAAAATGCTGCTCCTCGTCGATGATGACGAGACCGAGATCGTCGAACCTGACGTCCTTGCCACCGAGCGCCTGCGTGCCGATCACGACCTTCATCCGGCCGCTGCGCAGTCCCTCCTTGGTCTCGCGCAGCTCCGCGCCCGAGGTGGCCCGCGACAGGTTTCCCACCTCGATGCCGAACGGCGCAAAGCGCTTCTGGAACGTTGCCACATGCTGCCGTGCCAGCACCGTCGTCGGCACCGCGATCGCGACCTGCTTGCCCGACAGCACCACCGCGGCCGCCGCACGCAGCGCCACCTCGGTCTTGCCAAAGCCGACGTCGCCGCAGATCACCCGGTCCATCGGGTGGCCGGAGGCAAGATCGTCCAGCACGTCGGCGATCGCCTTGGCCTGGTCGATGGTCGTGAAGTAAGGGAAGCGCGCGACGAACTTCTCATAGGCCGATCCCGGCGGAACCAGCTTGTCGCCGCGCCGCTTGCGGCGCTGGCTGATGTGCTTGGCCAGCGCCTTGCCGGCGATCTGGATCTCGCGCTCGGCCTCACCGCGGCGCGCCCACCAGGTGCTGCCGTCCGCCTTGTCGAGCGCGAGCTTGCCGAGCTCGGCTGCGTAAGGCCACATCAAGGCAAGATCAGGCGGCGGCACCAGCACCGCATTGTCGCCGGCGAATTTCAGGCGGATCATCTCCCGCATTGCGCCGCCGCCCGTGTTCACCGTCTGCAGGCCGTCGAGCACGCCGAGGCCGCGCTGGAGGTGGACGACCACCGTGCCCTGCTCGGGCACATCGGCATGGTCGAAGGCCGCGCTCCAGGCGCGCGCCATCGGCTGCGGATGATGCGCGCGGCTGCCGAGCACGTCGGAGGCGGTCACGACGACGAGAGGCTTCTTCCCTGGCATGACGAAGCCGGCATCGAGGTCGGCCAGCAGCGCCGCCTCCCCGCTGCGCCCGCGCACCGCCTCGTCCCAGTCTTCGCACCGCTGCGCCTTGAGGCCGCTCATCCGCTCCATCACGCGCAGATCGTCCTCATGCGCTGCGGCGAGGATCAGTCGAGATCCGGCCCGGCGCGTCTCCTCGACGAAGGCACGCAGCGCCTTCCTGGAGGATGTCAGCTTCGAAAACTCCGGGATGGTCTGGAAGGACGACGCGCGCGGCAACACCTTCATGCCGCGGGAGAGCTGCTTCCAGTCCCGCCGTCCGAGATATTCGCGCTCACGCTCCGCACGAGGCGCGGCCTCCTCGATCGTGTCAAACCAACCGTCGGCGTGCACGGGCACGCCAGCATCGGCGATCCATTTGGCGCGCCCGCAATAGTCGAACAGGCTCGCGCGCTTGCTGCGTTTGCCGGCAAGGCCAAGCCGCTCCGACATGGGATCGACGACAAGCTCCTTGGTCTCGAAGATGATCCTGTGCTCGTTCGGATCGAACGCCACGATCCGCCTGATCGTGCGATCCGAATGCTCGATCCGGAACGGGCCCAGCGCGCCCGCTGGAAATATCTCGAAGGTCTGTCCGTGGAACAGCGCCCCGCCCGGATAGTCGGGCTCGTCGTCGAGGTCGTATCCAAGGGCTTCAAGGCGCGTCTCGAGGTCTTGCTCGGAGAACGAGCCGCCCACCTTCAGGCTGACGCTCAGGCGCGACAGGCTCGCCGGCGGCGGCAGTCGCTCCATCACGGCTTCTGCGGTCGAGACGAGAAAGAGTGGCTTCTTGGATTTCGCGATGCGCCTCAGGACGGAGGCTCTGCGCCCCGCCAGCTCGTGCGACGGCTCCAGCTGATCGAACGGCAGAGTGTTCAATCGCGGAAATACCAGGACCTCGCAGGAGGGGTCGAGCGCGTGGATGACACTGCCGAGCCGCTCCGCCCTGTTCTCGCTCTCGGCGAGAAAAACGATGCCGCTGGGTCCGGACTGCTTCCATTGGGCAAGCAGATGGAGAGCCAGCACGCCGAGGGGCGACGAGGACGAGATCGCGGCGCGCGGCGCCTCCTTGCTCTTCCTTGACGACGTCTTGTTTGGCAGCGCCTTGCGTGGCGATGACTTGTTCGCCGACGCCTTCTTCGATGACGTCTTGATCGGTGACGTCTTCTTCGGCGGCGTCTTGGCCACCCGCGCCTTTTTGGTAAGCCTCACTTGAATCCGTTTCTGGTCGTAAGCCGTCGTCAACTGAACGCCAGCCGCCCTCATTCCGATTCGGCGACTTCTCGCCATGCATATGGGATTTGACCGGTGAACGCACGCCTGGTGGCAACGTTCGGCGCGGCACCGCGATCCCGACAATTTGGCTGTTGATCGATCTCGGGCCGGAACTAGCGCGGCGCGGAATCTGCGTCTGTCGATGCGACGCTTGGCGCGATTGTAAACATTCTGCGCACGGGGAGAAACGAAAAACCCCAGCGCTTGGAGCCACGCTGGGGCGTTTCGAGCAAAATGAACTGGTCAAGCAATGACGTCTTCATAGCAGCGATCTCACCGCGCGCTTGTGAACTGGTTCACACACGCCAAACAAACGACCTCGGTGACACCGAGGTCGCCAACCTTCGTGGGGAGGGTTTTCTCACGGCCGGGGGCTTTGGGGCTTGGGGATGGGCCGGGAGCCTGGATTCGACGCTTGCCGTGCCCAATCGTTCCTAAGCCGCCGGCGGAGGTTCGCCCGCGAGGCCCATCACGCCGGAACGGGGTACCGCGTTCCCCGGTTTGAGCGCGCATCCGTCGCGCGCTAGGATGCCTCTTTTACGGAGGCTCATTTGAAACCAATCTTTTTCATCGCCGCCATTGCACTGCTTGCGACGGCTCCCGCCCGCTCACAGCCGCTGGTCGATCCCAACAAGGTTGCTCCCGAATTCCGCGAGGCGGCCGAGAAGCGCCGGGCCGAGCAGTTGCGCCAGCGCGAATGCGCGCTGAAGGCGGATCTCGAGAAGGTGCTGCCCAGGGATCGCACCGCCTTTCTCAACCAGTGCCTGGACACGATGGCGGCCAAGCAATAGCGACTGACCGGCTGTTCCAACCGGCCTCTTCCACCGCCGGCCGGTGGCGCGTGCCCGCGCGGTCTGCGAGCATCCGACCACGAAGTCATTCAGGCTTTCTTCAGACATTTGGGATCAGCTGACGATCCATTTCCCAAAGCCATTGTTGCGCGCGCATGAGTTCAATCCAGATTCAGTGCACGCGGTGCAAGAACGTGTTTCGCGATCGCGCCGGGCGGTTGCAGGACGGCTATTCCAGGCAATGTCCGAGCTGCGAAGTGGTGCTGTTCTTCGCTGAGGATTCCCAACATCCCTTCGTCAAGCGCGCGATGCGCGATGCGCGCAAGGTCCGCAAGGAGATGCGCGAGGCCGAGGCCGCGAAGCTTGCTGCGCCCGAACCGCAGGGGGCGCAGTCGAGGAGGTTCGCCGGACGGACGCGATCGGCGGGACGCGAGGACTAGCTCGCCTTCCGCCTCTGCTTCCTCGGAAACAGGCGGTCGCGGATATAGCGCGAGGTCGGCGTCAGGCGGATGCCGCGCGGCTTCTGCCAGGCGGCGCGGTCGATCTCCTTCTTGTCGCCGATCGCCAGCCTGCCTTTGGCAGTCTTGGCGATGAAGATCGCGTCGCTCATCTTGCGGCCGGAGCGCTTGTTCCTCGCCGTCACTTCCTTCCAGAGGCTGATCCTGCCGAGTTTCAGCTTGGGCAGCTCCTCCCTGATCTCACGCCGCAGGCAGTCCTTGTCGGACTCGCGCGCGCGCTTGCGGCCGCCCGGGAACATCCACAGGCCGTCCGACCGGCGTCTGACCAACAAGACCTTGCCGCGCCGCGCGGCAACCAGTTTGGAAGACTTCGCCATTGCTGCCGTCATTGAAACCAGAATCGTCCCAATCGTAACTTGTCTAGTCGAACAGACAAGTTCCCGGCACGTTTTGATCACAGGCCGCGATCCCTCGGGTCCTGGCGCGACACGGCGGAAAGATCGCGCCGTTCGAGGCGCGATCAGCCTTCGCCCGCGCCCGCCCCCGTCCGATCCTCAGTCCTGATCCACGCCATCATCATCTCCCAGGCCACCGACAGGATGATCGGGCCGATGAACAGGCCGACGATGCCGTGGGCCAGCGTGCCGCCGATCACGCCGACGAAGATCACGATGGTCGGCGTGGTCAGGCCACGCCCCATCACGAGCGGCTTCAACATGGTGTCGAGGAAGCCGACGACGACGAGAAACACGGTGAGCAGCAGCGCCGTGGTGACGTCCTTGGCGGTCCAGATCCAGATGATCACCGGCAGCAGCACGAGGAAGGCGCCGATCTGCACGATCGAGAGCAGCAGCACGATGAAGGCGAGAAGGCCGGCACTCGGCACGGCGGCGAGCTTGAAGCCGATGCCGGCGAGCAGCGCCTGCACGATCGCGACGCCGATCACGCCCTGCGCCACCGCGCGGATGGTCGCGCCCGCGAGCGACAGGAAATGCTCGCTCTGCTCGGGCACGATGCGAAACAGGAAACCGCGGCCGGCCGCGACCAGCCTCGGCCCGTGCGGAAACAAAAAGCCGGCCACGAACACCGAGACCAGAAATTGCAGCGTGCCGACGCCGGCATCGCCTGCGAGCGAGAGCAGCGGGCCCGCCAGCGGCTGCAGATACGGCGCCACCTCGCGCACCACCGCGCGGACGTTGGTGTAGGCCTGGTCCCAGAGCTCAAACAGCCAGGGACCGACGAGCGGCCATGATTTGAGCTGCTCGGGCGCGGCCTGAAGCGCCAGATCGCCGGTGCCGAGCTGACGCGCCAGTTCGCGCACGCCGTCCACCGCGCTGATGCCGAGCCAGGTTGCCGGGCCAATGACGATGCCGAGCGTGATGAGGGTCAGGATCACTGCTGCGGTCTTGGGCCGGCCGCCGAGGATTTTTGCGACCCAGCTGAAGGCCGGATAGAACGCGACCGCGAGCACACCGCTCCAGGCCAGGATCGGCACGAACGGGCGGATGATCAGGAAGGTCCAGATGATCAGCAGGGCGAGCAGGCCGAGCCGGATCACGAGCTGGATGACATCCTCTCCCGTCAGGAGCTGACGGAGACTTTTCACGGGCACTGCTTTCCTTGCGGCATGAACGCAACTTCCGGTGCTTGCGAGGCCTAGCCGTTATTGCCAGCAACGCATCCGGCGTCAAGGCGACTGGAACTGCCGGGGCCCACGATTAGGAACACATCGGGCCATTCCGCATTCGAAAGACGATGACAGACCCTCCCGGAGAATCCGATGCACGCGCAGGAATGCACCGCGGTATCCACTATTCCCTGAGGCCGAACGCCGCGCCGGGCTATTGGCAATATGCCTATGCGATTGGCGGCAGGGTCCGCTCCGGACGGGTGCAAGCCAGGCTGCGGCTGCTCGCGGTCAGGCGGGTGCAGATGCGCATCGACCGGGACATGCGAAGCGGCAGCTTCTGATCCGGCTGCGAAGCCGCGGATTTCGCATGGCCCGCGATGGCGGCGGCCGGGCTTGGCTAACGCCCGTTAACCGGATTTCCCCGCCCCGGTTTACGCCACTGCAAACGCCCGTGACTACCGTGGGTCGAGGTCAACAAGAAGCATTCCGTGCAAATGGCCAACAGCATCTGGACGATCGAAGAATTCACCTGTGCGGGTTGCGGTATGAACTACACCGCGACCAGGGAGGAGCACAGCGAAGCCCACACCGGCAGCTTCAAATGCAGCATCTGTAGCGGCGTGGTGCACGCCTGGTCCGGCAAGCATCATTTCTTCGGCTGGCAAGCCGTCAAGACGAGGCCGCCCGTGTTCGGCAAGCGCTGGGCCGGCGTCGAGTGGTAGGCTGTCAACGGCTCCCCGATTGCGCCGCGCCGGTCATCCGGGACGGACCGGAGGATCGGCCGAATTGCACCGGTGCCGTTTGGACTCCGTTCACCGATCGCCGCTAGATCAGGACGGATCCTCCGCGCCGAACAGCAGACATGGCCGACCTCAACGCCGTCCTTACCAGGCTCAACGACCGCCTGCTCCGCCTCGAGGGCGAGCTGTTCGTGCTGCGCTCGCTGGCACGCGCGACGCTGACGGCAGGCGACGACCATGCGGCGCGCATGCGCAAGTTGGTCGAAGCCGCAAAGATCGCGCTCGACGACGAGGCGAAACGAGAGCTCGACAAGCCGACGCGCAAATATGTCGATGCAGCCACCGCGCTGGTGGAGGAACTCCTGGTCGAGCCGACCCCGGCGCGACCGCTGTTCACGGTGATCGACGGCGGCCGGCGCGACTGAACGCGCCCGCCTTACCACGACGATCGATTATCGCCCGTACATGCCGGGCACGCGTGCGCCGTTCGGATAGCACTGCCCGCGCGAATAGTTGTAATCGTAGCCGTCCGGACAGAGCCCGCCGCGTCGTCCATAGGCTTCGGGACGCCCGTAAGCGCCGGGCCCGTGCGCCCCGTTCGGATAGCAGCTGCCGTTCGAGTAATTGTAGTCGTAACCGTGCGGACAGAGGCCGCCGCCGCGTTGGCGTCCGTAGTATTCGTGCGGCCCGGGATTCCGCGTGTAGACACCCGGCGCATGATAGTCGTTGGGGTAGCAGCGGCCGTTCGAGTGGTTGTAATCATAGCCGTCCGGGCATCGTCCGCCCGGAGCAGCCCTGAACTGAACTTGCTCCACCATGGGCTCAGGCGATGCCGCAGGCACGGTTGCAAATGCCAGCAGGCCAGCCAGCGCAAGCTCGATCATGACGTCTCCTCCAAAATCACGGGGACAAGCCTAGCAGGATTCGTGTCCCACGAAACGACCCGGGGATTAAGACATGGCCGGCCTGAACCATGCATGAACCGGTCTCGGACTGCGACGATGCGTCGTCCCCAATCCTCGCGAGCGCCCGCCTCCCCCGCTAGACCGTTTTGGAATTCTCCGCCTTGAGCCGGCTGAGGCCAGCCTCGATGATCGCGATCTCCTCGTCGATCTGGCCGATCGGCAGGCTGAAATCATAGCCGGACCTGCTCTTCAGATCGACCGCAAGGCGCTGCCTGTGCATCATCAGCTCGTCGAGCCCGCGCCGGTTCTTCAGCCGCACATAGGTGTCGACGATCTGCTCAATTGCGCTCGGCATGAAATTTGTCCTGGCGAAAAAGGCCCGCGCGGCGCACAAGGGCCGGCGGGACAATTTCGGTGTCGCGGTACGCAATACAAATCCGCGACGGATTCGTCGATACGCTGGGCTGGTTGAGATCGTGTTACCATGCGATGATTTCGTGATGCGTGGCACGAAAAGGCCGCTGGCGATGACGCCAGCGGCCAAAGCCGGGTTCGAAAACGGATGCGGGTTGAAATGTCGCCAGCCCCGGTGGGCGCACGTTAGCAGCCGGCCGGACATTCCTCTGTTAAAAACCAAACACAGGAACCGGCTTTATCGCCTGCTTGCCGGCCCATATTGGCCGCGGCAACGCTAGTCGGTGACGCAGAAATAGGTGCGCGGATATCTGCGATAGGCGCTGTAGCGATAGTAGGGCCGGTACGCGTAGCCGCGATAGAGCGCCGGCGGCTCCTCACCGTAATAGGCACCGTGATAGAAATTGGTGACCGGCCCCTCGGCGCAACGATAGGCGTCCCAGGTCGGCCCCACGAACGGCGCGCCCCCGGTCTCGGGCGGCACAGCGGGGTATGGCCCGCCGGCATGGGCCGCAGGGGCCACAACCAGTGTCGCGAAAAGGAAAAGCCAGGCGCCTCGCATGCACTCGCTCCCGAGCCGTGCAACGCGCCTATGGAGCACCGGAACGGCCGCCCGCGCAATCGCGGAATCATCGCGCCCCGCGCCGGCACATTGTTGATAACCGGCGCAAACGCGCTGCGGGGGGTGACAGGGCGTCCGGACGTGTTATCGGGGGATGACGCAGTTGCGAGACCGGATCGGACACCCATGCGCATTACCCTCGTCGGCTCCCGCCATTTCGGCGTGACCACCCTGAACATGCTCCGGGAGCATGGCGTCTCGATTGTCCGGGTCGTCGTCGCCGATGCCGAGGATCGGCTCGCCGCGACCGCCAAGGCGGCCGGCATCGAGGTCGCGGTCCAGGCCAATCCGAAGCTGGTGGTGGCCTCCGAGATTGCCCCCGATACCGATCTGATCATCACGGCGCACAGCCACGCCCGGATCGGCAAGGACGCGCTCGCCGCCGCCAAGTTCGGCGGGATCGGCTATCACCCCTCGCTGCTGCCGCGTCACCGCGGCAAGGCCGCCGTGGAATGGACCATCAAGGAAGGCGATCCGATCGCCGGCGGCACGATCTATCATCTCGCCGACCGCATGGACGCGGGCGCCATCGCCGCCCAGGACTGGTGCTTCGTCAAGAAGGGCGAGACCGCCCGCGAGCTCTGGGAGCGCGCGCTCGCTCCGCTCGGCCTCAAATTACTGGCCGACGTGATCGATTATGCCAAGGTCCACAAGGCGCTGCCGTCCAAGACTCAGGACGAGCAGTTCGCGACCTCTGCACCGAGTCTCTCCTGACGTTTACCCTTAACGTGAAGGGGCCTTGATTCCGCTTCGAAAATTGGAGTTGGGAACGCAAATAAACCATTGTTTCCACAGGAACAATTTTCAGTTTGGCATTGCAACAAATTTCCGTCACATTTCGTCCGAATAAGCGTCAGCATATCAGACAAATTCAAGGACGGAATTCATGCGTTTTGGTCGCATCGCGGCGTTCTGTGCCGCTTCAGTTTTGACTGGCACCCTCGCCGCTCCCGCCCTCGCCCAGAGCCCCTATGACGGCAACTGGCAGGTCATCATCGTCACCAAGAGCGGCACCTGCGAGCCGACCGCAAGCTCCATGCTGACAGTTGCCGACGGCAGGATCACCGCGCCCGGCGCTAACGTTTCCGGCACCATCGGTAGCGGGGGACTTGTGAAAGTTTCGATCAATGGTGCATATGCCAACGGTCAACTCAACGGCAACGCCGGATCGGGGAAGTGGAATGGAGCATCTGCAGGCATACCGTGCAGCGGGCGGTGGGAAGCATCGCGCCAGTAAACCAAGTGTGGCTCGCGCCCGGAACCGGCGGCTGCTGATTGCGGCCGCCGTTTTGTTTGCGGCAGGGATCGCCAACTCTGAAAGCAAGGCCCAGTCCGGTCCGTTTGCCCCGATGGCAGGAAGCTGGAGCGGCGGCGGCGTCGTCACGCTGGACGACGGTTCGACCGAGCGGATCCGCTGCCGTGCCAAATACGCCCCGATCGGCCCGACCATGGAAATGTCGCTGACCTGTGCCAGCGATGCCTACAAGTTCAACCTCGGAGCCAATGTCAGGGCCGAGGGCAGCGCCATCACCGGCAGCTGGTCCGAGGCCAGCCGCAACATCTCCGGCTCGCTCCAGGGCCGCGGCGGCGGCGGGAACTTCGAAGTGGTCGCCTCCGCGGCCGGCTTCAATGCCAACATCGCGCTGAAGACGAGCGGCAACAAGCAGACCGTCACCATGCGCGCGGACAGCCAGTTCCGCGGCGCCAACATCTCCATGTCGCGCTAAGCCGATACAGCCACATAAAATCGATCCGGCGCCCGCGCCGGATCGATTTTTTTATGCGTTCGGCACGAACGCCGTGACCTCGATCTCGACCTTGGCCCGCTCGTCCACGAGGCCGCCGATGTAGAGCAGCGTCGAAGGCGGGAAATTGCGTCCCAGCGTTTCCTTCCAGGCGGCGCCGATACCGGCAACGGCCGCTTCATATTCGCTGCGGCTGGTCAGATACCAGGTCAGGCGGACGATGTGCTCGGGGCCGGCGCCCGCCTCGCCCAGAAGCTTGATGATCCGCTTCAGTGCGGCTCCGACCTGCGCCGCCATGTCGGGCGCGTAGCTACCCGTCTCGTCGCCGCCGGTCTGACCGGCCAGAACCACCCAGCGGCCAGGGCCTTCTGCCACAACGCCGTGAGAGAAGCCGCGCGGTTTTTTCCATTCGGCCGGCTGCAAGATCTGCATGAGCGGAGTTCTCCCATTTTTTGTCGTTGTTCGTTGATGCCTTAGCACGTCGCCCTGCATCGCTGCATCCGCAGATTTGGCCGTTGCAAACGGCGGCGATGTCGTCGATACCGGCCGTCCTTTCACGTTCCAACCTCCGGCCCCCTGCCCCCAAACCCACTGCCCAATGAGCGCGACACCGTCCAAAACGATGGCTGCCTTGTGGATGGCCGGCTGGCTGTCGCTGATGCTGGTCATGGCGGTTGCCGGGCGCGAGACCACGCGTGAGCTCAACGTCTTCCAGATCATGGAAGTGCGTTCGGTGATCGGTCTCACGCTGCTCCTGCCGCTCATCTACCGCGCCGGCGGCTTCAAGGCGGTCGCGACCAAACGCCTGCCGCAGCACCTTGCACGCAACGGGGTCCATTATTTCGCGCAGCTCGGCTGGTTCTACGCATTGACGCTGATCGGAATCGGCCAGGTCGTGGCGATCGAGTTCACCATGCCGATCTGGACTGCGGTGCTGGCCGCAACGTTCCTGTCTGAACGCATGACGGTCTGGAAGATCGCCGCCGTCGTGCTCGGCATCGTCGGCGTCGTCATGATCGTGCGGCCCGCCACCGGGGAGATCAATCCCGGCCAGCTGATCGCGCTCGGAGCCGCAATCGGCTTCAGCGTATCCATGATACTGGCGAAATCGCTGACCCGAACCGAGAGCGCATTATCGATCCTGTTCTGGATGATCATCGTGCAGATGGTCGTGGGCCTGCTGCCAACGCTCTATGTGTGGACCTGGCCGACATCCCATCTATGGGGATGGCTCTTCGTCATCGGTGTCTGCGGCACTTTCTCGCACTATTGCCTTGCCAGCGCGCTCCGATATGCCGACGCAACGATCGTGGTTCCCATGGACTTCCTCAGGGTTCCACTGACTGCGACGGCCGGCTGGCTGCTGTATTCCGAGCGGCTCGACGCCTGGACCGTGCTCGGCGCTGTGCTGATCCTGTGCGGCAATCTCCTGAATTTGAAGCCGGTCTCAGCGATTCCCGCCCGCGCGCGGTGAACCTCGTGCTGCCCCGCGCGACAAAACAAAGTGGCCGTGTGATTTGGATCACGTTGGGAAGCTTTCCCATCGTGCACATTCGGCCACACAGCAGCGGGTTGCACGCAACGGACCGCCGTTTTGGTGGCGCGAAGTCGGGCACTTCGTGTAGGTTCGTTGCCAATTCGTTGCTGCCTGCAATTCGATTCTGGGGATTTCAGAATGCGCTATCTCACCCTCTTCGCTTCGCTGATGTGCATGGCGCTGTCGGTCAGTGCCGCGAAGGCTGACCGTCGTGTCGCCTTCGTCGTCGGCAACGGTACCTACAAGAACGTCGCGCAATTGCCGAACCCGCCGATCGACGCCAAGGCGATGGCGGCGACGCTGCGCAATGTCGGCTTCGAGGTGATCGAAGGATCCAATCTCAGCCGCGACCAGATGACCGAGAAGCTGCTCGACTTCGGGCGCAAGGCGCAGGGCTCCGACATCGCGCTGTTTTATTATGCCGGCCACGGCATCGCCGTCAGCGGCACCAATTACCTGCTGCCCGTCGACGCCGACATCAAGTCCGAGATGGACGTCAAGCTGGGCGCCGCCATCAACATCGACCTGACGCTCGAGCAGACCATGGGCGACGCCAAGGTCAAGCTCGTCTTCCTCGATGCCTGCCGCGACAATCCGTTCGCCGCCAAGATCAAGTCGAACTCCGCGACGCGCAGCGTCAACGTGCAGAGCGGTCTCGCCGAGATGAAATCCGGTGAAGGCACTCTCATCGCGTTCGCCACCGGCCCCGGCCAGACCGCGCTCGACGGTCAGGAGGGCAACAACAGCCCGTTCACCCGTGCGCTGATCGACAACATCACCAAGCCCGGCATCGAGATCCAGCAGGCGATGACGTCGGTGCGCGCGCAGGTCAATGAAGAGACCCGCAAGGGTCAGCTGCCCTGGGGCCACACCAACCTCACCGGCTCGGTCTATCTCAACCAGGCTCCGACAACCCAGGTCGCCAACGCGGCGCCGACGGCGGCTGGCAGCGTGCCGATGGCGGCCGGCGGCAACTCGGACGGCGTCGAGCTCGAATACTGGCGCTCGGTGAAAGAGTCCAACAAGCCGGAAGAGCTCAACGCCTATCTCGCCGCCTATCCGAACGGTCAGTTCAAGGCGCTGGCGCTGGCACGCCTTGCGGCCATCAAGAGCGGCCCCTCGACCGCGACGCGCACCCTCAACGCCGGCGTCGATCCCGCGACCTTCACCGACGAGGCCACCCAGGTCACCGAAGATCAGATCGGCCTCGACAAGACCCAGCGCCGCGACGTGCAGCGTCGCCTCACCGGGCTCGGCTTCGATACCAAGCAGACCGGCGTGTTCAGCGATGAGACCCGGACGGTGCTCAAACGCTGGCAGGCCGCGCGCGGCTATCCCTCATCGGGTTACCTCAACAAGCACCAGCACAAGGCCCTGATCTCGGAGGTCCAGGCCGCTCCGCCGACCGCGAGCGACAACAGCCAGAAGGCGGCCCGCCGTGCCGCCGCGCCCGCCGGCAGCAGCGCACCGGCACCGGCTCCGGCTCCCCAGCGCAGCAATCCCGGCGATGCAGCCGGCGCGGCCTTCGTGGGTGGCGTCGTCGGCGGCATGATGGGCGGCATGTTCCGCCGCTGAGACGAGCGGGATTGAAAACGCCAAAGCCCGGCTCACGCCGGGCTTTTTCTTTTTTGCGACGATGCCGCCGCGGACTCCCTCATTGCGAGCGCAGCGAAGCAATCCAGAGTCTCTCCGCAGCGGCAGGCTGGATTGCTTCGTCGCAAGAGCTCCTCGCAATGACGAAGATAGAGATGTGCGCCAGGCGGATGTCACAGCCCGCGGAGAGACGCCGCTGGTCCGACGTGTCCAGCCGGAGCCTACTTCCCCGCGGCCTTGCGCAGCGCCTCGTTGATGCGGTCCTGCCAGCCGGGGCCGCCCTCCTGGAAGAACTCCAGCACGTCCTGGTCGATACGTAGCGTGACCTGCTCCTTGATCCCCGGCGCCACGTTCGGCTTGGGCGGCGCCGCGGCGACCTTGGCCGTCACCTTCTTGAACGCCGCCTCGGCCTCGGTCCTGGCATCGCCGAGTGTGCGCGGCCGCCTCGGGGGTTGATCCGCCATGTCCTAGATTCCCTCAAACAGTGCTGTCGAAAGATACCGCTCGGAGAAGGACGGCACGATGGCCAGGATGGTCTTTCCCGCCGCTTCCGGCCGCTTGCCGATCTCGAGCGCCGCAGCAATCGCCGCGCCCGAGGAGATGCCGCCCGGAATCCCCTCATGCCGCGCCAGCGCGCGCGAGGTCTCGATCGCCGTCGTCGAGTTGATCTTCACGATCTCGTCGATCACCGCGCGATCGAGGATGTCAGGGACGAAGCCGGCGCCGATGCCCTGGATCTTGTGCGGCGTATGCTGTCCGCCCGACAGCACCGGGCTTTCCTCCGGCTCGACCGCGACCACGCGCAGTGAGGCCTTGCGCGGCTTGAGCACCTGGCCGACGCCGGTGATCGTGCCGCCGGTGCCAACGCCGGCCACGAAGAAATCGATGTTGCCGCCGGTGTCGTTCCAGATCTCCTCCGCGGTGGTGCGGCGGTGCACCTCGGGATTGGCGAGGTTCTTGAACTGCTGCGGCATCACCGAGTTCGGCGTCGTCTTCAACAGCTCCTCGGCGGCGGCGATCGCGCCCTTCATGCCCTGCGCCGCCGGCGTCAGCACCAGTTCGGCACCGAGAAAGGCCAGCATCTTGCGCCGCTCGATCGACATCGATTCCGGCATCACCAGCTTGAGGCGGTAGCCGCGCGAAGCCGCCACGAAGGCGAGCGCGATGCCGGTATTGCCGGAGGTCGGCTCGATCAGCACGGTGTCGGGCTTGACGATGCCCGCCTTCTCCATCGCGATGATCATCGCCGCGCCGATGCGGTCCTTCACGCTTGCGGCCGGATTGAAATATTCAAGTTTTGCCAAAATGGTCGCGTTCACGCCGTGCATGCCGGGCAGCCGGCGCAAGCGCACAGTCGGTGTATTGCCGAAGGCGTCGACGATCGAGTCATAGATCCGGCCGCGGCCGGGTTGGTGCGCTGCACCCGTGGTGGACGATGCGTCCATGATGAACTCCCTGTGGCGAAAACTTGCGCTTCTACGCAGCTCATGCGCAGTTACGGATAGCCTGCGACGACACGCAAGCGACAATGCGGCACATGTTAAATACGCTGCATCGCAAAATCGCGTGAGCTTTAATTAGCAGAAAACCAACGCATTTGTGTTGCGACCTCGTCAACTGATTCTGCTTATGTTAGACTTAGGTCTCAAAGCAGGGAGGTCACCACGATGTCAGCAGTCGCTGAAGTGATGTCGACCGTAGCGCTAAGGCGTGATCCGCGTTGCAGCGAGTTGCCGACCTGTCCTGTTTGCGCCGACTCCATGGTCGCCGCCGAAGCATCCGCCTATGTCTCCGACCACGTCATCAGCTATCTCTGGACTTGCGACAATTGCGGCTACGGCTTCGTCACCAAGCACGCCGTGAAGCACCGGTTCGTATGCAACTAGCGCAGCTCCCCTAGCGCGGGGCGATATCGCCCCTCGCCCAGTCCGCGCGCGTACGCTGATAGAATTCGTCGAACCTTCCCTGTGCGATCGCGTCCCTGATGCCCTGCATCAGGAACTGGTAGTAAGCGATATTGATTTCGGACAGCAGCATCGCCCCCAGCGTCTCGCCCGCCTTGACGAGATGGTGCAGATAGGCGCGCGCGCAGTTGCGTGCCGACGGCCATGAGCTCTCCTCATCAAGCGGACGCGGATCGTCGGCGTGGCGCGCGTTGCGCAAATTTACCTGGCCGAAGCGCGTGAAGGCGACGCCGTGACGGCCGTTGCGCGTCGGCATCACGCAATCGAACATGTCGATGCCGCGCTTGACGGCTTCGAGGATGTCGTCGGGCGTGCCGACGCCCATCAGATAGCGCGGCCGCTGTATCGGCAGCAGCGGCGCGGTCTCGTCGATCATCGCCAGCATCACCGCCTGCGGCTCGCCGACGGCAAGGCCGCCGATTGCATAACCATGGAAGCCGATCGCAACGAGACCTTGCGCGCTCTCATGGCGAAGCTGGGGTATGTCGCCGCCCTGCACGATGCCGAACAGCATGTAGCCGTCGGGCGCGCTCTCGAAGGCGCGCTTGCTTCGCTCGGCCCAGCGCAGCGACAATTGCATCGCACGCTCGATGTCGGCGCGCTCGGCCGGCAGCCGCACGCACTCGTCCATCTGCATGGCGATATCGGAGCCGAGCAAGCGCTGCACCTCGATCGAGCGCTCCGGCGACAGCTCGACCTTGGCGCCGTCGATATGCGAGCGGAAGGTGACGGCGTTCTCGGTAACCTTCCGCAGGTCCGACAGCGACATCACCTGGAAGCCACCGGAATCCGTCAGCATCGGCCCGTTCCAGCCGGTGAACCGCTGCAGGCCGCCGAGGCCGGCGATCCGCTCGGCGCTCGGACGCAGCATCAGGTGATAGGTGTTGCCGAGCACGATGTCGGCGCCGGCATCGCGCACCTCGCGCCAGTGCATGCCCTTCATGGCACCGGCGGTACCGACCGGCATGAAGGCGGGCGTACGCACCACGCCGTGAGGGGTGGTCAGGCGCCCGGTCCGCGCGGCGCCATCAGTGCCGAGCAATTCAAAGTGATTGGGAAGATCGTTGTCGGGATTCATGGCCGTGCTTATTGCGTGTCGGAGAAGGCCGATCAACCCGCCACGCGGCAGCCGGCGGGTGCTTCAGACTGGGACACGGCGGATTTTGGCGCCACCGCCCTTGTTAAACAAAACGATACAGTGTAGTTTTATCGTGGGGCTGGACGAGAATGCCGCGGCGAATCTGCCGGCGGCGGTAAATGCGTGATCGCCAGCCACCGACTATGCCCTTCCCTTCGTGTTCGACTGACGTCGCCGGCCGCCCGCATGACTGGATCAGGCAGACAGGCGGCCGCCTGACCGCATTTCTGGTCCTGGCCTGCAGCCTGATGCTCGGCGCCTGCACCTCGCTGCCCCGCACGCCCTATACAGCCGCAGAAGCCAGCACATCGCGCGTGCTGGATATCGACGGCCTCAGGCGCTACGCCGACGACCCCGTCACGAAATTCAGCTTCGAGAAGGACACCAGCACCGCGACGAAGTCCTATCTGGCGCTCTCCGGCGGCGGCGCCGATGGCGCCTATGGCGTTGGCGTTCTCAACGGCTGGACCGCGGCCAGAACCCGCCCCACCTTCTCCGTCGTCTCCGGCGTCAGCACCGGCGGCCTGATCGCGCCCTTTGCCTTCCTCGGCTCGCAATATGACGACACTCTGAAGGAGGTCTACACCAGCGGCATCGCCGAGAGCCTGTTGAACGATCCCAGCATCATGCGCGTGCTGTTCGGATCCGGCCTGTTCGGCAACACCAGGCTGCGCGAGCTCGTCGCCCGCTATGTCGGGCCGGAGATCATGGCGCAAGTCGCGCGCGAGAATGCCAAGGGTCGGAAGCTCCTGGTGGTGACGACCGATCTCGACACCCAGCGCACTGCGATCTGGGACATGGGCAAGATCGCCGCGGTCGGCACACCCGAGGCGCTGAAACTGTTTCGCGACGTGATGGCGGCCTCCGCCAGCATTCCCCTGGTGTTTCCGCCGATCATGATCGACGCCGAGGGCCAGGGCCGCAAGTTTCAGGAGATGCATGTCGACGGCGGCGTGACCGCCCCGGTGTTGACGCTGCCGGAAGCCCTGCTGTTCCAGGGCAGCCGCCTGCCCGGCAATGCGAAGATGGACATCTACATCCTCGTCAACAAGAAGATCGAACGCAATTTCGAGCTGGTCTCCAACGGCACCATCGATGTCGCCTCGCGCAGCCTGTCGGCGATCACCCAGTCGCAGACGCGCGCGATCATCTTCTCGACCTATGATTTCGCCAAACGCAACCGTCTCGGCTTCCACCTCTCCTACATCGCGCGCGAGTATCCGGCGCCGCCGTCGGAAGGCTTCGACACCGGCTATATGCGGGCGCTCTATCAATACGGTTATGACAAGGCCGCTGCCGGTCAGGCCTGGGGCTCGACGGTGCCGTGAGACGGAACGAGGCCCTGCCGAAACCGTTGACGATGCGGCCAATCCGGCCAGATTCGCGATGACGCCTCCGCTCCTGCGCGATATAGAGCGAATGACGACTGTCAGAAACGCGCAGGAATCACTGGGCATGGGATTGACTGCGACTAGGACGAGACCGGCAGCGCCGCGGCGCGAAGTGCCGAAATCCCGCGGCGGCCGGCCGACGAAAACCGCCGCCATCGAGCGCGACCTGCGGCTGATCGAAGTCGCCACCCGCCTGTTCCTGGACCGCGGCTTCGACGCCACCTCGCTGGACGCGGTCGCGGAAGCGGCCCGGGTCAGCAAGCCCACCGTCTATTCCCGCTACGGCGACAAGCGCGGCCTGTTTGCCGCCGTGCTGAGGCGCGAGATCGCGCGCTGGCTTGCGCCACTATCGGCCGCCGCCGAGACGCAGCTCTCTAGCGCCTCCGACATCTCGGTCGAGCAGCGGCTGGTCGAGATCGGGCGCGAGATGCTGACATTCACCTGCGGACCCGACGCTGTCGCCTTCAGCCGCATGATGACGTCACAGGCCATCAACTTCCCCGACGTTGCCAAGCTCGGCAAGGAGGAAGGCTGGATGAAAGCCGTCGCCACCACGGCACGTTTCTTCGACCGTCTGGTGGCGCAAGGCGCGCTCGACATCGAGGACACCACAATTGCCGCCGAGGTGTTTCTCGACGTGGTCGTCGGTCACACCCACCGCATGGCGACGTTCGGGACTGCGCTCGAATTGAAGGCCGCCGAAAAGCGGATGCGCACCGCCATCAAGCTGTTCCTCGCCGGTGCGCTAGGACCTGCCGACCGCGTCCAAAGCACCACCAAAGCCTCGTCGCGGCGACGCCCCACGCGCTGACAATTCCGTGAGATTGCGCGCTTTCCCCACGGGAAACCGCCTGCGCCGTTGACCAAAATAAAACGATACGGTATGGTTTAGTTATAAGCGATACGGACCGCTTTTTTCACCAGCCCCAAAGGTGGCCCGTACAGCTAGATCGCCGTGCCGGGTACAGCCCGCCCACGACGTTCCGCGGCCGGCCGACGCCCAAGGCCGGCCGCGAATTCTTTACGATCATCCGGCACACTCGCTGCCCGAGGGTTTCGAGCATGACGACAGCCAAACGACATATCTCGCGATTGCTTGCGACCGCCCTGTCCGCGCTCGTCCTCGCCGCACCGGCCCGGGCGATCGTGACCGCGGGCACGCCGACAGCCCTTCACAGCGACACAGATGGTGATGCCGAGGCCGACCGCCAGGCCGTCAGCCGCGAGATCGAGCGCTTCCGCAGCTCGTCGATCTCGATCAGCCAGGCCATGTCGATAGCCGAAGCCCGGCACGCCGGCGCCACCACGGCGGATGTGAGTTTTGACGGAGCCGCCGGGGTGCCGGTGTATCGGGTGAAGACCCTGCACAACGACCGGATCTGGCGCCACACCATCAATGCTTCGACCGGCGAGCTCATCGGCGGCGAAGCCGCCCTTCCCCTCGCCGAGCTCGACCACGAGGACCGCGACAACCTCGCAGCGCTCGGTGCAATCAGGCACCGCCTCGCCGATGCCGTGCGCGTCGCCGAACGCGCCGCCTCGGGCAAGGCGATCAGCGGCGGGCTGGTGCGCGAACGCGGACGGCTGAATTTTTCGATCGTCGTCGTCAGCGGCGACGACCTCAAGGAGGTCACCCTCGAGCCGCCGGGCGCCAAAACGAAATAGCGGGTGCCAAATACCGCGAGTTCGCCCCGGCATCGACCGGGGTGAAAAGCCATTGACGGGCGCAAGACTCTCCCGCATAAGTCGCCGCCATGTTCACGACCACCAAACGCACGACCAAAACCACCACGGCCCCAGGGGCCCGGGGAGGCGTGCGCGCGTAGTCGTCGACTAAAACGCATCAGCTCTACCGAAGCCCCGCCCTCGATGGTCCGGGGCTTTTTTGTTGCCTAAATCCCAGCTCAACCGAAATTCAATGGAGGACAAAGTGAGTAACGATCCCCTCGTCGCGATTGTCGGCGTCACCGGTGCAGTGGGCGCCGAATTCATCGCCACCATGGACAAGCGCGGCTTTCGCGTCGGCAAGCTGAAGGCGCTTGCCAGCGCCCGCTCGGCCGGCAAGACGGTGTCGTTCCGCGGCCAGCCGGTCGTGATCGAGGAGCTGACCGAGCGCTCCTTCGAAGGCGTCGATATCGCCCTGTTCTCCGCCGGCGGCAGCATCTCGAAGAAGTATGCGCCGATCGCGGTGAAGTCCGGCGCGGTCGTGGTCGACAATTCCTCCGCCTTCCGCATGGACCCGAACGTGCCGCTGGTGATCCCCGAGATCAACGCGAACCGGATCCGCGACCACAAGGGCATCATCGCCAACCCGAACTGCGCCGCGATCACCGCACTGGTGCCGCTGTGGCCGATCCATCAGAAGAACCGCATCAAGCGCGTCATCATCTCGACCTACCAGGCGGCAAGCGGCGCCGGCGCCGCCGCGATGGAGGAGCTCGTCGAATCCACCCGCGCCAATCTCAACGGGCAAGTCTATACGCCCAAGGTGATGCCGCACCCCTACGCGTTCAATCTCTTCAACCACAACACGGCCGTCGACCCTGACACCGGCTACAACGACGAAGAGACCAAGGTCATCAAGGAGACCCGCAAGATCTTCGAGGACGAGAGGATCGCGATCGGTGTCACCTGCGTGCGCGTGCCGGTGCTGCGCGCCCATTGCGAGGCCATCACCTTCGAATGCGAGAAGGAGATCACCGAGGACCAGGTCCGCGCCATCATGGCCCGGGCGCCCGGCGTGAAGGTCGTCGACGACCGCGTCAAGAACTACTTCCCGATGCCGATCGACGCCTCAGGCCAGGACGACGTCCTGGTCGGCCGCATCCGCAAGGACCTCAGCGATCCCTCCGGGCATTCGATCTCGATGTTCCTGGCAGCCGATCAGCTGCTCAAGGGCGCGGCGCTGAACGCGGTGCAGATCGCGGAGCTGTTGCCGCAGCGGGTGATGGCGTAACCGAGCACGCCCGTCGATCCGTCATCCTGAGGTGCGAGTGGCGCGATGCGTTCAGCATCGCGCCGCGAGCCTCGAAGGATGAACGGCCGAAATGCCACGGCCGGGCCGTCGCCCTTCGAGGCTCGCCGAAGAGGCGAGCACCTCAGGGTGACGGGGATGGATTTGGCTCTGCCCGAAACAACAAGCACGCATCGCCATACGAATAGAACCGATACTCGCTTGCGATCGCATGTGCATAGGCCTGCTTCATCGTCTCCAGCCCTGCAAACGCCGACACCAGCATGAACAGCGTCGACTTCGGCAAATGGAAATTCGTCATCAGGACATCGACCGCGCGGAAGCGGTAGCCGGGCGTGATGAAGATCGAGGTCTCGGCTGCGAAGGGCTGGATGGTGCCGTCCTCGCGCGCTGCGCTCTCGAGCAGCCGCAACGACGTGGTGCCGACGGCGACGATGCGGCCGCCGTTCTTCCGCCCGCTGTTGAGGCGCTCCGCCGTCTCGGCGGAGATCGTGCCCCACTCGGCATGCATCTTGTGGCCCTCGGTGTCGTCCACCTTCACCGGCAGGAAGGTCCCTGCCCCGACATGCAGCGTGACCTGGTTGATTCCGACGCCACGCGCGCGCAGCGCCTGCTCCAGTGCCGGGGTGAAATGAAGTCCAGCCGTCGGCGCTGCGACCGCGCCCTCGTTCGCCGCGAACATGGTCTGGTAGTCGGCGAGGTCCTGGTCGTCGGGCGTGCGCTTGGAGGCGATGTAGGGCGGCAGCGGCGGGCTGCCGAGGTCGGCGATAGCCTGATCCAGCGCCGGGCCGTGGAACGAGAACGACAGCGTCACCTCGCCCTCGATGCCCTTGGCCTCGACCTCGGCATCGAGATGGCCGAGCAGGCAGACCTTGCCCTCGTTGCCGAAGCGGATGCGGTCGCCGGCGACGAGCTTCTTCGCGGGCTTCACCAGCGCCTGCCAGCGCGAGCCGTCGAGCCGCTTGATCAGCGTCGCCTCGATCTTCGGCTCGGTCTCACGCCCGATGCGGCGGCCCCTGAGCTGCGCCGCGATCACCTTGGTGTCGTTGACGACGAGCTGGTCGCCCGGCTTCAGCCATTGCGGCAGGCCGGCAATGGTCTGGTCGCGTAACGCGCCGTTCTCCACGACCAGCATCTTCGCGGAGTCGCGCGGGCTCGCCGGGCGCAACGCGATGCGCTCGGCGGGCAGGTCGAAATCGAACAGATCGGTGCGCATGTCGGGCTCAGCGCCACACAGTCACTCCTCATCCTGAGGAGCGCGGAACCCGCGTCTCGAAGGATGAAGGCCCGCTGCATCAGCTCGACCTTCATGGCTCGAGACGGCGCTTCGCGCCTCCTCACCATGAGGGGAAACGCTTACTCGGCGTCCGCGGCCATCCGCGCCTTGACGATCTTGTCGGGGTTCTGCACCGGCTCGCCGCGCTTGATCTTGTCGACGTTCTCCATGCCCTCGGTGACCTTGCCCCACACCGTGTACTGGTTGTCGAGGAAGCGGGCGTCGTCGAAGCAGATGAAGAACTGGCTGTCGCCGGAATCCGGGCTCGCGGCGCGCGCCATCGAGGTGGTGCCGCGCACATGGGGCTCCTTGTTGAACTCGGCCTTCAGCTTCTTGCCCGAGCCGCCGGTGCCGGTGCCCTGCGGGCAGCCGGTCTGCGCCATGAAGCCGTCGATCACGCGGTGGAACACGATGCCGTCGTAGAAGCCCTCGCGGACCAGTTCCTTGATGCGCGCGACATGGCCGGGCGCGAGGTCGGGCCGCATCTCGATGGTGACGGGACCCTGCGTGGTCTCGAGGATCAGGGTGTTTTCGGTGGCGCTCATGCTCGTCTCTCTTGCGTTGGAGGTGAAGTTTTCCGGTTGCGGAACTGGATCGCGAATGGACGTCCCGCAGCGGCGCCGGCCATTGCATCGGTAAATGGCATCGGCGTGCAGCGTTGCAACGCCTCCATCACCGCGATCCGGTATTGCAGCCGGTCATTGTCGGAGGCCTCCGCGGATTCATAGGAGATCCTCGGATGGCCCAGAATGTCGCCGGACCGGTTAAAGCTCACGACGACGGTGATGTCGAGTGGGCGGGCCTTGGCGGCCGGCGGCGGCTTCCAGCAGGTGCGCAGATGCCGGAAGATGTCCTGGATGGTGTTGACCTGCCCATCCTCGGCGGCCGCACTGGACACGCCGAGCAACAGCACGGCGGCAACCAGCAGGAGCTTGTCGCCACAGCGCGCCATCGCCGTCTCCTATTTGATGTCGGAGGCGACCTGCACCTTCACCATCTTGTCGGGATCGGTCACGGCACCGCCGGGAGAGCCGGGAGGAGCCTTCTTCAGCTTGTCGACGACGTCCATGCCCTGCACGACCTCGCCGATCACGGTGTACTGATTATCGAGGCTGCCGCCGTCGGCGAACATGATGAAGAATTGCGAGTTGGCGCTGTCGACGCTGTCGCCGCGCCGGGCCATGCCGACGATGCCGCGCGCGAAATGCACCTTGGAGAATTCCTGCTTCAGGTTCGGATATTTCGATCCGCCGGTGCCGTTGAATTTCTCGCCGTCGCCGGTCTGCGCCATGAAGCCGTCCATGACCCGGTGGAACGGCACGTTGTTGTAATAGCCCTCGCGCGCGAGCTGCTTGATGCGCTCGGCATGCTGGGGCGCGATATCGGCGCGCAGCTTGATGACGATGCGGCCCTTGGTGGTGTCGATGACGATGGCGTTGGCCTTGTCGAGGTTGGCCGGCAATTGCTGCGCCACCGCCGGCACCGCGAACAGAAGCGCGGCAAGAACTGCGAGAATTCGGATCATGACAACTCCGGATCAGAGAGAAGAGGAAGCGCGCCGTTACGCGGCGAATTTTGCCTTGAGCTGTGCCGCGACCTGCGGCGGGACGAAGGCCGAGACGTCCCCGCCCATGCCGGCGATCTGGCGCACCAAAGTGGCGGTGATCGGGCGAACCATCGGAGAGGCCGGCAGGAAGACCGTATGCACTTCCGGCGCCATCGCCTCGTTCATGCCGGCGAGCTGCATCTCGTAGTCGAGGTCGGTGCCGTCACGCAGGCCCCGAATCATGATCGTCGCACCGTGCTTGCGTGCCGCGGTCACCGACAGATCGTCAAAGGTCACGGCCTCGAGCACGCAGCCGGCCTGCGCCGCGATCGGGCCGCAGACGTCATGAAGCATCTTGAGCCGCTCCTCCGTGGAGAACAGCGGCTTCTTGCCGGGGTGGACCCCGATCGCGACCACGAGCCGGTCGCACAGCGAAACGCTGTGCCGGACCACGTCCAGATGGCCGTTGGTGATGGGGTCGAAGGAACCGGGATAGAAGGCAATGCGCGGCATGGCCCCCTCCTACCGCGCCCGGCCCGGCCCGGCAAGCCGGGCCGGTTCCCCGGCCAAATCCTACCGAAATATCCCGCAGGCCATGTCGGCAATGGCCGTTTGTTTCGTCCCTCGGGCAACCACGAAACAAAGGGGCGCGGCCAAGAAACCATTTCCCGTGCCGGCGAAGACGTCCGGAAACTGGCCATGGTTACTAATCCGGCCAACGAATGACGGGCCGCACACTGGGCGTAGGCGGCCGCATCACAGGGGACTGTCAAATGATCAAGGCTCTCTCAGCGATCGCTCTGTCTGCGTGTGTCGCCGCCGCCCTTACCCTCCTGCCCGGGTTTGCCCCGAGCGTCGAGGCCAGCGTGCCGCAGCCGCTGGCCAAGAGCGACCGGCTCGACATCCGGGCCATCGGCAAGGACTGCTCGCAGCAGGCCTGGCCGAATTTCGAAGCCTCATGCCTGCGCAAGGCCGGCACCAAGGCGAACGTCCGCGAGGCGCGCCTCGTGACCGCGAACCGTACCCCGTAGGCTGGCCTGTCAGCTTCACGTCACATAATCCCGATGGAGTTTTGCGACGTCTCGTCGCAGACTGTGTTGCTCGCGCCCGGCGGAATGACCCGTCGGGCGCGATCCCATCGGGGGGTTGTCATTGTCCAGTACGCCCGCTGTGGCTTCCGGCCACCATCCTGATCCGCTACCGCTTGCCATGACCATGGGCGCCCTCGGGGTGGTCTATGGCGATATCGGGACCAGCCCGCTCTATGCCCTGAAGGAAGCCGCCAAGGCGGCTGCCCACGGCGGCACGCTTCATCACGACGCCGTCCTCGGGATCGCCTCACTGATCCTCTGGGCCCTGCTGCTGATCATCTCACTCAAATACGCGCTGTTGATCCTGCGGGCGGACAATCGCGGCGAAGGCGGCATCGTGGCGCTGCTCGCCCTGCTCCACGCCCGCCACGCCCAGCCCGGCACCTGGCGCGCCCATCTCCTGGTGGTCGGCCTCATCGGCGCCGCCCTGCTTTACGGCGACGGCGCGATCACGCCGGCGATCTCGGTGCTCTCGGCCATCGAGGGCCTCAAGGTCGACGCGCCCTCGCTTGCGCCCGTCGTGGTGCCCGTGACCGTCACCATCCTGATCGGCCTGTTCATGATGCAGAAGCAGGGCACCGGTTTCATCGGCCGCATCTTCGGACCGGTGATGCTGGCCTGGTTCGTCGTGCTCGCCGCGCTCGGCATCCACGGCATCGTCAAGGCGCCGGCGGTGCTGGCGGCGCTCAGCCCGTTTTATGCGTTCAATTTCCTGATCCACCAGGATTTCCACGTCTCCTTCGGCATTCTCGGCGCGGCCTTCCTCGCGGTGACCGGCGGCGAGGCCATGTATGCCGACATGGGCCATTTCGGCCGCCTGCCGATCCGCCTCGCCTGGTTCGCGATCTGCCTGCCCGCGCTGGTGCTGAACTATTTCGGCCAGGCCGCGCTCTTGATCACCGATCCCACGATGATCGAGAACCCGTTCTTCCAGCTCTGCCCCGACGCCCTGCACTATCTGCTGGTCGCATTCTCGGCGGTCGCGACCGTGATCGCCTCGCAGGCGATCATCTCCGGCGTGTTCTCGCTGACGCAGCAGTCGATCCAGCTCGGCTTCCTGCCGCGCATGCAGATCCGCCACACCACCAGCGATGCGATCGGCCAGATCTACGTGCCGCTGGTGAACTGGCTGCTTGCGGCGGCAACACTGGGTGCCGTCCTGAACTTCGGCTCCTCGGACGCCCTTGCCGGCGCCTATGGCATCGCGGTCTCGCTGCTGATGGCGATCACGACGCTGCTGGCCGCGCTGGTCGCGATCCAGTGGGGCTTTTCGCCCTGGCTTGTCGTTGCCGTGAACGGCTTCTTCTTCGTGATCGATCTGATCTTCTTCTCGGCGAACTCGGTCAAGCTTTTCGAGGGCGGCTGGTTTCCGCTGCTGCTCGCCGGCCTCGTCGCCTTCCTGATGCTGACCTGGCGCGCCGGCGTGAAGCTGGTCGAGGCGGCGCGCGCCCGGCTGCGCCAGCCGGAGGAAGATCTGATCGAGACCGCGGTCAACAAATGCAGCGCAAGGCTGCCCGGGACCGCCGTCTTCCTGGCGTCCGCGCCGCGCGGCGTGCCGCTCGCGCTGACGCAATTCGTCAAGCACAACCGCGTGCTGCACGAACGCGTGCTGCTGGTCACCGTGCTGATCGAGGAGCTTCCGCACATCGCGGACGAAGACCGCGCCGACGTGATCGATATCATTCCCGGCATCACCCGCGTCATCCTGCATTACGGCTTCATGCAGAACCCAACGATCTATGAGGGACTGAACCTCGTCTGCCGCCAGAGCAAGCTGCCCGGCATCGACCTTTCCGACATCACCTATTACGTCGGCCGCGAGACCATCATCCCGCGCGAGGACGTCCCGGGCATGTGGGTCTGGCGAGAAGGCGTGTTCGCCTTCCTGCAGCGCAACGCCGAACGCTCCGCCGCGTTCTTCGGCGTGCCGACCAAGCAGGTGGTGGAGTTCGGCACGGAGCTGGAGATTTAACTTCGCGAAGGGTGAGTGGCGAATAGCGAATAGAGCCGCAAACCCTATTCGCTAATCCTATTCGCCATTCGCCCCGTTGCCGCTCTCCGCTTCTTCCGTGATGTGCTCGACCGACACCACGTGCTCGTCCTCTGCGGTGTCGAACACGATGACGCCCTGCGTCGAGCGGCCGGCGATGCGGATGCCTTCGACCGGGCAGCGGATCAGCTGGCCCTTGTCGGTGACCAGCATGATTTGATCAGCGTCCTCCACCGGGAACGACGCCACGAGGTTGCCGTTGCGGTTGTTGACGCTCATGGCGACGATGCCTTTGCCGCCGCGGCCGGTGGTGCGGTACTCGTAGGACGAGGTCCGCTTGCCATAGCCGTTGACGGAGACGGTGAGCACGACCTGCTCGGCCGCCGACATCTCGATATAGCGCTCCTGGGCGAGCTGGAAGCTGCCGGAGGTCTCCTCGGCCTCTGCGTCAGCTGCCGCCTCCTCCGCCGCGGCTTCGCCGGCGACCGCGCGGCGCATCTTCAAATAGGCCGAGCGCTCGTCCGAGGTGGTCTCGACATGGCGCAGGATCGCCAGCGAGATCACCTTGTCGCCCTCGCCGAGCGCGATGCCCCGCACGCCCATCGAGGTGCGCCCGGTGAACACGCGCACGTCGGTGACGGGGAAGCGGATGCACTGGCCGCCAGCGCCGGTCAGCAGCACGTCGTCGCGCTCGGTGCAGATCTGCACGTCGACGATCGCTTCATTCTCGTCGAGCTTCATGGCGATGATGCCGGAGCGGCGGACATCGACGAAGTCCGACAGCTTGTTGCGCCGGACATTGCCGCCCGTGGTGGCGAACATCACGTCGAGGTTGCCCCAGGTGGATTCGTCCTCGGGCAGCGGCATGATGGTGGTGATGCGCTCGCCCTGCTCCAGCGGCAGGATGTTGATCAGCGCCTTGCCGCGCGCGTTCGGCGCGGCCATCGGCAGACGCCAGACCTTCTCCTTGTAGACCTGGCCGCGCGAGGAGAAGAACAGCACCGGCGTGTGCGTGGAGGCTACGAACAGGCGACTGACAAAGTCCTCGTCGCGGGTCTGCATGCCGGCGCGGCCCTTGCCGCCGCGGCGCTGCGCCCGGTAGGCCGACAGCGGCACGCGCTTGACGTAGCCGGCGTGGGACACCGTGACGACCATGTCCTCGCGCTGGATCAGGTCCTCGTCCTCGACCTCGCCTTCCTGCTCGATGATGACGGTGCGCCGCGGCGTGGCGAACTCGGCCTTCACCTCGGCGAGCTCGGTCTTGATGATGCCCAGCACGCGCTCGCGCGAGCGCAGGATGTCGAGATAATCGGCGATCTCACCGGCAAGCTTGTCGAGCTCGTCGCGGATTTCGTCGCGGCCGAGCGCGGTGAGGCGCTGAAGGCGCAGATCGAGAATGGCCCTCGCCTGCTCCATCGACAGCCGGATCGTGCCATCCGCGCTGATGCGGTGACGCGGATCGTCGATCAGCGTCAGCATGTCCTCGACATCCCGGGCCGGCCAGTCGCGCGACATCAGGGTGTCGCGCGCAGTGGTCGGATCCGGCGAGGTCCGGATGACGCGGATCATCTCGTCGATATTGGCCACCGCGATCGCCAGACCAACCAAAATATGGGCGCGGTCGCGCGCCTTGGCGAGCAGGTACTTGGTGCGCCGCGTGACGACCCGTTCACGGAAGTCGACGAAGATCGCCAGCAGGTCCTTCAGATGCATGATCCGCGGACGGCCGCTGTCGAGCGCCACCATGTTGACGCCGAAGCTGGTCTGCAGCGGCGTGAATCTGTAGAGCTGATTCAGCACCACATCCGGCACGGCATCGCGCTTCAATTCGATGACGACGCGGTAGCCGTCGCGGTCCGATTCGTCGCGCAGGTCACCGATCCCCTCGATCTTCTTTTCCTTCACCAGCTCGGCGATTCGCTCGACCATCGTCGCCTTGTTCACCTGGTAGGGAATCTCGGTGATGATGATCGCCTCGCGCTCCTTGCGAATGGTCTCGATCGCGACCTTGCCGCGCATGACGACCGAGCCGCGGCCGAGGTGATAGGCGGCACGGATGCCCGCGCGTCCGAGAATGACGCCGCCGGTCGGGAAATCCGGTCCCGGCACGATGTTGATGAGCTCGTCGATGGTGAGCGCGGGGTTGTCGATCAGCGCGACGCAGGCGTCGATGACCTCGCCGAGATTGTGCGGCGGGATGTTGGTCGCCATGCCGACCGCGATGCCGCCGGCGCCGTTGACGAGAAGGTTCGGGAACTTGGCCGGCAAGACCGACGGTTCGGTCTCGTTGTTGTCGTAGTTCGGCTGGAAGTCGACGGTGTCCTTGTCGATGTCGGCCAGCAGGGCCAGCGCGGCCTTGGTCAGGCGCGCTTCGGTGTAACGATAGGCAGCCGGCGGATCGCCGTCGACCGAGCCGAAATTGCCCTGGCCGTCGATCAGCGGCACCCGCATCGAGAAGTCCTGCGCCATGCGGACCATGGCGTCGTAAATCGACTGGTCGCCGTGCGGGTGATACTTACCGATGACGTCACCGACCACGCGGGCGGATTTGACGTACTTCTTGTCGGGCGTGTGCCCCTGCTCGTTCATCGAGAACAGGATGCGGCGGTGCACCGGCTTCAGACCGTCCCGGGCATCGGGCAGCGCCCGCGCCACGATCACGCTCATGGCGTAGTCGAGATAGGACTTCTTCATCTCCTCGAAGATGGAGACGGGGCGAATATCCGAGGGTTGCCCCGGCTGGTCGCCGGGCTTGTCGTCGTCGTCAGCCAAGGGGAAATCCGGTGAGGTTTTATCTGGGAATCATATAGCGCATCGAGCCCCTGATAACCACCCTCGCGGGCTCCAGGGAAGCGCTTTTTCCGCTTATTTTTCCAATAGCTTACGGCCTTGCGGGGAGCGTCTCGGATGGGCCTGGAACAGGCCTTCCAAAATCGCCTCCGAGACCTCGTCAATCGCGCCGCCACACGCCTCGTCGAGGTGTTTTCCCCGGCGCAATCCGCGTTCAACCCAAACATGAAGCGGGCCCGGAAATCCCGAGCCCTTCCTGCCGATTAGTAAGGTTTGCTGACACGACGTGGGAAGGCGCCGCTCAGCCGGGCAGCGCCCCCCTCATCGTCCGGTCCGTGCTCAGAACGGGATATCGTCGTCCATGTCGCTGTTGCGGCCACCGCCGCCGGCGGCCACGGGACGGCGCGGCGCGCTGCTGACGGGGCCGGAGGAGCCGAAATCGCCGCCGGGCTCGTCGCCGAAGCTGCCGCCACCTCCGCCACCGCCGCGGCCGTCGAGCATCGTGAGCGTCGAGTTGAAGCCCTGGAGCACGACCTCGGTCGAGTACTTCTCGACGCCGCTCTGGTCGGTCCATTTGCGGGTCTGCAGCGCGCCCTCGATGTAAACCTTCGCGCCCTTCTTCAGGTACTGCTCGGCGACCTTGCAGAGCCCTTCATTGAAAATCACGACGCGGTGCCACTCGGTCTTTTCCTTGCGCTCGCCGCTGTTCTTGTCGCGCCAGGTCTCGGAGGTGGCGATGCTCAGATTCGCGATCGGCCGCCCGTCCTGGGTGCGGCGGATTTCAGGATCCTTGCCGAGATTTCCAACCAGAATGACCTTGTTGACGCTTCCCGCCATCGCCGCTCTCCACTCCGAATGCCACTGAATTTCCTAAGGCCGAGCGCGCTATTCGCGTTCCTCTGCGCCTTGTTGAGACGACCCTATACGCTTGCAGCGCCGCTCAGCCCGTCACCCCCAAGGTTATCCCCATATATAGCACCGACCGGCGATTTGTTCCAGATTTGTTCCTGCAGACATTACTGCCAAATGTGGAGACGGGGTGGCGCCTAAATGGCGCTGTGATGGCAAATGGAGATGGAACCAAACCGGGTTCCCGTGAATGATAAAAACCACTTAACATTCATTAAGTTAAGGGCAGGTCGATTGCTCCTAGCTGTTGCGCTCCGGTCACGGACTTTGCCGCCCAATCGAGCTATCGTCGTGCCTGGAATTGATGCAATGGGCCTCGCGCCTGATCGTCCGCCTTGGGGAACTCAGAGAGGCGGACACGACTGGGGAGATTACAATGAAGAAGATTCTGATTGGCTTTGCTGGCGCGGTTGCGCTGACCCTCTCGGCTCCGGCCGGTGCTGCAGACCTTGGGGCCCGTCCCTATACAAAGGCGCCGATCGCGCCCCCCGCTCCGATCTATACCTGGACCGGCTTCTATGTCGGCGTGCAGGGCGGCGGTGCCTGGGGCCGCAGCGACGAAACCTTCTTTGGCGCTCCGAACACGGCGATCTTTGCCGGAACTCAGAACTACGACACCACCGGCGGATTTGTCGGCGGCGTGTTCGGCTACAATTGGCAGGCGGCCAACTGGGTGTTCGGCATCGAGGGCGACTATCATTGGGCTGACATCAACGGCCGTTCTGCCGAGATCAATGCCGGCCTCGGCGACACCTACTTCACGAGAATCCGTGGCTTCGGCGACATCAAGGGCCGTCTCGGCTATTCCACCGGTCCCGCTCTCTTGTTCGTCAGCGGCGGCGCTGCAGTCGGCGACATTCAGCACCGCTACGATGGCATCCCCGGAAACGTCTTCATCCAGAACAACACCCGCTGGGGTTGGACCGTCGGCGCCGGCGCGGAATACATGTTCGCTCCGAACTGGTCGGCCAAGGTCGAATACAACTATATCGATTTCGGCAAGAGCACGATCCAGTACTCCGCCGTGCCCACCAATCGCTCCGAGTGGACCGATACCGTTCACACGGTCAAGGCAGGTGTGAACTATCACTTCAACTGGGGTGCGCCGGTCGCCGCGCGCTACTGATATCTATCTGACATCATTGAAGTCTAAGGCCGGCCTCGCGCCGGCCTTTTTCGTTTGGCGCGACACGAACCGGAGGCAATGAGTCAGTAACCATCACCTTTTCGACCGCTGTGGCTTTTCGGAGACACAACTTGCGGCTTTGGTGGTGTAAGTACGGCGTCAGTTGGGCCGTTGAGTCCGCTGCCCTTCCGGGAACGGAAGGCAACAACAGAAACTGGGACTGGGATTAGTTGAAATGAAGAAGGTTTTGTTGGCTTCGGCCTGTCTGTTCGCTCTCGCTGCGCCCGCCTCGGCGGCCGATCTCGCAGCCCGCCCCTACACCAAGGCTCCGATCGCTCCGGCAGCGGCCGTCTACAACTGGACCGGCTTCTACCTCGGTATCGTCGGTGGCGGCGCCTGGGAAAACGCTTCCGGCGACCCGAAGATGAAGGGTGGCTTCGTCGGCGGCACCGCCGGCTACAACTGGCAGACCGGCAACGTCGTGTTCGGCATCGAGGCCGATGGCTCCTGGGCTGACGTCAGCGCCTCGGCGAGCGCTCTCGGCATCACCGTGTCGTCCAAGACCGACGCGCTCGGCACCGTCCGCGGCCGCATCGGCTGGGCCGTCAACAACGTGCTGTTCTACGGCACCGGTGGTTACGCCTGGATCGACAACAAGGTCAGCGTCAGCGCGCTCGGCGTGACCGTCTCCGACAGCAAGTTCCACTCGGGCTGGACCGTCGGCGCCGGCGTCGAGGCGTTCTTCGCTCCGCAGTGGTCGGTCAAGGGCGAGTACCTCTATCGCAGCCTCGGTGGCGAGACCTACTTCTCCGGTCTCGGCGCTCCGATCACCACCGGCACGCTCAACTTCCACACCGTGCAGGTCGGCGTGAACTACCACTTCGGCGCCCCGGTGGTTGCCAAGTACTGATCTGCGAAGTACTGATCACTACCGACGTCACATCGTCACGAAAGGCCGGCCTTGCGCCGGCCTTTTTGTTTTTGCGCCCCAACCCGCTCGCTCGCTAGCATTTTGCTGGAGATGTGGTGTCCGGGTGACACAACCTTTGGCTTTAATGGTGTAAAGCAATGACATTAGTCGGGTCATAGCTCCGCTGGCTCTTCCGCTTTCCGGAAGGTCAGAAAGAGAAACGGAACTGGGGAATGGATATGAAGAAGCTTTTGCTGGCTTCGGCCGGTTTGTTCGCACTCAGCGCGTTGGCACCGGCCTCGGCGGCCGATTTGGCGGCCCGCCCCTACACCAAGGCTCCAGTCGCACCGATCGCGATGTACAATTGGAGCGGTTTCTACATCGGTATCAACGGCGGCGGCGCCTCGAGCCGCAACTGCTGGGACGTCAACAACATCTTCGGTGTTGCGGGTCCGGACACGGCTGAAGGCTGTCACAATGCGACCGGCGGCGTCGTCGGCGGACAGGTCGGTTATCGCTGGCAGTCGGCCAACTGGGTGTTCGGTCTTGAAGCCCAGGGCGACTGGGCCAACCTGAAGGGCTCGAATACGAGCTTGGTGCTTGGGCCGCTGGTCAACCAGACCAAGATCGACGCGCTTGGCCTGTTCACCGGCCAGGTCGGCTATGCCTGGAACAACGTGCTCTGGTACGTGAAGGGTGGCGCGGCCGTCACGCACGCCAAATATAACGGCCTGGTGGGCGGCGTGGTGCTCGACAGCGCAAGCGAGACGCGCTGGGGTGGCGCGGTCGGCACCGGCATCGAATTCGGTTTCGCACCGAACTGGTCCGTGGCGATCGAATACGACCATCTGTTCATGGGCAAGCGCAACAACTCGTTCACGATCCTCGGCGTCAACGACCGTATCGACCGTATCAAGCAGGACGTCGACATGGGCACCGTTCGCCTCAACTACACCTTCGGCGGCCCCGTGGTCGCCCGGTATTGATCTGAAGTCCTGATCGCTATCGACGTCCCATCGTCACGAAAGGCCGGCCTTGCGCCGGCCTTTTTGTTTTCGCGGCACCTTGCCGCGCAGTTCCGCAAAGCAACTGCTGCCAGATGCCGCCAGCGCGCCAACATTCCGTTGACGATTCGCAAGTCCCACTGGAAATCCGTCTCCGTTCTTCCTACGTTCGCTGACAACCCCATCGGCGCCGATCCCGGTTCCGGGCGAGCGCGCCTTTATTATTGGCGCGGTCGCGCACCCATGGGATTCCTTGAGGGCAACTCGGATGGATGAAGTGATCAAGGCGAAGCGCCAACAACAGAACGCGGGCTCCAGCCTGCGCGCAATTACGATCCGTGGCGCGCGCGAGCACAACCTCAAGAACATCGACGTCGAGATTCCCCGCGACAAGCTGGTGGTGTTCACCGGCCTCTCCGGCTCCGGCAAATCCTCGCTCGCCTTCGACACCATCTACGCCGAGGGCCAGCGCCGCTACGTCGAATCGCTGTCGGCCTATGCGCGCCAGTTCCTGGAGATGATGCAGAAGCCTGACGTCGACCAGATCGACGGCCTGTCGCCGGCGATCTCGATCGAACAGAAGACGACCTCGAAGAACCCGCGCTCCACCGTCGGCACCGTCACCGAGATCTACGACTACATGCGGCTCTTGTGGGCGCGCGTCGGCGTGCCCTATTCGCCGGCCACGGGCCTGCCGATCGAAAGCCAGACCGTCTCGCAGATGGTCGACCGCGTGCTGGCGCTGCCCGAGGGCACCCGCCTGTATCTGCTCGCCCCCGTCGTGCGCGGCCGCAAGGGCGAGTACCGCAAGGAGCTCGCCGAATGGCTCAAGAAGGGCTTTCAGCGCGTCAAGATCGACGGCACCTTCCATGAGCTCAGCGAGGCGCCGACGCTCGACAAGAAATTCCCGCACGACATCGACGTCGTGGTCGACCGCATCGTGGTGCGCGCCGACATCGGCCAGCGCCTCGCCGAGAGCTTTGAGACCGCGCTGAAGCTCGCCGAGGGTCTTGCCGTCGTCGAGTTCGCCGACGCGCCGGCGGCAGCTCCCGCCGAGGAAAAGAAGAAGACCGCCAAGATCCACGACAAGAGCGGACCCGAGCGCATCCTGTTCTCGGAAAAGTTCGCCTGCCCGGTCTCCGGCTTCACCATTCCCGAGGTCGAGCCGCGCCTGTTCTCGTTCAACAATCCCTACGGCGCGTGTCCTGCCTGCGGCGGCCTCGGCGTCGAGCAGCATGTCGACGAAGATCTCGTCATCCCCGACAAGGAGCTCGCGATCGGCAAGGGCGCGATCGCGCCCTGGGCCAAGTCGTCGTCGCCCTATTACGTGCAGACGCTGACCGCGCTCGGCAAGCACTACAAGTTCACGCTGACCACCAAGTGGAAGGACCTGGCCAAGAAGACGAAAGACGCCATCCTCCACGGCTCCGGCGAGGACGAGATCAAGTTCTCCTACGAGGACGGGGTGCGCTCCTACGACACCAAGAAGCCGTTCGAAGGCGTCATCACCAACATCAACCGCCGCTATCGCGAGACCGAGAGCGAGTGGGCGCGCGAGGAGCTCGCCAAGTATTTCCACGACGTGCCCTGCGAGGGCTGCAAGGGCTTTCGGCTCAAGCCTGAGGCGCTCTGCGTCAAGATCGGCGGCAAGCATATCGGCGAGATTTCCGAGCTATCCGTGAAGGGCGCCGGTGCATGGTTCGAGACCGTGCCTGCGGCGCTGAACGCGCAGCAGAACGAGATCGCGGGCCGCATCCTGAAGGAGATCCGCGAGCGCCTCACCTTCCTGCTCGACGTCGGCCTCAACTACCTCACCCTCTCCCGCTCCTCCGGCACGCTCTCCGGCGGCGAGAGCCAGCGCATCCGCCTGGCCTCGCAGATCGGCTCGGGGCTGACCGGCGTGCTCTACGTGCTGGACGAGCCCTCGATCGGCCTGCACCAGCGCGACAACGCGCGCCTGCTCGACACCCTCAAGCGGCTGCGCGACCTCGGCAACACCGTGATCGTGGTCGAGCATGACGAGGACGCCATCCTGCTCGCCGACCACGTGCTCGACATCGGCCCCGGCGCCGGCATGCATGGCGGCAACATCATTGCCGAAGGCACGCCCGCCGAGATCATGCGCAATCCGAAATCGCTGACCGGCAAGTACCTGACCGGCGAGCTCGAGGTCGAGGTGCCGGAGCGGCGGCCGCCGAACCATCGCCGCACCATCAAGGTGGTGAATGCGCGCGGCAACAATCTCAAGAACGTCACCGCCGAAATTCCGCTCGGCCTGTTCACCGCCGTCACCGGCGTGTCCGGCGGCGGCAAGTCGACGCTGCTGATCGACACGCTCTACAAGGCCATCGCCCGCAAGCTGAACAATGCCAGCGAGGGTGCCGCCCCGCACGACCGTATTGAGGGCCTCGAGCACATCGACAAGATCATCGACATCGACCAGTCGCCGATCGGCCGCACGCCGCGCTCCAACCCCGCGACCTATACCGGCGCCTTCACGCCGATCCGCGAATGGTTCGCCGGCCTGCCCGAGTCCAAGGCGCGCGGTTACGAGCCCGGCCGCTTCTCCTTCAACGTCAAGGGCGGCCGCTGCGAAGCGTGCCAGGGCGACGGCGTCATCAAGATCGAGATGCACTTCCTGCCCGACGTCTACGTCACCTGCGACGTCTGCAAGGGCAAGCGCTACAACCGCGAGACGCTGGAGGTCCTGTTCAAGGGCAAGTCCATCGCCGACGTGCTCGACATGACCGTCGAGGAAGCCGCCGAGTTCTTCAAGGCGGTGCCGCGCGTGCGCGAGACTTTTCAGACCCTGCACCGCGTCGGCCTCGACTACATCCATGTCGGTCAGCAAGCGACGACGCTCTCGGGCGGCGAAGCCCAGCGCGTCAAGCTCGCCAAGGAATTGTCAAAACGCGCCACCGGCCGCACGCTCTACATCCTGGACGAGCCCACCACCGGCCTGCACTTCCACGACGTCAAGAAGCTGCTGGAGGTGCTGCACGAGCTGGTCGCGCAGGGCAACACGGTCGTCGTCATCGAGCACAATCTCGAAGTCATCAAGACCGCCGACTGGGTCATCGACCTAGGCCCCGAAGGCGGCGACGGCGGCGGCGAGATCGTGGCCTGGGGCCCGCCGGAAGACATCGCCAAGGCGCCGCGCAGCTATACGGGCAAGTTTCTGGAGCCGGTGCTGAAGAAGGCGAGGAAGCCGAAGCGAAGGAGCACGAGCCAGGCGGCGGAGTAGCAGCCTCTCCCCCGGCTTCCCATTATGTCATTTGCTCGTCGCCGGGGCCAAGAACTCCGGCGGCACTGTATCGGTCAGCCAGACCCCATTGTCGGCGCGATAGAACTTGAAACCGCGCGCATACATGCCGCCGGCATCGACCTTGAAGATGTGGGGCTTGCCATGGCGCTGCCCCACTTGCCGCGCGGTCTCCTCATCGGAGGACAGGTGCACTTGTTGGCGCGCCTGCGGTTTCAAGCCCTCCGCGAGGATCGCTTCGACAAATCGCGTCGCCGTCCCGTGGTAGAGGACTGAGGGCGGTTCTTGGGGTGGCAAGCCGAGCTCCACCGATACAGAGTGCCCTTGGGCGGCCCGGATCTTCAGTCCGTCGGCTGATAGCGAAAATCGCTTCTTGTCGCTGCTTGCGACGACGCCGAGCAGGTCAGCTCGGTCAAACATCGTCCCTGTTGCATTGGCTTTCTCAAGCAATTCGTCAATATTGACCCAGCCCTCGGCACTGAGCGTCAAGCCGATCTCATCGGGCTTGTGTCGCAGCACGAAGCTCAAGAACTTGCTAAGTTGAATCTGATCGACCGGCATCTTTGTCTTCCTGCTTCCGTCTTGTACATCCGGCCACTTAGCTCGACCAGACTCCCCTTCTCCATGCCCTACACCCTCGCCATCTTCGATCTCGACGGCACGCTGGCCGACAGCTTTCCGTGGTTCCTGCGCACCGTCAACGACATCGCGGACCGCTTCGGCTTTCGCCGGGTCCGGGATGAGGACGTCGAGCGACTGCGGCACGCCTCGACGCGCGAGATCCTCAGCCACCTTGAAGTACCCTTGTGGAAGCTACCGGCAATCGCGCGGCATGCGCGGCGGCTGAAGGGAGAGGCAGCTAGCGAGATCCCGCTGTTTGCGGGGGGCGAGACCATGCTGCGGACGCTGGCGGACGACGGCGTGCAGCTCGCGCTGGTGACGTCGGACAGCGAGGCCAATGCGCGCGAAAAACTTGGCGAGGCCGCCGCGCTGTTTTCGCATTTCGACTGCTCGGCATCGCTGTTCGGCAAGCCCGCGAAATTCCGCCGCGTCATCCGCCGCGCCGGCGTGGAGCCAAACCAGGTCATCGCGATCGGCGACGAGGTCCGTGACATCGAGGCAGCGCGCGCGGTGGGCATTGCCTGCGGCGCGGTGTGCTGGGGCTATGCGGCCCCGGCGGCGCTGCGGGCGCACGGGCCGGATCATGTGTTCGAGCGGATGGAGGAGATTGCTCCGACGCTGGCTCGGTCTCGTAGGGTGGGTTAGCGTCAGCGTAACCCACCACTTTCTGTCTCCACGGAAACCAAAGAGGTGGGTTACGCCTTCCGACTGCGCTTTTGCGCAGCCGCAAAGCTAACCCACCCTACGCGGCCCTACTCCGTCCTGCGCAAAAACGCGCCGAACGCGCGCGGGCCGTCGCCGGTCTTGATCTCGCCGATCACCTTCAGATCAGTCGCGTCGATGATATCAAGCGTGTTGCTCTCCCAGCACGCGACGATGACGCGCTTGCCGTCGGCGGTCGCAGCGATGCCTTCGGGATAGTCGCCGACATTGATGCGCTTCACCGGCTTGAGGGTGGCAACGTCGAACACGCTGACGGTGCCGCCATATTGGTCGGTGACGAAGCCCCGGCCCAGCGTCAGCGCCACCGCATAAGGGCGCATGCCAACCGGCACGCGGCCGACCTCGCGGCCAGCGGCAATGTCGATCACGGAGACGTCGTCGGAGCCGACATTGGCGGTGTAGGCGCGCTTGCCCTCGGCATCGATGGTGACGCCGAACGGACGGGTGCCGACCTTGATCGTCGCCTTGCGCTGACGCGTCGCCGTGTCCACGACCGACACGCTGTCGTCGTCGCGGTCCGCCGAAAGCAGCAACTTGCCGTCAGGCGTCACCGCCAGGCCCGACGGCGAGGCACCGACCGCGATGCTGGCGGTGACGCTGCGGCTCGCGGCGTCGATCACCCGCACCGCAGCCGCATACCAGTCGGCGACATAGACCGTCTTGCCATCGGGCGCCACAGCAATGCCGAGCGGCCCGCCGCCGACCTCGATCCGCCCCGCCACCTGCCGGGTCGCCGCGTCCACCACCGTCACCGCCTTGGCGTCGGGGCTCGTGACATAGGCAAAGCGGCCGTCAGCGCTGACGGCGACGCCGGCCGGCTTGCCGCCGATCGGGATGGTCGCGACGCTACGCGCGGCGGCGAGATCCACGACCATCAGATCGTCGCTGAGCTGGTTGGTGACGAACGCCTCCTCGGCAGCCGCGCTGCCAAGGCCGGCGTGGCAAAGGCTGGCGGCGAGCGCCGCCAGAACCAGCATCCGCACGATCAGCTACCGCTCTCGATCTTCTTCTTCAGCGCTTCGAGACCGGTCTTGTAGAGCCCGCTCACCGCCTTCACCGCGGCCTCGTCGCTCAGCTCCGGCGGCGGATCGTTGTTGGGAAAGCCGCGGTAGAATGCCCCGGCCCATTCCAGCTTGGACTTGCCGTCGGAAGCCGGAGACACCGTCAACGTCGAGGAATAATTGGTCACCGGCAGCACCTTCACGTCGACCTTCGTGATCCGGTACGAATAGCTCATCATGTCGGGCTCGTATTTGTAGAGCTCCTCATCGACAGTCGCCCCGCCCGTCAGCGTCAGCTGGCGCGTCGCGCCGATCTCGTTGCCCTTCTCGCCCGTGGTCTTGGTGACAGGCGGAAGCCAGCCCATGTCCTGGAAGTTGCGGATCGCGGCCCAGACCTTGTCCTGCGGCGCGTTGATCTCGATGGATTCCCGCACCTTCTGCCGGGTCGGCCCATGCGCCCAGGCCGCCGGCGAAAAAGCCGGGCCGAAGGTCGCCGTCAAGCCTGCCGCCCCAATTACAGCCAGCGCCGCAGCCATGGCCGTGCGCCGTCCAATCGTCACCCTCATCTCGTTTCCTCATACGTCCAGTTGATCGTGCGCGACTTGGAATGCGCGCTGCGGTCATCCTAGCGCATTTTGGGGCCGAGGGGAGACCGGTTCGTGGCGCCGTTGCGGCGGAGCTCGGCGCACCCCACAAGCTGTTGCGCGGCCCGGCGGGCAAAACACCCATGGACGGGTCAACGCCGCCGCGCAAAAATATTTCTCTTTATCAGAAGTTCGGATTATCGTATACGACACCCATCCCGTCCCGGGCCGAGGGGCGCATCGCGATCGTCACGAACGCGGGATGGGACGTGGTGGACGCGGGCTGCGTCGGCGCGAAGGTGGTTTGCAGGGCGGGTCACACCGTGAGCAAGGACCGGCGCGCACACGACCGGTGCAGCCTGCGTACGGCAAAATCGTGTGGTCCTGGCGCCCGGGGTCTGTGCGCCAAGTCTTGCGGTGATGTAGGCAGCCCAACCGGGCACATGCATCGGCTATCCGCGAGGCGACGGGGGCAATAGTGCAACGCTCCCCGGGGAGAGCACGACATAAGCCGTAAACCCACTGCGCAGGGAAGGCCGGATGTTTGGCTTCACCTGTATGCCGCTGTGCAGCTTCTTGTCACGCAGGTTTCGCACAGTGGACCGCGGGTGCCAGCCGGCACCCGGCCTTCCCTGCGCCCTCGGCGTTCTCAGAGGGCGGCAACGGACGCAAAGCTCGGGCACGATGTGCCGCGAGGATGAAAGCCTGTGCCAGACCTTCACCGACAGTCTCGTGCCCCGGACGCGGCGCAGCACGAAGTGATGCGCAGCAGAGCCGGGGCCCACGCCACCCACAGCAAGTCGCAAGGGCTCCTCGCAATGACGGCGGAGCGAACAGCCGTCAGACACGCTCGGCTATTCCGCCAGCGTCGCTTCAACGAACCCGCGCGGGTCTGCGCAAAACTCCCGCATCAGCCGGTAGTGATCGGTCTCCTCGACCGTCACCGGCTCCAGGCCGTATTTCCCGAGCCGCAGCAGCCGCGCGTTGGGATACGCCATCAGCATCGGCGAATGCGTCGCCATGATCACCTGGCAGATCCGGGAGTCCTCCATGCGCCGCAGCAGCTTCAAGAACTCGATCTGGCGCGCCGGCGACAGCGCCGATTCCGGCTCGTCGAAGATGAAGATGCCCTGGCGCTGACAGCGCTCCTCGAAGAAGCGCAGGAAGCCTTCGCCGTGGGAGTGCGACAGGAAATCGGGACCGACCTGACCGGCATCGCGCGCGGCCTTGTCCAGATACCGCGCGACCGAGAAAAAGCTCTCGGCACGAAAGAACCAGCCATTGCTGATCTTCGGCAGCCAGCTCGCGCGCAGGGCCTTGCCGAGCTGCCCGCCCATCTTCTCGCGCGCCTCGGAGTGATCGACCGGCATGTAACCCTTGCCGCCACCGGCATCGTCGTAGCCGGCAAGCGATGCGATGCCCTCGAGGATCGTCGACTTCCCGGTGCCGTTCTCACCGACGATGATGGTGATGGGCGCGTCGAAATTGAGCTCGAACTCATCCGGGAAGATGGGCAGGCAAAACGGATAGGCCTCGCGATCGTGAATTTTCGAAGGGTCGAGCCAGACCCGCTTCAGATACGGCGCCGGCAGGTTGATCGTGCGGTGACCTCTCCGGCTCATACCCCGTCTCCACTTGATTGCGACCGATCTTTCGATCGGAACATATCAGGAACACAACCTCCGCGTAAGCTGCATTTTAGAAACATATGGAAACAACTCGAAACAAACTCGGCTTACGTCACCGGGAGATAAGTTAAAACTTCAGATTGTAAGCCGAAATGGCCCGAAGGAAACGCACTGCCTGCTGGCATGAGGCCGGCTCCCCTGCTCGCGACCCCGCAATGATTGACGGACGTCCGGGACGACAAGAAGCCGCGAGGAATGCGCGATGGTATCAACGTATTTCGGTTACAACTACATCACGCGCAATCTCAAGCAGTCCCTGACCCGGGTCGAACAGCAACCCGACGTCGCGCGGGAGGCCGCCTATTACAAGGCCCACATCGGCAAGGTGAAGACCGTCGACGAACTCATGAAGGACTATCGCCTGTATCATTATGCGCTGAAGGCATACGGGCTGGAAGACATGGCATACGCCAACGCCTTCATGAAGAAAGTGCTGGAGAGCGACCTCAACGACGCCAAGAGCTTCGTCAACAAGCTGGTCGACAAGCGCTACCGGGAGTTTGCCGCGGCATTCTCCTTCAACGACGCTGCAGCGCCGGTTGCCCAGTCGGACAACCAGACCGACGAGATGATCGGTCTGTACACGGCGACCAAGAAGAGCCAGGTCAATGCACTCGCCAGCGACTCGAATTACTACAGCGCCCAGATCGGCAACATCAGCAGCGCGGACGCGATCCTGAACAACGATCGCCTTCGCAATTATGTCTATTCGGCATTCGGGATCGACGAAAGCAAGTGGCCGCCGGCCACGATCAGCCAGGTCCTGCGCAGCGACCCATCCGATCCGAACAGCTACGTCAACACCACCTTCGCGTCCCAGCTGGGTGGCCTCAACGCAGCGCGCGCCCAAGCGCAGTCAGACGCCAGCACGGCCAACTCGAATATCGCCAGCTACACGGCCCAGCTCGCGCAACCGGGCGCAAACGTGCCTCAGCTGCAAGTCCAGATCCTGGTCGAGAAGCATCACCTGGAGACGTATAGGAACAGCATCTCCAGTCTCAACGACCAGATCGCAACGATCGGCGGATTTGTGGATATGGCCGGCGCGTTCGAGTTCTTGCCCGACGGGTCGCTTCCGGCAGGTACGCCCGCGCAGACAGCCGCAAATATCGCACTCACGAAGAAGCGGTTCGATGACAGCAAGGCCGCGGTCTATTCGGCGGCAAGCCCGCTGAGCGAAGCCTCTGCAATCAAACAATTCAGAACGGCCATCCTCAAACTCAATTCGGTCGACGCGTTCGTATCGACGCCAAGCGTGTACGATTTTGCGCTCGGCGCCGTCGGCCTCGACCCGAAAAAGGTCTCGCAGACGACCATCAAGGCCGTCCTCGAAAGTGACCTCGGCGATCCCAAGAGCTACGTGTATACTCTCAAGGACAATCGATACGTTCAGCTCGCACGCGCGTTCAACTTCGATGCAAAAGGCAATCTGACGACCCCCCTGTTGGCGCAGGACGCTGCTGAAGTCCTCCAGATTGCAAGGGACTACGTCGTTCAAGCGGTGAAGAGCGCAAGCACATTGAGCACCAAGCAGCAGGCGGCGGTTCGGGCACAAGCCGCCAAGGACGCGACGGCTTATCAGGAGGCGATCGCCGGCATCGACAGCGTTTCCGATCTTCTGGCAAACAGGCCGATGGTCGACCTGGTTCTCCTGGCCAAGGGCTTGAACCCTAGCAAGGTCAGCACCGATTTCCTCAAGAAGATCTTCGCCTCCGATCTGAACGATCCCAAGAGCTTCGCCAACACGCAGAGCGATCCTCGCTTTGCCGACATCGTGGCGTCGTTCAATTTCGACAGCAAGGGCAACGTCGCGCGCCTGCCGATGATGGGTCCCCAGAGGCGGGATCAATTGCGGGACACACAGGCAAGTTATGTCCAGCAAAGCCTCGAGCAGCAGCAAGGCGAAACCAATCCCGGCGTACGCCTGGCGCTCTATTTCCAGCGCAAGGCGGCGGACATCACGTCGCCATACGACATCCTTGCCGACAAGGCTCTTTCGGAGGTGTTCAGGACCACCTTCAATCTACCTGATCAGATGGCGGCGATGCCGATCGACCAGCAGGCCAAGTACGTGGACAGGTTCATGAAGGTCAAGGATCTGTCCGACCCCGCGAAAGTCGCGAAGCTGCTGAACCGGTTCTCCGCCATGTATGACATCAAGAACAACCAGAGCACCGGCCAGGCTCAATCTCCCTTGCTCAACCTGTTTCAAGGATCGAGCTCAGGCCTATCGAAGATGAGTGAATCCACGTACTTGGCGATCGCCAAATTGCGCGCTCACTGATGATCGCTCGCCGATACTAGCCCGACACCTCGAGCACCAGCTCCATGGTCATCAGCACGGGATTGTCGCCGCGGACCAGGCGTCCCTCGGCAATGCCGCCGGTGTAGTCGACCAGCGCGACGTCGAGCGCTGCTTCGAGCGCATCGGAGTGCCCGGGCGCGATCATCCCGGCCGTCACCGCCAGCTCGGTGGCAAACGGCTCGGTCACGCCGCCATGGATGAAACGCGCACCGATGGTCGAGCCGACGCCGCCGTGAACCCTCGCGCGCGCGATGCCGTGCGCGCGGCAGAACTCTTCGAGCGAGCCGGCAAAATCCTGGTTGGGCCGCAGCCGCAGCGCGAAAGCACGGCTCGTCGTGCGCGCGCCGGTGCGCGCGGCGGCCACCGGCCCGAACAGCTTGAAATTGGTCTCGGGATCGGGCTCGGCGGTGAACATCGCGCCATCGAGGCCGAAGGCCTCGACTTCGAACGGCTCGGCGACGATGGTCTCATCAGGCATCATGTGGCCGCCGCTCACTTTGCCGTCCGCCTCGGTCCAGAGCCCGTGGCAGTGAAAGAACGGCGCGCCGTCGCGCATGCCGAGCGTCATGCTGCCGAGCTTCGTACGCGTCACGCCGCCGGGCCGGTACGTGTCGCTGTAGAACGCGGCGTTCTCGCCCGTCCTCGACAGCGCCGGCATCACATAGGCGAGAGGCCCGAGGGCGCCATGCCGGAAGTTGAGCACGCCACTCGTAAAACCTTCGGCCGCAAAGCCGCGCCGCACGGCATCCAGCAGTGGCAGACCTGCCTGAAGCGTGAACGAGAAGGCGCGCCCCCTCGCCTCCACCCATTGGATGCGTTCCGCGATGGGCGCGCCCGGCTGCTTGATACTCCGCATCACCTGCGCTCAGCCCGCCTTGGTCTTGTCGAGATCGAGCAGCCCGCGCGCCTCGAGCTCGTCGCGCACCATGCGCTTCGGCACCTTGCCATAGCCCGACTTCGGCAAGGCCTCCCAGAAGAAGAACCGCTTCGGCATCTTGTAGCGCGGCACCTTCGGCGAGAGGAACGCCGCCATTTCGGCTTCGCTCACCGCCTTCTCGCCGGCACGCGCCACGCACACGGCGACGCCGACCTCGCCCCAGGTCGCATCGGGTACGCCGAGCACGGCGACCTCGCCGACCGCGGGATGCGTCAGGATCTTCTCCTCGATCTCGCGCGGATAGATGTTGGAGCCACCGGAGATGTACATGTCGGAGGCGCGGCCCGTGATGTAGACGAAGCCCTCCTCGTCCATGTGGCCGAGGTCGCCGGTGCGAAACCAGCCGTTACGAAACGCCTTCGCATTGGCTTCGGGATTGTCGTAATAGCCGGCGAGCACCGCCGGCCCGATCACGCAGATCTCGCCGCTCTGGTTGGCCGCGAGCTCGCGGCCTTCATCATCCTGGATCGAGACCTGCATGCCGGTGCGCTCGAAGCCGCAGGTGCCGATCTTGGCGTGCGGGCCGTCCTCGGGATCGTGCAGCGCCGCCGGCAGCACGGTGATGTTGCCGGTGACCTCGCCGAGGCCAAAATACTGCACGATGACCTTGCCGAGCTTCTTCAGCGCCGTCTTCTGATCCTCGCGATACATCGGCGCACCCGCATAGATCACGTGACGCAGCGAGGCATGATCGTATTTGTCGACGGCGGGGTGCTCGACCATCATCTTCAGGATCGTCGGCACGGTGAAGAGATTGGCGACCCGATGCGTCTCGATCAGACGGAACGCCTCGTTGATGTCGAATTTCTCGGTCGGCAACAAGACGGTGCACACGCCGCGCGCGGTCTGCACCAGTTGATGCACGCCGGCGCCATGCGACAGCGGCGCCACCACCAGCGAGGCGTCATTCTCGGTGACGCCGGGTGTCAGATCGGCGAGATGGTTGGTGATCACAAAGCCCATCTGGCCATGGGTGAGCACCGCGGCCTTGGACCGACCGGTGGTGCCCGAGGTGAAGAAGAACCAGCAGGGATCGTCGTGCTCGACGGCGACATTGGCGACATTGGCGCCGGCCTGCGAGGCAATGGCCTCCGCAACCGATGTCTCGCCAAACGCACCCTTGCCGTCGACGCTCCAGGTGAATTCCAGCGCACCGCCCTTCACCGCCGCCGCATGCTCGGGAAAATCGACATGGCACAGAAACGCCTTGGCGCCGGAAGCTTCTGCGAGATAGGTGACCTCATCCGGCATCAGGCGGAAATTGGTGGGCACCCAGACCGCGCCGAGCCGAAACGCGGCGAACATCGAGAAGATCATCTCGTCGCCATTCTTGGAGTGGACGAGGATACGGTCGCCCTTGGCAATGCCACGCGCGGCGAGCGCCGCCGCCAGCGCCGAGACCTGCGCATCGATCTGCCGCCAGGTCCAGGATTTGTCACCCCAGACGAAACCGGGACGCGCGCCATGCCGCCGCGCATTCTGGGTCAGCATGTGAGCGAGATTCATGACGCGGCGGGACATGCGCAGGGGCTGCATGGGGATTCCTCTTCGAGGGCGGACGGCGTGCTGGCCGCCGGCTCTTGGCGGCCCATTTATCGCCATCGCCCGCGCCCCTGCAAGGCCGCCGGATGCACGGCTCCCCTACGGCTGCCTGAACGCAAACGGCGTCGCCGTGATGGCCTTCTGCTTGACGCAGGCCTGCGGGCCAAAGCCGCCGCAGAAGCTGCCATGAAGATCGAAGCGGACGGTGCGTGCAGCGCCGCGCTTCACCGGCGGGGCCATGATCCTGTAGCTGCGGACATAGCCCTCAAACACCGGGCGAACGTTGCCGTCCGGCAGCGTCACCAGGATGTTGATGACGCATCCGCCAGTTCCGCAATAGGTCGTCTCGCGATCGCCGCATTTGGTGTCCTGGAAATCGACGATGTAGTCGTCGCGGCCGTCACCGGTCAGGTCGATCTTGCGCACCGTATCAGGCGCAAAGGTCACCTCGCCGCCGTCCTGGCTGGTGCACTCCTCGTTGGCGTAGCGCAGCGCCTTCTGCACGCCGGCCGGATAGTCGGACGGATTGAACGGCTTTGCATCCTCGGCGCGCGCGGCGGAGACGAACAGAGCGAGCAGAAACATCAAATAGCGCATGCGCGTTTGTCGCCGGCGCGGCCGCGATCGTTCAGAGAATTTTAAACATGATCGGCGCAACCTTCGTCAGTTCTCGCGTACAGAGTGCCGCATCATGCTCAAAGCGCCCGCCTTCCTCCTGTTGTCGCTGGCGCTCGCCGGATGTGCCGTGGCGCCGCAGGCGCATCTGGCCTCCGATCCCGCCTTCAAGCCTGCGCGTTATGCCTGGGACGGCGCCGGCGAGGATCCCAATCGGCCGCGGACAGCCGCACAACCAGCACGGACCGCGGCCCGATCCGAGCGCAACACATCGCAGGCCGGACTTCAGCCTCAGTCGAAGGAATGGTGGCAGGCGCAGGATGCCAGCGAGGCCGACCAGGATGCCAGGGTCAACCGCTCCCTGGTCATCTGCCAGGGGTGCCTGCGCCCGCCGCAGCAGCCCGAAGATTCCAGGCTCGCCAAAGCGGCCGATTGAACCGAACCGCCTTTGCATCGCTCTACTGAGATACGCGCCGCCGGCCGCCTCGGCCTGCTCTCGCATGCCGTCCTCTCCAGAACATTTCTCCAGGACATTCCATGCTTACCCGTCGGACCTTCGTCGCCGCCGCTCTGCTCGCAGGCGTTGCTCCCGCCTTCGCCGAGACCCCTGCCACGAGCGATCCCGCCGCGATCCTGACTGCGATCTACACCCGCGCGGCCAAGGGCAAGGGCGATGGCGGCGGCGCCTTCGTCATCGAGACCAAGGCGGCCAAGAGCAAATATCTCTCCAAGGCGCTGGTCGCGCTGTGGGCCAGGTCGGATGCGCATACACCGAAGGGCGACGTCGGGCCGGTCGATTTCGATCCGGTCACCAATTCGCAGGAACCGGACGTGAAATCGTTCAAGATTGACGCGGAGAAGATGGAGGCCGACAAGGCGACGATCGCGGTGACCATCACCGGTCACCACAACGACCGGAAACCCGCCGACCTCATCGTGCGTTACGACTTCGTGCGCGAGGCGAATAGCTGGCGGATCGACGACATCAAGGGCTCCTCCGACGGCGAAGCCTGGTCGATCCGCAAGATGCTGACGAACGCGCTGAAGAGCTGAGCGGAGACGACATGAGCGACGTCATCAACAACAGGGCCGATCACCGCTATGAGCTCGAGGTCGAAGGTCATGTTGCGACCGAGCATTACAAGCTCGACGGCAACGTCATCACGTTCGAGCACACCGACGTGCCGAAGGAGCTCGGCGGCAAGGGCGTCGGCTCGAAGCTGGTGCAAGGCGCGCTCGACCAGGTCCGCGCCGCCGGATTGAAGGTGATCCCGCAATGCCCGTTCGTGAAAGCGTGGATCGAAAAGCATCCGGACTATTCCGACCTCGTGGCGAGGTGAGAGCACAGGCCCGCCGCCTGTAGCCAGCGGGCCTGCGGGATCTGCGGCCGGTCATCCGTGCCTGAGCATGTCCTGGTCATTCAGGTCCCAGTCCTGCCACAGCTGGAGTACCCCCAGCAGGACCAGCACCGCTCCGAGGCTCGTGTGATAGATGCGAAGAAAACCGTCACCGGAATAGCCGAGGGCGTAAGGCGAGCCGATGAGCCACAGTCCGACGAGGATCGTCGTCACCTCCTGCCAGCGCTGCAAGGCGACGTATTCGAGCTGGCTGATGCCGAACACGACCAAGCCGATTGTGACCGCATTCAGGACCACCGTCTGGTTTCCGGTAATTGCCGCCTGATCCTGGATGGGAAACCACGGCGAAGCCACGATGAGCGCGCCGAGCAGCATCCCGCACCAGTCTTCCCATGTTCGATGAGTCTTCAAGAAACCAAAGTCCGACATCGTACCCTCCTGTGACAGAGGCACACGCCGGCGGCTGGCGGCACGACACTCCGAACGTCTAGGCGACCCTGCCGGCCGCATTCGGACGTATGTCCTTGAGAAGACGTGGGAGCCGCCATGGAACTTGCAAGAGCGGTCTCGGCAATTATTGGAGCTGGCGTGGTGTTCGCCAGGGATGACGTCTCATACTGCGCTGCAGCTACAGGTACGCGCGTTTGCAGATATCTGCCGTGCTGCAAGCTCCCATGGCCGCGCCTTGCCAAGGGCTGGGACGAGCTCCTAGATCAACGCGTCAGACGCACGTCGGAAGGATCTTGCATGGTGGCATCGGTACGGGACAACAAGGACAGGAGCCGCTTCGAACTCGATGTCGGCAACGAGGTCGCCTTCGCCAATTACCGGCTGACCCCGACGGCGGTCATCATCACCCACACCGAGACGCCCCGCGCGCTGCGCGGCCGCGGCATCGCCTCCGAGCTGATCAAGGGCGCGCTGGATTTGATCCGGCGCGACGGCCGCAAGGTGATCGCCGGCTGCGGCTTCGTCGTCGACTATCTCGACAGGCACCCGGAGGATGCGGATCTGGTCGTCTGAAAGCAAAAAGGCCCGCGCGACCGCGGGCCCTTACGACACGACCGGCGTTCGGTCAGTGTTTGCGGTCAGTGCTTGATCTCCGGCGGCAGCTTGCCGCCATTGGCGGCGAGCTTGGACATCACCTGCTTGTGCAGCCAGACGTTCATGCTGGCCGAGTCGTTCATGTCGCCGCTGTAGCCGAGCTCCTTGGCGAGATCCTTGCGCGCGGCAAGGCTGGAATCGATGTCGAGCGCCTTCATGAGGTCGACGATCGAGGTACGCCATTCCAGCTTCTCGCCCTTGTGCGCAGCCACCGCCTTGTCGACGATTGCCGCCACATCGACCGCGGCCATGGGTGCGGCGGCCGGCGCCGAAGCGCCGGGCGCGGCTCCAGCAGGCGAAGCTGCGCCGCCAGCGGGCGCGGCGGAGGCCGGCTGGCTGCCGAAGATCGCGCTCATGATTTTCCCGAAAATGCTCATGTCTGCTCCCCGAAAAGGATCCGTTGGAAGGGCCTTGAGTGGCACTTATAGACCAAGTTACTGCGTAGCGCCCGCAAAGTTCCGCGAGCCAACACGCAGCATCAGCTTATCTGCGGCGAAATGACGACCGAATGACACCGTCGAGTTGCGCTGCGGCATCGAATTTCACCCAAGCGTGAGGGACAGGACTCGGAAATAGGCGTACGGTTGCACTTCAGCTCGCGATGCCATCCGGAATTCGCGTCTGGTCGGAATCGCGAAACTCAGAATGGCGGCCGCTCGCGCCGTTTGCCGGCGCCGGATTCGGCCGCTTGGCAAGGGAGCTAGCGACCATGGCCACACTCTACCAGGGCAATGTCCCCACGATGGCCCAGACCGCGGATGCGCCTGGACCGGTGATCCGAACCATCCAGCTGTCCGATCTGCACGATGCACTCAGGCGCGGCTGGGAAGATTTCAAGGCCGTTCCGAGTCACGCCATCATCCTCTGCGTGATCTACCCGGTGCTCGGCCTCGTGCTCGCCCGCGTGGTGATGGGCTATTCGGTACTGCCGCTGCTGTTTCCGCTGGCCGCCGGCTTTGCGTTGATCGGCCCCTTCGCAGCGCTCGGTCTCTACGAGCTTTCCAGCCGGCGCGAACGCTATGAGGAAGCCAGCGCCTGGGATGCGATGGAGGTGCTGCGCTCGCCTTCGTTCGGGGCGATGCTCGGCCTCGGCACATTGCTGCTCGCCCTGTTCGTGACCTGGGTTGCGACCGCACAGGCGATCTATGTCGCGGCGTTCGGCTATGAGGGCGTGAGCGGCATCTCGGACTTCATGACGCGCGTGCTGACGACGCAGCAGGGCTGGTGGCTGATCGTGGTCGGCTGCGGCGCCGGCTTCCTGTTCGCGCTCGCCGCGCTCTGCATCAGCGCCGTATCGTTTCCGTTGATGCTGGACCGCCATGCCGGCGCGTTCGAGGCGATGAGCACCTCGCTGCGCGTGGTCGCGAGGAACCCGGTGCCGATGGCGGCCTGGGGCGTGATCGTGGCGGTGCTGCTCGCGCTCGGCACGATCCCGGCCTTCCTCGGCCTTGCCGTGGTGATCCCCCTGCTCGGCCATGCCACCTGGCATCTCTACCGCAAGGTGATCGTCTCGGAGCCCGGTGCACGTCCGGTGCCGCCCCCGCCGCATCGTCCGCGCAAGCCGGCTGCCGACTTCCCGGCCAACCTCTTCCCCTGGCGCAACAGGACGGACGCCTGACGATATCGTGACATGCGATCCTGCCCTGGTTCGGGCAGGATCGCGGCCAATGCTACGCCTTGCTTTGGCCGCGGTTCCGACCGAGATTGCGCCGGCCTGTCAGATCGCTTCACGGAATTCATTACCTCGAATGACCTCGACGATTTCTCGTCTCGCTCTCGCAGCTTTCGCCCTCTCCGCGTCAATCCTGTCCGCCCAGCCAGCGTTCGCCGCGGTTGCCTGCGGCTCGGGCAATTTCGATGCCTGGCTTGCGGAGCTCAAAACCGACGCCGCGGCCAAGGGCATCTCACAACAGGCCATTGCATCGGGGCTCGCCGGCGTGACGCTCGATCAGAGCGTGCTCAACCGCGACCGCTCGCAAAAGGTCTTCACCCAGACCTTCGAGGAGTTTTCCGGCCGCATGGTGCCGCCGCGCATGCAACGCGGCTCCAACATGATGAAGCAATACGGCTCCGTGCTATCGCGCATCGAGCAGGCCTATGGCGTTCCCGGCGAGGTCCTGGTCGCGATCTGGGGTCTGGAGACCGATTTCGGCGTCAACACCGGCAAGTTCGCCACGATCCGCTCGCTCGCAACACTGGCCTATGATTGCCGGCGCGCGGAGCAGTTTCGCGCCGAGCTGCTGGACGCGCTGCGCATCGTCCAGCGCGGCGATCTCGCACCAGCCGAGATGAAGGGCGCCTGGGCCGGCGAGCTCGGCCAGACCCAGTTCATGCCGTCGTCCTGGATGAAATACGCCGTCGATTTCGACGGCAACGGCAAGCGCGACCTCCTGCACAACGCACCCGACGTGCTCGCCTCCACCGCCAATTATCTCGCCGGCTATGGCTGGCAGAAGGGCAAGGATTGGCAGCCGGGCAGTCCGAATTTCGCGGTGCTGCAGCAGTGGAACAAGAGCGAGGTCTATTCCAAGACGGTCGCCTATTTCGCCACCCAGCTGGCGCGCGCCCCTTAAACACCCATCAACAAACGCGTAGGGCCGATCGCCCGGCGACCGGCCCTCTCTTGTGCGTCTACCTACCCATCACTTGCCCATGGTGGCGTGCATCGCCTTGTTCAGATGCGCGCCGCATGCGCCCATTTTGCCGTTGAGCAGCGAATCCTGCGCAGCCGCGATCTCCTTCTGCGCCACAAACTTGCTATCACCGTCGGCCATGTTCTCGATCGCGGTCTCCGTCTTCTCCAGGTTGGCCGAGCTGCAACCACCCGTGGCGTGCTTGGCGGCCTGGGCCGGCGCGACGGCGAACGCGACGGCGGCGATTGCGATAACCCCGAGTAACTTCGTCATGACGTTACCTTCCTTCTCTTGATCTTGGGACAGACCCAGCGACATTGCCGGAATCTGCAACATGACTTTCCTCCGGACGCGGCAACTTGCCGCAATAAATTCCTCGCGAGAATTGCGTGATGTTGCGCGCCACGCAGAGCCGCATGCGGAATTTCTGATTTTCATTACATCCTGGCAATCATCGCCACACCCTTGGCGTGTGCGCGCTGCGCGATCTATGCGTGAGGGGGTCGTTCCGCCGCATTCCGCCGCCAAATCTGTCCGGCCAAGGCTGTCGGGACCCCTCCTGACCCTCCAGCCGATCTCAACAAAAGTGAATCAATATTCATAACAACAACGTCCTTCTCATGCGAATCACGCATGCCGGACTTGGGTGTAGACGCTGATCGCTCGACTTGCCGGCGACAGGTACGCAACTTATTTCGGCTATGATCGAGATCAATCGATTGCCCTTAAACCCGTGATTACACGGGCATTTGTCGCTAGATTCGATCCATACAGCCGAAGCCTTGGGCGAGGCTGGCGAGAGGTTAAGCGTTCCTTACTCTCGATATGCGCTGGTCGCTTAGCTGCATCGCAACATCGGAACTTTCGCACTGCACCACTCTCCCCTATATTCATTTCAACGATGCGGCCCGGGCAAGGGCTGAATCGAACTACAGGAGACTACCAATGCTGCTCTCGCTCATCCGCATGATCCAGGCCTTCCGGGACTATCAGCGCAATGTTGCCGAGCTGTCCCAGCTCAGCGATCGCGAACTGGCCGATATCGGCCTCGATCGCTCGGACATCCCGCGCGTTGCCGCCGGTCAGTATCAGGGCTGATATCGTTCAGCCCTCCACCGGAACGGACCGATAGCGCCCGCCTCGTGCGGGCGTTGTCGTATCTAGCGACAGAAAACTCGATCTCGGCGATTTCACTCCCCGCCGAAAAGCGCTACCTGTCCGCCCCATGACAGGACCTCATTCCAACATCGTGCACGTCATCGGCGCCGGCCTTGCAGGCTCCGAAGCCGCCTGGCAGGTGGCGAAAGCCGGCGTGCCCGTGGTGCTGCACGAGATGCGGCCGACCCGCATGACCGAGGCGCACCGCACCGACGGGCTCGCCGAGCTCGTCTGCTCCAATTCGTTCCGCTCGGACGACGCCGCCAACAACGCTGTCGGCCTGCTGCATGCGGAGATGCGCCGGCTCGATTCGCTGGTGATGCGCGCGGCGGACGCCAACCAGGTGCCCGCCGGGGGCGCGCTCGCCGTCGATCGCGATGGCTTCTCCGCGGCCGTCACCAAGGCGCTCAACGACCATCCCCTGATCGAGATCGCGCGCGGCGAGGTTGCTGGCCTGCCGCCGGCCGATTGGAGCAACGTCATCGTTGCCACCGGCCCCCTCACCTCCGCGCCACTGGCTGACGCCATCCGCGAGCTGACCGACGAGAACGCGCTTGCTTTCTTCGACGCGATCGCGCCGATCGTGCACCGCGAATCCATCGACATGTCGGTGGCCTGGTTTCAGTCACGCTACGACAAGGTCGGCCCCGGCGGCACCGGCGCGGACTACATCAACTGCCCGATGACCAAGGAGCAGTATGACGGCTTCGTCGCCGCGCTAACGTCCGGCGAGAAGACCGAGTTCAAGGAGTGGGAGACCAACACGCCCTATTTCGACGGCTGCCTGCCGATCGAAGTGATGGCGGAGCGCGGCCCGGAGACCTTGCGCCACGGCCCGATGAAGCCGGTCGGCCTCACCAACCCGCACGATCCCACGACCAAAGCCTACGCGATCGTGCAGCTGCGCCAGGACAACAAGCTCGGCACGCTCTACAACATCGTCGGCTTCCAGACGAAACTGAAATACGGCGAGCAGCAGCGCATCTTCCGCACCATTCCCGGGCTGGAGAAGGCCGAATTCGCCCGCCTCGGCGGCCTGCATCGCAACACCTTCCTCAACTCGCCAAAGCTGCTCGACGGCCAGCTGCGCCTGCGCGCGCAGCCGAGGTTGCGCTTCGCCGGCCAGATGACGGGCTGCGAGGGCTATGTGGAATCGGCCAGCGTCGGCCTGATCGCCGGTCTCTATGCAGCGGCGGACGCGCGCGGCGAGACGCTTGTCAGCCCGCCGGGCACGACCGCGCTCGGATCGCTGCTCGGCCACATCACGGGCGGCCATATCGAGACCATCGAGCCCGGCACACGTTCGTTCCAGCCGATGAATATCAATTTCGGTCTGTTCCCACCGCTTGCGACCGCGCCGACGAAGAAGCCCGACGGCACACGCCTGCGCGGCAACGAGAAGACGGTGGCCAAGAAGCAGGCGATGAGTGCGCTGGCACTCGCCGATCTCGATCGCTGGATCGCCGATCATTTGCGCATTGCCGCAGCCGCGTGAGTTTGCGATGAGCCTCCCCAAAGACGACGCCGCGACGCTCTCGGCGCGCTGGACCGAGGGCGTGCTGCTCAAGCGCGACGTGTTCTCGACCGTCGAGCGGGGGCGCTTCCGCGGCGACAGCGGCGAGGTCGATGCCGTGCTGCGCAGGCTCGACGAGGTGCCGTGGTGGTCGTTCCTCCTGGCGCGCCATCTGTTCGCCCGCGAGAAGCGCGCGCTGGCGCTCGCCAAGGGCCTCAACATTGGTCCGGAGCTGCTGTGGGCCGGACGCCGTGCGCTGGTGCGCGGCTTCGTCGACGGCGCCGCCTTGCATCTGGCCAAGCCGCATGGCGACCTCGCCTATTTCCGTTCGGCCAAGACGGCGCTGCGCCGGCTGCGCCGCGCCGGTATCTGCCACAACGATCTTGCCAAGGAGCAGAACTGGCTGGTCGGCCGCGACGGCCTCGCCTATGTCACCGACTTCCAGCTCGCCGCCTGCTTCAACCGGCGCGGCCGGCTCTATCGCATCCTCGCCTATGAAGATCTCCGGCATCTGCTCAAGCACAAGCGCTCCTATGCGCCCGAGGCGCTGACGCCGCGCGAGCGGAAAATCCTCGCGAAGAAGTCGTTCGCCGCCAGCCTGTGGCTCGCCACCGGCAAGAAGGTCTATCGTGCCATCACGCGCGGCCTGTTCAACTTCACCGACCGCGAGGGCGGCGGCCGCAGGCTGGTGAACGACGCACCGGTGCTGGCGGAACTGATCCGCAAGAATCCGGCCGTGCGCGACACCGCCATCGTCGCCTTCGCCGACCGCCGCTCCGGCGTCGGGCTCTATGCCTTCGTCGAAGCCGACCAGGCCACGCTCGAAGGCGAGCTGCGCAACGAGCTTTCGGCCGCCAAGGGGCCGAAGCCGCCGGAGCACATCCAGGTGGTGCACGCGCTGCCACGCGACGCCAGCGGCAAGCCGCGCACCGAGATCCTGCAACTGGTTGCCATGAACCAGCTCGACCTGATCGAGCCGATGATGAAGAACGACCAGGACCGCGCTTTCCTCAAGGACATCCTGGAACAGCGCAAAAACCTGCGCGACCGCTTCAATTTCGAGGCGGACCTGCCAACGAGCTGAGAGGCGGTCTCGCCTTGAAGCGTCCACATTGGCGATAGAGAAGCGGTCGGACAAGGCAGGCTCGGCGGGGTCATGGGCACTCGGGGGACGATGATGCATCGTGTGGTTGGCGGCATGAGTGCCGGCCTTCTGCTGCTGGCGGCCGCGCCCGCAATGGCCGAGTCCCCGGCCGAGCTGATCTCCGGCTTCCGCCTCAAGCACGGTGAAGTCCGCGTCGTCCGCGATTCCACCCTCGACCGCATCGCCATGGACCAGGCCCGCGCGATGGCGGCGAAGGACGACCTCAGCCACGACGCGCTCGGCCCCTTCAACCGCCGCGTCGCGCCCGCCGGCGCAGGCCGCGCCGCCGAGAACATCGCGTACGGCTACGACAATTTCGAGAAGACCCTCGGACAGTGGATCGACTCGTCCGGGCACCGCAAGAACCTGTTGCTGCACAACGCCTCCCGCGTCGGCATCGCCAGCGCCAGGAATGCCAGCGGCAAGCGCACCTATTGGGCCATGGTGATCGCGGGCGATTACGAGCCGAAGGGCAAGGGCAAGAAGAACAAGGACAAGGAGCCCCTCGTTGCCGTGAAACGGGAGGCTGCGCCTGCAAGCAAGCCGAAATCCAGTAATTGTCACGTCAAGCTGCTCGGCCTCTGCATCTGAGGCGAGCCAAAGCCATCTTGCTCACGCTCGGCAACGCGCCTAATTCATCCACGAGATCGCAAGAAGCGGAGGGCGTGAGTGATCGACCTCGACAAAATTCGTGCCGAGACGCCAGCCACTAGCCGGCACGCCTATCTCCACAACGCGGGCGCAGCGCTGATGCCGGCGCCGGTTGTCGCGGCGATGAAGCAACACATCGACCTGGAGAGCGAGATCGGAGGCTATGCCGCCGCCGATCGCGAGGCGGACCGGCTCGAAGCGGTCTACGGCTCGGTGGCGCGTCTGCTGAATGCTGTGCCCGACGAGATCGCGCTCGTGGAGAACGCGACGGTCGCCTGGCAGATGGCGTTCTACGCGCTTCCGTTTGCCGAGGGCGACCGGATCCTCACTGCCGAGGCGGAATACGCGGCGAACTATGTCGCCTTTCTCCAGGTCGCCAAGCGGACAGGCGCGACCATCGACGTCGTGCCGAGCGATGCGACGGGCGAGCTCGACGTCGACATGCTCGAACGCATGATCGACGAACGCGTAAAGCTCATTGCAATCACCTGGGTTCCGACCAATGGCGGGCTGGTCAATCCGGCAGCGGCGATCGGCAAGATCGCGCGGGCGCACGGCATTCCCTATCTGCTCGACGCCTGCCAGGCGGTCGGCCAGATGACGGTCGACGTCGAGGCCATCGGCTGCGACATGCTGTCGGCCACGGGTCGCAAATTCCTGCGCGGCCCGCGCGGCACCGGATTTCTCTACATTCGCCGCGCGATGCTGCAACGGCTCGAGCCGCCGATGATCGATCACTTCGCGGCGCCCTGGGTCTCACGCGATGAGTATCGGCTTCGCGATGATGCGCGCCGTTTCGAGACCTGGGAGAACAACTACGCAGCCCGGCTGGGGTTGGGGGCGGCTGTCGATTACGCCATGGAAATCGGCATCGCGCCGATCGAACAACGCTGCCGCATGCTTGCCGGCCGTCTTCGCAGCGGTCTCGCGGCCCTTCCCGGCATCACCATTCGCGACCTCGGACGCGCGCCGGGCGCCATCGTCAGCTTCACGATGGACGGACACGAGGCGGACGCCGTTGTCGCCAGTGCCGCGGCAGCCGGCATCACGATCGGCGCTTCGGATCCGTCGAGCACGCGTATCGATGCCGAACTTCGCTCCTTGCCGCATGTCGTGCGGGCATCGCCGCATTATTATAACACGGAAGCGGAGATCGATCGGCTGATCGGCCACGTCGCGGGCTTGGCGCCGCGATAGAAGCACGCCGATCAGGTGCAGCGCGCGCTCAATCCGGATGCGCTGAGCTTTGCCATCACCTCATCGAGATGAGCGCTGTCGCGGGTCTCGATGACCAACTGCAGCAGCGTGGCCTTGGCCGGCAGGTCGGAGAAGGTCCGCTGATGCGAGACCTCGATGATGTTGGCGCCGGCCTCGGCCAAAAGGGCCGCGACGGCTGCCAATTGCCCGGGTCTGTCAGGAATGTCGAGCGAGAGCTGGGTCAGCCGTCCCTCGCGCGCCAGTTCGCGCGTGAGGACGGATGCGATCAGCCGCGTGTCGATATTGCCGCCGCTCAGGACGAGACCGACCTTCTGGCCGGCAAAGCGGGACGGATCGGACATCAGCGCGGCAAGGCCGGCGGCGCCGGCGCCCTCGACGACCGTCTTCTCGATCGAGATCAGGGTCGCAACGGCGCGCTCGAGCTCGGCTTCGCTGACGAGCGCGATGTCGTCGACGAGACGGCGGACGATCTCGGTGGTGATCTTGCCTGGCGATTTCACCGCGATGCCTTCGGCCAGCGTATCGCCGCGCGCCGGCAGATTGCCGGCATGGATGGCGTTGTACATCGAGGGATAGAGCCAGGCCTCGACGCCCAGGATACGCAGCGACGGCTTGATCGATTTCGCGGCGATGCCGATGCCGCTGATCAGGCCGCCGCCGCCGATCGGCACGACCAGCGTGTCGAGCTCCGGCACGGCCCTCATCATCTCCAGCCCGACCGTGCCCTGCCCCGCGATCACGAGGGGATCGTCGTAGGGGTGGACGAAGATCATGCTTCTGGCCTCGCCGTGGCTTCGCGCGAACGCGGCCGCCTCCTCCAGCGTCGCGCCTGTGACGACCACTTCAGCGCCGTGATGCCTGGTGTTCTCGACCTTCACCATGGGCGTGCCGACCGGCATGACGATGGTGGCGGGAATGCCGAGCCGTTTGGCGTGATAGGCCACGCCCTGAGCATGGTTTCCGGCCGACATCGCGATCACGCCCCGCACGCGCTCCTCCGGCGTCAGCGCGGTGAGGCGGTTGAGCGCGCCCCGCTCCTTGAACGAGGAGGTGAACTGGAGGTTCTCGAATTTGAGCCAGATCTCGCAGCCGCAGATGCTGCTCAGCGTGCGGCTGTAGCTGCAGGGCGTCTCGACGACGGCGCCCCTGATCGTCTCGGCGGCGGCAGCAATGTCACTTGGGGCGACCGGCAAACCGCTGAGATCGGAGGGCGTGATTGGGGACAAGTCGGCCATAGGACAGCATAGGGCATTTGGCCGGCTCAGGCGATAAGCCAGCCGCTATTTGGTAAACTCACGCGACCGCGAAGCCCGCCACAGCGCCCACAGCGTGCGCAGCCGGGACGATTGCCTCGGCGTAAACGGATTGCGCCCGGGTTGTGACAGGAGCTTGAGGTCGGCCCGCACCTGTCCAAGCGGCAGAAATGCCGCCCGAGCCGCTGCCGGCACCTCCGCCAGCAACGACAGGGCCGCAGCCAGATGCTGCCTCGCTTCGCCCGCGAGCTGGTCCAGCACGGCACGCAAATGCGGCGTCTCCTTGCCGGCGAACACATCCTCGATGTTGCAATCATGGCTCGCCAGCAGCTGCTGCGGCAAGAACAGCTGCCGGTGCGCGGCATCGCGCGGCAGGTTTGCAATGACCTGGACGATGCCCTGCGCCAACCCGGCATGACGGGCGAGATGCTCGATCGCCTCCGACGGCGGCGCCATGATCCGGGCTGCCAGAGCAAACAACGCGGACGAGGTCGCGGCCAGATAGCCTTCCAGCGCAGCCATGGTCGGCATCGGATCGTTGTAGAGGTCGAACTGGTGCTCGTCGACGAGCAGCGACAGCGGCTCGACCGGCAAGTCGAAATCGCGGATCGCGCGCAGCAACTCCGCCGCGACGGGATTGCCCTCGGCGCTACCGTGGACGAGGCCAGAGAACAGATCGGTCCACCATTGGAAGCGGATCTCGCCGGGCAGAGGCTGGCTCACCTGGTCGCGGACGCGGACGATCTCGACATTGAAGGCATAGAGCGCCAGCAGCGCGCGGCGCTCGGCGGCGGGCGTGAATAGGGTTGCGGCATAACGCGGAAAGTCGTGGCTGCGCACGAGATCGGCGCAGAAGGAAACGTTGTCCGGCGGCGGTGTGGCGCTGCTCATGGGACGGCGATCAGCGCGGCGGCGACGCGCCGCCGTTCGCCGATCATGATGTTGTAGGTGCGCACGGCGGGCCCGGTCTGCATCGTGTCCAGCACCACCCTCACCGCCTTGAGCGCCTGGCGCAGCGCCGGCGGCGGCAGCCAGACCCCGGTTCCGGTGCCGATCAGGAGCGTGTCGATGCTGTTGGCGGCCGTGAAGACCCGGTCCAGCGAATAGCGGTCGATCTTCGCGGGATCCGTCACGTCCCAGGCCCAGATCGCGTCGGGCAGGCACAGCAGCGAGCCCCGATGCGACATGCCGGCGAAGGCGAAGCCGCCCTTGCCATAGGCCTCGATCGGCGCCGAGCGCGGGAAATGCGGTGCGTTGGGATCGCCGGCCATGAGCTTCGTCCGAATGGGCTTACTGCCCTCGCAAACTCCTGCGAGGGCATGCGGTTCGGATCATGCCTTGTTTTTCTTCGCGGGTGGTGCCGTATCGGGCGCATCCTCGCGATGCTCGCCGACGCCGAGATAGATCAGGATCGGTGCCGCGATGAAGATCGAGGTGTAGGTGCCGACCAGCACCACGCCGAACATCATCACCGCGGTGAAGCTGTGGATGGCATGACCGCCGAACAAGAGCAGCGCCAGCAACGCCAGCGTTACCGTGAAGTGGGTGATGATCGAGCGCGACAGCGTCGAGTTGATGGACTCGTTAAGCAGCTGCGGCATCGGCATCTTCTTGTAGCGCCGCAGCATTTCACGGATTCGGTCGTAGATGACGACGGTGTCGTTGAGCGAATAGCCGAGAATGGTGAGCAGCGCAGCGATGCTGGTCAGGTCGAAATCGACCTGGCTGATCGACATGAAGCCGATCGTCAGCACGATGTCGTGCACGTTGGCGATCATGGCGCCGAGCGCGAACTGCCATTCGAACCGGAACCAGAGATAGATCAGGATCGCGATGATCGCGAGCATCAGACCCAGCATGCCGTAGGCGAGCAGCTCGCCGGCGACGCGCGGACCGAGCACCTCGGCGCGCTCGATGCTGACGCTGTCGCCGAGCGCGCCACGAAGCTTCTGCAGCGCTTGCTGCTGTGCGACGTCGCCGCCCGGCTGTTCCGCGACGCGGATCAGGACGTTCGCGGGGCCGCCGAACTGCTGCAACTGGACTTCGCCGAGGCCCAGCGCGTCGAGCGAGGTGCGCATCGCCGCGATATCGGCGGTGCCGGACTTCGCCTTCACCTCGAGCAGCGTGCCGCCCTTGAAGTCGATGCCCAGATTCAGGCCGTGAGTGAAGAACAGCGTGATCGCCAGGATCGACAGCACCGCCGAGATCGGGAAGCTGATGCGGCGGAAGCGCGTGAAGTCGAAATGCGTGTTGTCCGGGACGATCCGCAGCGACGGCAACAGGCCGAGGGCCGCGACCACGGTGAGAATGGCGATGAGGACGCCGAGCCCGATGAGAACGGTGTGAGTCACGATCAGGCTCCTAGATCGGCACGCTCTGCGGCCGCTTCCACCGCACCCACCCGGCGACGATCAGCCGGGTCATGGTGAAGGCGGTGAACACCGTTGTGATGATGCCGATGCCGAGCGTCACGGCAAAGCCGCGCACCGGGCCGGTGCCGATGTAGAACAGCACCGCGGCGGCAATGAAGGTGGTGATGTTGGAATCGAGGATGGTCGCGAGCGCCCGCTTGAAGCCGGCGTCGATCGCCGAAATCGCGTTGCGGCCGCCGCGCAGCTCCTCACGGATGCGCTCGTAGATCAGCACGTTGGAGTCCACCGCGATGCCGACGGTGAGCACGATGCCGGCGATGCCGGGCAAGGTCAGCGTGGCGTTGAGCAGCGACAGCAGGCCGAAGATCATGGCGACGTTGATGGCCACCGCGATGTTGGCAAACACCCCGAACAGGCGGTAGGTCAGCAGCATGAAGATGATGACCAGGATCGAGCCGACATAGGCCGCCAGCTCGCCCTTCTCGATCGAGTCCTGGCCGAGACCGGGACCGACGGTGCGCTCCTCGACCACGGTGAGCGGCGCCGGCAGCGCGCCGGCGCGCAAGAGGATCGCCAGATCGTTGGCCGATTGCACGGTGAAGCTGCCGGAGATCTGGCCCTGGCCGCCGGTGATGGGCTCGCGGATGACGGGCGCCGAGATCACCTTGTTGTCCAGCACGATCGCGAACGGCAGCCCCACATTCTCCTGCGTGGCCTGCGAGAACTTGCGCGCGCCCGAGGTGTTGAACTTGAAGCTGACGACCGGTTCGCTCGTGCGCTGGTCGAAGGTCGCCTGGGCGTCGGTCAGGTCGCCGCCCGCAACAAGCACCTGCTTCTTGACCACGTAGCCAGGCGGCGGCGGCGTGGCGCTCGGCAGGAACTCAGACTCCGGCGGCAACGCGCCCTGCTGCGCCTGATCGGGCGGCACCGAGGGATCGACCATGCGGAATTCCATCTTCGCGGTCTTGCCGAGCAATTCCTTCAGGCGGGTCGGATCCTGAAGTCCGGGGACCTGCACCAGGATGCGGTCATTGCCCTGGCGCTGGATCACGGGCTCGACGGTGCCGAGCTCGTTGACGCGGCGCTCGACGATCTGGATCGACTGCTCGATGGTCTTGCGCATGCGGTCGAGCATCGCGGCCTGCGGGACGGTCAAGCGGATCAGGCTGCCGCCGGCATCGGTCACCTCGAGGTCGCGCTGCCCGCTGGAGCCCATCAGGCCGCCCAGCGGCTGAGACAGCTCGCGCAGCTTGGCGAGCGCAGCCTGAACGTCGGATTCCTTGGTGATGCGAACCTCGGCCGCGTCGTTGCGCACGGTGACGCCACCGGTGAAGCCGATCTTGGCATCGCGTAGCGTCCGGCGCACGTCGTCACGGACCTGGTCGAGCCGCTCCTTCTTCACATAGGCGGAATCGACCTCGAGCAGCAGATAGGAGCCGCCCTGGAGATCGAGGCCGAGGACGATCCGCCGCTGCGCCCAGGCGGGCCAGGTCTTGACCTGCGCCTCGGGGAAGAAGTTCGGGACCGCGCAGAGGCACACGATCAGCGCCGTCAGGATAATCCCGAGCGCCTTCCACCGCGTGAAATACAACATCGACTGGACCTGTCAGATCAGGAGACTTGCAGCAGACTTAAGAGACCCGCGGAAGCGTTCACTTCGCCGCGGTGTCGTCCTTCGCGCTTTCCTTGGATTCCTTGGCCGGTTCGCCCTTGGCGCGCACGCCCGAGATCATCTGGCGCATCTGCCGCACGCGCACGCCGTCGGAAATCTCGAACTCGATCTGGTCGTCGTCGACGACCTTGGTGACCTTGCCGACGAGGCCGCCCGAAGTCACGACGGTGTCGCCGCGGCGGATATTCTTCACGAGATCGGCGTGGTCACGGACCTTCTTCTGCTGCGGACGCAGAATCAGGAAGTACATGATCACGAAGATCAGGGCGAACGGCAGCAGCGACATCAACATGCTGTTGGTGTCGCCGGCGCCCGCGGCCTGGGCATACGCAGGGGTAATCAGCATTCGGACGATCCTCGTGAGAACGGGGGAAGGCCGGTCAGGCCTTCAAAGGCGACCGGTTCGGTCAAATTCGCGCGGACTATAGCGGCCATTGCCCCAATTGCAACGCTGCCAGACTGCCCTTTTGACCCACCTTGCGGCGCGCCCTCAGGCCCGATAAGGCTGCGTTCTCAGGAACTTCGGACATGCCCAAAAACCTCAGCAAAAGCCCGGCCGGCAAAGGCCCCCGCACCCCTGCCCGCAAGTCCGCCCCCGTCGCGGCAAAACGCCCCAAGGGGACGACCAAGGGGGCCGTCAAGGCAGCCCCAGACCTCTCCCAGGAGCGCATCGTCCGCGCGCTGGAGACCATTGCGGCGCACCTGTCCGCCCAGGGCAAGCCAGCCCTCGAACACTACTCGTTCAAGCAGGCCGATGCCTATGTCTGGCACCCCGACGGCCGCCTCGCGGCCGTGCCGCGGGTCAGCCGCGTCGAGCTGTTCCTGCTCAAGGGCGTCGACCGCATGCGCGACATCCTGATGGAGAACACCGAGCGCTTCGCCAATGGCCTGCCCGCCAACAACGCCCTGCTCTGGGGCGCGCGCGGCATGGGCAAATCGTCGCTGGTGAAGGCGGCGCATGCCAGCATCAATGCGGAGCGAAAGCCGGCCGACAGACTGAAGCTGATCGAGATCCACCGCGAGGACATTGAAACGCTGCCGATGCTGATGGAGAAGCTCCGCGACGCCAGCTTCCACTTCATCGTGTTCATCGACGACCTCTCCTTCGACGGCAATGATGCGTCCTACAAATCGCTGAAGGCCGTGCTCGAAGGCGGCATCGAGGGCCGGCCCGAGAACGTCATCCTCTACGCCACCTCCAACCGCCGCCATCTGCTGGCGCGCGACATGATCGAGAACGAGCGCTCGACCGCGATCAATCCCGGCGAAGCCGTCGAAGAGAAGGTTTCACTGTCTGATCGCTTCGGCCTCTGGCTCGGCTTCCACCGCTGCAGCCAGGACGAATACCTCGCCATGGTGCGCGGCTATTGCAGCCATTTCGGCGTCAAGGTCGACGACGAGGCACTGGAGCGCGAAGCGCTGGAATGGTCGACCACGCGCGGCTCCCGCTCGGGCCGCGTCGCCTGGCAGTTCGTGCAGGAACTGGCGGGCCGGCTGGGTGTGAAGCTGACGGCGAAGTAGTCGAATCTGTTGCGAAAGCTATGGCCCCATCCACAACTGTCATTCCCCGCGAAAGCGGGGAATCCAGTACGCCGCGGCCTATCGGCTCAACAATAACTGTCTCTGGAATACTGGGTCGCCCGGTCAAGCCGGGCGACGACACCGTACCTGCGGTGATTGCTTGCCCTACTCTGCGTAGGCCTCACGCCCCGTTCAGGAATTGAAGCGGGTCAACCGGGCTCGATCCCTTGCGGATCTCGAAGTGGAGCTGCGGCGACGCCACCTCCCCGGATTGACCCGACTTGGCAATGACCTGACCGCGCTTGATGGTATCGCCGCGCTTCACCATCAGCTCACTCGCATGGGCATATGCGGTGACGTAGCCGTTGGAGTGCCGAACCAGGACCAGATTGCCGTAACCTTTCAACTCGTTGCCGGAATAGGCGACGACGCCGTCTTCGGCCGCCTTGACCGGCGTCCCCTCGGGCACCGCGAGATTGATGCCGTCATTGGACTTGCCGTTGGTCTTGGCGCCGTAGGTGGTGACCACCTTGCCGCGCACCGGCCAGCGGAAGGTCGGCAGCGCACTGGTGGTCTCCGCAGCTTTCGCCGGAGCCTCGGCGGGCTTCTCTTCGACATTGGTCGTTGCCTGGGCCAGGCGAGCGCTCTGCACCGGTGTGGCGACAGCCGCCATCCTGGTGGCGGGCGCGGGAGCGGCAGCAACCGGCTGGAGCGTCCCGACAACCGGAGCAGCCCCGACGGGAGCCGCCGCAACCGGTGCCGCGAGGACAGCGGTCTTGGCACCGGGCACAGTCAGCTTGGTGCCGAGCTTGAGCTTGGCCGACGGATCGAGGCCGTTGGCGCGGGCCAGATCGGCCGACGAGATATGGTTCTTGCGGGCGATGCTGGCGAGCGTGTCGCCATGGTTGACGAAGTGGGTGCTCGGCGGCGCAGCCATGGCCGCAACCGGCTTGGCTGCAGGCGCCATCGCAGGAGCCGCCGCGACGGGAGCCAAGGCAGGGGTGGGTGCAGCGGCCGTCGCCGGATGCGGGATGATCAGTTGCTGGCCGGGCGAGAGCGAACGCGGCCCCTTGTAGCCGTTGGCGGCAAGGATCGCCTGCGGCGTGACACGATACCGCTTGGCAATCACGTCGAGCGTGTCGCTGGTGCCGACGATGATCTTGGTCCCTCCGGCCGGTGGAGCCGCGGCCACGGAACGCGGCGGCACGGTGGCCGTGGTTTCCAGATGCGGCTGCGCAGGGGGCGCGTAGGAGCTGACGCCGCGCCCGCCTCCGGACACGCCACCACCACCCGCGACGGGATAGGATTGCGGTGCGGACACCGCCGGCGGCGGCAAGGGCTGCGACTGATAATAACCGGGCTGCGTCTGCGGCCGCGAATATTGCGGCAGCTCGCGCTGCGGCGGCGGCGCCTGCTGCACCGATCCGGTCTGGTCAGAGGAGAAGGGGTTGGAGAAGTTCGACTGGGACAGCCGCGACGACATGTCGGCGCTGCACCCTGCGAAGCTGAAGGAGATCAGCGCCAGCACCGCGACCTGCGGTACGCGGCGCGAGTAAAGCAACTCGGCGACGACGGACATGGTTACTCACTCGTACGCAACAGAACTGGTGTTTTAAGTAAACACGCGCCGAGTAAATAACGGCTTAACCCTCCCAATAAGATGTTGGCGGCACAGCCGATCCGGAAATCTACAGCTCCCGCGCCACCCCGGGCAGTGCCGGCACGAAGCGGACCTCGACGAGTTCCTTGCGCTCGATCCCGGCTTCGGTCCGGGTCAGGCGGATCAGCGTCTGCACGCCCTGATGCGGGCCGACCGGCGCGATCAGGATGCCGCCGACCTCGAGCCGCTCGACCAGATTGTCCGGAAGCTGCTCCACCGCGGCGGTGACGATGATGCGGTCGAACGGGCCGATATTGGGCGGCAGATTGAGCCCGTCGCCGAGCATCACCTCGACATTGTGACAGTCGAGCTTTTCGAGCCTGGCGCGTGCCGCGTCGGCCAGCTTGCGATAGCGTTCGACCGTCAGGACCTGGCCGGCGAGCCGCGACAGCACGGCGGCCTGATAGCCGGAACCTGTCCCGATCTCGAGCACGCGATGCCGCTTCTGGAGCTGGAGCTGCTCGGTCATGTAGGCCACCACGAAGGGCTGGCTGATGGTCTGCCCGCAGGCGATCGGCAGCGCGCTGTCACGATAGGCGCCGTCACGATCGGCCGCGTCGACGAAAAGCTCGCGCGGCACTTCCTCCATGGTTCGCAGCACCGCCTGATTGCTGATGCCCCGACGCCTCAGCGAGAGCTGAAACATCATCTTTTCCGGCGGATGCTGATGGGAGGTCATTGCCTGCTTGTGCTGTCTTGCCGGGTCCGGTGGACGTTAAGCCCGGGCCCAGGAATCGTGTTCCTGCTCAGGAACCCATGATAACCTTCGCCTGGAGCATTTGACCACAAATTGGCTTGCCATGGGCGAGCCGCGATGACCATTTTCAGGTATCCGTTCGTCGAAACGCGCATTGCGTCAATTCGTGTTATCTGCGAACGTTTTGGCAATGGGCAAGGGACTCAACTATGACCGCGACAGGGCTTTCCGGCCGCTCTGTATTCCTCGTCGAGGACGAGGTGATGATCAGGATGATGGTCGCGGACATGCTCGAAGAGCTTGGCTACAAGGTCGCAGCTGAGGCGGGCGACATCCCCGAGGCCATGCGGCTCGCCCAGGCGACCGAGTTCGACATCGCCATTCTCGACGTCAACGTCAACGGCAAGGTGATCTCGCCGGTCGCCGACGTGATCAAGGCGAAGGGCTGCCCCTTCATCTTCGCCACCGGCTACGGTTCCTCCGGCCTGCCCGAGCAGTACCGCGATCGGCCGGCGCTTCAAAAGCCGTTCCAGCTCGACGCGCTCGGCAAGACCATCGAAGCCGCGCTTCGGGGCGGATAGCCGATTTCCGTAGCCCGGATGGAACGAAGCGCAATCCGGGAATCGTGCCACAAGCTACGACGGCCCCGGATTACGCTTCGCTCCATCCGGGCTACAAGCTTCTCATCGTCAACTGCTACTTCAGCGTCGCGCTGAGCTCTTCCGAAAACGCTTCGTTGGTGCGGTCGAGCCTGAGCGGGGTGACCGAGACATAGCGCTCGCGAAGCGCCGCCAAATCGGTGCCGTCGGCCGGCGCGTCCATCATCGCGGTGCGCTCGAAACCGATCCAGAAATAGGGGTTGCCGCGGCCGTCCTTGCGCTCGTCGATCCGCAAGAAACCGAGATTACGCTTGCCCTGACGCGTGACGCGGACGCCGAGCACCTCTTCCGGCGCGCAGGACGGGAAGTTGACGTTGATCACCGTGTCCTTCGGGATGCCCGCCGCAATCACCTTGCGCAGGATGTCGGGCCCGAACTTGCGCGCGGTGTCCCATGGCGGGTGCTCGCGAGTCTCGACGCTGAACTCCTGCGACAGCGCAAACGACGGCAACCCCAGGATGGTGCCTTCCAGCGCGCCGGCGATGGTGCCGGAATAGACCACGTCCTCGGCGACGTTGCGGCCCTTGTTGACCCCGGACAGCACGATGTCGGGCAGCTTGGCACCGAGGATATGGCGCGCGCCCATGATGACGCAGTCGGTCGGCGTGCCGCGCACGGCAAAGTGCCGCGGGCCGACTTCGCGCAGGCGCAGGGGATCGTTCAGCGACAGCGAATGCGACACGCCGGACTGATCGAGCTCGGGCGCCACCACCCAGACGTCGTCGGACAGCGCGCGCGCGATTTCCTCGACCACCTTGAGGCCGGGGGCGTGAATGCCGTCGTCATTGGTGCAGAGAATGCGCATGCGGAGGTTCGATTCCAAATAAGCGGGGTCCAAGCCGTCTTATCCGGCTCCGGCCGATCAGGCAAACCGGCCGATCGGAGGTTCCTGGCCTCGTCCCGCTACCGGCGGATGCGCCATTGCGGCAGGAAGCGCGCCAGCCGGCCCTCCGCACGCAGCTGCATTGCCGGCAGCACCGGACTGGCGACGGGAGCCTCGATCACGCCGAGCGCCTCCAATTGCGCAACGAACGCGTCCGGCTCTGGCTCTCGCGGAAAGCGTTCGCGGGCCACCGTCAGCGCGTTGTCGAAGTCGGCAGCATTCACACCGGGCTTGGCTCGCCGGCTCTGCACGAGATCGTCGTCCCAGAGCCGCGCGATCTCGATGTCGAGCACGCCACGCAGGCGCTGATCGACAGCCTGGATCCCGGCCCCCGTCACCGCCCATTGTCGGCCGACCCAGAAGATGTCGCGGTGCAAGGCCATGAACGGTGGGTTCGCGTTGCGGGGACCGGCAGGATAGCCGGCCGCCCGATCTTCGCAACCGATCGTTTCCAGCATTTCAGACGGGCAGCGCGATTCTTGTCTTGACGCGTTTCTTGACGCGAACCGGTATCCACCTCGCTCGAAAACGCTTCAGTCGCGCCCGATCACCTTCACGCCGCCCATGTAGGGCTGCAGCACGTCGGGGACCGCGATCGAGCCGTCCTCCTGCTGATAGGTCTCCATCACGGCGATCAGCGCGCGGCCGAGCGCGGTGCCCGAGCCGTTCAGCGTGTGGACGAAACGCGGCTTGCCGTCGGGACCGCGCGAGCGCGCGTCCATGCGTCGTGCCTGGAAGTCGCCGCAGACCGAGCAGCTCGAGATCTCGCGGAACGCCCCGCCCTCGCCCTGGCCCGGCATCCAGACCTCGATGTCATAGGTTTTTTGCGACGAGAAACCCATGTCCCCTGCGCAGAGCGTCATCACGCGATAATGCAGGCCGAGCCTCTGCAGCACCTGCTCGGCGCAGGACAGCATCCGCTCCAGCTCGTCCTTGCTCACTTCCGGCGTCGTGATCGAGACCAGCTCGACCTTGGTGAACTGGTGCTGGCGGATCATGCCGCGCGTGTCGCGCCCCGCCGCGCCGGCCTCGGCACGGAAGCACGGCGTCAGCGCGGTGAGCCGCATCGGCAGCTGCTTCTCGTCGAGGATGGATTCGCGCGCGAGGTTGGTGAGCGACACTTCAGCAGTCGGAATGAGGCCGAGGCGCTCTGTCCTCAGCCGCTCCTGGTCGGGCGAGGCAAGCAGCTCGCCCTTGATCGCCCAGAACTGGTCGTCCTCGAACTTCGGCAATTGTCCGGTGCCGAACATGATCTCGTTGCGCACCAGCAGCGGCGGATTGATCTCGGTATAGCCGTGCTCGTCGACGTGCAGATTCAGCATGAACTGGCCGAGCGCGCGCTCGAGCCGCGCCAGTCCCTTCTTCAGCACGACGAAGCGGGCGCCGGAGAGCTTTGCCGCCGCCTCGAAATCCATGTCGCCGAGCGCGGTGCCGAGATCGTCATGCAGCTTCGGCGCAAAGCCGTAGTTGCGCTTGTTGCCGAACACGTGGTGCTGCACGTTGCCGTGCTCGTCGACGCCGTCGGGCACCTCGTCGAACGGAATGTTCGGGATCGCGGACAGCTCTTTGGTCAGTTCGTCATCGGCGGCTTTGGCGGCGGCCTCGAGCTGCGGCATCGTGGTCTTGAGCTCGGCCACTTCGGCCATCAGCTTGGCCGCGCGCGCCTCGTCCTTCGCCTTCTTGGCATCGCCGATCTCCTTCGACGCCGCATTGCGCCGCGCCTGCGCCTGCTCGGAGGCCAGGATCGCCGCGCGCCGCGTCTCGTCGATCGCGAGCAGCGAGGCCGACAACGGCTTCAGGCCGCGCCGGGCGAGGCCGGCGTCGAAGGCTTGCGGATTGTCGCGGATCGATTTGATGTCATGCATGACTGTGGTCCTGGGGCTTGTTGCAAGCCTGCAAATCCTGGATTTGCATTCATGCAAACATGCAAATGGCCGCTCCCCCTAGCACAGCTGTCATCATCCGCGAAGGCGGATGATCCAGTATTCCAGAGACAGCGGTGATTCCCCGATAGGCCGCGGCGTACTGGATTCCCCGCTCCAGTGCGCAACTGCGCACAAGGCGGGGAATGACACCGAGGGCGTGGCCCGCCCTACTCCGCCGGATTGGCCGGCGTCGACACGTCCGTGCCTGTGGTGGCCTGCGCGGCTGCCGCCGCCTTCTTCTCCACCATCCCCACCGCGATGATCGAGCCCTCGTAGAGCAAGAGCAAGGGAAGCGCGAGCGAGCACTGGCTGAGCACGTCGGGCGGCGTCAGCACGGCCGCGATGACGAAGGCGATGACGATGAAATAGCGGCGCTTCTCGCGCAGCATCTTCGAGGTCACGATGCCGATCCGCCCGAGCAGCGTCAGGATCACCGGAAGCTGGAAGGCGATACCGAAGGCGAAGATCAGCGACATCATCAGCGACAGATACTCGCCGACCTTGGGCAAGAGCTGGATCTGCGCGGTCTCGTCGCTGCCGGCCTGCTGCATGCCGAGCGAGAAGCGGACCAGCATCGGCAGCACGACGAAATAGACCAGCGCCGCGCCGAGCACGAAGAAGAACGGGGTTGCGACCAGATACGGCAGGAAGGCCTGCTTCTCGTGCTTGTACAGCCCGGGCGCGACGAATTTGTAGATCTGCGTCGCCACGATCGGGAACGAGATGAAGCCGGCCCCGAACAGCGCGAGCTTGAGCTGGGTGATGAAATATTCCAGCAGCGCCGTGTAGATGAACTTGGAATTCTCCGGACCCGCGACCCACACGAACGGCCAGACCAGCACGTTGTAGATCTGCTTGGCGAAGAAGAAGCAGAAGATGAAGGCCACGCCAAAGCCGAGCAGCGCCTTGATCAGCCGCGAGCGCAGCTCGATCAGGTGGTCCATCAGCGGGGCTTTGCTGGCCTCGATATCGGCGTCGCTCATGACGCTTTGGCGTCCTTGATCGCTTCGGATGGCGCGGTGTCCTGCGCAACCTGCGCCTGCTCGACCTCACGGGTGATCGCGAGCGGCTCGTTCGCAGCCGCATGCGCCTCGGCTTCCATGAAGGTCGCGGGCGTCGGCGCTTCCGGAGTGGTAGGAGTGACAGGCGCTTCAATTGAAGTCGCCGGTGGTTCGACAGCCGTCGTGGTCGGCGTCTCGGCGGGCTTGTCCAGCGCGTCGACGCGGAGCGCGTCGCTGACGTCCTTCTGGAGCGAGGACAGCGGATTGAAGCCGGTCGCGGCCTCCTTGACCTCGTCGAAGCTCTTCTTGAGGTCGGCCATTTCGGCCTCGCGCATCGCTTCCTGGAACTGGCCCTGGAATTCGGCGGCCATCTTGCGGGCCTTGCCCATCCACTGGCCGACCATGCGCAGCACGCCCGGCAGCTCTTTCGGGCCGATGGCGATCAAGGCCACGACCCCGATCAGGACCAGTTCACTCCACCCGATGTCGAACATAAGGTCTTCCGTTCACGCGAAGCCGCAGCCGACCCAATCCCTTGCGCGCAGGATCGGGCCGCACCCCGCGTCTCGCGTGCTCTGTGGCTCAGACGGCCTTGCTGCCGACGTCGGACCGCGCCGCGGTCGGCGCATTGTTGTGCTCGATGGACTTGGCCGGCTCGGGCTTCTCGGCGGGCTTGTCGTCGTCCTGCATGCCCTTCTTGAACGCCTTGATGCCCTGCGCCACGTCGCCCATCAGATCCGAAATCTTGCCGCGGCCGAACAGCAGCAGGACCACTGCGATCACCAGGATCCAGTGCCAAATGCTGAGTGAACCCATCCTGCAACCCTCCAAACGCGCATGGCCGGGGACCCGGCCGATCTTCACCGAAACCTAGGCTTGGCAGGTGTCAAAAACAAGGACCAAGGCAGCGCCAATTCGCTGTTGGCACTACGTAATCTTGCTAGTGTTAACCGGTCGCAGGGCACCGGTAACGCAAAGGCCTCACTCTTCGGTGCCGCCTTCGCCGCCCTTCTCATTGCCGCCTTCCGGCGCCTCTTCCGGGGTCTCGGGCTCGACCGCAGGCGCCAGCGCCAGATCGAGGTCCTCGCCAGGTTCCAAGGGATCCTCATCCTCGCGGAGCTGCGGGTCGTCCGACGGCGTCGGTACACTGAATCCGGTCGGCAGGCGCGAATCCAGGAGGCCCGTGCCTTTCAGCTCCTCGAGGCCCGGCAGATCGCCGAGCTGTTCCAGGGTGAACTGCGACAGGAAGTCCTCGGTGGTTCCGAAGGTCAGCGGACGGCCGGGCGTCTTGCGACGGCCACGCGGCTTGATCCAGCCGGTCTCCAGCAGCACGTCGAGCGTGCCCTTCGAGGTGACGACGCCGCGGATCTCCTCGATCTCGGCGCGCGTCACCGGCTGGTGATAGGCGATGATGGCCAGCACCTCGATTGCCGCGCGCGACAGGCGGCGGGTCTCGGTGCTCTCCCGCGTCATCAGCCAGGCGAGATCGCCGGCGGTGCGGAAGGTCCACTTGTTCGCAACGCGAACGAGATTCACCCCGCGCAAGGAATAGTCGGCCTGCAATTGCTCGAGCGCGGCCTTGACGTCGACGCCCTCGGGCATCCGCTTGGCCAGCGTCGCGGTATCCAGCGGTTCACTCGAAGCGAACAGCAGCGCTTCCAGCAGCCGCAATTCCTCGGGACGTGCCTGGGATTCGTTCTCCATCGGCTCGGCCTCTTCTACCCGCACTTCAGCCAGGCTTGCCATGGCAGCTTCTCCTTCTTGCACTTAACCGACCGGCGCATCAGGCGCAGGAGCTGCGTCCGGCACCGGTTTGGGGCGCCCCTTCCGGAAATAGATGGGCGCAAACGCCTCTTTCTGGTTCAGCTCCAGCTGACCTTCGCGCACCAATTCGAGCGCAGCAGCAAAGCTCGAGGCGAACACCGTCGCGCGCTGCGTCGGATCGGCGACATGCCGGACCAGAAAATCGTCGAGCACGCCCCAATCGTCCTGCTCGCTGATGCTGCCGACCAGCCGCTCCAGCGTGGCGCGCGCCTCGGCGAGCGACCACACCGTGCGCTTGGCCAGATGCACGCTCGCCAGCACGCGCGACTGGCGCTGCGAAGCGTAGGCGGTGAGCAAATCGTACAGCGTCGCCGTGTATTTCGGATGCTTGATCTCGGCGATCTGCTCGGGCTCGCCGCGCGGGAAGATGTCGCGCAGCAATTGCTGCCTGTTCATCAGCCGGTTGGCGGCTTCGCGAATGGCCTCCAGCCGGCGCAGGCGGTTGGCGAGCGCGGTCGCCATCTGCTCGGCGCTCGGGCCTTCCGCGCTCGGCGGCTCCGGCAGCAGCAGGCGCGACTTCAGGAAGGCGAGCCATGCCGCCATCACGAGGTAGTCGGCGGCAAGCTCGAGCCTGATCTTTCGCGCGGCCTCGATGAAGTGGAGATACTGGTCGGCCAGCGCCAGGATCGAGATCTTGGCGAGGTCGACCTTCTGCTGCCGCGCCAGCGCAAGCAACAGGTCGAGCGGGCCCTCATAGCCCTCGACGTCCACCACCAACGCCGGCTCACCCTCGGCAAGCTCTGCGGGCCGCCCGGTTTCGAAAGATAGAATTTCTGCGGTCATGCGGATGCCGTGTTTGCCCGTGCGATCAATGCGTCCAGCTCAGTGCGTGCGGCGACGCGGTCGAGCGGTTGCGGCGCCTTGCGCGCGGCGAGCGCGGCGTTCGCCCGCTCCAGCGCCCGGCCCGACAGCTCAGGTGTCTGGCCGGCGACCTCGCGCATTTCCTCGATGTTGCCGTTGCAATGCAGCGCCATGTCGCAGCCGGCCGCGAAGATGGCGCGGGTCCGCTCGGCGATATTCCCCGACAGCGCGTTCATCGACACGTCATCACTCATTAACAAACCCTGGAACCCGATTGCGCCGCGAATCACGTCAGCGATCATTGTCGCAGATGTCGTCGCCGGATGGGCGGGGTCGACCGCGCTAAACACAACATGTGCAGTCATGGCCATCGGCAGGTCCGACAGCGGCTTGAAGGCGGCGAAGTCGGTCCGCTCCAATTCGCCCCTGGGCGTATCGACCGTCGGCAGCTTGAAATGGGTGTCCGCGGTGGCCCGGCCATGGCCGGGGATGTGCTTGAGCACCGGCAACACGCCGCCCTGCTCCAGGCCCTCGGTGACCGCGCGGGCAATCGCCGCGACCTTGCCGGGCTCGGTGCCATAAGCCCTGTTCCCGATGACGGCATCGGCGCCCTCGATCGGCACGTCGGCCAGCGGCAAGCAGTCCACGGTGATGCCGAGATCGGCAAGATCGGCTGCGATCAGACGGGCGGACAGGCGCGCCGCGGTGAGCCCGAGTGCCGAATCAGTGTCGTACAAGGTCGAGAAAACGGCGCCCGGCGGATAGACCGGCCAGTGCGGCGGCCCCAGGCGCTGCACCCGTCCGCCCTCCTGATCGATCAGGACAGGCGCGTCGGCAGCACCCGCCGCCGTCCGCAATTCCGCAACCAGTGCAGCGACTTGAGCTGGCGTTGCGACATTGCGCTTGAAGAGGATGAAGCCCCATGGGCGCTGGTCGCGGATAAACTCCCGCTCGACGGCGGTCAGTTCCGTTCCGGATACACCGGTAATGAAGGCCCGCGTGCTCATAACGGCCGATTAACCCTGACCCGCGAGGGGGTCAAGGAAACGGCCGTTAATTCCTCTGGACGAAGCAGGCGGACAAGCCGGCAGACTTCAGGCTGTTGCAGGCGTGCGTCGCCTCCTCCGCCGAACCATAGGGCCCAGCGAAGGCGCGGTAGACGACGCCCTTGCCCTTGTCGGAGAGGTCGACGCGCTTGATCACCGGCGAACGGGAGCCGAGCACGCTGCCATACTTGCTCTGAAGCACGCGGTACGACGCGGCGGCGCTATCCTCGCTCTGCTGCGAGGAGACCTGCACGATGTAGCCGCCACCGCCGCTGCTGGCGGGCGCGATTTGCGTCGGGGTGGTCGCAGCCATCCGCTGCGGCGGTTCGGCCGCCGGGACCGATTGCGGCGCCAGCGACATCGGCTGATTGGCGCTGGCATTGGCCGAGGTCGGCGGATTGCGCGGCACGGCCGGTGCAACGGGCGCAGCCACAGGTTTCGGCCCTGCCGTTGGCCTGGCGGCAGCGGCCGATTGCGGCGTGGCACTATCGGTCTGATCGCCCTTCACGGCGACAGTCCTGATCGGGCGCGGCGAATTGTTCGGTATCGTGCCGTTGCTTGACGCCGCTCCGGTGCTCGGCGGCGGCACCGCAGACGGCGACACGCTCGCGACCGACGGCGGGTTCGCATTCTGGTTCAGCGGCGGGAACACCACGCGGGGACCGCCCGCCTTGGCGTTGACGTCAACCGGCGCCTCTTCGCGCGGCACGATCTTCTCGGTGCCATCGCCGCTCACCATGCGATCCGGCACCTTGGCCGAGGAATCCGTCGGCGCGGGCACGATCTTGGTCGGGGTGTTGTCGGCTTTGATGATCGGCGGCTCGCCGCTGCGGGGCGAGCCGACATAGGTCTTGTAGGCGAAGGCAGCGCCGGTGCCGACCACGGCGAGCGCCAGGATCGCCGCGACCGTCATCATGCCGCCGCGCGGCTTCTTGGGCTCGTCGACCTCCGCATCGGGATAGTCGCTCTGATACGCGTAGGGATCGTCGGGATAGGCCGGCTCGCGCTGATAGTCCTGCTCGCCTGCCTCCAGCCGGCCGTAGAGCGCATCGTCATAGCGCGCCGGATCGGGCTGCTGATGCGGTTCCTGATAGGCTTGTTGCTGGTAGGCCTGATCCTGCGGCTGGTAGGCCTGATCGTGGTGGGCTTGCCCTTGGTAGGCCTGCCCCTGATAGGCGTGATCCTGATAGGCGTGATCCTGATAAGCCTGCGGCTGATGAAGATCAGGCTCGGGCGCGGCAGGCTGGGCTGAATAGCGGTGCAACGGATGGACCGGGTTCACGGACACGGGATAGTCGGGTTCGGGAGCTGGCGCCGGCTGAACATTGGCACGCCGCATCCATGAGGGCGGCCCGGGCTGCGCTGGCGTGGCCTGCTCGGCATAGTCCTGCTGATAATCGTCTTGCCGATCCTCTTGCCGATAGTCGTCGTCCTGATAGCTCTGCGCGGGCGCAGGGGCTGCCGGCGGATGCGCGCCGGGCCGCGATTGCGCGGCAAATGGATCGGTTTGTCCGATCAGGCGGGCGAGCTCGGCCAAGGGATCGCTTTCCGCCTTGCCATGCTGGGCGCCGCCGCGACCATAGTCATCGGAGGGAAACGGTCTGTCCTGATATCGTTCGGCCATCGTGATGATGCGTCCCTTCGGGAAAGCCGCGCGCCCCTCGACCAAGGCACGGCTTTCGACCCACAAGGCTTTCAACCAAGTCTAAGCGATCCGGCTTCTGCCGGTTACCCCCGATATTCCCCTTAAGTAGTTCGCCCCAAACTACCGCATCTCGTTCGGAGCATGGACGCCGAGGATGGCGAGGCCCGATGCCAGAACCGAGACGACGCCCTGGACCATGGCCAGTCGCGCCTTTGTAAGCTCTGCATCATTATTGATAATGAAGCGTAAATAGGGCAAATCGCGCCCCTTCGTCCAAAGTGCATGAAATTCGCTGGCTAAATCATAGAGATAAAAGGCAATTCGGTGCGGCTCGTGGGCGCTTGCCGCGGCTTCCAGCATGCGCGGAAATATTGCCAGACGCTTGAGCAGGTCGAGCTCGACGGGGTCTGACAGCCGTTCCACCGCCGACTCAGCGAGCCAGGCAATGCGCTCGCCGGCATCCTCCGGGAGTTCCGGGAACACCTCCGCGCGCGCGTTGCGGAAGATCGAATGGCCGCGGGCGTGGCCGTACTGGACATAGAACACCGGGTTGTCGCGCGACTGTTCCATGACCTTGGCGAGGTCGAAGTCGAGCACCGCGTCGTTCTTCCGGTAAAGCATCATGAAGCGGACGGCGTCCTGGCCGACCTCATCCACCACCTCACGCAAGGTGACGAAGTCCCCGCTCCGCTTGGACATTTTCACCGGCTCGCCATTGCGCAGCAGCTTCACGAGCTGGACGATCTTGACGTCGAGCGAGCCCTTGCCTGACGTCGTCGCCTTCACCGCCGCCTGCATGCGCTTGATATAGCCGCCATGGTCGGCGCCCCAGACGTCGATCATCTCGGCGAAACCACGGTCGAACTTGTTCTTGTGGTAGGCGATGTCGGAGGCGAAGTAGGTGTAGGAATTATCCGACTTGATCAGCGGACGATCGACATCGTCGCCGTAAGCGGTCGCCTTGAACAGCAGCTGCTCGCGGTCTTCCCAGTCCTCGACCGGCGCGCCCTTCGGCGGCGGCAGGCGGCCCTCGTAGATGTCGCCCTTGGCCTTCAGGAAATCGATGGTCTCGGCGACCTTGTTGTTGCCGGTCTCGATCAGCGAGCGCTCGGAGAAGAACACATCGTGGCGGATGTTGAGCGCGGCGAGATCGTCCTTGATCTCGTCCATCATCATCGCGATCGCCTTGGCGCGCACCGTCGGCAGCCACTCGGCCTCGCTCATCGCGAGGAGCTTGTCGCTGTGCTCCTTCGCAAGCGCCTGCCCGACCGGCTTCAGGTAGTCTCCGGGATAGAGGCCTTCCGGGATCGCACCGATGTCCTCGCCGAGCGCCTCGCGATACCGCAGGAACGCGGAGCGCGCGAGCACGTCGACCTGGGCGCCGGCGTCGTTGATGTAATATTCGCGCGTGACGTCGTGGCCTGCGAATTGAAGCAGGCTCGCCAGCGCGTCGCCGAACACGGCGCCGCGGCAATGGCCGACATGCATCGGCCCGGTCGGGTTCGCCGAGACATATTCGACATTGACCTTGTAGCCGCCGCGGACGCGGCCGTAATCGGCGGCTTCACGCAGCACGGTCCGCAGCGCTTCGGCCCAGGCGGCGGGCTTGAGGGTCAGGTTGATGAAGCCCGGGCCGGCGACGTCGACCTTGGCGATCAGCTCGTCGGCACGGAGCCGCTCGGCGATCTGCTCGGCGAGGTCGCGCGGCTTGGCCTTTGCCTCTTTCGCCAGCACCATCGCGGCGTTGGTCGCCATGTCGCCATGGGAGGGATCACGCGGCGGCTCGACCACCACGCGCGAGAAATCGATGCCCTCGGGCCAGTTGGCTTCCACGGCCAGCGTACGGCAGGCGGCGTGCACGCGTGCAAGCACGTCGGCGAACAAATGCAGTGCTGAGGATGTGTCGGGCATGGCCGCCGCCTAACGCAAATCCGGGGTCGAGTCAAAAAGCCGCTGGTGCTCGGTCAGGGCGAAACGGTCGGTCATTCCGGCAATGAAATTACCGATCCGGCGGGCCCGGTCACCCTCATTGTCGGCCTCCGCCCCCGAGAGCCATTCCGGCGGCAGGTCGCCCGGGGATTTCAGGTATTTCGCGAACAGGTCGAACAGGATCTGTTCCGCCTCCCCCATCACCCGCATCACCCGCTTGTGACGGTACATGTGCTGGTAGAGGAAGGTCTTGATGGCGGCCTCTTCCTCGGCGACCTCGGCCGGAAATGCGATCAGCGCCCGGCTCTGCTGGCGGACATCCTGGGCTGATTGGGGCTTCACCGCGGCGAGGTTCTTCTGCGCCTGCGCGAACACCGCACCGATCAGGTGCGAGATCAGCTCGCGCACCAGCTCGGCACCGCGCCTGAGGTCTTCGAGGTCGGGATAGTGCGCCGAGGTCTCGGCGATGATCTCAGCCGTGAGCGGCATCACCTTGAGATCGTCGAGATGGAACAGGCCGGCACGCAGGCCATCGTCGATGTCGTGGGCGTCATAGGCGATGTCGTCGGCGATGGCGGCGACCTGCGCTTCCAGTGAGGCGAAGCTCCACAATTCGAGGTCGTAGGTCTTGATGTAGTCGGCGATGCCGACGGGAATGCCGTACTCGCGATAGCGCCCCACCGGCGCGCCGCTGCGGTCGGTCAGCGGACCGTTATGCTTGACGATGCCCTCCAGCGACTCCCAGGTCAGATTGAGCCCGTCGAACTCGGGATAGCGATGCTCCAGCGACGCGACGACGCGGAGCGTCTGGGCGTTGTGGTCGAAACCGCCAAAATCCTTCAGGCAGGCGTCCAGCGCCCGCTCGCCGGCATGGCCGAACGGGGGATGACCGAGATCGTGGGCCAGCGCCAGGGTTTCGGTGAGGTCCTCGTCCAGCCCGAGCTGCCGGGCCAGCGCACGGGCGATCTGCGCCACCTCCAGCGAATGGGTCAGCCTTGTGCGGTAGTGGTCGCCCTCGTGGAACACGAACACTTGGGTCTTGTACTTCAGGCGGCGGAACGCGGTGGAGTGGATCACCCGGTCGCAATCCCGCCGGAACGGGCTGCGGGTCCGGCTCGGCGGCTCCGTGACCAGCCGGCCGCGGCTGCGGTCGGGATCGCAGGCATAGGGCGCATGGGGGGCAGCCATTCCGACGGACACGACGAATTTAGTCCCTATCCATTTGATTCTGCGTATCCTTGCACTTAACTATGCCGGACGCGGGATACCAAATGAATTGGCCAAGTGAACCTGGTATGACCGCGGGACTATCGGAGACGAGCCATGACGACCGACGTGACCATCAGTGACCGCGCCGCACGCCGGATTGGGGAGATCCTCAAGGGCGAAGGGACCGGCGCGATGCTGCGCATCTCGGTCGAGGGCGGCGGCTGCTCGGGTTTCCAGTACAAATTCGACATCGACCGTGCGCGGACCGACGACGATCTCGTGATCGAGCAGGAGAACGCCGTGGTGTTGGTCGATTCCGCCTCGCAGCCGTTCCTGGCGGGCTCGCAGGTCGATTTCGTCGACGACCTGATCGGCGCCTCGTTCCGCGTCAACAATCCGAACGCGACCGCCTCCTGCGGCTGCGGCACCAGCTTCTCGATCTGACCGGCTAAACGCCGGTTATCTGCTTCTCCTCATCCGTCCATTCCATTTCGGCCGGCATCAGCTCCGGCTGCAGCGGCGCGTCCTCCGACATCACGTGGCCGTCGAGCGCACGTAGCAGGGCCGCGACCAGCGCCGGCTTGTGCAGCGGCTTGGCGAGGAAGTCCGACATGCCCGCCTCGCGGCAGATCCTGACGTCCTCGGGGAAGGCGTTGGCGGTCAGCGCGACGATCGGCAAGGCTTCGTAGCGGCCGCCTTGCGCGCGGATCGCGCGGGTGGCGGCGAGCCCGTCCATGTCGGGCATGCGCACGTCCATCAGCACCACGTCGTAATGGCCTTCGGATGCCGCCGCTACGGCTTCAGTGCCGTCGGTGACGACGCGCAGCTCGACGTCGAACGCCCCCAACATCTTGCTCACTACCATGCGGTTGACCGCATCGTCCTCCGCGACCAGCACCTTCAGCGGCCGATCGAGGCCGGCGATCCGGGCCTTGAGCTCGTCGGCCTCGTCGTGGCCGGCAGCCTGCTCGGAGGCCTGCGCCTGGCTCCAGGGCAGCACCAGCGTGAAACGGAAGGTCGATCCCTGCCCCGGCGTCGAGGTAACGCCGATGGTGCCGCCCATCTGCTCGATGATGCGCCGTGAGATCGCAAGCCCGAGCCCGGTGCCGCCGAAGCGGCGGCTGATCGAGGCGTCGGCCTGCGCGAAATCGCTGAAGAGCTGGCCGAGCTTTTCCGGGGCGATGCCGATGCCGCTGTCGGTCACCGTCCATTCGACGGTCGCCAGCAAGTCGCGGCGCGCCTGGCAGGTCGCAGAGATCGTCACCTCGCCTTCATCGGTGAACTTCACCGCGTTGGACGCGAGGTTGAGCAGCACCTGGCGGATGCGCGCGACGTCGCCGCGCAGCGTCGGCGGCAGGTTCGGGTCGAGTTCCAGCTTGACCGTCAGTCCCTTGCCCTTGGCGCTCGCGCGGACCACGGTCGCGACCGCCTCCACCAGCGCCTGCGGGGCGAAATCGATCACTTCGAAGGTGAAGCGTCCGGCCTCGAGCTTGGACAGATCGAGGATGTCGTTGAGGATGCGCTGGAGATTGTCGCCGGACTCGCGGATCGTGGTCACGGCCTCGCGCTGCTCCGGATCGAGCTTGGTCTCGAGCAGCATGCTGGCAAGCCCGAGCACGCCGTTCATGGGCGTGCGGATCTCGTGGCTCATCACGGCGAGGAAGTCCGACTTGGCACGACTCTCGGCCTCGGCCTTTTCCGCGCGCCAGCGCTCGGTCACGTCGCGGCCGAAGCCGCGATAGCCCAAAAATTGTCCCTCGCGGTCATAGGCCGGCTTGGCCGTCAGCGACCACAGCCGCGCCTCGCCGCCGGCGACGACCTTGAGGTTCATCTCGTGCAGCGGCTCGTTCTGCTCCATCAGGCCGACGACGTTGTAGGCCGCGCTCTTGTCCTCTGGACACAGCATGTCGAGCACGTCGGCGAAATGCGATCCCTTCAGCAGCGGAAGCGGCAGCTGAGCGACGTCCGCGAAGCGCTCGGGCACGTCGACCAGATGCCCTTCAGCATCGGTCTGCCACAGCCAGTCGCTGGCGTTCTCCTGGAAGTCCTTCAGCAGCAGCGAGATGATCTCCGTCTGGCGTTCGAGCTCGAGCTGGGCCTTGAGATTGCCGAGGAACAGATTGCCTTGCGAGACGATGTTGCGCGCCATGAAAAAAGCGAACAGCAGCAGGAACACCGCCGTCACCAGATACGGCCCGGCGCCGCAAAGCAGCAGCGCGCCGGCGCAGGCGACCGTCATGGTGGCGAGATAGACGAGGCCGGCGCGCGGGAAGGTCGAGAGCATGAAGGCGCCGCCCGACATCATGCCGACCATCAGGCAGGCCAGGATCAGCTGGCTGGTCGGCTCGATGCGGCTGAACAGAGCGAGCGGCAGCGCGCCCCAGGCCGCGGCGAGGAAGACCGCCTGCCGCAGCATCTGCCGCGCGGCGCGGGGCGAGGCCTCCTGCGGCGGGTTCTGATACGACCGCCGCCAGGCGCGCACCGCGAGCGAGGCGGTGGTGGCGAGCGTCAGGCCCCAGATCGCGAGGAAGTCGTTCCAGCCCCGGCCCCAGAACAGGATCAGCACGATGCCGACGTTCAGCATCGTCACCGCCATCGTCACGGGAATCAGCCGCGTCACGGCGTCGATCTGCTTGGCGCGGATGCGGCGGATCTCGCGCTCGCTGAGATCGGCGGTCAGGCCGTCCTCGATCTCGAAGCCGCCGAGCCAGTACAGGAACGCGCCGATCAGGCCGTCACGCGGCTCGGTTCGCTTCATCGTCTTGTCCGGCCATCCCATGCGAGGAACCTTTTGACGATCAATGGCCTGCTGGCTGCTTAAGCCGGGTTAATTTTGTGGGAGATTTTGCGGCGTCCTTGACGGGCGCGTTTGCAGTTTGTTCTAACCATGGCCCCTGCCCGGAGCCCGCCGACATGACCATCAGAGTAGCCACCTGGAACGTGAACTCGGTCCGGCAGCGGATCGACCTCCTGCTGAGCTGGCTGAGGGAGTGCCAGCCGGACATCGTCTGCCTCCAGGAGATCAAATGCGTCGACGAGGCCTTTCCGCGGCTTGAGATCGAGGCGCTCGGCTACAACGTGGTCACGCACGGGCAGAAGACATTCAACGGCGTCGCGCTGCTCTCCAAGCTCCGGTTCGACGAGACCAAGTCGGGCCTTGCCGGTGACGACGAGGACGCCCACGCCCGCTTCCTCGAGGGCGTGGTGACGCTGAAGTCTGGCGTGCTGCGCATCGCCTGCCTTTATCTGCCCAATGGCAATCCGGTCGGGACCGAGAAATATCCCTACAAGCTCAAGTGGATGTCCCGGCTTCTTGAGTATTCAAAGGAACGCCTGAAGACCGAGGAGCCGCTGATCCTCGCCGGCGACTTCAACGTCATCCCGCACGCCCGCGACGTCCATAACCCCGCCGCCTGGACCGAGGACGCCCTGTTCAAGCCGGAGACGCGGGAGAGCTTTCAGTCCCTGCTCGGCCTCGGCCTGACCGACGCCTTGCGGGCCGTCACCGATGAGCCCGGGCTGTACACCTTCTGGGACTACCAGGCCGGGGCCTGGCAGAAGAACCAGGGCCTGCGGATCGACCATCTGCTGCTGTCGCCACAGGCCAGCGACCGGCTCGCCAATGTCGGGATCGACAGCTATGTGCGCGGCTGGGAGAAGCCGTCGGACCACGTGCCGGTGTGGGCGGATCTGGATCTGGAGGCGGCGTAACGTCCGCAGAGATGGTGGGCACGCTGCGCTTTGCCCACCTACCGGCCCCGACGTTGCCGAGCTACTCCCGGCGGCCGCCCTGCACCCACTGTTCCAGCATTTGCAGGCACATGGCGCGGTCGTCGTCGGAGGCCTTGGCGAAGGCGCGGCTGTAGCTTTCCTTGATCCAGGTCTCGTCGGTACCGGCGCTGTCGCGCGCCAGCGTCAGCCACATCAGGCCGCGCGCGGCCTGCCGCGGCAGGCGGTCGCCGTTGAACAGCATCTGGCCGAGCAGCGCCTGCGCCTCGTGCTGGCCCTTCTGCGCGGCAAGGCCGAGCCAGCGCGCGCCGTAGCGGAAATCCTCGCGCGAGGCGTCCGGCGTCTTCAGGTAGAGCCGGGCGAGATCGTATTGCGCGTCGGCATTGCCGAAATAGGACGCCGCATAGGAGAACATCTCCCGCGCCCGCTCCGGATCCGACTTGACCTTCGAGTTCGGGATACCGCTCAGATAGTAGCGGCCGAGCGCGACGAAGGCGTTGGCCACGATCTGCGCCTGCGGCGCCGACGGGCTGTCCTCGGCATGCGCATTGGCGATCCGGCTGAAATATTCGAAGGCACGCAGATCGTCCTGGGCGACGCCGTCGCCATTGGCGTACATGCGGCCGAGCTTCCACTGCGCGATGGGGTGACCACCCTCGGCGGCATATTGCAGCGCACTAAGCGAGGTCTCCTGAGGCACAGCCGCCGGCGCGACCTTGCCGCGTGCGGTCGCCGCGGTCCCCGGCAAGGCGGTCACGACCGGGATGGTCGCGTCCTTCGGGTTGACCGGCGCGCCGTCGAAGGCAAGCGCCGGCGCGGCCAGCGCACCGACCCCCAACACAAACGCAACTATGGCACGCCTAGATGTCCGCATAGCACTGTTTCTCGTGCGCGCCGCCCGGATGGGTCACTGCCCCCCCGACCGCTGGTCCAACCTGTTGGGCATATTTCCAGAGCGCACCCGACGTGTGGTTAGTCGCGCGAGCGCTCCATTTGGTCTTGCGCTGGGCGAGCTCGGCGTCGCTCAATTTTACGTTAAGGGTACCGGCGACCGCGTCGATCTCGATAATGTCGCCGTCCTCGAGCAGCCCGATCGGGCCGCCAATGGCCGCTTCCGGCCCGACATGGCCGATGCAGAAGCCGCGGGTGGCGCCGGAGAAGCGGCCGTCGGTGATGAGCGCGATCTTGCCGCCCATGCCCTGGCCGGTCAGCGCCGCAGTGGTCTGGAGCATTTCCCGCATGCCGGGGCCGCCCTTGGGCCCCTCGTAGCGGATCACGATGACTTCGCCTTCGCGGTAGGTGCGCTTCTGGACCGCCTCGAAAGCATCCTCCTCACGGTCGAAGCACCTGGCCGGACCGGTAAACCTGAGGTTGGACATTCCCGCGACTTTCACGATCGCACCTTCTGGCGCCAGATTGCCCTTCAGACCGACCACACCGCCAGTGACGGTGATGGGCTTGTCTGCCGGGTGCACCACATCCTGGTGCGGATTCCATTTCACGCTCTTGAGGTTTTCGGCGATCGTGCGGCCCGTGACGGTAAGGCAATCACCGTGCAGGAAGCCGTTGTCGAGCAGCGTCTTCATCAGAAGCGGTATGCCACCTACTTCAAACATGTCTTTGGCGACATAACGGCCACCCGGCTTCAAATCCGCGACATATGGTGTCTTTTTGAAGATTTCGGCAACATCGAACAGGTCGAACTTGATGCCGCACTCATGCGCGATCGCCGGTAGGTGCAGCGCAGCATTGGTCGAGCCGCCGGAGGCGGCGACCACGGCGGCGGCATTCTCCAGCGCCTTGCGGGTGACGATGTCGCGCGGCCGGATGTTTTGGGCGATCAGGTCCATCACCTGCTCGCCCGCGGTCATGCAGAAGGCATCGCGGATTTCATAGGGCGCCGGGGCACCGGCCGAGTAAGGCAGTGCGAGGCCGATCGCCTCGGACACGGTCGCCATGGTGTTGGCGGTGAACTGCGCACCGCAGGCGCCCGCCGAGGGGCACGCCACGCGCTCGATCTCGTCGAGGTCTTCGTCCGACATGGCGCCGACGGAGTGCTTGCCGACGGCCTCGAACATGTCCTGCACGGTGACCTGCTGCCCGCGGAACGTGCCGGGCAGGATCGAGCCGCCATAGATGAAGATCGAGGGCACGTTGAGGCGGACCATGGCCATCATCATGCCCGGCAGCGACTTGTCGCAGCCGGCGAGCCCGACCAGGGCGTCATAGGCATGGCCGCGGACAGTCAGCTCGACCGAATCGGCGATGCAGTCGCGCGACGGCAGCGAGGAGCGCATGCCGTCATGCCCCATGGCGATGCCGTCGGTGACGGTGATGGTGCAGAACTCACGCGGGGTGCCGCCGGCTGACGCCACGCCCTTCTTCACCGCCTGCGCCTGGCGCATCAACGCGATGTTGCAGGGAGCGGCCTCGTTCCAGCAGGAGGCGACGCCGACGAAGGGCTGGTGGATCTGCGCGGTGGTCAGACCCATGGCGTAGAAGTAGGACCGATGGGGCGCGCGTGTAGGGCCTTCCGTCACGTGACGGCTCGGCAGCCTCTGCTTGATGTTGCTCTTCGCGTCCATCGCAAACCAGTTTCCCCGGTCAACCCTTTCAGACCCGAAAAATCAGAGCCAAGATTTGAATCGACCTTGGGATTTTCTCGTGGCCCTTCGAAGACCGCCGCTGCCCTTAAAACATTAGAGCGATTTTATTCATGTTCGGGTGTGGCCAAAAAGCGGCGACGATGCGAACCGCCGGTGATGAGGGTTAAATCCGGGATGAGTGTTGCGGAGACACAACAATCGTTACCGGGAAGACACGGGTTGGATTACTGCAATACCCTCAGGAAGATGACGATCCACAACTTCAGATTTTGTGGTACGCACACTGCGCCCAACTCCTCCTCGGCAACCAGGCGTGCGCAACTGAGTCGGTGCCCCCTCCGCTCGTTGGCTACTCCCTCCCATGTCCCGGACAAGTCGCAACGCGCGAAGCGTTGCGGCGCAGAGCCGGGACCCAGAAACCACAGATTGCGCTCGCGGAAACATGGGCCCCGGCTCTGCAGCGCATCGCCGGGGCGCTGCGCTGCGTCCGGGGCACGAGACGAGAGTTTGACGCAGGCTCTCTCCTCCTCGTCATTGCGAGCGGAGCGAAGCAATCCAGAGTCTTTCCGCCGAGAGATTCTGGATTGCTTCGTCGCATCAGCGCAAAATTGCTGCGCAATTTTGTCGCGAGCTCCTCGCAATGACGGAGTATCAATGACGGAGTATGAGGTGGCGGTACTCCTCCTCCGACATTTAAATCGTAGACACGCCTTCGCGTCCTCGCGGCGGATTTCGCCCGAGCTTTGCTTGGTCTCGCTACCCTCCAATCCAAGAGGGCGCAGGGAAGGCCGGGTGCTGGCTCGCACCCGCGGTCCGCTGCGCGAAATGCACACGCAGAAAGAACCGCACAGCAGCATACAGGTGGTGCCGATCACTCGGCCTTCCCTGCGCAGTGGCTGGACGGCTTATGCCGTGATCTCCCGGGAGCCGACCATTCCTTCTGGCCTCCCTCGCCCCGCGAATTGGATGATGCAGTCTGCCCGGTTGGGCTCGCTCGCACCTTCGCAAGACTTGACCGTAGCAACGACGGCCAGGACCACACGGTTTTGCCGTACGCGCGTTCGCTGGTCACCACATTATCTCCCGGCCTTGTCGACGTTGCCGAAAGAATGTGGCGAGACGAACTGAACAGCGTCGTCGTCTGCACGAAGCCTCGGGCTCACAGGGACTACCCGCCCTGCCCGCGCCTCTCGTGCCGACGCTGCCGCGTCCACCGCAAGCCCGGCTCGCGATGCGTGACGACACATGATCGCCCCTCTTGGTGAGCCGGATGGACGACACATACGCCAAAACCGAATTTCGGCAAAGCGGAATATTTTTGTGCGCGTGGATTGACAGAGGGCGACACAGGCGCGGTCCCGTAGCCCGGATGGAGCGCCAGCGTAATCCGGGTACGGCCACGAGCGGCCGCTCAGGCCGACATCGCTCGCTTGCGTCCGGCCGGGTCGACCAGACGGACGATCTCGCAGACGGCGACGAGGCCGGCGAGCCAGACGGCGCAGGTCAGAGCGATGCGCGTCACGATGGCGGCGGTGAAGGCGCCCTCGCCGCCCAGCAACGGCGTCGCGGCGAGCAGCGCGAGCTCATAGACGGCGTAGGCGGCGACGAGCGTGATCGCCAGCGCCAGCGGCGTGCGGCCCTGCGGCAGCAGGCCGAGCACCGCCGAAGCTGCCGCGGTCGCCAGAAGCGCAGCAGCGCCGATGGCAAAGCCCCAGGCGATCGTGCCGGCGTCAACGGGATAATGCAGCACGCCGAAACCGATGGTCTGGTTGACGAGCCAGGTCCCGGTGACGACGAGCAGCGCCGGCCGCTGCGGCAGCATCGCCGCGGCAACGACGGCGAAGGCCGCAAACGGCGTGGCACAGGCGAACGCAAAGCTTGCGAGCGCGCACGAGGCCGTCAGCAGCACGAAGCAGAACATCGGCGCAAGGCGCGGCGCGACCGGGTGAAGCCGGAAGCGGTCGCCGTGAGACGGCAGGATGCTGAGGGCCATGGTTGTATCTCCTTCTCTTTCGGATGCTGGTCCATTTGCGGGCGTGTGACAGCCCTGGCGAAAATCAGAACGTTGCGCCGGCCTTGAGCAGATAGGTGCGGCCAGGCAACGGATAGGCGCTGAAGCGGCCGTCCGTGAAGGTGCTCGCGATCGCATAGTCGTAGTAGAGGGCATTCAGCACATTGTTGACGCTGAGAGACCAGAAGTAGCGCTCATACCGGCCGCTGAGCTTGAGGTCGATGGTGCCGTTGGCGGGGATCGGCTTCTGCGTGCCCGCCTGGTCGTTGTCCATGCGCCTCTCGCTCCAGAAGCGCGCGGTGGCGTCGAGCACCAGATAGTCCTGCCAGATGTTCCAGGTGACACCCGCACTCGCCGTGTAGCGCGACACCAGCGGCACGTCGTTGCCGGCCCAGATGCCTTCGCGGAAGACGGCGCGGGTGTAGGCGATTCCGGAGCGCAACAGCACAGCGTCGTTGACGCGATAGGACAGGCTGGTCTCCGAGCCGTAGCGCCGGGTCGGATCAAGATTGGTGTTGTAAAACAGGACCGGGTTGAAATGGACCTCGTTGGTGAGATCCATCAGATAGAGACTGCTTTGCAGCTGCAGCCCGCCTCCCTTGATCCGCACACCGCCCTCGATGTCCTGCGAGGTCTGGGTCTTGAGCTGGAACGTTTGCGGGATCGCAGCGAAGGTCAAGGGATCGAAGGAAGGCCCAGAGGACAGGCGCTCGTCGACATCAGGCGTGCGGAACGCGCGCGCGCCGCGGCCGAACAGCGAAACCTGGTCGTTGAGGCGATGCTCGGCCCCGAGATGCAGCGCGTATTGGGTCTCGTTGCTCGTCAGCGGCAGCGCCCCGATGTCGGCGTTGAACGGCGCGGCCGGGTCGAAATTGTCGCGTGCCGCAAGACTGACGTTCTGCACCCGCGCGCCGTAGGAGATGTCGGTCGTGGGCGCTATCCCCAATGTGTGCTGGAAATAACCCGCAACCGTCTCCTGCCGGAGGTCGTAATTGTGCCAGGGGGCGAGCCCCTGCCCGGCGCCGCGGTTCTGCTCAAAGCTCGCGTCGTAATAGTCGATGCCGGTCAGGAGTTGCGACGGCATGCCGAGCAGCAGGCTCTTCACGCTGAGCCGCGGCGTGATCGACCATGTCGTCAGGTGGGAACCGACATAGGTCGACGTGAAGAAGGCCGGAACCGGCGTCGGGGTGGAGAAGAACGCACTCTGCTGCTTCTTGTCGCGCACGCCGCCATCGACGATGAGATCGACGCCGTTGACCAGGGTCTTGGTGAAGCCCGCGGTCGCACCAAAACCCTGCTGGTTGGCGTAGTTGAAGGGCGTGCTGGTCCCTCGCCGGTTGGCCCTGAGCTCGTCGAGGCCGATCGAGGGATCGACGGTGCGGCCGCCCGGCAGCCGCAGCTCCTGATTGTCGCCGGTGACGGTGAGAAAGGCCGTCAGGCCCGGCGTGGTGTAGTTGAGATTGCCGACGCCGTTCTGCTGCGAATAACGATTGTTGTCGCGATAACCATCGGTCCTGACCGTGTTGCCATAGAACGAGGTCGACCACGGACCGGCATTGAGCGAGGTCGAAACGTTGCCGAGTCTGGTGTTGAATGAGCCGAAGCCGGCCTCGATGCGCGCGGTCACGGGCGGTCCGCCGACACCATTTTTGGTGACGATGTTGATCACACCGCCGACCGCGTTGTCGCCATAGAGCACCGCGCCGGAATTGCCGCGCGTCACCTCGATGCGCTCGATGGAATTGAGCGGGATGGTGGAGAGGTCCACCTGCGCCATGTCGACGTCGTTCAGCCGCCGGCCGTTGACCAGCACCAGCGTGTTGGCAGTAGCAAAGGCGCCGAAGCCACGCAGGTCCACGCTGGTCTTGGCGCCGATCTGGCCGCCATAGAACGTCGTGATCTGGGCCCCCGGCGTCTGCGTCGCGATGATCTCGGCAAGCGTCTGCGATGGCGCATGCGCGATATCCGCGGCCGTGATGACGGTCGTGGCGGCCCCGACGATGCCGCCGGTGCCGGCGGCAGCCTCGCCGCCGGAGCCGGATGAGCCGGCGCCATTGCCTGCCGGCGCGACATTCGTCCTCACCCCCTGCCGAGCCGCCTCGCCGTCACCGATCGCCCTGGCGCGCGTGCGGTTCTGATCGTCGGGCCTGGTCACCTCGATCGGCGGCAATTGCTCGGCAAGCGCCTGCTGGGCGAAGGCGGAGGACAGATCGAGCGAAGGGAAGGAAACGGATGCGAGCAGGCCGACGCTGAGGCGCCTGGCAGCAGGGACAAGACGGGACACAATGGTAACCTCGGTATGACGTCAGTGGCACGTCACAGCGAACGAGATTTCACGGCAGAGCGATGGATTGCTCCGGTGAAGCCAATGTCTGTACTCCCCGACCGACATCTTCGCGTGTGACCACGGCTGACGGCAGGTCTCCTGGCTCGCGGGTCGTGACCTTGCGTCGCCTTCCCAGGACCGAGTTTCCCAGTGGCATGAGACGAAAGATTCACCGCTTACAGTTGCGGGGGCAGCCGTGGCGTTGAGACAATCCCGGCGTTGGGACAATCCCGCACCACATTCCCTTTTGATCTCCATGAGGAGAACCGTCGCCGATCATTTACGAGCCGTTCGCCCCGGGAGTCAATCGACCGTTGGGTGCCGGCCGCTCAGGTCCGCCCGCGCACACGTTGCGCCTGGGCCCAGGCGACAGCGACATCGCGGGGCGGAACATCGACGCGCTTGATCGGGGTCAATTCGCCGGAAGCCGAGACGATCGCGGTCTCCTCGCGCCGGCAGCGCGTGCAGACGAAGCGGACCTCGTGCGGAGACGCCGTCCAGCTCGACCGCTTCACGTTGGCTGCCATCGGCCAGGCATCGCAATGCGAGCACGACACCAGAAATCGGCCGGGATCGAGCATACCCATTTCCATCGGACTCCGCGTCCTGCCACTTGCTTCAATGATTGACCCATGTGAATCGTTCCGGTGCCCAGGCACCGTCCATTCCACGGGTTGCATCCCCGCAAGGCAGAAGGCGGTGCGCTCAGCGCGCGCCCTTGAGGGTGCAGGAGGTCGTGCAGGTGACCGTGGTGCCGCGATCGCACGATTTGCAGGCATTGACGCACTGGTTCATGTCGCGGGGGTTATAGCTGTAGTTCCGCATCGGGCAGGTCGGCGTCGAGCCGGTGATGTCCTGCTCCTGGTCGCAGGCCGCCGTCATGAGCGCGAATATGATCACGGCAACGAGGCGCATGTGATTGCCCTGTCAAACATGGCAAATGACACTCGCGAGGTGCGCTGCATTGCAGCGAACCCCGGCCTTTCCACCACGAGCGATCGCTCGCGAGCGTCAAGGATGCGCGCCAAACATTAAGAACGGATTGCAGCTGGCGTCAGGCCGCAGCCTTGGTCGCGATCGCCTGCCGCATGTCCACCGCCAGCTGTCGGTATTGTTCCGAGAGTTTCAGATAGAACTCGCGCTTGGTGCTGTCGGTGGCGAGCTTGGCGATCAGCTCGCATTCGGCGGTGAGCGTCTCGAACCGTTCCAGCCTGTCCTGAAGTTCTGTCATCGGCGTGTCCCCGTCAAACGCCTCAAGGACATCCAACCTAAGCCCGGGAAATAGGTCACGGCGAACATCGTTATCGAGTAGAAACGTTTTTTCCGGACAGGGCGAGCTGGCGCAACAAAAACGGCTATTTCTGCTCCAGCCGCCAGGCGCCGTCCCACCCCTCTTCCGGCGGCTTGGCCTCGAGCTGCGCGATGCGGCCGAGCATCGTGCGCGAGGGGCCGTCGCCGGGGACGGCTTCGAGCGCGGCGTTGAAGGCGGCGCGCGCCTCGTCGAAGCGGCGGGCCCGATAGGCGGCGAGCGCTTCGGCATAATGCGTGCGCAGGCTGTCCTGCGCGCCGGTGAGTGCGCCCGCCCGCGCCATCACCTCGAAGATCGGCTGCGGCGCGCTCTGGCCCGCGACCGCCAGACGATCGATCTCGCGCAATTCGAGCCCCGCTCCGATCGCGTCAGCAGTTGCCTGCGAGATCAGGATGCGGGTTCCGTAGACCTTGTTGACGGCCTCCAGCCGCGAGGCCAGGTTCACGGCGTCGCCCATCACGGTGAAGCTCATCATCAGCTCGGAGCCGATGCTGCCGGTCAGGACCTCGCCGGTGGCGATGCCGATCCGCAGGTCACACGGCGCCGGCATGGCGCGGATGCCGAGCAGGTCGGGCAGCTGCTTCTGCAGCGCGGGCACCTGGTCGACCATCTCGGTTGCGGCGATGCCGGCCAGGAGCGCCTGCTCGTCCTCCTCGATGAAGGGCGGCCCCCAATAGGACATGATGGCGTCGCCGATATATTTGTCGATGATGCCGCGATTACCCCTGATCGGTCCGGACATCACCGTGAAATAGTGGTTCATCACCCTGACGAGGCCGCGCGGGGTCATGCCCTCGCTCATCGAGGTGAAGCCGCTCATGTCGCAGAACATGATGGTCATGACCCGGCGCTCGCCGTCGATCGCGACCTCGGGCCGGTCGATCAGCCCCTGCACCACCTTGGGATCGATGTAGCGGCCAAAGGTCTCGCGGATGCGCTCGTTGTGCCTGAGCTGCTCGGTCATGCGGTTGAAAGCCGCGGCGAGCTCGCCGATCTCGTCCTGCGTGGAGACGGTGATGGTCTTGTCGAAGCGGCCGGCCTCGACCTCGCGGGTGCCGGCGAGCAGCAGCCGCACCGGGCGCGTGATGCCGCTGGACACCAGGAGCGCAAAGGCAAAGCCGACGATCGCCGCGAGCAACGTCACGATGCCAGAGACGATGATCGCTTGGTGCTGATGGCCGACCACCTGCGACGTGCTGGCGAAGACCTGCTTGAGCATGTCGGCCCGGATCGCATCGATCTTCTGGTTGAACTGGTCGCGCAGCGCGTCGATATGCTCGAGCGTGATGCGCGCTTCCGCCATCTGCTGTGCGTCGATCTGGTTGAGGAGTTTCGCGTGGCTCTCCTTCTGATCGCGGCGCAGCTCGCCGACGGCGGTCTCGATGCGGGTCTCGATCCGTGCCAGCGCGGCGTTGTCGGAAGGAGTCCTGGGGTCGTCTATGATCGCGTTGATCAGCTTGCGCGCGCGCTCGGCCTCCTCCTCGATCTTGCGGTCGGCGTCCTCGAACTCGCGAAGGCGCGCCGCATAGGCCGCCTCGTCCGAGGACGCCTGCATCTTCGTCATGATCATCCGCCGCAGCGCCACCGATCGCTCCAGCGAGCGGATGTTGACGCGCGCGAGATCGCCATAGGCCGGGATGTAGCGGTTGGTCAGCTCGTCGAGCAGGACGCCGACCTGGCTCGACATCACCATCGACAGGATCGAGGTGACCAGCATCAGGACGATCAATCCGAGGGCGATACCGACGATCTTGCGCCTGATCGACTGGTTGAAAATCGGCATAGCTGCAGGGACAAAGGCCAAAGGGACGGAGCAAGGGAACTCCATACACCGGATCTTGTTGCGGGAACACGCGCAATCTGGTTCCTCCTGGCGCCCAGGACCATGGCCGGTCGTCGCGCGAGCCCGGATCGTTAACAAAGGTTAAAGGATCTGCCCCCCAGCGGAAGTTCCCCTCGTCACATCCGTATTTTGCCGCATTGTTGCGACAGCGTGAGGAATGCGAAACGATGCCGTGGCATCGTTCTCGATGTCGTTGATTCTCAAGCCGCATGTCGTCGCGGACCTTGGTTTGTAGTGGTTTCGCAGGGGGACCATGGGATGAACCAGTGCCTACGCTCGCTCGCGTGTCTCGTTGCCGTGGCCGCAATGGCCCTGCTTCCCACCGAGCTTTCGGCGAAGAGCAGCCACAAATCGTCGGCGCCGAAGAAGTCGCATGAGGCAAAAGCCGGCAAGCAACGTCATGTCACGGCGAAATCGCGCCACGGCAAGCATGCCGAGGTCAAGCGCAAGTCGAAGAAGACCGACGACGAGCCCTCGGACAAGCCGGCGCCGCCGCCGCTGACTGGCGACCTCGCCGCGCTGAAGGACGCGATCGACCTCGCGCGCAAGGGCAAGACCGATGACGCGAGCGCGGCGCGCGACCGCATCACAGATCCCGCCGGGCAGAAGCTCGCCGACTGGTTCATGCTGCGCCATTCCGAAAGCACGGCGAATTTCAAGCGTTATGCCGCCTTCCTCGCCGCCAATCCGGGTTGGCCGAGCAGCGCCCTGCTCCGCCGCCGCGCCGAGGCGCGGCTGTGGCAGGAGAAGGCCGACGCGGCCACCGTGCACAAATTCACCATGGACCGCCCAACCAGCGCCAAGGGCAAGTTCGCGCTCGCCCGCGTGCTGCTCACTGAAGGCGATACCGACAGGGCCGCGCGGCTGGTGCGTGAGGCCTGGCGCTCGGATGAATTGTCCGAGCGCAGCGAGGAAGACTCTTACGAGGCGTTCCGCGATCTGCTGACCGCCGACGACCATCGCGCGCGCATGGACAAGCGGCTCGGCGCCAAGGACTATGCCGGCGCCCGGCGCGCTGCAAAACGGCTCGGCGAGGATGCGCTCGCGATCGTCAAGGCCTGCGCCGCCGTCACCGGCAAGGCCAGCAAGGCCAAGGATGATCTCGAGGACGTGCCGGCTGAAGCGCGCCGCGATCTCGGCTATGTGCTGTGCCGCGCCCAATGGCACCTCCAGAAGGACCGCATCGACGACGCCGCCGAGGTGATCCTGGCCGCCGCGCCCGACACCATGGCCGCCCAGGACACCGACGCCTGGTGGCGCGAGCGCCGCCTGCTCGCGCGCAAGCTGCTCGACCAGGGCAAGTTCAAGACGGCGTATGACGTGGTGCGCACCGCCGCGGTGCCCGAGAAGGAAGTCTACCGCGTCGATTATCATTTCATGTGCGGCTGGATCGCACTGCGCTTCCTCGGCGATCCCCAGGCGGCGATGGTGCACTTCGCCGCCATCGACGAAGGCTCGGCCAATCCGATCGCGCTGTCGCGCGCCCATTACTGGCGCGGCCGTGCCGCCGAGGCGATGGGTGCGGCGGCCGATGCGCGCCTGAGCTACCGGGCGGCGGCGCGCTATCCGACCGCCTATTACGGCCAGCTTGCGCGCGCCAAGCTCGGCCTCGACCGCATCGAGCTGCGGCCGCCCTCGCCCGTGCTGGCCGCGATCGACACCGCGCCCGCAGACGAGCGCGTGCGTGCCGCCGGCATGCTCTACGGCATCGGCGAGCGCGACACGGTGTTCTACTACGCCGAGGATTTCGCCAAGGAGAGCACCGACGTCGCGGCCCTCGAAGGACTCGGCGCACTGGCCGGCCAGCGCAGCGATGCGCGCGTGATGCTGGAGGTCGGCAAGTCGGCGCTGGCGCGCGGGCTCGCCCTCGACCATTACGCCTTCCCGACCATCGGCATTCCCGAGCATCAGCAGGTCGCGCCCGCGATCGAGACCAGCGTGATCTATTCGGTGGCGCGCACCGAAAGCTCGTTCGACCAGCGCGACAAGTCGCCGGCCAATGCAGTCGGGCTGATGCAGGTCACGCCCGAAGCGGGACGCGACACCGCGAAACGCTTCGGCCTGACCTACGACTGGGACAAGATGGTCTCCGATCCCGTCTACAACACGCAAATGGGCGCGGCCGAGCTCAGCGCGCTGCTGTCGGAATATCGCGGCAACCAGATCATGACCTTCGCCGGCTACAATGCCGGCCGCGGCCGCGTTCGCGAATGGGTGCAGGCCCGCGGCGACCCCAGGGATCCCAACGTCGATCCGGTCGACTGGGTCGAGCGCATCCCGCTGTCGGAGACGCGCAACTACGTCCAGCGCGTGATCGAGAACGTGCTGGTGTACCGCGCACGGTTCGAGGGCAGCAGCATGGTCGCGGGCAAGTCCGACCAGCGCGTCACGACGCAGGAAGTGAGCGCGGCACCAGCGGTATCGGCCGCAGCCCCCTCGCCCTAGCCTCGCCACCGCCGGGGCTGGACGCGGCGCGGGCTGGACGCGGTGACTGCGGCCGACTGTTCTGCGCGGCCGTCATCGAGCTAGCCGTCACCTCCTTCCATGGTCAGAAGGTCGTACTCGCGCAGATATGCCTCGGCCAATGAGCGCGACAGCGCGCCCATCTGAATCATCCAGCCCCAGCCCGAGATCGCCGTCAGCACCGCGATCGCCTCGAACGGGCTGCGGGGCCACAGCATGTCCATGGCCGTCTGCTGACGGTAGCAATCGTAGTCGCAGTAGCGCTCTTGCTTGGACACATGCCGGACGTAACTCGCACCCAGCGGCCGGACACATGCGCTGCAGACGCCGTGGCAGGGATGCTCCTGATTGACGAGCATGAATCTCAATGCCGTGTCCTCTCCTGCCGAAGGCAGATCCGCCGATGCGTCCTGCCAGCCTGACGGCTCAAGATGCCGCGCGCGTACGTCCCTCGATCAACGGCGCGGCCTCGTGATGAAGTGCGAAGCACTCGTAGCCGCAGTAACGCAGCAGCGTCCTGGCGTCCCGCAGATAGCCACCATCGATCTCCTCGCAGCACCAAAGGCACGACGTCTTGCGGAACGGGGTTCTGCCGTTCACCAATATGAATCTCACGTGGCACCTCCCAACGCGAAACAGTAGACCAAGTCGACCAGAGAGGCGGACGGCGGTGGCGCGCAGATATGGTTGCGGCCGTCGGGATTGTCCCTGTTGCGCTCGACCTTCTGGGACGGGATCAGGATGTATTTGCCGTCTTCCCGGCGCCGCGCGTAAATCCTGCCGTCGACGTAGCGAATCTCGGTCGGGTAGCAATCGGCATTGTTGCAGCAGCTCAGAACCGGATTGTCCGGCATGTGCCAGCTCGAATAGAACTCCTCGTGCAGCAGTTGATCCTGAGGCGGATGGTGACGATGTGGCCCATCCCGTCCGGCTTCGTCGGCCTCCACGCCCGTCACCAGCGGAAGTGGCAGGGCGATCGCCAACAGCAGCTTGCAGGTAAGGTTCAACGCAGCCTCCCGACGAGAAATTGCCTGAGGTGGCAGACGCGGCGGCCGTTCCTCACGCCGCCTGATATCGGAACAACCAGCGGCGGTCGCGCTCGCGGCGCGCCCTGAACCGGTCGAGACATTTCCTCGAGCAGAGCGGCGTCCGCCAGGAATAGTATCGGATCAGGCCAAACTTCGCCGTGCAGACAGCACAGCCTTTGGTCTCGGGACGGCGCTCGGAATGCTCTGGGCTATCGCACATCATCCTCTCCTCTTGACCTCTTAGGGGTCCCGGCTTCCTTGTGCGCAAGCTCGGGTCGCCACGGTCGTCACGGAAAATGCGGCTTCTCAATCGTGACCGCCAATTCGTCCGGCAAGTCAGGGGCGGATGCAGAGCCTGGCTCTTTTGGGGGCAACACGCCCCGAGCCTTTCAGCGAATTGTGCTCCGCAATCGTCTCCTCTCGATTGACCGCAAAACTAGGCCGCCTGCACCGCATCGCTCAATTGTACGGAGGTAAATGCGCGCTAAAACTAGGGTTGTGCGAGCTATACGTAGGTTTGTGCCGTAGTTTTGCGGTCCTCCCCCGCCTGCGCAACGAGACGGCGCAACGCGCGCAAGCTGCACGGCAATCGGGAATTTTGCCGAGAATCCGACTTTGGTCGGAGGCAATTGCCCCTGTTCTGGCAAAGTGCTCTACTCGCCGTGACGCTAGCGCGCCGGGACGCTTGCGATGATGCCTGGCCAGATCACAAAAATCGGGAATTCGGCCGCACAATTCCTGCTCGGCGGCCTTGCGGCGCTTCGATCGTTCGGCAACGGCGAGAAGGACCGGTCCGCGGTCGCAGACGCCTCGCGGCAGAACACCGATCTGCGCGACGCCGTGAAGCAATGGCACGAGGTGTTCGAGCACAACCCGGTCATGTACTTCATGGTCGATCCGGCCGGAACGGTGCTCAACGTGAATACGTTCGGCGCCGCACAACTGGGCTACACGACGGCCGAGCTGATCGGCCAATCCGTGCTGAACGTCTTCTTCGAGGAAGACCACGACTTAGTTCGTCAATGCGTCGCTTTGTGCCTCACGACCGTGGACCAGTCGCATACCTGGGAGATTCGCAAGTTCCGGAAGGACGGGTCGGTGCTCTGGGTCCGCGAAAACGCCAAGGCGATGCTGCGCGGCGACGGCACGCCGATCCTGCTGGTCGCCTGCGAGAACATCACCCAGCGCAAGGAGGCCGAGGATGCGCTGCGACAGAGCGAGGCCTACCTCGCCCAGGCACAGGAATTGAGCCACACCGGCAGCTTCGGCTTGAACCTCACCACCGGCGAGGCGGTCTGGTCGAGGGAGACCTTCCGCATCTTCCAATGCGACCCTGCGACGAAGCCGACCCTGAGCTTCGCGTTTCAGCGCATCCATCCGGAAGATCGCGACACAGTCCGCGGCACCCTGGATCGGGCCTACCGGCTGGCGGAGGATTTCGACCACGAATACCGCCTGCTGATGCCCGACGGATCGGTCAAATATCTCCATTCCGTGGCGCGCGCCGTGCGGCACCCATCCGGGCGCATCGAGTTCGTCGGAGCGGTCACCGACGTCACGATTGCGAAGGAAGCGGAACAGAGGCTGCGTCGCAGCGAAGCCTATTTGGCCGAAGCCCAACGCCTCAGCCATACGAGCAGCTGGGCCTGGGACGTTCATCGTCAGGAGTTCGCCTACCGGTCGGCCGAGCTGCACCGCCTGTTCGGGTTTGAGCCGGACCAGACCGATGTCCCGGCCTCGGCTTTTCAGCAACGTATCCTGCCGGAGGACTTTCGGCGGATTGTCGAGGTGGAACGTGAAGCTGTCAGGCAAAAGCAGCCCTTCCAAATCGACTTCCGGATTGTGCGCCCCGACGGTTCGATCAGACGCGTCCACAGCGAGGGACATCCTGTGATCGGCCGCGACGGCGAGGTGATGGAGATCATCGGCACGCACGTGGACGTCACCGAGCAGTTCGCGGCGAAAGATGCGCTGCATAAGGCGTTCGACGAGCTCAAGACATCCGAACAGCGATTCCGCGACTATGCCGAAACCGCATCGGACTGGTTCTGGGAGACCGGGCCGGACCACCGCATTACCAGGATATCGGAGCATGCCGAAACATCCAGCGCGGCGCCGACGGGCCTGATCGGTCTGACCCGCTGGGACATTCCGCCCGATGCCGAGCTCGAGCCGGATAAATGGGAGCAGCATCGCGCGGCGCTCGATGCCCACGTTGCGTTCCGCGATCTGATCTACCGCAGCAGGGATGGGAACGGATCTCCAATCTACGTGCGGACCAGCGGCAAGCCGTTCCATGATGCGACAGGCAATTTTCTCGGCTATCGCGGCGTGAGCAGCGACGTCACGGCGGCGATCCGCGTCGAGCAGGCGGAAGAGGCGCTGCGCAAGGCGCAAGGCGAGCTCGCCCACGTCACCCGCGTCACGACGCTCGGCGAACTGACCACCTCGATTGCCCACGAAATCACCCAGCCCCTTGCCGCGGTGATCTCCAATGCCGACGCTTGCATCGGTTGGCTCGACCGCGACCCCGCCGACCTGAAGGCCGCGCGCCGTTCCGCAGAATGGATCGTCGAGGATGCCAATCGGGCAAGCGAGGTGATCCGCCGGATCAGAGCGCTTGCGAAGAAGACCGAGATCGAGATGGCCCCACTCGACATCAACCAGGTCGTCAGGGAGGCAGTGGCGCTGGTTCGACGCGAGCTCGCGATCCATGCGGTGTCGGTCCGAATGGAGTTGGCGTCCGACCTGCCCAGGATTTGCGGCGACCGGATCCAGCTTCAGCAGGTGCTGATCAACCTGGTGGTGAACGGCATCGAAGCCATGCACGCCAATGTCGACCGCCCGCGCGAGCTGGCGATCCGCTCGAGCCGGACGGACGACGACCGCCTGCTCCTCACCGTGACGGACCGCGGTGTCGGCCTTGGAAAAGACGTCAAGGAGCGTATCTTCACCCCCTTCTTCACGACGAAATCGGGCGGTCTGGGAATGGGACTCTCGATCTGCCGATCGATCATCGAGGCTCATGCGGGCCGGCTTTCGGCCATTCAAAATGAAGGGAGCGGTGCAACATTCCAGATCGCCCTGCCCTTGCCACACAAGGACACGTCGTGACCGATCATGCCAAGCAGGCCCAGGCGAGCACCGGTGATCCGATCGTCCTGATCGTCGATGATGATCCGTCGATGCGCCGTGCGCTCACCAATCTCTTTCAATCGGTCGGTCTCAAGGTCGAAGCCTTCAGTTCAGCGGCGGAAATCATGGAAGCCAAACCGCCTGCGGTCCCCAGTTGCCTCGTGCTCGACATCCGCCTGCCTGGCTTGAGTGGCTTCGACCTCCAGGCGGACCTCGCCAAAGCCAATATTCACACGCCCATTATCTTCATCACCGGTCACGGCGATATTCCCATGACCGTAAGAGCCATGAAAAGCGGCGCGGTCGATTTTCTGACCAAGCCGGTTCGCGACCAGGACATGCTGGATGCGGTGCAGGCGGCGATCGAACGCGATCGCAAGCGGCGCGATGCCGAGCAGTCGATCTCCGGCGTGCGATCCCGTTTCGAGGGACTGACGGCGCGCGAACGCGACGTCCTCGCCCTGGTTGCATCCGGCCTGATGAACAAGCAGGTCGCCGCCGAGCTTGGATTGGCCGAAATCACCGTGAAGATCTATCGCGGCCAGATCATGCGGAAAATGGCGGCGAAGTCGTTGGCCGACCTCGTCAGAATGACCGACGCGCTCGGAATCCCGCGCAACAGGGGTCATCTGCAAACCTAAGTATGCTTTCCAATCTCGCTCCGGTGGCCCACTTTCCCTCAAGCGGCTGAATCGCAGCCGGCGGCTCCCCGTGCAGGAGCATTATATTGCCAGTGTCTTCGATCATTTCCGTCATTGATGATGATCCCTCCGTTCGTCTTGCGACGAACAACCTCCTGACGTCGCGCGGGTATACGGTCCACACCTTTGGCTCGGCTCACGAATTTCTCCAATCCGCCGAACTGGAGACGACCGGCTGCGTGATCACGGACGTGCAGATGTCGGTCATGAGCGGCGTCGAGCTGTTGACGCATATGCGCGGCCTCGGGCACATCACGCCCTTCATCTTCATGACGGCTTTTCCGGATGAGGCCGTACGCGACCGCGCACTCAGGGCCGGCGCGACCTGCTTTCTCGCCAAGCCCTTTTCAACGCCGGCTCTGATCCAGTGCCTGGAGGCCGCACTGTCGGACCCCGGTGCCGCCACGATGTGACGCGGCGGCGCCGCGTCCTCGACGGCCAGGACACGCCTGCGGCCATGCGGCGTGCTCAATCCACCTTGATGTTCGCCGCCTTGATCATCGGCCACCATTTTTCGATTTCGGCCTTCTGGCGGGCGCCGAGCGCTTCGGGCGTGAGCTGGTCCTTCGGCGTCATCTCCAGCCCCTGGCCTTCGAGCTGCTTCCTCACGGCGGGATCGTTCAGCGCTTCCACGGCTGCGGCGTTGAGCCTGGTCACGATCTCCTTCGGCGTGCCCTTCGGCACCCACATGCCCGACCACAGCGTCATGTTGAACCCCTTCAGGCCCGCCTCCTCCGCGGTCGGGATGTCGGACGCCGAGGCGAGGCGCTTGCTGTCGGTGATGGCGTAGGCACGGATGGTGCCGGCGCGGACCTGGGCGATCGAGTTGGAGGTCTGGTCGACGATGAGGTCGATCTGGCCTGCGATCAGATCGTTCAGCGCGGGCGCGGTGCCGCGATAGGGCACATATTGCAGCCTGATGCCGGAGACGCTTTCGAAATAGACGCCGGCGATGTGGCTGCCGGAACCGGCGCCGGCAGTACCTGCCGTCGGCGGCGAGGGGCGCGATTTCAGCCATTCGATCAGCTCTTTCAGCGAGGTCGCGGGCACCGCGTTCTTGCTGACGATGATCATCGGATTGCTCGGCAGCAGCACCACCGGCTCGAGGTCGGCGACGAGGTCGTATTTGAGCTTGTAGACGGCGCCGTTGGCGACGTGGGTGCCGAGATGGCCGAAGGAGATGGTGTATCCGTCCGGCGGCGATTGCACGGCGCGGCCGACGCCGATCGAGCCGCCGGCGCCGGTGACGTTCTCGACCACAACGGCCTGGCCGAGCGAGGTGCGCATGCGTTCGGCGAGCACGCGCGCCATCGCATCCGACGGGCCGCCTGCGGCGAACGGCACGATGATGGTGATGGGATGGGTGGGATAGTCATCGGCGCGCGCGGCGCCGGTCACAGCGAGAACAGCAATCAGCGCAGCCCAGACGGCTTTCGTCATGTCTTCTCCCCAGCGATGTCGATATTGTTCTTGCTCTTCCCGCGTACGGGAAGAGGGATCGTTCGTGGCGTATTGCCGCGCTAGAACTGCGTATAGTCGATCGGCTTGTGGCGATCGAGCGTGCGGTCGACCTTCGGCAGCGGGTACTTCAGGCCGGTGGCGCAGTTGAACAGCATCACGCGGTCACCCTTCGAGACGCGGCCGTCGGCGAGGCTGTCCTTGTAGGCGGCATAGGTGGCGGCGCCCTCGGGACACAGCAACAGCCCCTCCTCGCGCGCGACCTCGTTCAGCGCCGACGAGATCTTGTCGTCGTCGACCGCAATGGCGAAACCCTTGCTCTCCCGCACCGCACGCAGAATGAGAAAATCGCCGATCGCCTGCGGCACGCGGATGCCGGACGCAATGGTGTGGGCGTCCTCCCAGCGCGTCGCATGCTCGGTGCCGGCCTCATAGGCACGCACCATCGGCGCGCAGCCGGAGGCCTGCACGGCGACCATGCGCGGGCGCTTCGAACCGATGAAACCGATCTTCTCGAGCTCGTCGAACGCCTTCCACATGCCGATCAGGCCAGTGCCGCCGCCGGTCGGATAGAAGATCACATCGGGCACGTCCCAGCCGAGCTGCTCGGCCAGTTCGAGGCCCATCGTCTTCTTGCCTTCGATGCGGTACGGCTCCTTCAAGGTGGAGGTGTCGAACCAGCCGACCTTGGCCTTGCCCTCGCCGACGATCTTGCCGCAATCGTCGATATAGCCGTTGACGCGGTAGACGGTCGCGCCCTGCAGCTCGATCTCGCTGACATTCACTTCCGGCGTATCGGCCGGGCAGAAGATCGTGGTCTTGATGCCGCAGGACGTGGCGTAGGCCGCCAGCGCCGCGCCGGCATTGCCGTTGGTCGGCATCGCCATGTGCTTGATGCCGAGCGCCTTGCCCATCGACACCGCCATCACGAGGCCGCGCGCCTTGAACGAGCCGGTCGGCAGGCGGCCCTCGTCCTTGACGATGATCTCGCCGCCGCCGAGCTTCTTGCCGAGCTTCGGCAGCCGGATCAGCGGCGTTGTGACCTCGCCGAGCGAGACGATGTCCTTGCATTTGCGCACCGGCAACAGCTCGCGGTAGCGCCACATGTCGGCGGGTCGCTGGCTGAGTGCGTCCTTGGTCAGCGCCTTCTTCACGCCTGCGAGGTCGTAGCGCACCAGCAGCGGCTTGCCGGCTTTGGAGAGGTTGTGGACCTGGTCGGCGGCGTAGTGATCGCCCTCCATCGCGCATTCGAGATGGGTGACGAAGGTCGGGCGTTCGATGGTGAGGTTATCGTTGTCGTGCATGGGTTCGTCCCTCGTTCTTGTTCTCGTGTTTCGCTATCGGACCCGTCACCCTGAGTTGCGAGCCATTCGGCGCAACGCGCCGGATGGAGAGCTTCGAAGGGCGACGAGCCCTACTGCTGCATCTCGGCCGTTCATCCTTCGAGGCTCGACCAACGGTGCTTTGCACCGCTGGCCTCGCACCTCAGGATGACGGGACTGCTTGCAGCGCGCCGCGGGTGCTGCCCCCTTCCCTCAAATATTCAACACCCGTCCATACGCATCCAGCACCGCTTCCTTCATCATCTCCGACAGGGTCGGATGCGGGAAGACCGTGTGCATCAGCTCTTCTTCGGTCGTCTCCAAATTCATGGCGACGACGTAGCCCTGGATCAGCTCGGTGACTTCAGCGCCGACCATGTGGGCGCCGAGCAGCTGGCCGGTCTTCTTGTCGAAGATCACCTTGACGAGGCCCTGGTCCTCGCCGAGCGCGATCGCCTTGCCGTTGCCGACGAAGGGGAAGCGGCCGACGCGGATCTCGCGGCCGTTCTCCTTGGCCTTGGCTTCGGTGAGACCGACCGACGCCACCTGCGGCTGACAATAGGTGCAGCCCGGGATCAGGTTCTTGTCCATGGGGTGCGGATGCAGGCCCTTGATCGCCTCGACGCAGATCACGCCTTCATGCTCGGCCTTATGCGCGAGCATCGGGGGGCCTGCGACGTCGCCGATGGCGTAGATGCCGGGGATGTTGGTCTTGCCGTAGCCGTCGATCACGACGCAGCCGCGGTCGGTCTTCACGCCCAGCTTTTCGAGACCGAGATTCTCGATATTGCCGACGACGCCGACCGCCGAGATCACGCGTTCGAACTCTGATGTGACCGGCTTGCCCTTGCCGTCGTCGATGGTGGCGACGACGCTGTCGGCCTTCTTCTCCAGCTTGGTCACCTTGGTCGAGGACATGATCTTGATGCCCTGCTTCTCCAGGCGCTTGCGCGCGAGACCGGCGATCTCGGCGTCCTCGACGGGCAGGATCTGCGGCAGCACCTCGACCACGGTCACGTCGGAGCCCATGGTGTGGAAGAATGAGGCGAACTCGATGCCGATCGCACCGGAGCCGACCACCAGCAGCGACTTCGGCATCTTCTCCGGCACCATCGCCTCGAAGTAGGTCCAGATCAGCTTCTTGTCGGGCTCGAGCCCCGGCAGCACGCGCGGCCGCGCGCCCGTGGCGACGATGATGTGCTTGGCCTGATAGCTCCCCTCGCCCAGCGCGCCCTTCGGGCCCTCGACGTCGGACTTCTTCACGGTGACCTTGCCGGGCGCGTCGATCGAGGCCGCGCCCCAGATCACGCTGACCTTGTTCTTCTTCATCAGGAAGCCGACGCCGTCGTTGAGCCGCTTGGAGACGCCGCGCGAGCGCTGCACCACCGCCTTCGGGTCGAACGAGACCTTCTCGGCCGACAGGCCATAGTCCTTGGCGTGCTGCATGTAGTGATAGATCTCAGCCGAGCGCAGCAGCGCTTTCGTCGGGATGCAGCCCCAGTTCAGGCAGATGCCGCCGAGATAGGATTTTTCGACGATCGCAACCTTGAAGCCAAGCTGGGCGGCGCGGATCGCGGTGACATAGCCGCCGGGACCGGAGCCGATGATGATGACGTCGAAGGATGTGTCGGCCATGGCGGCTCCCGTTCAAGTCACGTGGACGCGCCGCGGGCGCGGCGCCTGGAAATCAAAGTCCGGACCAGCCATTCGAGCAGGATTGCGCCGGCCATGATGGCCAGCGCGATCAGAACGACCGCCTGACCGATGCTCCGTGCCAGCTGCTCGCCGGCAAAGAACGCGGAATGCAGAGTATCGAGCCCGACCGGATTGAGCACAAGCACGGCCGAGAGCAACAGGGAGATCCAGGGCCAGCGCGTTCGCATTCACCCTGCGCCTCCCCGTCAGACCATCATCATGACGGGGTTTTCGATCAGCTGCTTGAAGGCGCCGATCAGCTCGGCGCCGAGCGCGCCGTCGATAGCGCGGTGATCACAGGACAAGGTCACGCTCATCATGTGCGCGATCTCGATCTTGCCGCCGCGTACGACGGGACGTTCCTCGCTGGTACCGACCGCGAGGATGGTCGCGTGCGGCGGGTTGATCACGGCGGTGAAGTGGCTGATGCCGTACATGCCGAGGTTGGACACGGCGGTGGTGCCGCCCTGGTATTCCTCGGGCTTCAGCTTGCGGGACCGTGCGCGCGCGGCAAAATCCTTCATCTCGTTGGAGATGGTCGAGAGCGTCTTGGTCTCGGCTTTGCGGATGATCGGCGTGATCAGGCCGCCCGGCATTGCGACCGCAACGCCGACGTCGGAATGGTGGTGCTTGACCATGCCGCTTTCGGTCCAGCTCACATTGCAGTTCGGGATCTTCTGGAGCGCGACCGCCATCGCCTTGATGACGAAGTCGTTGACCGAGATCTTGTAGAGCGGCTTCTTCTCCTTGTCCTTCGGCGCGGCGGCGTTGATCTCCTCGCGCGCGGCGAGCAGCTTGCCGATGTCGCAGTCGATGGTGAGGTAGAAGTGCGGGACGTTCTGGATCGACGCGGTCAGGCGCTGCGCGATGGTGCGGCGCATGCCGTCATGCGGGACGATGTCGTAGGAGCCGGGCTCGAACAGCGACAGGATCTGCTTGTCCGACATGGTCGGCGCGATCGCGGGCGCACCGGACGGCGCCGCGGCGGGCGCCTTGAGGCCCTTGCCCGACTTCGCCTGCTCGACGTCGCGCGCGACCACGCGGCCGTGCGGGCCGGTGCCTGACACCATCGACACGTCGATGCCGGCGTCCTTGGCGAGACGCCGCGCCAGCGGCGAGGAGAACACGCGGCCACCTTGGCCGTTGCTCTGCGCGGCCGGAGTTGCGGCCTGCGGCGCAGGCGCAGCAGCAGGCGACGGCGCGGCCTTGGGAGCGGCAGGTGCCGCAGCCGGAGCCGGTGCGGCAGCCTCAGCGGCTTTCGGAGGTGCGGCCGAAGCACTGGGCTTGGCGGCACCCGCGGCCTTTACGTCCTCGCCTTCGCCGGCGAGCACCGCGATCACGTCGTTGACCGGGACGTCCTGCGTGCCCTCGGGCACCAGGATCCTGGCGATCGTGCCCTCGTCGATGGCCTCGACCTCCATCGTCGCCTTGTCGGTCTCGATCTCGGCAATGACATCGCCGGATTTGACCTTGTCGCCTTCCTTCTTCAGCCACTTGGCGAGGTTGCCCTTCTCCATCGTCGGCGAGAGAGCGGGCATCAGGATGTTGATGGGCATGCTGACCTCAAGAAGAACTTTGCAATACGTCGTCTCCGACAGCGAAGACGACCAGGTTTAGTTGCCGATGTCGCCCTGCCACAGGCGCTCATTGGCAGGGATGGAACGCCAATTCTTCATCATGGCGATGGAGCGGTCGTCGGCAAGGTCGATCCAGGGGATGCCGAACTTGTCGAGGATGTCCTTGGAGCCCTCGAAGGTGACGGATTCCCCGATCACCACGAGCTTGACCTTGAAGAGCCCCAGCGCGCCGGCACACATCGAGCATGGCGACAGCGTGGTGTACATGACGGTGTCGTGGAACGAGATCGCGCCAGCCTCGCGCAGGCAGCTCATCTCGCCGTGCAGGATCGGATTGTTCTCCTGCACGCGGTTGTTGTGGCCGCGGGCGATGACCTTGTTGTCGCGCGTCAGCACGGCGCCGATCGGCAGGCCGCCCTGCGCGATCGAGGCCTCCGCCTCGCGGATCGCCTCCAGCATGAAATCGAAATGATGAGCTTCGATCGCCACGGTCAGTGCCCCTTGCCGCGCGGCGTCGTGGTGCCGGTGTCGGTGGGACGCTCGATCTCGGCCTGGAACATCTCCAGGATCCGGCTCAAGGCGTCCTCTTCGGTATATTCGCTCTCGCGCGCATAGGCGCGCGCGGCGTGGCGGGCGAGATCGACGAGCAGCAAGCCCCACATGTCGGGCTCCTCGAAGGCCCGCTGGAACGCCATCGACAGCCCGCCGTCCAGCACGAACACGCGCAGGATCTCGACCGCGTCGTCGCGGGTCATGACGTCGGGCGGAAGTGGCTGCTCCTTCGGGCCCGCCATGGTCTACCTGTAGCAGACGGCTTTGGCGGCCTCGACGACTTCTGCCGCCGACGGCAGCGCGAGCTTCTCCAGGTTCGCGGCATAGGGCATCGGCACGTCCTTGCCGGACACGCGCGTCACAGGCGCGTCCAGATAATCGAAGGCGTTCTCCATGATGCGCGCGGCGATCTCGGCGCCGACGCCGCTCTGGGCCCAGCCCTCTTCCACCGTGACGGCGCGCCCCGTCTTCTTGACGGAGTTGATGATGGTCTCGGTGTCCATCGGCCGCAGCGTGCGCAGGTCGATCACCTCGGCCTCGATGCCGTCCTTGGCAAGCTCGTCGGCGGCCTTCAGCGCGTAGGTCATGCCGTTCGACCACGAGATGATGGTGACGTGGCTGCCCGAACGCACGATGCGGGCCTTGCCGATGGGGATCACGAAGTCGTCGAGCTTCGGCACCTCGCCGGTGTGGCCGTAGAGCATCTCGTTCTCGAGGAAGATGACCGGATTGGGATCGCGGATCGCAGCCTTGAGCAGGCCCTTGTAATCGGCGGCCGAGAACGGCGCGACGACCTTGAGGCCCGGAACGTTCGAGTACCAGGCCGAATAATCCTGGCTGTGCTGGGCGGCGACGCGCGCTGCCGCACCGTTGGGCCCGCGGAACACGATCGAGCAGCCCATCTGGCCGCCGGACATATAGAGCGTCTTGGCCGCGGAGTTGATGATCTGGTCGATCGCCTGCATGGCGAAGTTGAAGGTCATGAACTCGACGATGGGCTTGAGGCCCGTCATCGCGGCGCCGACGCCGACGCCGGCAAAGCCGTGCTCGGTGATCGGGGTGTCGATGACGCGCTTGGCGCCGAACTCCTGGAGCAGGCCCTGCGTCACCTTGTAGGCGCCCTGATACTCGGCGACCTCTTCGCCCATCACGAAGACGTCGGCGTCGCGGCGCATCTCTTCGGCCATGGCATCGCGCAGCGCTTCGCGGATGGTCTGCGTCACCATCTCGGTGCCGGCGGGCACTTCGGGATCGGGCTCGGCGACGGCCTGCGGCGCCGGCGCAGCCTTGGGCGCGGGCGCCTCGGCCTTCGCGGCAGCGGGCGGTGCGGATTCCGCGGCCTTCTGGGCGGGTGCGGGCGCCTTGGCAAGATCGGCCGCGCTTTCGCCGTCGGCGAGGATGGTGGCGATCGGCGTGTTGACCGCGACGTCCGCGGTCCCCTCGGGAATCAGGATCTTGCCGAGCGTGCCCTCGTCGGTCGCCTCGACCTCCATGGTCGCCTTATCGGTCTCGATCTCGGCGATCACGTCACCCGACTTGATCGTCTCGCCCTCTTTCTTCAGCCATTTGGCGAGGTTGCCCTTCTCCATCGTGGGCGACAACGCGGGCATCAGCACTTGAATTGGCATATCGACTCCAAAAGAAAGCTTGCGCGCGTTCAGCGGTAAACGTCGGTCCAGAGCTCGGCGGCATCCGGCTCGGGATCATGCTGGGCGAAATCGGCGGACGCGTTGACGATGTCGCGCACCTCGGCGTCGATCGCCTTGAGATCGGCCTCGCTCACCTTGGCAGCCAGCAGGCGATTGCGCACCTGCTCGATCGGGTCCTGGTCGTGGCGGACCTTCTCGACCTCCTCGCGCGTGCGATATTTTGCAGGGTCGGACATCGAGTGGCCGCGATAGCGGTAGGTCTGCATCTCCAAGATGAAGGGACCCTTGCCGGCGCGGCACCAGGCGGCGGCTTCGTCGCCGGCGGCCTTGACGGCGCGGACATCCATGCCGTCGACCTGCTTGCCGGGGATGTTGAAGGACACGCCGCGCTTGGAGAAATCCTGCTGCGCCGAGGCGCGCGAGACCGAGGTGCCCATGGCGTAGCGGTTGTTCTCGATGACGTAGATCACCGGCAGCTTCCAGAGCTCCGCCATGTTGAAGCTCTCATAGACCTGGCCCTGGTTGGCCGCGCCGTCGCCGAAATAGGTGACGCTGACATTGCCGTTGTCGCGATAGTGATTGGCGAAGGCGAGACCGGTGCCGAGCGAGACCTGCGCGCCGACGATGCCGTGGCCGCCGTAAAAGTGCTTCTCCTTGCTGAACATGTGCATGGAGCCGCCCTTGCCCTTGGAATAGCCGCCGCGGCGGCCCGTGAGCTCGGCCATGACGCCGTTGGCATCCATCCCGGTGGCAAGCATGTGGCCGTGATCGCGATAGCCGGTAATGACCTGATCGCCCTGCTTCAGGGCCATCTGCATGCCGACCACCACGGCCTCCTGGCCGATATAGAGGTGGCAGAAGCCGCCGATCGCGCCCATGCCGTAGAGCTGGCCGGCCTTTTCCTCGAACCGCCTGATCAGGAGCATGTCGCGGAGCGCCTTGAGCTCCTGCTCTCTGGTGAATTCCGGGGGCGAACCGCCGTCGGTCTTGTCCTGTGGAGTGCTTGCGGCGGCTTTCTTGGGTGCGGCCATGGGAATTCCGGGTCAGAGAAAACTTTCGTCCTCTCTAACCCAACTCAAACGCCCTTGGAAAGCACCGCAGCGGCCTGGCACGACTTTCATTATGCCGCACTGCAACGTGATCGAAATATTGGAAAATCTTTGGCGCTGATCGGGCAACAAATCTACGCGGTCACAGCACACGCAGATTTGTGGCCGGATCAAGAACCGTGTGCCACGCCGATCCCGGCATCCAGAGCGGACGGCGCCGAAAATGGCGCCGCCCTCTCCGGCTGTCCGATCAGAAGAAGCCGAGCTTCTTCGGGCTGTAGCTGACCAGGAGGTTCTTGGTCTGCTGATAATGATCGAGCATCATCTTGTGGGTCTCGCGACCGACGCCCGACTGCTTGTAGCCGCCGAAGGCCGCATGAGCGGGATAGGCATGGTAGCAGTTGGTCCAGACCCGGCCGGCCTGGATCGCCCGGCCGAAGCGGTAGCAGCGGTTGGCATCGCGGCTCCAGACGCCGGCCCCGAGGCCGTAGAGCGTGTCGTTGGCGATCTCGAGCGCCTCCTCGTCGTTCCTGAAGGTCGTGACCGAGACCACGGGGCCGAAGATCTCCTCCTGGAAGATTCGCATCTTGTTGTGGCCCTCGAACACGGTCGGCTTGACGTAGAAGCCGCCGGAAAGATCGCCGCCGAGCTCGGCACGTCCGCCGCCGGCGAGCACCTTGGCGCCCTCCTGCTTGCCGATGTCGATGTAGGACAGGATCTTCGCCAGCTGCTCGCTAGACGCCTGGGCACCGATCATGGTGGCGGCATCGCGCGGGTCGCCCTGCTTGATCGCCGCGACACGCTTCAGCGCCCGCTCCATGAAGCGGTCATAGATGTCGGCGTGGACCAGCGCCCGGCTCGGACAGGTGCAGACCTCGCCCTGGTTCAGCGCGAACATGACGAAGCCTTCGATCGCCTTGTCGAAGTAATCGTCGTCCTCGGCGGTGACGTCGCTGAAGAAGATGTTCGGCGACTTGCCGCCGAGCTCCAGCGTGACCGGAATGAGGTTCTGGCTGGCGTATTGCATGATCAGCCGGCCCGTCGAGGTCTCGCCGGTGAACGCGATCTTGGCGATTCGCGGGCTGGACGCGAGCGGCTTGCCGGCTTCCAGACCAAAGCCGTTGACGATGTTGAGGACGCCGGGCGGCAGGATGTCGGCGATGATCTCGGCCCAGACCATGATCGAGGCCGGGGTCTGCTCGGCGGGCTTGAGCACGACGCAATTGCCGGCGGCGAGCGCGGGGGCAAGCTTCCAGCAGGCCATCAGCAGCGGGAAGTTCCAGGGAATGATCTGGCCGACCACGCCGAGCGGCTCGTGGAAATGATAGGCGATGGTGTCGTGGTCGATCTCGCCGATCGAGCCTTCCTGGGCGCGCACGACGCCGGCGAAGTAGCGGAAGTGATCGATCGCGAGCGGGATGTCGGCGGCGCGGGTCTCACGGATCGGCTTGCCGTTGTCCCAGGTCTCGGCAATGGCGAGACGCTCGAGATTTTCTTCCATGCGGTCGGCGATCCGGTTCAGGACCGCAGCGCGCTCGGCGACGCTGGTACGGCCCCAGGCGCCCTTGGCGGCATGCGCCGCGTCGAGGGCCAGCTCGACGTCCTGCGCGTCCGAGCGCGCGATCTTGCAGACGATCTGGCCGTTCACCGGCGAGGCGTTGTCGAAATATTTGCCGGAGATCGGCGCCACGAACTTGCCGCCGATGAAATTGTCATAGCGTTCGGCAAAGGGAACTTTGGTCACATTGAGGAATTCCACCTTGTTCATTGATCACTCCCGATGTTTGCTGTTTGCGCAATCCGTCGCGTGGTCGCGACTTGCGCGGACGATGTCGCGGGAGATGTTTTCTGTCAGCCCCGATGGGAGCGATGGCCGGGGTGACCTGTCGCAGTTCTGCGACAGGTTGTGAGCGAGGCATCACCATTGTGTCCCCGACGCGCTGCAACGCTCTTCGCGTTGCTGCGCAGAGCCGGGACCCAGAAAGCCGCACGGAAAAATGCTGAGACAAAAATGCTGAGACATGGGCCCCGGCTCAGCAGCGCACCACGTCGCGAGGGCGACGCGCTGCGCTGCGTCCGGGGCACGAGATCAGAGTCTGAGTAAGCGGCGCCGCTCAGTGGTTCAGCTCGAACCGCTTCAGCTTCCTGTGCAGCGTGGCGCGGCTGACGCCGAGGGCCTTGGCGGCCGCCGAGACATTGCCGCCGGCGCGGAGCAGCGCCCGCTGCACCACCGCGCGCTGACCGCCGGCAAGATGATCGCGTGCGGGTTCGCCGCCGAGCAGATCGGCCGCGGGCACCGGCTGCAACGCCCGGCCAGGGGCAATTCCGAGCGCCGCCCGGGCGGAGCGGGTCGCGCCGATCACGAGATCGTCCGCATCGACCGCGATGAGGCCTCCGCACTGGCCGTCCGCAGCTTGCGTCAAGACGATGCGGGCATGGCCGAACGCCCTGCGGAACAGATCGGCTTCGATACGCTTGGCCGCCTCGCCCGTCGCAAGCGCGATCAGGCTGGAAAACGTGTCGGTGCGGTCGGCGCGGCAGGAGGAGACGTCGAGCACACCCGCCAGCGCCGCCTCATGGTCGTAGATCGGAACGGCGGTGCAGCTCAGAAGCGTGTTGCGGGTGAAGAAATGCTGGTCGCGGTCGATCGTCAGCGGACGCTGCTCGACGAGGCAGGTGCCGATGCCGTTGGTGCCTTCGTGCTCCTCGCTCCAGAGCGCACCGGTCCACAGACCCCAGGATTGAAACGTCGCGTCGTCCGCCGCCGTGCCGCGACGATCGACCGGCACGCCCTCGCCGTCGGCGAGCAGTACACAGCAGCCGCTCGCGCCGACGGCCTGATAGAGCCGGTCCATCACGCCTTGCGCGGCGGCCAGCAGCGGCGCGATGCGCTCGCGCGCCTGGTACAGTTCGGCTTCGGTCAGCCGCATCGGCGAGGTGCGTCCGCCGGGATCGAGATGATGCAATCTGGACGAACGGCGCCACGAGGCCACGAGCGCGGATCGTGCCGCCTGGCCTGACGCGATGGCGGCCTCGACACGGGCCGCGTGATGCCGGGGCATTGACCCATTCATCACTGTTTCCTCCGGATGACAGACTAGAACGTGCCGGCCTCGCCCGATTGATCTGCGTCAACTTCGGCGAGCGTTACAGAAGCCATGAGGCCGCCGCGGCGCTGCCGTCAAGGCGGTCGCCCGGTTCCGGACTTACGACCTTCGCAGGAGGAAAGGCACGGTGGTCGGATTTCGGCGGCGGCTTTCGTCGTCGGTTTCGAAGCTTGCGGAAAACGCTACTTCGCCGGGATCATCCGAACGAGATCACGCGGATTGACGTAATCGAGCTGGAAGCGCGCCCGCTCGTCCAGCATGTCGGGGTCGATCCTCTCGGACCGCAGCAGCGACACCCGCTGCTCGCTCCTGGCGCGCTCACGCTTGAGCTGGGCCAGCTCGCTCGTCAGCGCGATGATCTCCTGGTCGAGTTCCTGGCGGGCGTTGAGGCCGTATTTGCCGGTATAGGCGTTGACGCCGAAGTAGCCGACGATGGCGGCCGCCATCGCATAGAGGGCAAGACCGGTCAGGATCGATTTCAGGCGCGCACGGGAGACCATCTTGGGAAGATGGGACAGGTTGGTTAAGGGAGTGCTAATCGCCCCTGCTCCCGACACCTGTCGTCATGCCCTGCAAAGACGTGGATGACCGGGTCAAGCCCGGCCATCGACGGAGTGTTTGGCCTCAGCCGTGGTGCTTGGCGACGTGCGCGGCGAAGGCGTCGATATAGGCCTGGAGCACGGGCTTCAGCGAGTCCTTGGTGAGGTTACCTTCGGCGTCGAACGCATCACCGACCGCGTTCAGATAGGCCTCCGGCTGCTGCATGATCGGACCGGAAATACCGGGCAGGATGTTCTGGAGCGTCTTGGCGGCGCTGACGCCGCCGAGCGGGCCCGGTGAGTTCGAGATGATGCCGACCGGCTTGCCGTTGAACGAGCTCTTGCCGTATGGGCGCGAGGCGACGTCGATGGCGTTCTTCAGGACGCCGGGGATCGCGCGGTTGTACTCCGGCGTGACGAAAATGACGCCGTCCGACTTCTGAAGCTTGTCGCGGAAGGCCAGCCAGTCCGCGGGCGGCGCGCCCTCGAGGTCCTGGTTGAAGAACGAGATGCCCGCGGGCGTGACGACCTCGAGCTTGAGCGTATCAGGGGCAAGCTTGGCCAGCGCATTGGCGATCTTCAGCGAAAAGCTGTCCTTGCGCAGGCTGCCGGCGATCGTGACGATGTTGTAGGCCATGGATTGTCCTTGAGGGCTTGAGCTGGAGTGCCGCGACGGCACTTAAGCGATCTCGTGCAGTGGATGCAAGTGCATGAACCCGCCCGATTTGGAAACGCTGTGTTTCGCGAAAGCAGATGGTCGCCCAAAACGATCAGGCCGCCAAGCGGCGGCCCGATCTTTCGTGCAACTCTGCAAATCGACTCAGATCGTCGGATTCCACGCCGACGGGATCAGGCGATATTTGGCGCCGTCCTTCTCGACATGGCCGACCGCCGGGAACGTGAAGTGGAAGCCGATGACGGTCGCCTTCTCCGCCGCCGCCATGTCGTAGAACTTGTGGCGCGTCTCCTGTGCCAGCGCGGCGTCGGCATCGAACATCACGTGCCAGTCGGGATTGCGCAGGAAGAATTCCGGGATGTTGGTGACGTCGGACTGGATCAGCACCTTGGCATCGCCGGACGCGACAGCGAACGAGGTGTGGCCCGGGGTGTGGCCCGGGGTCGCGATCGAGGTGATGCCCGGCGCGACCTCCTTGCCCCACTCGAACTTGGTGACCTTGGACTCGAGGCCGGCGAAGGTCTTCTTCACGTTGGCGAAGTAATTCTTCATCATCGGATTGGACTCGGCCTTGGCGGCGTTGTCCTCGCTGGTCCAGAACTCCCAGTCCTTGCCCGGCACCATGATCTCCGCATTGGGGAACGCGAGCCCGCCGTCGGCGAGGCGAATGCCGTTGGTGTGATCGGGGTGCAGATGCGAGAGCAGCACGACGTCGATGTTCTTGGGGTCGACGCCCGCAGCCTGGAGATTCTGCAGGGTGCGGCCGACGGCGCCCTTGCTGGCCTCGAAATTCGCAATGCCGTTGCCGGTGTCGATCAAGACGAGCTTGGAGCCGGTGTTGATGAGCTGCGGGTTGAACGGCACCGTGACCATGCCCTTCGGCATGTAGGCCGCCTCGCCGGCGGCCAGCGCCTCATCCTTCTGCAGGTTGGCGACGAACTTGTCCGGCATCGGGAAGGTGCGCGCACCGTCATTGATCGACGTGCACTCGAAAGCGCCGACCTTGTAGCGATAGAAGCCCGGCGCCTGCGTCCCGGCCTGCGGCACCGCGGCATTGACGGCGGCCGGTCGGAGGCCGGTTACTGCGGCCGCGCCGACGGCAGCGGCGCCAGCGAGCAAATGACGACGATTGAGATCGGTCATGGAATCCCCTTCTGAGCCTTGCGGTTTTCCGCATTCAATGGCGGCGGAATAATCTCCCGCTTTGCTCAGAAGGCAAGACCTTCCTGCGGTGACGTGCCCTCGCACATCACGATTATTTATTTGGGTTGATGAGGAATTTTTCGCCGGTGGCGCGTTTGGCGTACACCGCGATGTTGGCGGGATCGAGCACCTCGGTCAGCGACACCACCTTGGTGTAGTGACTGGCGAAGGTGGTCTTGAGCTCGGACGCGACGCGCTGGCGCAGGCGGCCGATCTCGGCCGGGCCGATGTTCTGGAGGAACGGCGTCAGCAGCCAGCCACCGACGCCCCAGGTCAGTCCGAACGACCGGCTCAATTCGGTCGGACGGTTGTCCAGGCTGCCGTAAATGTAGATCTGCTTGTACACGTTGGAGCCGTAGCGGCTGTATTCCTTCGCCGTCTTGTTGGCGGCAACTTCCATGGCGGTCAGAATCTGGCTGGCCAGCTTGCCGCCGCCGATGGCGTCGAAGGCGATCGTGGCGCCGGTCTCGACCAGCGCATTGGTGAGATCGTCTGTGAAGCTCGGCGCGCTGGAATCCACGACGTGCTTGGCGCCGATCTTGTGCAGGATATCGGCCTGCTCCTTGCTCCGGACGATGTTGACGAGGCCGATGCCGTCCTTGATGCAGATCTTGTTGAGCATCTGGCCGAGATTGGACGCAGCCGCCGTGTGCACGAGCGCCTTGTGGCCCTCCCGCCGCATCGTCTCGGTCATGCCGAGCGCGGTCAGCGGATTGACGAACCAGGACGCGCCGTCGGCGGCCGTGGTGCCCGCCGGCAGCTCCATGACGTCGCGGACCTTCAGCACGCGGTACTGCGTGTACATCGCGCCGCCGATCATCGACACCGTCTTGCCGATCAGCGCCTTCGCAGCGTCCGACGATCCGGCCGCGATCACCGTGCCGGCGCCCTCGTTGCCGACCGGCAGCGACTGATCGAGCCGGGCTCCCATCATCCGCATCGCAGCCTCCGGCATTGTCGCGGTGATGACCGGCATCTCCTTCGTGCCGGACGCCTTGGCGGCCGACATGTCGGCCGGCCCGATCAGGAGACCGAGGTCGGAGGGGTTGATCGGCGTGGCCTCGACGCGAACCACGACCTCATCGTCGGCCGGCTCCGGCGTCGGGACATTCACGAGCGACAATTCCAGCTCGCCGCTCTTCTTCAGCAGCGAACGCAGTTGCAGTCCGGTCTTGCCGTCGCTCATGTCGATCCTCCCCTGTCCGTCTTTTCTCGAGTCGAAGCGCTGGCTTATGCCAGCGCCTTCAGTGCCGCCTTGCCGCCGTACAGCGCCTGCTTGCCAAGCTGCTGCTCGATGCGCAGGAGCTGGTTGTATTTGGCGGTGCGGTCGGAACGTGCAAGGGAGCCGGTCTTGATCTGACCGCAATTGGTGGCGACCGCGAGGTCGGCGATAGTGGAATCCTCGGTTTCGCCGGAGCGGTGCGACATCACCGAGGTGTAGCCGGCCTTGTGCGCCATCTCGACGGCGGCGAGCGTCTCGGTCAGCGTGCCGATCTGGTTGACCTTGATCAGGATCGAGTTGGCACGGCCGGTCTTGATGCCGTCGGCGAGGCGCTTGACGTTGGTGACGAAGAGGTCGTCGCCGACGAGCTGGCACTTCCTGCCGATGAGATCGGTGAGCTCCTTCCAGCCGTCCATGTTGTCTTCCGACATGCCGTCCTCGATAGTCACGATCGGATAGCGCGAGACCAGGTCTGCGAGGTACTTGGCCTGCTCGGAGATCGAACGGGTCTTGCCCTCGCCTTCATAGACGTATTTGCCGTCCTTGAAGAACTCGGTCGAGGCGCAGTCGAGCCCGAGCACGATGTCGCTGCCCGCCTTGAATCCGGCCTTGCCGATCGCGTTCATCACAAATTCCAGCGCTGCGTCGGCCGACGGCAGGTTCGGGGCGAAGCCGCCCTCGTCGCCGACATTGGTGTTGTGGCCGGCCTTCTTCAGCTCCGACTTCAGCGTGTGGAAGACTTCCGCACCGTAGCGCAGGCCCTCGGCGAAAGACGAGGCGCCGACGGGGAGGATCATGAACTCCTGGAAGTCGATCGGGTTGTCGGCGTGCACGCCGCCATTGATGATGTTCATCATCGGCACCGGCAGCAGCCGTGCCGAGGTGCCGCCGACATACCGATAAAGCGGCATGTCGAGCGAATTCGCGGCCGCCTTGGCGCAGGCGAGCGAGACGCCAAGGATGGCGTTGGCCCCGAGCCGGCTCTTGTTGGCCGTGCCGTCGAGGTCGATCATGATCTGGTCGATCTGGGCCTGCTGCTCGGCATCGAGGCCGCTCAGGGCCTCGAAGATCTCGCCGTTGACGGCACCGACCGCCTTGGTGACGCCCTTGCCGAGATAGCGGGCCTTGTCGCCGTCGCGCAGTTCCACGGCTTCATGGGCGCCGGTGGAGGCGCCCGACGGCACCGCGGCCCGGCCGAGCGCGCCATCCTCCAGCACGACATCGACCTCGACGGTGGGATTGCCCCGGCTATCGAGGATTTCGCGGCCGATGATGTCAATGATGGCGGTCATGATGTGCACTTCCGTTCGTTGGAGCTGATCGGTTCGCCGCGGGTCTTACACGGGCCGCAAGCAAATGTGAACGCTTGAGGATGCCACTTTGCCTGACGCGTGAAGGGCCTCGGATTATGCTCGACGGCTGCAGCTCCGTGCGTCCAACCTCAATCCTAAAGAGTCGGGGTAACGCCATGAATCGCCGCCAGTTTCTTGCCTCGAGCACCGCCCTGTTCGCAGCCCGCCCAGGCTTTGCCCAGGAAGCACCGTTCCGGACAAAATACTTCCCGATCAGTGCCGGTATCGGCCTGCACGATCTCGCGCCCGCCCCTGACGGTTCGGTCTGGTTCACGGCGCAGGGCAAGGGCCTCCTCGGCAGGCTCGATCCCCGGGATGGCAGTTTCAAGACCGTCGGCCTCGGTCAGGGCGCCGCTCCGCATGGCGTGACCATCGGCCCCGATGGCGCGCCCTGGATCACCGAGGGCGGCCAGAACGCGATCGCACGGGTCGATCCCGGCGATCTCAAGGTCACGCTGTTCCGCCTGCCGGAAAAGTTCGCCTCGGCCAATCTCAACACCGGTGTGTTCGACAAGGAAGGCACCTACTGGTTCACGGGCCAGTCCGGCTATTACGGCCGCCTTGCTCCGAAATCTGGCGAAATGAATGTGTTCAGCGCGCCCAAGGGCGTCGGCCCCTATGGCATCACGGTGACGCCCAAGGGCGAGGTCTGGTACGCCTCGCTTGCCGGCAGCTATATCGCGAAGATCGACCTGGCAAGCGGCAATGCCGCCGTGGTCGCGCCACCGACACCGAACCAGGGATCGCGGCGCGTCTGGTCGGATTCGAAGAGCCGGATCTGGGTCAGCGAGTGGAACAGCGGCCATGTCTCGGTGCACGATCCCGCCGATGGGTCGTGGAAGAGCTGGAAGCTCCCGGGCGAACGTCCCCGCGCCTACGCCGTCTTTGTCGACGACAAGGACAAGGTCTGGCTGACCGATTTCTCCGCCAACGCGATTGTCCGCTTCGATCCCGCCACCGAGCGGTTCAACGTGTTCGCGAGCGACAAGGCCAATGCCAGCGTCCGTCAGCTCGACGGCAGGCCTGGCGAATTGTGGGGTTGCGAGTCCGGCAACGATCGGATCGTCATGATCCAGACGTTCGCCGCCGGTTGACGACAGCGGCATTTGCGTCCATCCCGGCATCCTCTGGAGCGCGATCTCATCGCGCTCCGATTTCTGAGTTGAGCATGATCTTTCGGAAAACCGGTGCCCACTTTTCCGGATCATGCTCCAAAGGATGTCGACGATGGCGAAGAAATCCCTCCAGCTCGGCCGCGCGGTCGAGTGGCCGCACACACCGGAAGATGCCCAGCTCGACCGCGTGCCCAATCCGCAAAAGGGCACCGACTATCTGGTGCGTTTCACCGTGCCGGAATTCACCTCGCTCTGCCCGGTCACGGGCCAGCCGGATTTCGCGCATCTGATGATCGACTACGCGCCGGGTGCGTGGCTGCTGGAGTCGAAATCGCTCAAACTCTACATCGCGAGCTTCCGCAATCACGGCGCCTTCCACGAGGACTGTACCGTGATGATCGGCAAGCGCATTGCCAGCGAGATCAAGCCGAAATGGCTGCGCATCGGCGGCTATTGGTATCCGCGCGGCGGCATCCCGATCGACGTGTTCTGGCAAACCGGCCGCGTTCCCAAGGGCCTGTGGGTGCCCGAGCAAGGCGTCGCGCCCTATCGCGGGAGGGGCTAGCGGCCAACCGGTCGTTTTTTCCGCGGCTTTGAAACGCAACAAAGCCGCGCTGGCAACCATGCTCGTCCTACAAATTGGCGGCGAGATAGCGCACGGTCTTCGCGCTGTTTTCGATGGTTGCCCTTCCAACCTCGACAAAGCCCAGGGCTGCATGGAATCTGTCGGAGACAGGGTTGGGCGGATCGAGGTTCACCTCGCAAACGACGCGGGTATGTCCAAGCCCCCCCGCCCGCTCCAGCAGATGGGCGTAGAGCAAGCGTCCGATACCGTGGCGCCGGTACGCCTCGGCAACGATAACCCGGTCGACATAGAGAAATCTGTCGAACCGACCGCGAAACCAAAGAAAGTGTCCGCCGTCGTAGTCGTCGGATTGTTCGAACGCCAGCAGAAGCGCTGCGCTGGGTTGAACGAACAGCGCCAGTCGTGCCGATCCGATCAATCGGTCGAACCGCTCCGGCGTGAGCAACGAAGTCTCGCGCGCGCTCGCATTGTTCAGGTGGAGCAGCGCGCCCCTTTTCGGCTCGCGGTGAAGGTCTTCGATCTCAAATTGCGTTGACATGGCGCAGGACACACACAGGTGATGATCTAGACATAGACCAGGCGTTTCTCGCCCGACAGCCCATCGCGGCAGGGGCGACAGATGGCTGACGGGTTAGTCCCACACCACAGCTCTCAAACGCGCGCATCCGCCGGCGCACGCTGCTTGAGCAGCCGGGCGCAGACGAAGCCCAGCACCACCATGATCGCGGCGCTCGCGAACAGGGTCGGCATCTTGCCGGCATGCTGGAGCCCGAAGCCATAGGCGAGCGGCCCGACCGTCTGTCCCATGAAGAAGAAGAACGAATGCAGCGACAGCGCGGTGGCGCGCGCCTCGACCGAGAGCTCGCTGGCGAACACCTGGAGACAGCCATGGGCGATGTAGAAGCCCCATCCCATCACGATGAGATTCAGGGCCTGGACCTCCCAGCGCGGCCCGAAGGCCACGGCGACGAGTTGTGAGGCGACCAGCGTCATGCCCGCGATCATCATGCCCTTCATGCCCAGCCAGGGCAGCAGGCGCGACACCGTCAGCGTGTAGAATAGGCCACCGACTGCAAAGCCCGCGATGACCACGCCGGCGATCGACAGCGACGTCTGCCCGAGCTCGAACAGGAACGAGGCGATGTAGGGAAACAGGCCGAGCACGCAGCAGCCTTCGATGAACACCGCCGAGTAGCAGACATAGGCGTTCGGGTTGGTGAAGATGGTGCGATAGCCGGCCTTCAGCGCCGACAGGCTGGTCTTCGGCGGATGCTTGACCTTGGCGCCGTGAAAGCCGGCGGCGACCGCGATCGACGCCACGATCACGAGCCCGCCGAGCACCGCAAGCACGCCGCGCCAGCCGAGAAAATCGCCGATCAGGCCGGAAGCCGAGGCGCCGAGCAGATTGCCGGTCATGGCGCCGGCAAGCGTGCGGCTGATCGCGACCTGGCGTTTCTCGGGCCCGACGAGATCGCTGGTCAGGCTCAGCGCCACCGGAAACACGCCGCCGGAACCGATGCCGGCGAGGATGCGGGTCGCAAACAGAACCGAGAACGAGGACGAGAGCGCGCCGAGGATGTTGGCAAGGCCGAGCAGCGCGAGGCAGCCGATCATCAACCGGGTCTTGCCGAACAGATCGGCGGCAGCGCCGACAATGGGTTGGATGATCGAGAAGGTGAAGGCGAACACCGCGGCAAAGCCTGCGGCGGTGGCAATGCTGACGCCGAAATCCTCGGCGACATGCGGCAGCACCGGATCGAGCGCGCGTGCCGAAAGCGCTGCGGCGAAGCTTGCGCCTGATATGACGTAGAGCGCTGTCGGCAAGCCGTGATCTTGCGGCCGCGCCTCGCCTTGCTGCATCAGCGCGGGTTCTTTGCCAGCGCGTCGAACGCCATCAGCCTTGCGATCAGCCCCTCGAACTCGCGCAGCGGCACCATGTTGGGCCCATCGGAGGGCGCGCGATCAGGATCCGGATGGGTCTCGATGAAGACACCGGCAACCCCAACGGCAACCGCTGCGCGGGCGAGCACCGGCACGAATTCGCGCTCGCCCCCCGAGGAGGTCCCCTTCCCGCCCGGCTGCTGCACCGAATGGGTGGCGTCGAAGATCACAGGCGCACCGGTGGTGCGCGCCATGATCGGCAGCGCGCGCATGTCGGAGACCAGCGTGTTGTAGCCGAAGGACGCCCCGCGCTCGGTGACGAGCACGTTGGGATTATCCGCGCTGGTAATCTTCGTGACGACATTGGCCATGTCCCAGGGCGCCAGGAACTGCCCCTTCTTGACGTTGACGACCTTGCCGGTCGCGGCCGCCGCGAGCAGCAGATCGGTCTGCCGGCAGAGGAAAGCTGGAATCTGCAGGATGTCCACGGCCTGCGCCACCTCGGCGCATTGCGCGGCATCGTGCACGTCGGTCAGGACAGGCAGGCCGAGCGAGGAGCGGATCTCGGCGAAGATCGGCAGCGACTGCGCGAGGCCCAACCCGCGCGCCGCCGACGCGCTGGTGCGGTTGGCCTTATCGAACGAGGTCTTGTAGACGAGGCCGATGTTCAGCCGCGCCGCGATCTCCTTCAGCGCGGAGGCCACCTCCAGCGCATGCTGGCGGCTTTCGAGCTGGCAGGGTCCTGCAATGATCGAGATCGGCAGATCATTGCCGAACTTGACCGTGCCAATGGTGACGACCGGCGCCGCTGAATGCGAAGAGCTCAAGGCAAATCCCTCGTTTCGGCGCGACCATAGCCGCCATGAGGGTCGGATCAACCCTATTCGGCCCGGGCCGGTCGAATATCAGGGTTGCGCCGGGGCTCCCCGGCGTCGCCCTTGCATCGGCAGGTTCCTACTTCACCACCGAGAAGGCAGTCGGCGTCAGGAGCTGGCTGACGATATTGCCGACGATCTGGCCATCGGCTTCGCTCTCGGCGCGTGCTTTCATCCAATCCGGATCGGTCATGAACGCGCCCCACTTCTTCTCGCGCTCGGCGAGCGAGTCCCAGGCCAGGAAATAGGTCAGCTCCTGATTGGAGTCCCCGATCAGCGTCGTGAAGAATCCGGCCTGCTTGATGCCGTGCTTCTCCCAGATCTTCAACGTCGCGGTCTCGAATCGCTTGAGCAGCGCCGGCAGACGGCCCGGTACGCAACGATAGATGCGCATTTCGTAGATCATTCTTGTTCCTCCCTGACCAAGTCCGGCGGTTATAACGACTGGCCCTGACGGTGTCTTGAGCCCCGCCCGACCGCCCCTGTCGCGTTCCGCGCATGGCTGGGGCCCGCTCAAGGCCATTCTGTCGCGGCCGGTTCCCGCAATGCTGCCGCAATGGTACGGCCGCTAGAATGGCACGGGTGGGGTTGAGGTGCCGGATCATGCGGATTTTGCTCGTCGAGGACGAGGCCGAAATGGCCGACGCGCTGGCGTCGGCGCTGAAGCGCTACGACATGGTGGTGGACCATGCCCCTACGCTCGCCGAGGCGGAGGAGGCCATCTCTGCCGACGTCCACGCCGCCGTCCTGCTCGATCGCCAGCTTCCCGATGGCGACGGTCTCGCCTTGATCCCGAAACTGAGGGCGCGCGCCGACGGCGTGCCGATCATCGTGTTGACGGCGCGCGGCGAGGTCGCCGACCGCGTCGCCGGGCTCGACCGCGGCGCCGACGACTATCTGGCCAAACCGTTTGCCGTCGAGGAGCTGCTGGCGCGGCTGCGCGCGGTGCTGCGGCGGCCGGCGGGCCTCTCCCCTGATGTGATCCGCGCCGGCCGCCTCGCCTTCGACCTCAGTCATCGCGAGGCCAGCATCGACGGTGTGCCGCTCGAGCTGCCGCGCCGGGAGCTGCTGGTGCTCGAGGCCCTGGTCCGCCGCATGGGCCGGACCGTGCTGCGCTCGGCGCTCGAAGAGGCGGTCTACAATTTCGACGACGAGATCCAGTCGAACGCGCTCGACACGCACGTGTCGCGGCTCCGGCGAAAGCTCGCGGAAGCCGACGCGGGCATCGAGATCCACGGAATCCGTGGCGTCGGCTATCTTCTCAAGAAGCTGCCAGGCTGAAGAAGCTGATATGAGCAAGCACGACGATCCTTATTGCCTGCGCTCGCGGTTGAGCTGGCGCCTGCTCTCACTTCAGGCCGCGATCCTGGTCGCGCTGGTTGCGGTCGTCCTCGCCGGGCTTTGTGCCTCCGGCTTCGTGCTGGCCGAGCGCGACGAGGACCGCGTCATCGACGTCGTCCAGCACGCGCTCACACGCGAGGCGCAAGGCGGATTGGCCTTGCAGCCGACCGCGGAGCTGAAGCAGTTGCGCAGTGAAACACCTGACCTCTGGTTTCTGGTGCGCGACCGGCAAGGTCACTCGCTCAGCGAAGGCACCGTGCCGGCCGAATTCGCTGCGATCGGCAACGGCCTCGACCAGATCAGCCAGGCGCGGCTCGGCTGGCAGATGTTCGAGGACGACCCGCACAAGCCGGCGGCACGGCTGAAGCGGGTCGACACCGATGCGGGCAACGTGCAGGTCATCACGGCGACACAAGGACGTCTAACCGGCGCCAGGGCGCTGTACATGACATCCCTTGCGTTCCTCGGCATCGCCCTGCCCGGCCTGCTGCTGATGGGAACGGCGACGTTCATCGCCACGCCGATGATCGTGCGGCGCGCGTTCAGGGGGCTCGATAGCGCGGCGGACGAGGCGCGGCGCATCGACATCCATCAGCGCGGCGCGCGGCTGCCGGTGGAGCGCATCCCGCTGGAGGTCATGCCGCTCGTGAGCGCGATCAACGACGCGCTGGCGCGGCTCGACCAGGGCTATGCCCGCCACAAGCGCTTCGTCGCCGACGCCGCGCACGAGCTTCGTACGCCGATCGCGATCCTGAACACGCGGCTGGAGTCACTGGCCCCTGGGCCGGACAAGACCCGTCTGCTGGAGGATTCCGCACGGCTGGCGACGCTCGCCGAACAATTGCTCGATATCCAGCGGATCGACCGCTGCGGCCATCCCTTCACGCGCGTCAATCTCGTCACCGTTGCGCAAAGCGTCGCCGCCGATCTCGCGCCGCTGGCGATTGCCGCCGGCTACGAGCTGGCCCTCGACGCGCCGGCGACACCGATCGAGACCATCGGCGATGCGGCGGCGCTGGAGCGCGCGCTGACCAATCTCGTGCAGAATGCAATCCAGCACGGCCCGCGCCGCGGCACGATCGGGATTCGCGTCAGCAGGCCTGCGAGCATCGAGGTCGCGGACGAAGGCGCCGGCATTCCCGCCGATCAGCGCGAGCAGATCTTCGAGCCGTTCTACCGGCTGACGCCGCTCGATCGCGGTGCCGGCCTCGGCCTCAACATGGTGCGCGAGATCGTGCAGCTGCATGGCGGCCACGTTTCGGTCGCGGACGGACCGGAGGGCGGCGCCTGTTTCCGGATGACGCTGCCGGAAGTGCGGCAGAGCTGATTCAATTCGCATTCGCACAGGTCAGCGCAATGCTGTCGCAATGCGCTCCCGCGACACTGCATGCGTCGCACCTCATTGAGGTGCAAAGCAAGATTCCGGAGTGCGCATGCCCAACGATTTTCTTTCCTTCTTCCTGTCCTGGATGTCGTCCCCGCGTCGGGTTGGCGCGGTCGCACCGTCGGGTGCGGCGCTCGCCGATCTCATCACGCGCGAGATCAGCGCAACGACGGGTCCGATCCTCGAGCTCGGTCCCGGCACCGGCGCGTTCACCTACAAGCTGCTCAAGCGCGGCGTCCGTCCGCAGGACCTCACGCTGATCGAATACGGCTCCGACTTCATGAAGCTGCTGCAGATGCGCTTTCCCGGGTCGCGCGTGCTGTGGATGGACGCAGGCCGGCTTGCGACCGAGCGCCTCTATGACGGCGCTCCCGTCGGCGCCGTCGTGAGCGGCCTGCCGCTGCTCAACATGTCAACGCGCAAGGTCGTCTCGATCATCGGCGGCGCGTTCAGCTATGTCCGCCCTGGCGGCGCCTTCTACCAGTTCACCTACGGCATGAGCTGCCCGGTGCCGCGGCCCGTGCTCGATCGGCTCGGCCTGCGCGCCAAGCTCGTCGATCGCGCCTTGCTGAACGTGCCACCTGCCGCCGTCTACAGGCTGACGCGGCGGCCGCAGATGAAGCTGGTGGCGGGATCGCTCGCGCCAGAACCGTCAGCGCGGGCCGCGTTGGAGCCGATGCATCGCGCGAGCGACTACTCCGCCGCGCGCTGAGCCATCACACCAGCCGGCTCTGCACCATCGCCGCCTGAATGAACGAGGCGAACAGCGGGTGCGGCTCGAACGGCCGCGACTTCAGCTCGGGGTGGAACTGGACGCCGATGAACCAGGGATGGTCCTCGTACTCGACGATCTCAGGCAGCACGCCGTCGGGCGACAGGCCTGAGAATTTCAGACCGTGCTGCTCGAGGCGATCCTTGTAGGCGGTGTTGACCTCGTAGCGGTGGCGGTGGCGCTCGGAAATCTCGGTCGCGCCGCCATAGACCTGCGAGACGCGGCTGCCGCGGTTGAGCGCAGCGGGATAAGCGCCGAGCCGCATGGTGCCGCCGAGATCGCCGGCCTGCGAGCGCTTCTCGAGCTCGTTGCCGCGCAGCCACTCCGTCATCAGGCCGACCAAGGGCTCCTTGGTCGGGCCGAACTCGGTGGAATTGGCGTCCTCGATGCCGACGAGATTTCGTGCGGCCTCGATCACCGCCATCTGCATGCCGAAGCAGATGCCGAAATACGGCACGTCGCGCTCACGCGCGAACTGCGCCGCCCTGATCTTGCCTTCCGCACCACGCTGGCCGAAGCCGCCGGGCACCAGGATGCCGTTGACGTGCTCGAGGAACGGCGCCGGATCCTCCTTCTCGAAGATCTCGCTCTCGATCCAGTCGAGGTTGACCTTGACCTTGTTGGCGATGCCGCCATGCGAGAGCGCCTCGATCAGCGACTTATACGCGTCCTTCATGCCGGTATATTTGCCGACGATGGCGATGGTGACGTCGCCCTCGGGATTGCGGATGCGTTCATTGATCTGGTGCCAGCTCTTGAGCACCGGCGGGATGCGCGCTTCGATACCGAAGGCGGCGAGCACTTCGTCGTCGAGGCCCGCCGCGTGATAGGCTTCGGGCACGGCGTAGATGCTGTCGGCATCGCGCGCCTCGATCACGGCGCTTTCACGCACGTTACAGAACAGCCCCAGCTTGCGCCGCTCTTCCTTCGGAATCTCGCGGTCGGTGCGGCAGAGCAGGATGTCCGGCTGGATGCCGATCGAGCGCAGCTCCTTGACCGAGTGCTGCGTCGGCTTGGTCTTCAGTTCGCCGGCGCTCGGAATGTAAGGCAGCAGCGTGAGGTGGATGTAGATGGCGTGATCGCGCGGCAGCTCGTTCTTGAGCTGACGGATCGCCTCGAAGAACGGCAGGCCCTCGATGTCGCCGACGGTGCCGCCGATCTCGACCAGCACGAAGTCGTAATCGTCGTTACCGGAGAGGACGAATTCCTTGATGGCGTTGGTGACGTGCGGAACCACCTGGATGGTCGCACCGAGATAATCGCCGCGGCGCTCCTTGGAGATGATGTCCTGGTAGATGCGTCCCGTGGTGATGTTGTCCTGCTTGGTCGCAGGCCGGCCGGTGAAGCGCTCGTAGTGACCGAGATCGAGATCGGTCTCCGCGCCGTCATCGGTCACGAACACTTCGCCGTGCTGATACGGCGACATCGTTCCGGGATCGAGGTTGAGATAAGGGTCGAGCTTGCGGAGGCGGACCTTGTAGCCCCGGGCTTGCAACAGCGCACCGAGTGCCGCTGAAGCCAGACCCTTGCCGAGCGAAGAAACCACGCCGCCGGTGATGAATATGTACCGCGCCATGGGACTTAACCTCTAATCCCTCGAATTCGATTCGCCAAAGCGATTCGTATTCCGCCCCAAAGATTTTGCGGGCCTGTGGGTGATCCAGAACTAAGAGTGGTGACAGTGCCTTGATGGGGGTTGTTGACGCAGGACGGTAGCCACCGCCCTGCATGGCCCCCCTGCTTTATTGCGAGCGCGGCACCTGCGGGCCGCTCGGAGCCGGCGCCTGCTGCTGCTCGTCGGCCTTCTTCAGCGAATCCAGGATGCCGCCCGAGGTCGGCGGCGCGATCGGCGATCCGCCGGCCGGCTGGCCCTGCGAGGCCGGCGTGCCGATGATCGACGACGGCGCACGGCTGTAGCCCGCATGCCAGGACAGGAACATGCTGGTGAGGAAGAAGCCAGCGGCGAGGATCGCGGTGGTCCGCGTCAAGAGGTTCGCGGTGCCGCGGCTCGACATGAAACCTGCGCCGCCGCCCATGCCGAGGCCGCCGCCTTCCGACTTCTGGAGCAGGACGGCGCCGATCATGACGGCGACGATCATGAGGTGGATGACGATGACAACGGTCTGCATAGTATCCTTCCGTCACAAGCGGGCGGCGCCTGACGGCGGCCAATCGCGCTTCGCGGGTTTCCTGAAGTTGCGCGGTGTTACACGATCGGAGGGGCCAATGCCACCCCCGATCAGCCGGGACTAACGGTTTGAATTAGCTAGGGGCAGCCCTTCGCAATCGCAAGGAAATCGGCCGCTTTCAGGCTGGCGCCGCCGACCAGGGCCCCGTTGACGTTCTTGACCGCCATCAGCTCGGCCGCATTCGAGGGCTTGACCGAGCCGCCGTAGAGGATGCGCATCTTCGCACCATCGGTCTTGAACCGGGAGGTCAGGAGCTCCCGGATAAACCCATGAATCTGCTCGACATCCTGGGCCGTGGGGGTGAGCCCGGTGCCGATCGCCCAGACCGGCTCATAGGCCACGACGAGATTCGCGGCCGTCGAGCCCTCAGGCAGCGAGCCGGCGAGCTGCCCGCGCAGGATGTCCAGGGTCTGGCCGGCATCGCGCTGGGCTTGGGTCTCGCCGATGCAGACGATCGCCGTCACACCGGCACGCCAGGCGGCCTCGGCCTTCTGCCGGACCAGGGCATCGCCCTCGCCGTGGTCGGCGCGGCGCTCGGAATGGCCGACGATGATGGCGCTTGCCCCGGCGTCAGCCAGCATTTCGGCGGCGATATCGCCGGTATGGGCGCCGGAGGCCTTGGGGTGGCAATCCTGGGCGCCCACCGCGACCTTCTTGCCGCGCGCCTTGTCGGCGAAGGCCGCAATCAGGGTCGCAGGCGGGCAGACCAGCAGATCGGCCTTGCCGATCACCTCGGCCGCGCCGTCGAGCATGGCGTCGAACTCGGCAGCCTGGGCCTTCAGGCCGTTCATTTTCCAATTGCCGGCGATCAAGGGGCGGATGGCGTCGGTCATGTCAATTTCCAGCAAAATGAGGTTTGTGCATGCGCTAGCAGAGGACCTGCCGCAGTTCCAGAGACCAGAGGCTTTTAACCGCAGCCGCAAACGGTCGCCGGACCCGAGGTTGCGGGGGGAAAGCCGCCACTTTATGATGATTGATCAATTTGGTGACGCGCTTTTGCGGAATCTGCATTAAGACGCGCTCCCGTTCCCCTCCTGCTCAAACAAGTTGGACCAAATGCTTCGAGGAATGCGCAAGGCCTCATCAAACTGGCTCGGCAAGACCATTATGGCCGTGGTGATGGGCGTGTTGATCGTCAGTTTCGGCATTTGGGGCATCGCCGACATCTTCAAGGGCTTCGGGCAGTCCACGGTGGCCAAGGTCGGCAGCACCGAGATTTCGCTGAACGAGTTCCGCCAGATCTACACGGACCGCCTGCAACAGATCAGCCGCCAGTTCGGCCGTCCGCTGACGCCCGACCAGGCCCGTGCCTTCGGCCTCGACCGCCAGGTGCTGCAGCAGACCATCGCGGAAGCTGCCCTCGACGAAGAGGCGCGCCGGCTCGGGCTCGGCCAGTCCGACGACCAGATCCGCCAGGTCATCATGAACGACCCCAACTTCAAGGGCGTCGGCGGCAGCTTCGATGCGAACCGATTCCAGGCCGTGATCCGCAATTTCGGCTATACCGAGCAGCGCTACGTCGCCGAGCAGCGCAAGGTGTCGCTGCGCCGGCAGATCACCGGCACGATCGGCGCCGGCCTCGAGCCGCCGAAAGCCATGATCGACGTGCTGACGCGCTTCCAGAACGAGCAGCGCGCCATCGAATTCGTCAGGCTCGACGCCGCCCAGGCCGGCCAGATCGACGCGCCCTCGCCCGAGGCGCTCTCCGCCTATTTCGAGGACCACAAGGTCCAGTTCCGCGCGCCCGAATACCGCAAGATCGCCTTCGTCGTGGTCTCGCCGGAAGAAATCGGCAAGTGGAGCGAGGTCTCCGACGAGGACGCCAAGAAGGTGTTCGAGCAGCGCAAGGACCGGCTCGGCACGCCGGAGAAGCGCCAGATCCAACAGATCGTGTTTCCCAACGTGACCGACGCGCAGGCCGCACGCGAGCGCCTCGTCGGCGGAATGTCGTTCGAGGATCTCGGCAAGGAGCGCGGGCTGAGCGCCTCCGACGTCGACCTCGGCCTCGTGACCAAGTCTTCGCTCGCTGCCGCCGTCGGCGATGCCGCCTTCGCGCTTCCCGCCGGCGAGATCAGCCAGCCGATCCAGGGCGGGCTTGGCGTCGCGATCGTCAAGGTCGACAAGATCGAGCCGGGCAAAGAGGCGGACTACGCCAGCCTTGCCGGCGACATCAAGCGCGAGATCGCCACCGAGCGCGCGCGCGTCAAGGTCGCCGATCTCCGCGACAAGATGGAAGACGAGCGCGGCGGCGGCTCCAGCGTGATCGACGCGGCGCAGAAGCTCGGCCTCACCGCCGTGACCATCGACGCGGTCGATCGTTCCGGCCGCGCCCCGAACGGCCAGCCGGTCGCCAACATTCCGCAGGGCCTCGACGTGGTGTCGCAGGCCTTCAACACCGATGTCGGCGTCGACAACGACTCGATCTCGTTCAAGGGCGGCTACGTCTGGTACGACGTGCTCGCCATCACGCCTTCGCGCGACCGCAATCTGGACGAGGTCCGCGACCAGGTCGAGGCGCGCTGGCGCCAGGACCAGATCGCCACCAAGCTGAAGGCCAAGGCGACCGAGATGGTTCAGAAGCTCGAATCCGGCGGCAAGCTCGCCGATGAAGCCGCAGCGATCGGGGCCAAGGTCGAAACTGCAACCGGCTTCAAGCGCGACGACACGCCCGCCAGCGTGCCCGCAGCCGTCGTGGCGGCTGCCTTCCGCACCGCCAAGGACGGCGTCGGACAGACGCCGGTGACGGGGGGCGCCGAGGTGATCGTGTTCCGCGTCACCGAGATCGTCGATCCCACGGTCGACGCCGCCTCCGACGCGGTCAAGAAGCTGAAGGAAAGCCTCGACCGTGCCCAGACCGAGGAGCAGGTCGCTTCCTACGTCAACAAGCTTGAAACCGACATCGGGACCACCATTAATCAGGCCGCCTTCGCGCAGGTGACCGGCGCGAACCAGCAATAAGTTGAAAGCACGCGATGGACGACCTGAAATCGATCATTGGAAAAGTAGCGACCGGCGCCAGCCTGTCGCGTGAGGAAGCGGCTTCCGCCTTCGACGCCATGATGAGTGGCGAGGCCACGCCCTCGCAGATGGGCGGACTGTTGATGGCGCTGCGGGTGCGCGGCGAAACCGTGGACGAGATCACCGGCGCTGTTACGGCGATGCGCTCCAAGATGCTGACCGTGACGGCACCGCCCGAGGCCGTCGACATCGTCGGCACCGGCGGCGACGGCTCCGGCTCGGTCAATGTCTCGACCTGCGCCTCCTTCATCGTCTCGGGCGCCGGCGTGCCGGTGGCCAAGCACGGCAACCGCGCGCTGTCGTCGCGCTCGGGCGCCGCCGACGTGCTGGCCTCGCTCGGGGTGAAGATCGACCTCAGGCCCGATCAGGTCGGCCACTGCGTGCGCGAATGCGGCATCGGCTTCATGTTCGCTCCCGCCCATCACCCGGCCATGAAGAACGTCGGCCCGACCCGGGTTGAGCTTGCAACACGCACGATCTTCAATCTGCTCGGCCCCCTATCCAACCCGGCCGGCGTGAAGCGGCAGATGGTCGGCGTGTTCTCGCGGCAATGGGTGCAGCCGCTGGCGCAGGTGCTGAAGAACCTCGGCTCCGAATCCGCCTGGGTGGTGCACGGCTCCGATGGTCTCGACGAGATCACCCTCACCGGCCCGACCTTCGTCTCCGCGCTCCACAATGGCGAAATCCGCAATTTCGAGGTGACGCCGGAGGATGCCGGCCTGCCGCGCTGCGAGGCCGGCGCGCTCAGGGGCGGTGACGCCGACGCCAATGCAATCGCCCTGCAGAGCGTGCTCGACGGCAAGCCGAGCGCCTACCGCGACGTCGCGCTGATGAACGCCGCCGCCGCATTGGTCGTGGCCGGCCGCGCCAAGGACCTCAAGGAGGGCGTCGCGATCGGCACGAAGTCGATCGACAGCGGCGCGGCCAACGCGAAGCTGAAGCACCTGATCGCGATCTCGAACGGCTAAGCCTGACATGTCGGACATCCTGACCAAAATCGAAGCCTACAAGCGCGAAGAGATCGCCGCCGCCAAGCGCGCCAAGCCGCTGTCGATGGTCGAGGCGAAGGCCAAGGCGCAAGCTGCACCGCGCGGCTTCCTGCGCGCGATCAAGGCCAAGCACGCCAATGGCGACTACGCGCTGATCGCGGAGGTGAAAAAGGCCTCGCCGTCGAAGGGACTGATCCGCGCCGATTTCGATCCGCCCCTGCTCGCCAAGGCCTATGAAGCCGGCGGCGCAGCCTGCCTGTCGGTGCTGACCGACACGCCCTCGTTCCAGGGCCATCTCGACTTCATGGTGGCGGCGCGTGCAGCGACGGCACTGCCGGTGCTGCGCAAGGATTTCATGTTCGACACCTACCAGGTGGCCGAAGCGCGCGCGCATGGCGCCGACTGCATCCTGATCATCATGGCCGCGCTCGACGATGCCACGGCAAAGGACCTCGAGGACGCCGCGATCGCTTACGGCATGGACGTGCTGATCGAGATCCACGACCGCGCCGAGCTCGACCGCGCGCTCAGGCTCCGCTCGCCGATGATCGGGGTTAACAACCGCAATCTTCGCACCTTCGAGACCACGCTCGCGACCAGCGAAATGCTGGCGCCGCTGATCCCTAAGGACCGGTTGATGGTCGGCGAGAGCGGCATCTTCACGCCCGCCGATCTCGCCCGGCTCGAGCGCGTCGGCATGTCGACCTTCCTGGTCGGCGAGAGCCTGATGCGGCAGGCCGACGTCACCGCCGCGACGCGCACGCTGCTCGCGCGCGAGGCCGCGCGCGCCGCGGGCACGCGCTGACATGGCGCGCAAACCTGCCAAGGCGATGCCGTCGAAGAAAGCCGTCCCGGCCCTCACCCATATCGGCGCCTCCGGCGAGGCGCGGATGGTCGACGTCTCGGACAAGCCCGCGACCGAGCGCCTCGCGGTCGCCGAAGGCCGCGTCGTCATGACCAAGGCGACGCTCGACCTGATCGTGTCCGGCAACGCCAAGAAGGGCGACGTGCTCGGCACGGCCCGGATCGCCGGCATCATGGCCGCCAAGCGCACCTCGGAGCTGATCCCGCTCTGCCATCCGCTGGCCTTGTCGAAAGTGACGCTCGACATCGAGCCCGACGTGAAGCTGCCGGGCTGCCTCGTCCGCGCCAGCGTGAAGGTCACGGGTCCGACCGGGGTCGAGATGGAGGCCCTCACGGCCGTTTCGGTCGCCTGCCTCACTATCTACGACATGATCAAGGCGGTCGAGCGCGGCGTGCGCATCGAGGGCATTCATCTGGTCGAGAAGCTCGGCGGCAAGTCCGGCCATTACCGCGCCTGACTGCGCAATCCGCTCTATTTCGCCTCGCGCTGCCGCTCGCGATAAGCGCGCGTCTTCATCCGGTTGCCACATAGCGTCGACATGCACCACCGCCGCGTCGACGGCTTTGAGCGGTCGAAAAACACGCGGCGGCATTCCTCCGACGCGCACGTCTTGAGCCGGTCCAGCGTTCCCACCAGGGTCGCGTCATGAAGCTCGATCGCGATGGCCGACAGGCCGGCGAGCGCATCTTCGCGCGCTGCCGACAGCGTTGCGCCACGCCCTGCGTGCGCCTCCACCCGCAACGGAAACGGCGCGAGCGCCTCATTGAGAGTACCGAGAACGCTCTTGTTCCGGAGCCGCTCGCTCGGCTCACACTGCAGATAGGCACGCAAGGCCTCGCGCAGTCTTAGCGCCGTCTCGAACATCGCGGCCGTGACACGCCCGCCCCCGGCACCCAGGCCGCGTTCCCGCATCCAGTCCGCCAGTTCCTTCGGCCCGCCGAGCGCATCGCTCTCCGGATGCTCCACGCCGAAATGCGTGAAATGGCGGACATCGAGCGTGTTGGCGAAATCGTAGACGTTCGCCAGCGCGTCGGGAACCTGGAATTTGCGCGACTCTCTCGACATCGGAACACCAAAGATTTGAACACCAGTAAAACAGATTTACTGGTTGACAGCAAGCGACACCTGTATCTTATCTATACTGGTGTCGATCCGATCCTTCGGGGTCGAGCGCCTCTGCAATCATCGGAATGGAGAATCGAGCCGTGGCCGACGCCCTGCACTATCTCGAACTCACCACGCTCGCGGCACGCCTCAAGGCGCGCGAAATCTCGGCGCTGGAGGTGACGCGCGCGCAACTTGACCGGATCGATTGCATCGACCGCGATCTCGGCAGCTACGTTCACGTGATGGCGGAAACGGCCATGGCCGAGGCGGAAGCCGCGGACGCCGACATCGCGCAGGGCCGGTATCGGGGCCCCCTGCATGGCGTGCCGATTGCGCTCAAGGACCTGTTCTGGACCGAGGGCGTTCCGACGGCGGCAGGCACCACGCTTCATCGCGACTTTCGTCCCCGCGAAGACGCAACCGTCGTCCACCGGCTCAGGAGCGCGGGCGCCGTGATCCTCGGCAAGGTGCAACTCACCGAGGGCGCCTATGCCGATCACCATCCGCTGGTGAAACCGCCGAAGAATCCGTGGAATGCGAGCTACTGGCCGGGTGTTTCGTCCAGCGGATCGGCGGTCGCGACGGCTGCCGGACTTTGCTTCGGCTCGCTCGGATCCGACACCGGCGGTTCGATCCGCTGGCCCTGCGCCGCCAACGGCCTGACCGGGCTGAAGCCGAGCTGGGGCCGCGTCAGCCGCCACGGCGCGTTCGAGCTTGCCGCGACGCTCGACCATGTCGGACCGATCGGCCGCAGCGCGGCCGACGCCGGCGCGCTGCTCGGCATCATCGCCGGACACGATCCGAACGACCCGACGTCGCTGGTCGATCCGGTGCCCGACTATCTGGCTGCCGCCGCACAGGACGTGCGGGGCTTGCGGATCGGCGTCGATCCGGTCTGGAACAGCGACGACGTGGACGTTGCGACCCAGCGCATGCTGGCGGACGCCATCGATGCTTTTCGCGCGCTTGGCGCCGACACCGTCAATGTCCGATTTCCCGACGTCACACAGGCGATCGCCGATTGGACGCCGAACTGCGCGGTGGAAGCTGCGGTCGCGCACGAGGCGACCTATCCCGCCCGCAAGGATGAGTATGGTCCGATCCTCGCCTCCGTGATCGAGACCGGCCGCGCTCTCTCTGCTCTCGACTATCAGAAGATCCTGCTGCGACGGCTGGCGCTGCGCGGCCGGGTGACTGCGCTGTTCGAGACCATCGACCTGCTGCTGATCCCGGTGCACCCGTTCCCGCCGGTGACACTTGCCATGATCCAGACGCTCGGCGAGCAGCCGGATCTGATCGCGAATCTGCAGCGCTACACCTGCCCGTTCGACATGACCGGTCATCCCACGATCACGCTGCCAGGTGGCGCATCGGCAGACGGACTGCCGATCGCGTTCCAGCTCGTCGCCGCTCATCTCGACGAGGCCATGCTGGTGCGCGCCGGCGCGGCGTTCCAGCGGGCCACATCGTGGCATCGTCGTCATCCTTCCCTCACCGCGCGGAGGCCGCATTGACGATTCAATCCACACTCGCTCGGCGAAACATCTTCCATGGCTGGTTCGTCGTCGCGGCGGCATTTGCCGTCATGTTCGTCGGCTTTGGTTCCGCCTACACGTTCAGCGCGTTTCTGGAACCGCTCCAGCGCGATTTCGGCGCCTCGCGCGGCTCGATCTCGCTGGTGTTTTCGATCGCGGGCTTTCTGTACTTCGCGCTCGGCCTCGTCAGCGGTCCGCTCGCCGACCGGTTTGGCTCGCGTCCGCTGGCCGTCGCCGGCATGATCCTGGTCGCGGTCGGACTTGCGGCCGCGAGCGCTGCACGCTCCCTTGTCGAGGTCTATCTCGCCTACGGGCTCGGCGTCGGTCTCGGCGTCGGCTGCGCCTATGTTCCCGCGATCGGCGCGGTGCAACGCTGGTTCGTCAGGCGCCGCGGCTTTGCCTCAGGGCTCGCGGTGAGCGGCATCGGGCTCGGCACGCTGGCGATGCCGCCGCTCGCCTCATTGCTGATCGCCTCGGTGGGCTGGCGCGAGGCCTATCTGGTGCTGGGCGCGATCGCGCTGGCGCTGGGCGGCGGTGCGGCGCTGCTCATCGAGAACGATCCGAAGGGCCGCGGCCTTGGCCCCGACGGCGATCCGCCTCGCGAGGCCGCGGGCGCAAGCAACGCCGACGGCGCTTCGGTGCGCGAGGCAGTCCGGTCGACGCGGTTTGTCACCCTCTACGTATCCTGTCTGGTCTGCTCGTTCGGCGCCTTCGTTCCGTTCGTCCATCTCGTGCCTTACGCGCGCGACCACGGGGTCGCGGCGTCCTCCGCCGTGCTGCTGCTCGGCGTGATCGGGGCCGGCAGCACCGCTGGCCGCTTCTTTCTCGGCGCGCTCGCCGACCGGTTGGGCCGTGACCGCTCGCTGGTCCTGGTCCTGATCGGAATGGCGTTCGCGATGGTAATCTGGGCCGTCGCCGCGGATGTCTGGCCCCTCGCCGCTTTCGCCTTCGTCTACGGCGTGTTCTACGGCGGCTGGGTCGCGGTGCTCCCCTCCGTGGTCATGGATCATTTCGGCGGCCGCAATGTCAGCGGCATCATCGGCATTCTCTACACCAGCGTGGCATTCGGCACGCTGGTGGGCCCGAGTGCGGCCGGCTTCGCCTATGACGTCAACCACAGCTACGCGTTGCCGATCCTGCTCGGTGCCGCCGCGAACATCGTCGCGGCGCTGATCGTGGCGGCGATCCCGGCGCGCAGCGGAGCCCATGCGATCAGCGCAGTGAAGAGCTGATCGCGGTGAATTTGCTGTTGAGCTTGGAGCCCATGCCGTTCACGACGGTGATGATGGCCAGCGCGATGCCGGCCGCGATCAGGCCGTACTCGATCGCGGTTGCCCCACGCTCGTCGGCAAGGAAGTCCTTCAGGGTGTTCTTCATCGTTGCGTCCTCTCTGTGTCGTCAGCAGGGATCTCGCAAATCGCGTGCCAATCCCGACGTGAGAATCCCCAACACGTTAGATGGTTAGGCCTTGGTTGATTGTGGCGTGGCCGGCAGGAATTGACCGGCCCCCTCGAAAGCTTTCGGCAATTCCTGCCCCCGACATTGCTGGACCTCGATTGCATTTGTGCGCGAGCGTTCACACGGCGTTAACCGCGCTTCCTAACTTCGCCTCCACACCGTTCCCGTAAACCAACGGATGTTTTCGGGGCCAAGAATTGATCCTGACGTGTGCACGGCAATGATCCAGCATGATGACGAGATTCGGCAGTCGCCTCTTTGACCACGCCTTCGTGCGCAGCGGACCGATCCGCTGGCTGGTGGTGGGCGGCGCTCTGCTGATCGCGGCCATCGCCATTGGCTCGGTCCTGATGGCGCAGAATTTCCGCGAGCGGGCGCTGCGCAACTCCAGCCGCGAGCTGGAAAACACCGTGCTGCTGCTCGCCCATCATTTCGATCAGCAATTGCAGGATTTCGCGGTCATCCAGAAGGACTTCGTCGACCACGTCCGCACGACCGGAATCAGGACCGTTGGAGACTATCGCAAGCGACTCTCCGGCGAGGACGTCCACCGGATGTTGCGCTCGAAGATCGAGGCGCTGCCCTATATCGGCGGCGTCAACATCATCGATGCCGAAGGCAATCTGATCAATTCGTCGACGGCATGGCCGGCTCCGAAAGTGAACGTTGCCGATCGCGCCTATTTTCGCACCTTCAAATACGATCCCCATTCGCCTGATGTCCTGATCGAGCCGTTGCACAGCCGTATTTCCGGCGCCTGGACAGTCCTGATCGTGCGCAGGCTCGTCGGGCCGAACGGCGAGTTCCTGGGTGTCGTCGGGCGCGGCATCGAGCCCGCCAATTTCGAGACGTTCTTCGCCTCTGTCGCGCTCGGCGAAGGCGCGACGATCTCGATGCTGCATCGCGACGGCACGCTGCTCGCCCGTTATCCCCATTCCAGCGAATTGATGGGGCGGAATTTCAGAACAGGTTCATTCGAACAGCAGAGGGTCTTCGGGCTCGATCAATTCGCCGGCCGCTTCACGAGCCCCGTCGACGGAGAAGATCGGCTGATCTCCTCGCGCGCGCTGCCCCATTTCCCGATCCTGATGATGGCCAGCACGACGCGCGCCTCCGCCCTGACGGACTGGCGCGAGCAGATCGGCATGCTGATCTCGGTCGCGGCCGCCTCCGCGCTCGCCATCGCAGGCGTGCTGATCGCGGTCGTGCGCAAGCTGCTCGAGCAGCACCGGGCGTCGCGCGAGCGCCTGACGCTGGAGAAGCTGCGGCTCGACCGCGCCGTCAACAACATGACGCAGGGCCTCTTGCTGTTCGACGCCGAGCAGCGGCTGGTGGTCTGCAACCAGCGCTACATCGAAATGTACGGATTGTCGGCCAGGATCGTGAAGCCCGGCTCGAGCTTCCACGACATCATCGCCCATCGCAAGGCGACCGGCTCGTTCACTGGCGACGTCGACGACTATGTCGTGCGCGTGCTCAAGGGCATCCATGCGCGCAACTCCATGGTGGTCGATACCTCCGACGGCCGCTCGATCCACATCCTCAACGAGCCGCTCGCGGACGGCGGCTGGGTGGCGACCCATGAGGACATCACCGAGCGCCGCCGCATCGAGGAGCGCATCACCCACCTCGCCCACTACGACGCGCTGACCGACCTGCCCAACCGCACCATGTTCCACGAGCATCTGCGCGAAGAGCTGGCCGCCGTCGGCAACGACGAACAGATCGCGGTGCATTACATCGACATCGACGAGTTCAAGGGCGTCAACGACGCGCTCGGTCATCTCGTCGGCGACGAGCTGTTGAAATCGATTGCCGCAAGCCTGCGCCGCTGTGCCGGCCCGGCGGATTTCGTGGCGCGGCTCGGCGGCGACGAATTCGCCATCGTGCAGAGCGCGGTGACGTCGCTCGACCAGGTCAACGAGCTCGTCGCACGGGTCTTCGCGGCCATCCGCGCGCCGTTCGACTGCATGGGCCACCATCTCACCACCGACGCCAGCATCGGCATTGCGCTCGCGCCGGAACACGGCACGGCGCTCGACCAGCTCCTCAAGAACGCGGACATGGCGATGTACGCCGCCAAGTCCGCCGGGCGCCGCACCTATCGCTTCTTCGAACCGGAGATGGATGCCAAGGTCCGCGAGCGCCGGCAGCTCGAGATCGACCTGCGCCACGCCATCGCCCAGGGGGAACGCGATGGCGGTCTCGAGGTCTATTACCAGCCCTGCCTCAGCCTGAAGGATGATCGCATCACCGGCTGCGAGGCCTTGGTGCGCTGGCGTCATCCCGCGCGCGGCATGGTCTCGCCGGCGGAGTTCATCCCGATCGCCGAGGATACCGGCCTGATCAACGAGATCGGCGAATGGGTGCTGGCGACCGCATGCCGCGACGCCGCGAACTGGCCCGACGACATCCGCCTCGCCGTCAACGTCTCGCCGGTGCAGTTCAAGAGCGGCACGCTGGCGCTGAAGATCATGGCGGCGCTCGCCGCCTCCAACCTGCCGGCGAGCCGGCTCGAGCTCGAGATCACCGAGGCGGTGCTGATCCGCGACGACGACACGGCGCTGGCGATCCTGCACCAGCTCCGCGCCATCGGCGTGCGCATTGCGCTCGACGATTTCGGCACCGGCTACTCCTCGCTGAGCTATCTGCACCGCTTCCCGTTCGACAAGATCAAGATCGACCGCTGCTTCGTCGACGACATCGCCGGTCCCGACGGCTCCGCCAGCATCGTGCAGGCCGTCGTCAATCTGGCGGCCGCGCGCCGCATGACCACCACGGCCGAAGGCGTCGAGACCGAGGAGCAGCAGCGTCTGCTCCGCGCGCTCGGCTGCTCCGAGATGCAGGGCTATCTGTTCAGCGCAGCAAAACCCGCCGACAAGGTGCTGGAGCTGTTCGCGCTGCATCGCAGCCGGCTCGCCCAGCGCGGCGGCGTGAAAGCCCGACGCCGCGAGGCCGGTTAGGACGGACCTCGGTTGTCGGCACAGCGGCATTCCCAGAAGCTATCCTCGAGACATACAACGCATGTCTGCTCGAGACGCTCCTTCAGCGCGTGTCGCGCGCGATGAAGGCGAACGGTCAGGTTGTTGACGGTCACGCCCAGATCGGCTGCGACCAGCTCCCGCGGCTCACCGCCGAGGTCCAACCTTCTGATCACTTCGGCATGCTCCGGCTTCAGCAGTGATAGATGGGTATGAAGGCACTCGCAGACCGCGGCGTTCGCCGCGGCATCCGGATCGGCTGCGAGACGCTCGTTGAGCTCATGCGGGAACGGCATCTCCCGCGTTCTGCTCTTTGACATCTGGCGGTGAAAGTCGGCGATGGTGGTCGCCAGGACCCTGCTCAACCAGCCTCGGACCGAATCCGAATCACGAATGTCGCCGGACCGCTCCAGCGCGCGCAACATGAACGCCTGGAGCACCTCCTCCGCCTCCGCCTTCCCGCCAAAGCGTCGCTGCAGATAGCTGCGGAGGCGATCGTAACTGCCGACGAGGGCGGCACGAACGACCGCGTCCTGCGCATCCGGGGAACCGGCTGTCCGCTCTGGAAGACTCTCGTTCGGCGATTTCATGACGCATCGTCCTTGCGCGACATTCGGTAGATTGCTTCGTTGGAGCGGGAGCGCGTCAAATCGGACACGGCTGCGATCCGCGGATGCGGCAGCCCCCGAACAAGAGTCGCGAAGATCACCGCTCGAACGTCGCTCACGCGGTCACCTCGCCTTCTGCAAGCCGATGATCGCGACGTCGGCGTTCTTCCGCTCAACACGCAGCACGCGCGAGCAACGACCGAGACCGGTCCTGTCGCATCGCGGTGTGCGAAGTCTGGGTACGCATCGCCGTCATCCGCCGGGGCATGGTGCCCCTCGCAGACGTGCCGATCCGCGCTCAAACCTGGAGCGACGCAGTTCGATCTTCGGGAGCTATCTCAGGCGATGGGGGGCCGGTAGTGACGGCGGAACGCACCCGCGTCGCCGATCACATCAGGCTGCGCTTCACAGCGCGCATGCGGCACGACGAACTCCGCAATCGCGGGAGCTTGAGGCGACACGGCGCTGAAGCACAGCACCGAGCCGCAGCAGGTGGCATGCCGGTCGCCAGGCCGGCCCTGATCGTCGTCGCAATCCCCGGCCATCGCAACGTCATGCGAATGCACAGTGGCACCTTCATCGTGCGCGTGCTCATGCGCGGGCTGATCGGCCGGATGCTCGCATTGAATCGATGCATCCAGAGCGGTCGAGATCGCAAGCGACGGTGTCATCGAGGCAAGCAGATATGCGATGGCGACAAGCCATCCCCACCACCTTCGCCTTGGCTTTCTCAAGCCAATCATCTGTGCACCCACTGCCTCGACCCGGAACATATAGCTCTGGTTGCAGGGACGGCCAACAGAAAACGACACGCACGGCATCGTCAATGCAAGAGCGACGATGAGCGTCGTGCTCTGCGCAGGATTTCAAGGTTCGGCGCCCCTATCCGGCCGCGTGTTTCATCGCGAAATGAGCCTCATATTTTTTTGCCGAATTCTGTAATGTGTAGCACCCATCTCCGTCGCACGCTCGAACCGGTCAATGATGCTTCATCCAGCCGACGCCCTTGATGTCGTTGAACGAGTCGGTTCTGTGACACAGAGAGCATTGATTGACCGATGCGTGCTCCTGCCCCGTGATCATCTGATCCATCATGACGAAGTGGCCCATATAGTGGCTCGGCGGCGCCTGATGGCATTGGGCGCAGTCCCTCGACGTTGGCGAGGGGTGCAGGAAGCCTGCGATTTTCCAGGACGCGAGCCCATGGCACTCCGCGCAGTCCCGTCCAAACAATTCGCGGTGCGGCTCCCGGTTGCTGTGGCAGCCGGCGCAATCGAGCTCCGCCCTTTCCCGCCGGTCGGACTTTGGCAGGCCCAGAAATGTCTTCAGGTCCGCCGTCAGTTGATCGGAAGCGGCCCGGTCGAACCATGCCCCGCCGGGGGTAGGCCTCGCGACTTGAAGCAGTGAGGCGTGGTCCATCCTGATCGGCCGCAGCTCGCCGATGTGCTCAAGATGGCAGCCCGAACATTGGCTGCCCGCCGCGGCGTGAAACGCCGTCGATTGCTTGGCGAGATCTCCGGCGGAAGGCGCATGACAGGAGATACAGGCCACCGGATCGACGCCTCTGACCGGCGTGTGGCAGCTCTCGCATCTGTCGGTCAGAAATGCATGCTTCTCGGACAGCGGCCCTGGCGTCACAAACCTCGTCCACCCCGGAACGACCTCGGAGCTGCCCCGATAGAGAGCGATCGACACGGCCGCCGCGCTCGCGACGACCAGTGTCGCGATCACGGCGTAGAGCACGCCCCTGATGGTCACGCGAGCCACCGCAGCCCGTAGTAGACCTCGGCCGCCATATGCACCACGAGCAACGCATACATGACGATCGCCGCCATGACATGCAGCCCGATCCACTGCAGGAAGATTCTCTTGATTGCTTCGCTCGATCCGATCGCCGATTCGAGGTCGGAAATGCCATCGACGAGCTGCAGCACGGGCACATTCTGCAACGCCGATGCAGGCACGGCGGCCCCGTCACGCACCACCCGATCGGGCAACGACATAGCCGACGCAATGTGCTCATAGGCCGACCTCAAGGTCGCCAGATGCGACTGCTGCTGACGGAGCTCCATCGCGGTCTGCGGCAGGTAGTAGCGCCCGACAAATCCGGTGACGACTACGACCAGCATGCTGGTCACCAGTGCGATCCCGAGCGGACTTTGAAATTTGTGGCCCGTGTGCAGAAGCGCGAAAAATGCCGCGACGATTCCTGCATAGGCGTGAAACGCCAGGAGCGTCGGCATCGACACGCATCGCGTGACCAGGGCCTTCATACTCATGCTGTATTTCGTCATCGGATAGACGAGAAGAAGAATCATCAGCACGGCCGCACCGGCCCCGAGGACAAAGCCCGCAAGGCTTCCTGCGAACCTGATATCGGAGTGCAGCAGGAACGCCGGCACCAGCAGCAACAGGGCCGCCAGAGCGACGTCGGCGATCAGGCGCCCTCTCCGATCCATCATGTCAGGCCTCGACGACCAGATCTCCGACCGATCTCGCCTGGCAGGCCAGGATCAGACCGTTCCCCTTGTCGTCCGCGGTCAGGGCGTCCTGGACTTCCATCGTGACTTTTCCTTGCAACAGATGTGTCTTGCAGACGCCGCAGACCCCGACCCGACAGGAATAATCGATCGAAACGCCCGCACCTTCGGCCACCTCCAGGACGCTCTTGTCCGGAGGCAGCGCCACAACCCTATCGGATGTCGCAAAGCGAATGGTCGCCGTTGCAGGACCGACTGTTGCAGCCCCTTGATTGCTCGCCTCAGTCGCCGGCATTTGCGCTTCGGCCGCGACTTTGCCGGGAGGTGGAACGGCGCCGCGGGCCGGCCCAAAGGCCTCCGTCTTGATCTGCTCGCGCGGCACGCCGAGCCCGATCAACGTCTTCCTGAGCGCGTCCATCATGCCGGGCGGACCGCACAAATGAACGCGTCGTCTGATGAGATCAGGCACAGCCTGCGTCAGGAACTCGGCCGTGATTTGCCCCTCGCTTCCCATCCACGACGTGCCCGCGGCCCGCACCATCGTGGCCGCGACGTGCAGATTGTTCATCCTGCGCTGGAGATATTCCAGCTCGTCCCGGAAGATGAATTGCTCGGTCGTCTGCGCGCCATAGACAAGGTAGATCTGGCCGGGCCACGCGATGTCCGAGAGATACCGGATCGCCGCCATCAGTGGCGTGATGCCGACCCCGCCACCGATCAGGACGACGCCGTCGGCTTCCGTGCCGGTGAACGTGAAGGCGCCCGAAGGGCCTGCAACCTCGATGAGGTCTCCCGCCTTCAGCTGGCCATGCATGTAGTCCGACAGAAGCCCGCCGTCTTCGCGCTTGATCGTGGTCTCGACGTCATCCATCATCGCGGACTGCGTATGGCCAGCGGCGATTGCGGACGACAGCCCAACCGGCCCCAGGGCAAGGACGGCAAAGGCGGCTGCGCTCAAGGCGAATTTTCTCGAAGGGTTCATGGTCTTTCTCCAGGGGGTTGATTCGGATGGTTCTCTGCTCATCGAGATCTGCGATGAGGACAGCGTGGGCGGGGCGGGTCAGGCCATATAGACGCGAAGCGCCGGCAACTCTTACGCACGGAGGTGTCAAAGGCCGCTGCGACCAACTCGGAAGTCGTCATTCGCCAGCCTCCCCGCGCTGCTCGGACGATCGACTTCTGTCCACGCCTTTCGACCAGGTCCGGTAGTAGGCGACGCCCGTCATGATCCAGAGACCCGCGGCGCCAACGAGGATCTGAGCCAGAATTCCCTCCGATCCGAAATCGAGCAGGAAATGCGCGATGAACGAAAGGAAGAGACCGATGCAGAACACCGGCAGGGATTGCTGGCCGCATCTGATCAACGGCTGCAGCAAAGGCGACTTCAGCCCCGGCCAGTCGATCGGAACGAGCGAGACGACGATGAGCACCAGGCTCGCCAGATGGATGACCCGATAAGGACTGAGATTGGTCTTGTCGTTCGGGATGAAGACGGCGGCGAGTGCCTCGGGGACGTAGTCCCTGAACCCTGGAATTCGCTCAGCCAGCGTCACCACAAGCGCGAAGAGCACGAAGCCGCAGCTCAAGACGAGCAGCGTGCGGGACGACAGCAGCCAGCGGCTCGCCGCCGCCCCTCCCAACGCCAGCCAGGCTCCGAATACGAAAAGCAGTTGCCAGGCGAACGGATTGAAATACCAGACTCCGGCCGGATAGGACGGCAGATTCAATTCGTAATGTCGGGCGGCCAGATAGAGACCGAGCGAGCCGATCATCACTGCATTGCGCCATCGCAGCATGAACCAGAGCACGACGGGAAACGCGGCCATCAGCACGATGTAGAGTGGCAGAACGTCGAGATTGAGCGGCTTGAACTTGAGTATCAGGCCCTGCGAGAGCGTCTCGGCGGGAAAGTTCATGAGCGGCGCGACGTTGAACTGATCCATCAGATGAAGATCGTCAAAGCTGTGCGCGATGTAGTGCACGGCCGTGAGATAGACCAGGAACAACAGCAGGTGAGCGACATAGAGCTGCCACACCCGCCGCAGCAGCCGGGTTGCGCCGATGACGAAGCCACGCTCCATCATCATCGAGCCGAATACGAACGTCGCGGTGTAGCCGGAGATCAGCACGAACAGATCGGCGCCATCGCTGAAGCCGTAGTTTCGCGTCGTGAACCAGGCGAGCGCAGAATCCGGAATGTGCCCGAGAAAGATCAACCAGTTCGCCAGACCCCGAAACAGATCCAGTCGCACATCGCGCCGTGGCTTGAGCAGCACCGACCTGATCGTGATCGTTTCCCATAACCGGCGATGCAAGAGAAACGCAACTTGCAAGGGCCGACCGGGGGCGTGAATGGTCTCGTCAGTCAACGGTGCGTTCTCCATCTCTGCGGTCAACTTTTGTCGGATCGCAACCGTGTCGCCGCTCATTCGCGCGGCACGCTAGGTTGCGTCATCGACGCAGGTTTGACGGACATCAAACCCGATCGGCGCACCAGCCAAATCTTTTTGTGATTCAATCGCGTAATGAATCGAGGCGCCCGTCGTCTTCCACCGGAAGAGTCATCGGCCACGACATCTGTCGACATGCTCGAGGGCTTTGCGCGCGACCTGCGATTTCTCGCAGCGGCGAGAATTTTTCTCTGTAAGAAGATCGACGTTTCTCGTCGCCCGCGGCAACACGACGATCCGCGCAACGACGCGCGCGAGCGCGCGCGTCGACATTTGATCTTGCTCAACCTACACAATCAAGCTCCGGGTTTGGTTGCTGCTCGATCGAGCCACCGGGACTTGATTGACACCAACTCGACGAGATCAACAGGAGAAACCAGAATGAGTCACCGCAAGCTGATCGTCGCCGCCGCGATCATGTCGTTCGTTGCGTTGCCCGCCATGGCGCAGACGAGCACGACCGATGAGAAGAACGGCCATCACTACTCGGGCGGACCGAAGACCGAGGTCCCTCACCATATGGGCAAGAAAGAGAGCGACGGCGGGACGACCGGCGGATCTGGCGGCAGCCACCATTACGGCGGCGGACCGAAGAGCGAAGTCCCGCATCACACGGGTCCGAAGAAGCAGCAATGACGATCGCGCAGTGATCCCGCCGCTCGCGACCGCCCAAAACACAATCGCCCGGGAGTGGACATCCACTCCCGGGCGATCGATGACTGGAGGTCGTAAGATCTAGTTCGGCACCGAAGCCTTCGACGCGGGCTTGGCCGCAACCGCGTTGGCGGTCACGCCGTGCAGGAAGTCGTACGCCGCATGCAGAGCCTTGTCGTCCTCCTCCTTCGGCGGAACGTAGGACTGCGATCCGGTCTGCTCGCCACCCTCGCCGGCTGAGAGATGTCCGCGCATCTGGGACTCCGCCATGGTGTCCATGCGGCCCTTCAGCTCCGGCGGCACGTCCTGCAGGATCTCAATGTCGGGGGCGATGCCCTGGGCCTGGATCGAGCGGCCGGACGGCGTGTAGTAGCGCGCCGTGGTCAGCGCCAGCGCGCCATTGCCGGCACCGAGCGGAATGACGGTCTGCACTGAACCCTTGCCGAACGAACGCGTGCCGATGATGGTCGCACGCTTGTGATCGTGCAGCGCGCCGGCCACGATCTCGGAAGCCGAGGCCGAGCCGCCATTGACCAGAACCACCAGCGGCTTGCCCTTGATGAGGTCGCCGCCATGCGCGGTGAAGCGCTGGGTCTCTTCCGGATTGCGGCCGCGGGTCGAGACGACCTCGCCGCGCTGAAGGAAGGCGCTCGACACCGACACGGCCTGGTCGAGCAATCCGCCCGGATTGTTGCGCAGGTCGACAACGTAACCGACGAGCTTCTCCTGAGGGACATCCTTGGTGATCGAGGCGATCGCCTTCTTCAGGCCGTCGGTGGTCTGCTCGTTGAACGAGGTGATGCGGACATAGCCGATGTCACCGTTCTCGACATGGAAGCGCACGGGACGCACGTGAATGATCTCGCGCTTGATCGCGACGTCGAGCGGGACGTCGGCGCCCTTGCGCACGATGGTGAGCTTGGTCTGGGTATCGACCGGGCCCTTCATCTTGTTGACGGCCTGCTCGAGCGTCATGCCCTGCACGGCTTCGCCGTCGATCTTGCTAATGAGGTCGCCGGACATCAGGCCGGCCTTCGAGGCGGGCGTATCGTCGATCGGCGAGACGACCTTGACGAGGCCGTCTTCCATCGTGACCTCGATGCCGAGGCCGCCGAACTCGCCGGAGGTGGTCTCCTGCATCTCGGTCCAGGCCTTCGCGTTCATGTAGCGCGAGTGCGGGTCGAGCGAGGTCACCATGCCCGTGATCGCGCCTTCGATCAGCTTGGCATTGTCCGGCTTTTCGACATAGCTCGCCTTGACGCGCTCGAACACCGTGCCGAACAGGTTGAGCTGGGAATAGGCGTCATCCGCGCTCGCTGCCGCTCGTGCTGCCCATACACCGCCGTGCGGGCTGGCTACCAGAAGGGTCAGACACGCTCCAGTGAACGCGCCCAGAGGGAACAGCAGGGATTTCCGCATGGATGGCCTGGCCTTTTTTGCTTGGCGGTTCGCTTGAGCTTGCTTGAGCTCGTCTCTCGAGACTTTGGGAAGCGCCATGCAATTGGCGATCCAGTCCGTTTCTCACAATACCATTCTGGTTTCTTCAAGGCCGGGATGCACCGCCGGCCGGTACACCGCAAAAATCGCTTCGTTCGGGCCTAAACTTTTGGCAACGTTGCAGGACTGGCCCGTCCCAAGGGGGAATCGGTGCGCCGGTCCAGCCTCGCAGCCATGCCATTTTAGGATGGTTTTGGAGCGCTGGACGGGCTAGGCGATGACACAAGGCTTCAAATTCTCGGGAGGATAACAATGAACGAGGCACCCCGCATCCGGCCGGAACGGAACGTCGAGCTTGGCGCCAGCAACGAGCAGTTCCAGAACCTGCACGAATTCATCCGGAAAGCGCGAGCCAACCTCAACCAGAACGCCTGGGACTACATCGTCGGCGCCGCCGAGACCGAAACCACGATGCGCCGCAACCGCATGGCGCTGGACGAGATCGCCTTCCGCCCGCGGGTGCTACGCGACGTCCGCAAGGTCGACGGCTCGGTCCAGCAGTTCGGCCGCAGGATGCGCCTGCCGGTGGTGCTCGCCCCGGTCGGCGCACTCGAGATCTTCGATCCGGATGGCGCGGCGAGCGTCGCGCGCGCTGCCGGCACCTTCGGTGCGGCGCACATGCTGAGCTCGGTGTCCGAGCCCGGCCTGGAGCAGACTGCGGAAGCCGCGCCCGATGCGCTCCGGCTCTATCAGCTCTATGTCCGCGGCGACGACGCCTTTGTGGCCGATGTCGTCAGCCGGGCCGAGAAGAGCGCCTATGCCGGCTTCTGCCTGACCGTCGACACCGCCCATTACAGCCGTCGTGAACGTGACATCGCCAAGCGCTACGTCCGCGAGAGCCGCCTGCGTGCCACCGGCGGCGATTTCCAGAAGGGCCTGGAGTGGCGGACCGTGAAGATGATCAAGGACAAGTTCCGGATTCCGCTGATCCTGAAGGGCATCGCCACCGCCGAGGACGCCCAGATCGCGGTCGATCACGGTGTCGAATGGATCTACGTCTCCAACCATGGCGGCCGCCAGCTCGACCATGGCCGCGGCGCCATGCATGTGTTGCCCGAGATCGTCGAGGCCGTGAAGGGCCGCGCCAAGATCATGGTCGACGGCGGCATCTGTCGCGGCACCGACATCGTCAAGGCGATCGCGGCGGGCGCGGACATGGTCGGCATCGGCCGGCTGCAATGCTGGGCGCTGGCGGCGGCTGGCGAGGCCGGCGTCGCGCGGATGCTGGAGCTGCTGGAGGACGAGGTACTGCGCTGCCTCGGCCTTTTGGGCGCCACGTCATTCGCCGAGGTCGACAGATCCTGCCTGCATCCGGCGACCGCCACCAACGCACCGAGCGTGTTCAGTGCATTCCCGCTGTTCGACCACGATCCGTATCGATATTGATGAAAAGGACGCAATGACTTCGCTCACTCCCGGCAGCGCGGATGCGCTGCTGTTCGATCTCGGGCGCGTGGTGCTCGACATCGACTTCTCCAAGGCGATCGCCTGCTGGGCGGACCATGCCGGCTGCCAGCCCGAATCCATCGTCGCGCGCTATGTGCGTGACGAGGCCTACCGTCTGCACGAGGTCGGCAAGATCAGCGACGAGGATTATTTCGCCTCGCTGCGTGCATCGCTCGGCATCGGCATTTCGGACGCGCAGTTCCTGGAAGGCTGGAACGCGATCTTCGCCGGCGAGATGCCTGACATCGCCGAGCTGCTGCCGCGTGCGGCGAAGCAGATGCCGCTCTACGCCTTCTCCAACACCAACCGGCCGCATGTCGACTATTTCTCGAAGGAATATGGCGAACTGCTCGGCCATTTTCGCGCGCTGTATCTGTCGTCCAGCATCGGCCTGCGCAAACCGGACGCGGAAGCCTTCGACCACGTCGTCACCGCGATCGGCGTGCCCGCGGAGCGTATCGTGTTCTTCGACGATCTCGCCGAGAACATCGAAGGCGCGCGGGCATGCGGACTGACGGCAGTGCATGTGACGTCGCCACGCGACGTCGGAAACGCCTTGAAGGCATTGGGCATCTGACGATTTCCGCTGAGCGGGAGGCGCCAACGGAGGGCAAGTCTTCCGGAACCAATTTTGCCCGAAATAGGAACCAGAACGCTTTGTGCATTTTTGTACGGAGTTCCGGGAACGGAATGGCCCCTTCCGGACTCTTGAGTCCGCTGGGACTTCTACAACGGACTTATCGACGTGCTGGGCAAAACCTATCTCACCAAGCAAGCCTCTCTCCTGTTAGAGTTCGCGAGAACCACCTCGGATTCTGACCTTTCCGCCAAGCTGATCAGCAAGGCCGCCGACCTGAAATCCCAGGCCGATCCGCTGCCCGACAGGGATCAAGGCCCGAAGGCTCCCGACGTCGCGCTGGACGACGGGCCGGACCGGCCGACCGGGAGTTGAGCGATGCTGGCGGTGGCGCTCGTCATTCTCGTCCTCGCCATGGCCACCCTCCTGCCCATCTGTCTCGTTCTCTGGATCATGCCACACCAGGCCTGAATCTGCCTTCCATACTGGGCTGGGAAGCGGCAGGATAAATCGCGCCCGCTCCGCAATTTTGCCTCTGCCCCCGCGCTCGGCTAGAAGACTGTCGGAACATTTCGTCCGAACGTGCCGAGCAGGAGTTTCGCCGTGGCCTTGATGCCGGTTTCCGACGCCCTTGCTGCGGTGCTGGCGGGTGCAGAGCCGCTGCCTGCAGAGATGGTTTCGCTCGACGAAGCCTACCATCGCGTGCTCGCCCATGACGTCGCTGCGCGGCGCACCCAACCGCCCCAGGCGATGTCGGCGATGGACGGCTATGCCGTGCGCGCGGCCGACGCGGCGACCATCGATTCCAGGCTGACGATGATCGGTGAGGTCGCAGCGGGCCGTCCGTTCACGGGAAGGGTCGGCGCCGGCGAAGCCGTGCGGATCTTCACTGGCGGTGTCGTTCCCGACGGCGCGGATGCAGTCGTGATCCAGGAGGACACGATCGCCGAAGGCAAGCAAATAACGATCAAGGAAGCCGCGATCGTGGGTCGCCACATCCGCCCCGCCGGCGTCGATTTCCGCGAGGGTGACGTCCTCCTGCGCAAGGGAACCCGTCTGACAGAGCGCGATCTCGCCCTCGCCGCCGGCATGAATCACCCGCATCTCGCCGTTTGCCGCCGCCCGAGGGTCGCGATCCTTGCCACTGGCGACGAACTGGTGATGCCGGGCACCACACCCGGGCACGGCCAGATCGTCTATTCCAACGGCTACGCCCTGCACGCGCTCGCCCGCAGCGAGGGCGCCGAGACCATCGACCTCGGTGTTGCCGCCGATACGCTGGAGGCCACCACCGCCGGCATCCGCCGCGCGCGCGAAAGCGGCGCCGACATCCTGATCACGACCGGGGGCGCATCGGTCGGCGACCACGATCTGGTCCAGCAGGCGCTCAAGGACGAAGGCATCGCGATGGCGTTCTGGAAGATCGCGATGCGGCCCGGCAAGCCGATGATGCACGGACGGCTAGGGGCGATGGGCGTCATCGGCCTGCCCGGCAATCCCGTATCGTCCTACGTGTGCGCCTTCCTGTTCATGGTGCCGCTGATTCGGGCACTGTCGGGCCGTTCGGTTGTTCATCATCTTCGCGAGCGCGCCGTACTGGGCCGCGATCTCGGCGCCAACGACCAGCGCGAGGATTATCTGCGCGCGCGCCTGGAGCTGCGCGACGACGGCACCCTCGTCGCCCTTCCCGTCAGCCATCAAGACTCCTCTCTGCTTGCGAATCTTGCTGCAGCACAGGTACTTCTCGTGCGCGCACCGTTTGCGCCGAAGGCCGAGGCCGGCAGCCCCTGCGAGATGCTAAGGCTCCCCGTCTGAACTGCGCGGCCACACGCATTCCGTGAGTTTCGTTCTGTTCACGGTAAATTAAGCAGTTGCGGAACACATATCGAACATATAGTGTCCGTTCATGATTTGTTTCGAGCATGCAGTGGCTTATCGCTGAATTCATCGTCTCGGAATCGAACGACATCAACCGGGGGACTTTGGTCGAGATGTTAACGCGCAAACAATACGAGCTTCTGCGGTTCATCAGCGAACGCTTGAAGGAAAGCGGCGTGCCGCCGTCCTTCGACGAGATGAAGGATGCGCTCGACCTGCGCTCGAAATCAGGCATCCATCGCCTGATCACCGCGCTCGAGGAGCGCGGCTTCATCCGCCGCCTGCCCAACCGCGCCCGGGCCATCGAAGTGATCAAGCTACCCGAGCTCCAGGCTGCCGCCGGCAACCGACGCGGCTTCACGCCAAGCGTCATCGAAGGCAATCTCGGCAAGGTACGCGCGAGCTCCAGCCCGTCCGCAGACGAGGGCGAGCGGCCCGTTGCGGTGCCGGTGATGGGCCGCATCGCGGCCGGCACCCCGATCGAGGCATTGCAGACCCGCAGCCACACCATCAGCGTGCCGCCCGACATGCTCGGCTCCGGCGAACATTACGCGCTCGAAGTGCGCGGCGATTCCATGGTCGAGGCCGGCATCCTCGACGGCGACATGGCGCTGATCCAGCGCAACGAGAGCGCCGATACCGGCGACATCGTTGTGGCGCTGATCGACGACGAGGAAGCCACGCTCAAGCGCTTCCGTCGCCGCGGCGCCTCGATCGCGCTGGAGCCCGCCAATGCCGCTTACGAGGTGCGCATCCTGCCGCCGAACCGCGTGAAGATTCAGGGCAAGCTGATCGGGCTTTACCGCAAGTACTGATACCGGAAGTACTGATACCGGAAGTACTCGGCGCCTCGCGCGCGCCTTCGATCGGCCTCGCCGATCAGAGATTGGAGCGGATGATGGTCCGCTCCGGCTGGATAGTCTTTCTGGTTCTGCACAGATTATCCGGCCCCCTCCTTTCGCGACATCCTCGGCAGGCCGCTGCGAAGCAACATCGCTTCGCGGCCTTTCGAGTTCGAGGGGGGACAGCCCAATGCGCCAGATCGTTTGAGCGCAGCCGCAGCAACGCTGATGGCTCCTCAGCATCGCAAGCCGTTGTCGCGCAATCGCATCGCCATGTCGGCCAAGACACGGCCGCGAGCGCGCGACGACCGCAATGCAGTCGCGTAGCCATCGCAGCCGAGTTGGCGATACAGGCGGGTCTCTCGCCGGTCGTTTGATGCGCGCCTCCCAAATGCACGGAGGCCGGCTTTGTTCCTATCGAATTCGGAAAAGATGGAAAAGATAATGTGATCGGGGCTCGCGGATCCCAGCCGCAGATTTGCCTACAACGAAGCAGAGCGTTGCGTGTTTCAACTCTGACAGAGGCCTGCGCCTCCAAAAGAGGTGCGGGTCGCTATCTCTGCAATGAGGAGCACCCGATGTGTGACTATAGCCTGCATGCCGTCGCGACGCGCCCCGCAGAAGTCGGCGAGACGATCGTCACGACAACATTCCGCGGCACCTCGACGCGCGGCTTCGCCTCCGAAGCCGATCTCTCGGTCGCGGTCTGCCTGCTGCCGGGAACGGAGCTCGCCTTCGCCGACAACGTCCGTTACGACAACCGCTGGATCTGGACGCGCACCGTCAACTCCCGCGTCGGCAAGTTCGGCAAGATCGATCCGCACATTCCCGATCGCCATCATGATGCGATCGAATTCCCGGACGGCAAATCCGTGCTGGTGACGCAGCTCGTCGAGGGCCAGCGCGCAACCGTGCTGCAACTGCCGGTGACCCTGCCGATCGGCGAGCGCGAGCACAGGCCGCAGATCATCGCCGACAGTCGCCCGACGGTCACGCGACTGCCGATCGGCTGACGCCCTCCGGCCCGGCGGGTCCGGGGCCAGGATTGAAATGCCGTCGCCGGCCGATGCCGGCGAGCCCGGTGGGTTTTTGTTTCACGAAATTCGATCGGTGAGCGCCGCCGCCGCCGCACCTCGTCGCCGCACGAAGTTTGGGCCGTCCTGCCTGAATTTTGAACCTCCGCTCCGCAGCCAAATGACCGATGCTGTCGTGGTTTGAGGCGGCGGACACGCTCGATGAAAACCTTCATTCGCGTCGTTGAACTCTGGGTGCCTGACCGGACGCGCATGCGGCTGGAATTCGGCGGTGGCCTCTACGACGAAGGGCTGTCCGCGTTCAAGGCCGTCAGCGAAGAGCTGCACTTCGGATATGACGAGGGGCTTCCAGGCAAGGCCTGGGCCTCCGGCCATCCCGTCATCCTCACGAAATTCGCCAACTCCTATTTCAAGCGGACCGAGCAGGCCGTCGCGGCCGGCCTCACCTGCGGCGTGGCGGTGCCGGTGTTTGCAGGCGAATTCCTGCAAGCCGTGATGGTGCTGTTCTGCGGCGACGACGAGGCGCATGTCGGCGCGATCGAACTCTGGCACAACGATCCTGATCTCTCCCACGAGATGGGCCTCGTCGACGGCTATTACGGCGCAGCGGACATGTTCGAATTCAACTCCCGCCACACCAGGTTTCCTCGCGGCTTCGGCCTGCCCGGACGCACCTGGAAGGCGGGCCTGCCGCTGATCATCAAGGACCTGCACGACGCCAAGAGCTTCCTGCGCTGGGAGGACGCCGCCAAGGTCGGGATCAATCTGGGGGTCGGCGTGCCCTACCGAACCGGCACCGACCAAACCTGGGTTCTGACATTCCTCTCCGCGCAGGCAACGCCGATTGCGCGACGCTTCGAGATCTGGGTTCCGAACGAGGCACGTTCCGCGCTGGTCTTTCGCGCCGGCGATTGCAGCGCGCACACCGACCTTGCCGCGCTCTATGCGACCAAACTCATCGCCCGAGGCGAAGGCAGCATCGGCGGCGCCTGGGCCACTGGCATGCCGGCGCTCAACGACGATCTCACCCATGACGGCTCGATCGCCGGATCCGAGGCCTGCGCAGCCGGGCTGAACCGGATGGTGGCCCTGCCGGTCATCGGCAACGCAAGGCTCGAAGCCGTGCTGGCCTGGTATCTGTAATCGACCGCGTCAATCGTCGGCCTGCAAGTCGGTCTCCGATGGCGTTGCGTCGCGGTTGCGGGGAGCCGCCTTCGGCGCAAGGCTGCCGTCGAAATCACCTTCGCCGGCACCGGCCGGTAACCACGGACGGTTGGTGCCCCTCGCCCTCACCGCCTGAACCGAAAAGCCGTCGCCACGCTGCGTCAGGGCCAGCGCGCCCTGGCGAACGAGCCGCTGCCGATCCACTACCATCGCCGCACAATCGGGCGGCACGGGCCTTGACGTCACCACCAGCGCGGCCCGGCTGCAATCGTCCGCCAACGCGTCGATGCGCGAGGCCAGCGCGACCAGCCGTCCGTCCGCGAGCGGCGTCACGCAGCCCGACTCGTCGCACGATATGCCGCTCGCCAGCGCGCTACTGCCGGCATCGCGCGGATCGGCGTCGGCAGCCAACCACTCCTTGAGCAGGAAATTGTCCTTGCCCGCCCTGATCAGATGCAAACGCCCGTCCCCGCCCCGCACCGCGACGCTCGCGCCATCCCCGGCAATCAGGATATCGGGCTGCCGCACCGACAGCCCCCAGCCGATGGAAACCAGCAGCACCATGGCACCGCACCAGCGCAACGGCGTGCGCAACAGGCCCATCACGATGATCCCCAGGCTCGCTGCGATCAGCGGCGCGATGCCGAACGCCGGGATACGGCCGACCGCACCCGGCAATGCCGCCACCCAGCGCGAGACCGCGACCATCCAGTCGATCCCGATCCCCATCAGCCACCAGAACACGCCGTCGACCCCGAACGGCGCCGCGAGCAGGCCCAGCAGCCCCGCCGGCATCACCAGCGCCGAGACCACCGGCATCGCGCCGAGATTGGCGAGCACGCCGTAGGGCGTGACGCGGTGGAAGTGGAAGGCGGCGTAGGGCGTGGTCGCAAGCCCCGCGATCAACGAGGCCAGGAACAGCATCGCGATCTCGCGGCCGCCCCACATCGCGACGCGCGCGGTCGCCGAATGATCGGGTGAGGCAAACAGGTTCGGCATGCCGATCTGTACCAGTGCGACGAGACCCAGCGTCGCGGCAAAGGACATCTGGAAACTCGGATGCACAAGCGCTTCCGGCGCGACCGCGAGCACGATCAGCGCCGCCACCGCGAGCGTACGGAAGGTGATGGCGCGGCGATCGACCATCACGGCGATCAGCACCACCGCCGTCATGAAGAACGAACGTTGCGTCGCGACCTCTGCGCCAGACAAGAGCAGATAGAACGCAGCCGCCACCAGCGCTGCGGCCGCCGACCATTTCTTGACGGCAAAGCCGGCCGCCAGCCCCGGGATCAAGGCCAGCAGTGCGCGCACCGCGAAGAAGACGACTCCGGCGACGACCGCCATGTGATAGCCGGAGATCGACAACACATGGCCGAGCCCCGAGATGAACATCGCGTCATTGACGGGCGTCGTAATCGCATCGCGCCGCCCGGTGAGCAGCGCTGTGGCGATCGCACGGTTGTCACCTTCGAGCGTGGCGCGGATGCGGGCGTCGATCGCATCGCGCAGGCCTTGCATGAAGGCCGCATAGCGCAGCCGCAGGCCGCCGGCATCGGGCGGGATTGAAGCCGTGATCGTGCCCATCACGAAGCCGGAGGCGCCGATGCCCTGAAAGAACATGTCGCGCGAAAAATCGTAGCTGCCGGGGCGCACCGGCGAGAGCGGCGGCATCAGCCGGGCCTTGAGTTGCACAAAGCTGCCGACCTCGGGCGCGGTGCCCTTGCGCACCGACAGGCGGACGCGCTCAAGCTTGACCTCGCTGCGCTGCGCTTCCATCGCCGTGACGCGCAGCACGAAACGATCGGTGCGCTCGCGGATGTCGCGGGCCTCGACGAAACCCGACAGCGACACCGAATAGAGCGGTTTTGCCAGCACGGGGTGGGCGATGCGCGCTGTCTTCCAGGTCGCCACGGCAAAGCCGGCCGCGACCGCCGCGATCATGATCGCCGGCGCAAACAGCCGGCTCCGCCGCAACAGGATCGCGCCAAACGTGAGCGCGATCGCCGTCGCGGCAACGACCCACAGCACCGGCTCATGATCGGCGGCAAAATAGAGTGCGATGCCACCGCCAAAGGCGACAGGCACCCACGGCAACAGTCGCCCGGCGCCGGCCTCGGCGCGGGCCCATTCACGCAGCGTCTCGACGATTGCCGGCCAGGCTCCAAAGCCCGCGGAGACGAAGCCCCCGGCTGGCGCAGCGCGGCCAACCGGCCACGTCCCGGCTATCCCCTGGGACCGTGCTGGCCGGCCCGGCTCCGCCATATCCCTGCACCCTACGCGACGCGATTGCCGCCAAGGCTACCGGAACGTGCGGCCGCGCGAATAGCGGCACAAATCGAGAACGAAGGGAGCCTCCCCCTACTTTTCCTCTTCCATGGTCACAGCGACATCCGCCTTGGCCGACAGCCGAACCTTGTTTCCCTCGACACCGGCGACGAGCCCCTTGTCGATGAAATGATGATGGCCCTTGTGGCTGCCCTCGCCGCTGTCCTTCTTGGTCAGCTTGATGCGGTTGCCCTCGACCTTGTCGACGGTGCCCACATGGACGCCGTCGGCGCCGATGACTTCCATATGCTCTGCGATGTCTTGCATGGTGAACTCCTTCAATGGAGCTTCCACAACGCGGGAGACGATCTTTCGTTCATAAGCGGCAGCTCGGCCTAATTCCAGTTGCATGCTTGACGCAGGATGCACTTCATGCGCAACTAAAAATTGCAACAAAGGTCCGCGCATTTCCCCTCCATCTTGATCCTCATGACCATATGACGAAGCGTTACATTTTTCTCAGTCTCATTCTTTCATTTGTGAGTGTTACGATCGCGCGTGCTGACACACAGACCGAAGAGAGACTCTCGGATAGACTGAAGAGGGCTCAAGAGCGAACTCCAGGCACTTCTCTCGTCTTCATGCACGCACGCCTGATCGAAGAGAGTTCACGCGTGCCGATGTGTCAGGACATCTGGGTCACGGTGGTTTCCGACAAGGGCGAAAGTAATACGTTCGAGGTCGAGAAAACGCCGAGGCTGTTCGGTCGTATTCTTAGCGGCGCGTCATATGGAGCGGTCGCTGTGCTGGCCCCCGGGACATACACCTTGCAAAAAGTGGGTTGCACACAGCCAAGCGCCGGTATCGAACTCAAGGGGGATTTTGCCCGATTTCGGATTGGAAGCAACGAGATCGTCAATATCGGGTCCTTCTTCATCGACTATAACTTCGTCCCGACACCACTCTTTGGAAGGCGCACATTTAATGCCCGGACCAAAGTGGAGCCCTTGAGTAACGAGGCCAGGACCAACCTCGCGGAACGCCTGCACGTTACTTTTCCAAAGGCCATAACGCGGTATATGATACCGAATCCGGCTACATCCGGAAACAACGCCGCCCCCTCTACCGGACAGCCTGCTAGATCAGCGGCGCCTTCGCCGAAGCGTGGTGATTGACGATCTTCCAGTCGCCATCCTCAGGGATGATCACCCAGCTCATCTTAACGACGAGATCGGGGCGTTCGCCGGCGAGGTCGAAGGTGATGGTCGCACCCATGTTGATGAGATCAGGACCGGCCTGTGCTGCTTTGACCTCGGAAAACGTCGCGTTCGGCTTGCGCCAGCGCGGCAGGCCGTTGAAGTAATCGACAACGCCGCCCCTGCCCCGATAGAGCTTTGGGTTCGAGCCGAAGAAGAAAGCGTTCTTCGAATAAAGCCCGGACAGCGCAGCCGCGTCGAGCGTCGCGAAGCCGGCGCACCATTTCGCGATGATGGCGGAAACGATGGCGTCGGCTTCCCCGCTCATATGCGCATCACCCTTTCGCGACTTCCTTCGCGAATGTATCCCGCAGGCCGATGGTGCGTGAGAACACCGGCTTGCCCGGTTTCGAGTCCTTGTCACGGACGAAATAGCCCTGGCGCTCGAACTGCATCGGCTCGGTCGCATTGCTCTCCGCCACCGACGCTTCGATACGGGCGTCGGGCAGGATCTCCAACGAATTCGGATTGAGATCGGCCGCGAAGTTCGACGCGTCCGGGCTCGGATTTGAGAACAGCTGGTTGTAGATGCGGATCTCCGCCGGCACCGACGTCGCGGCCGGCAGCCAGTGCATGGTCGCCTTGACCTTGCGGCCGTCGGGCGCGTTGCCGCCCTTGGTCGCGGGGTCGTAGGTGCAGCGCAGCTCCACCACCTCGCCCTTGTCGTTCTTGATCACGCCGGTGCACTTGACGAAATAGGCGTAGCGCAGCCGCACCTCGTTGCCCGGCGACAGGCGGAAGAACTTCTTGGGCGGGGTCTCCATGAAGTCGTCCTGCTCGATATAGAGCTCGCGGCCGAACGTGATTTTTCGCGTGCCGGCGCTGGGATCGTCGGGATGATTGATCGCCTCGAGCTCCTCGGTCTGCCCTTCCGGATAGTTCTCGATCACGACCTTGAGCGGCTTCAGCACGCCCATGCGGCGCTGCGAGGTGCGGTTCAGCTCCTCGCGAATGCAGAACTCCAGCATGCCGACGTCGACCACGCTGTTGGCCTTGGCGACGCCGATGCGCTTGACGAATTCGCGCAAGGCCGCCGGCGGCACGCCGCGGCGGCGCATCCCCGCCATGGTCGGCATCCGCGGATCGTCCCAGCCTGCGACGTGGCCGTCGCGGACGAGCTGGGTCAGCACGCGCTTCGACAGCAGCGTATAGGTCAGGTTGAGCCGCGCGAATTCGTACTGGTGCGGCTGTGACGGCACCGGCAGCTTCTCGATGAACCAGTCGTAGAGCGGCCGGTGGTCCTCGAACTCCAGCGTGCAGATCGAATGTGTGATGCCTTCGATCGCGTCCGACTGGCCGTGGGCGTAATCGTAGCTCGGATAGATGTGCCACTTGGTGCCGGTGCGCGGATGGTGCGCATGCAGGATGCGGTACAGCACGGGGTCGCGCAGATTGATGTTGCCCGCGGCCATATCGATCTTGGCCCGCAGCACCCGCGTGCCGTTCGGGAATTCACCGGCCTTCATCCGGCGGAACAGGTCGAGGTTTTCGTCCACACCGCGGTCGCGGAACGGCGAGTTCTTGCCGGGCTCGGTCAGCGTGCCGCGCGAGAGGCGGATCTCCTCCTGGGTCTGGTCGTCGACATAGGCGAGCCCGTCGCGGATCAGCTGCTCCGCCCATTCGTACAGGCGGTCGAAATAGTCGGAGGCAAAGAACAGGTTCTTGCCCCAGTCGAAGCCGAGCCAGCGCACGTCGGCCTGGATGGAATCGATATATTCCTGCTCTTCCTTGACCGGATTGGTGTCGTCGAAACGCAGATGGCAGCGGCCCGGAAACTCCTGGGCGATGCCGAAATTGAGCGCGATCGACTTGGCATGGCCGATATGCAGATAGCCGTTCGGCTCCGGCGGGAACCGGGTCACGATCTCCCTGTATTTGCCCTGGTCGAGGTCGGCCTGGACGATGTCACGAATGAAATCGCGCCCAACCTCAGCTGCCACCGGTTCTGTCATTACGAAAATCCTGTCGGGAAATCAGCGGTTCTTCTGCCAAATTCGGGAGGCTGAGCCAAGAGCTTAAGCAGGCCTCAGCGAGACCTGGCAGGTCCGCCGACGGGCTTTGTTTATGTCCCGTTCCTGCTATACACCACCGCCTCCAAAGCATAGGCCCTGCCAAGAATGACCAATTCCGTCGTCACGCGCTTCGCTCCCTCGCCGACCGGCTTCCTCCATATCGGGGGCGCCCGCACAGCGCTGTTCAACTGGCTGTACGCGAAGAAGCACGGCGGCAAGATGCTGCTCCGGATCGAGGACACCGACCGGGAGCGTTCCACGGAGGCGGCGATCGGTGCCATCCTCGACGGTCTGAAATGGCTGGAGCTCGGCTGGGACGGCGAGGTCATCTACCAGTTCAGCCGCGCCGCCCGTCACCGCGAGGTCGCCGAGCAGCTGCTGGCCGACGGCAAGGCCTATCGCTGCTACGCGACCGCCGAGGAGCTGACCGCCATGCGCGAGAAGGCGCGCGCGGAAGGGCGCACCCGCCTCTATGACGGGATGTGGCGCGACCGCGATCCCGCGACAGCCCCATCCGACGTCAAGCCGACCATTCGCCTGCGCGCGCCGCAGACCGGCGAGACCGTGATCGAGGATCAGGTCCAGGGCCGCGTGGTCTGGCAGAACGAGAACCTCGACGACCTCGTGCTTTTGCGCGGCGATGGCAACCCGACCTACATGCTCGCGGTGGTGGTCGACGATCACGACATGGGCGTCACCCATGTGATCCGCGGCGACGATCATCTGATCAACGCCGCGCGCCAGAAGCAGATCTACGATGCGATGGGATGGGCTCTGCCGAGCATGTCCCACATCCCCCTGATCCACGGCCCGGACGGCTCGAAGCTGTCCAAGCGCCACGGTGCGCTCGGCGTCGATGCCTACCGCGCCATGGGATATCTGCCGGCCGCGCTACGCAATTACCTCGTCCGGCTCGGCTGGAGCCATGGCGACCAGGAGATCTTCTCGACCGAGGAAATGATCGCGGCGTTCGATCTCGCCAGCGTCGGCCGCGCCGCCGCCCGCTTCGATTTCGCCAAGCTGGAGAACCTCAACGGCCACTACATCCGCCACGCCGACGATCAATCACTCGTGAAGATGTTCGAGGACGTGCTCGACCATCTCGTGCCCGCACGCGACGAGCTTAAGGCCAAGTTAAACGACACCACGCGCGCGCAGCTTCTCAAGGCCATGCCGGCCCTGAAGGAGCGCGCCAAGACGCTGATCGAGCTGATCGACAGCGCCTATTTCATCTTCGCCGACCGGCCGCTGGAGCTCGATCCCAAGGCGCAAGCGCTGTTGACGCAAGAGAACCGCAAGCTGATCGGCCAGCTTCATTCCGCGCTGGAGAAAGTCGAGACGTGGAGCGGCGCCACCACCGAAGCCGCGCTACGCGCTTTTGCCGAGGAAAATAGTCTCAAGCTCGGCGCGGTCGCCCAACCCTTGCGGGCCGCGCTGACCGGGCGGACGACGTCGCCTGGTATATTTGAGGTTTTGGACGTCCTGGGACGCCAGGAAAGCCTCGGCCGGCTTAAGGATCAGTCCAAGGACCAGACTAAGACGTAAGTCGAGCATGCGTGCGGTGATCTTGCAGCGCACACAGCAATAATATACCCATCTCCCCCGTACCTTCTGGAACATCCGGCCTGCCCCATCATCTCGCAAGGGGGCCTCCGGCTCCGGCCCGCTTCACATTTCATCGGGGACCTACGATGGACGCAAAACCGAGCAATAAGACCGCTACGCTGACGGTCGGAAACAAGAACTACGATCTCCCGATCCACAGCGGCAGCGTCGGGCCTGATGTCGTCGATATCGGCAAGCTCTACGGCCAGTCCGGCCTGTTCACCTACGATCCCGGCTTCACCTCCACCGCGAGCTGCCAGTCGAAGATCACCTATATCGACGGCGACGCGGGCGTGCTGGAATACCGCGGCTACCCGATCGAGCAGCTCGCCGAGAACGGCGACTTCCTCGAGACCTGCTATCTCCTGCTGTTCGGGGATCTGCCGACCGCCGCGCAGAAGAAGGATTTCGACGACCGCGTGACCCATCACACGATGGTGCACGAGCAGATGGCCCGCTTCTTCCAGGGCTTCCGCCGCGACGCGCATCCGATGGCGATCATGGTAGCCGCGGTCGGCGCGCTCGCCGCGTTTTATCACGACTCCACCGACATCAACGATCCGAAGCAGCGCATGATCGCTTCCATGCGCATGATCGCCAAGATCCCGACGCTGGCGGCGATGGCCTACAAGTACACGGTCGGCCAGCCCTTCGTGTACCCGAAGAACTCGCTCAAGTTCGCCGAGAACTTCCTGCACATGTGCTTCGCCGTGCCGTGCGAGGACTACAAGATCAACCCGGTGCTGGCTGATGCACTGGACAAGATCTTCATCCTGCATGCCGACCACGAGCAGAACGCCTCGACCTCGACGGTGCGCATCGCCGGCTCGTCCGGCGCCAACCCGTTCGCCTGCATCGCCGCCGGCATCGCCTGCCTGTGGGGTCCGGCGCATGGCGGCGCCAACGAAGCCGCCCTCGCGATGCTCGCCGAGATCGGCTCCGTGGACAAGATTCCGGAATTCATCGCCAAGGTGAAGGACAAGAACTCAGAAGTCCGCCTGATGGGCTTTGGTCATCGCGTCTACAAGAACTACGATCCGCGCGCCAAGATCATGCAGAAGATGTGTCACGCCGTGCTCAAGGAGACCGGCCATGGCGACGATCCGATGCTGAAGGTGGCGCTCGAGCTCGAGAAGATCGCGCTCAGCGACCAGTACTTCATCGACCGCAAGCTCTACCCGAACGTCGACTTCTATTCGGGCATCACGCTGAAGGCGATGGGCTTCCCGGTCTCGATGTTCACCGTGCTGTTCGCGGTCGCCCGCACCGTCGGCTGGATCAGCCAGTGGAGCGAGATGATCGAGGACCCGCAGCAGAAGATCGGCCGTCCGCGCCAGCTCTACACCGGCGTCACCCGCCGCGACTACGTCGCGATCAAGGATCGCAAGTAAGATCCAAGCCGATACGGCTTTCGAAACGGCGCCATCGCAAGATGGCGCCGTTTTTGTTTGAGCCTTGTAGGGTGGACAAAGCGCAGCGTGCCCACCGTCTCTCCGCGACCGACCAAGACATCGTGGGCACGCTTTCGCTTTTGCCCACCCGACGAGACCGTCGCCCTATCGCCGCACGCTCCGCATCGTCGCCAGCACGATGTCGGCGGCGAGCACGCTCGGTGACTTGTTGCCGGTCGACATGATCTGATCGAGTTGGCCAAAGGCCTCGACCTGCTGCCTCCGCAGCGGCGAATCCGTCAGCACCTCAGCGAGTGCCGGCGCCAGCTTCTCCGGCGTGCATTCCTCTTGCAGGAACTCCGGAATGACATCTCTGCCGATCACGAGATTGGCAAGGATCACCGAGGAGACGCGGATCGCGCGGCGCAGGATGAAGGCCTCAAGTGCACCGACGCGGTAGGCCGTCACCATCGGAATACCCGACAGTGCGAGCTCCAGCGTCACCGTACCGGATTTGGCCAGTGCCGCACGCGCGATCCGGAACACGGCGCGCTTCTCGTTTTCGCCGGTCACGACCCTTGGCTTGATCGGCCAGCTCGCGATGCCTTCGCGGATCGTGGCTTCGAGATGCGGCATGGTCGGCAGCATCAGTTCGAAGGCGTGGCCTTCCGCCTGCAAGCGGCCGAGCGCCCCGCCAAACACCTCGAGATGGTGCCTGACCTCGCTGCGGCGGCTGCCGGGCAGCACCAGCAGCACCGGCGGCTCACTGTTGCGGCGTGCCTGCTCCTCCGCGTTCGGCCGCAGCGAGGCCAATTGCTCGATCAGGGGATGGCCGACATAGCTGCAGGGCGGTCCGCCGAGCTTGCGGTATTCCTCGGGCTCGAACGGCAGGAGACCGAGCACATGGTCGACATAACCGAGCATGGTCCGCGCCCGCCCCGGCCGCCACGCCCAGAGCTGCGGCGAGACATAATCGACGATCGGGATCGCAGGATTCTTCGCGCGCACGCGGCGGGCGACGCGATGGGTGAAGTCGGGGCTGTCGATGATGACGAGCGCGTCCGGCGCGGCCTCGGCCACGGCGTCGGCCGTCTCGCGGATCAGCCGCAGGATCTTCGGCAATTGCTGCACCACCGCGGCGAAGCCGACGATCGACAACTCCTCGATCGGAAATAGCGATTCCAGCCCCTCGCGCGCCATGGTGCGGCCGCCGACGCCGACGAACTGCACGCCGTCGCCGAGGCGCTGGCGCAGCACCTTCATCAAGGCGCTGCCGAGCCGGTCGCCGGATTCCTCCGTGGCGATCAGGAAGATCTTGCGCTGGGGATCGCGCGACTGCATCACGCCGGCAGACCGATGACGAAAAGATACTTTGCGTCCGCGAGGGCGATCATCGCCTGCGGCTCGGCGGCGATGGTGTTGCCGGCGATGACGGCGATACCGGCAAGGCCGGCCTTGGCGACGCCCTCGATGGTGCGCGGACCGATCGTCGGCAGGTCGAAGCGCAGATCCTGGCTGCTCTTCGGCGCCTTCACCAGCACCCCGCGTCCCGTGGCCGCGCGGATGCGTCCCTCCTCGCGCAGCCGCGCGACGCGTGCGAGCAGCGCGTCGGTGCCCTCGATATCCTCGACCGCCACCACATGGCCGTCGATCACCACCGCAGCCTGACCGATGTCGAACGGACCGAGCGCAGTCAGCACCGCGCGTCCGCGCGCAATGTCGGTCTTGCTGTTGTCGTTCGGCCAGGCGCGGCTGATGCAGCCCTCGGGCATCAACAGATCGGGTGCGAGGTCCTTGATGCCAACCATGCGAAAGCCGTCCTGCTCGAGGATGCGGCCGACGCCGGACAAGAGATGATCGTCGCCGCCGCGAAAGGCGCGGATGACATTGCCGAGCAACCGCATCGTCTTGACATCGAACCGGATCTCGGAGAGCGAGGGTCGCACCAAGGTGCCGATGAAGATCAGGTCGCGGCAGCCCTCCTCGCGGAACAGCCGCATCGCACGGCCGAGCTGGCCGACAGAGATCCAGCGATGGCGGAATTTCTCCACCCGGGCCGGATCGCAGGCCCCGCGCAGCGGAAACAGCACCGGAGTGATGCCGCGCGCGGCAAGCGAGTCGGCGACCGCGAACGGCATCGCGCCGCCGCCGGCGACGATGCCGACCGGCGATGAAATGTCCGACGCCGCCGATGTCATGTCCGCGGCCATGTTCGAAATCACTTCGCGATGGCGGGAAGACAGAGCGGGCGCTTGCCCTTGCCGATGAAGTCGAGGATTTCGGCGATCGCCGGATCTTCGCCTGCGAGCGGCCGCGAGGCCTCCAGCCGCTCGGCGAACGTGCCGGGCCCATGAAAGAGCTTTTGATAGAACCCGCGCACCGTCGCAAGCCGCTGCTTGGTGAACTTGCGCCGCTTCATGCCGATCAGGTTGAGGCCTTCCAGCGCCGCGTATTGGCCGTTGACCAGCCCGAACGGGATGATGTCGTCGCGCACGCCGCACACGCCGCCGACCATGACCTGCGGCCCGATGCGGGTAAACTGGTGCACTGCGGAGAGGCCGCCGATGAAGACGAAGTCGCCAATCTCGCAATGACCGCCAAGCGTCGCCGACGTCGCGAAGATCACGTCATTGCCGACATGGCAGTCGTGTCCGACATGGCTGCAGTTCATAAAATACCCGCGGTCACCGACCGTGGTGATGCCGCCGCCCGCGACGGTGCCGGCATTCATGGTCACGGATTCGCGGATGGTGCAGCCCGATCCGATCTGGAGCTTCGTCAGCTCGCCCCTGTAGCTGAGCGACTGCGGTGGCGTGCCCAGGGAGGCAAAAGGATAGATGGTGCAATCGTCGCCGATGGTCGTCTGCGCGGTGATGTGCACATGCCCGATCAGCTTGCAATTCGCGCCGATCACGACATTCGGGCCGATGATGCAATAGGGCCCGATCTCGGTGCCCTCGCCGATCACGGCGCCGTCCGCGACCCGTGCGGTGGGATCAATCTTGCTCATCAAGCAATCTTACTCGTCAAGAAGGTCTGGTTATGCGTTGAAGTCGCTCAGTTTTCCGGTGGTTAGCGCGACTATGCCCGATCTGTCCAGTGACGTATCATCTCTGCCTGTTTCAAGTGCCGGATGAGGCGGCCTTCCTGGCTCCTCAACAACTTCATGCGGAGCTTCAGCTTTCATGGTCAGGGCCCTGGCACTTCTGCTCGCACAGCTCGCGGCCGCACCGATCGTGTCCGAGACGGTCGAGACCGGAGAACGCCGCCGCATCGACCTTGCGACATTCGAATGCCGCGACATCAGCCGCAGCACGGTGCTTCAGCGTGTCTGCTACGACCGTGCGCAGCACGACCTCGTCGTCGCGACCGGCGGCAGCTATGCGCGCTATTGCGGCGTCGCGGCCGAGACGGCCGACCGTCTCCTGGGCGCGCCTTCCATGGGACAGTTCTTCAACCAAAACATCAAGCGCGAGGCCCCCGGTGGCCGCTACGATTGCGGCGGGTGAACCCGCCCGGCGCGACCCGCGTGCTGCTCAGTCCGTCAGCATGGCGCCGACGTCGGCCTCCGCAACCACCTGCCCGTTCACCTTGGCGTCGCCGTGAAACCACCACATGGCCTTGCGGCGGCCGAGCGAGCGCATGTGATACTCGATGGTATCGCCGGGGAGCACGGGCTTGCGGAATTTGCACTTGTCGATGGTGAGGAAATAGACCGCCCGCGGCTTGTCGGTGCCCTCGACCGACTTGATGCCGATCACGCCCGCAGTCTGCGCCATGGCCTCGATCATCATGACGCCGGGATAGACCGGTCGCTCCGGGAAATGCCCCTGGAAGGCCGGCTCGTTGAAGGTGACATTCTTGATGCCGATGCCACTGTAATCGGCGCGGATGTTGATCACGCGGTCGATCAGCAGCATCGGAAAGCGGTGCGGCAGCGTCTGGAGGATGGCATTGATGTCCACCAGCTCGAACTTAACAGGTGATTCCTCCGTCATTCCCGTCCCTCGTCCTTCGGATCAGCCCTGCTGTCGCGTACCAGGCGCTCCACCGCGATAATTTCCTTGAACCACTGCTTGGTCGGCTTGGCAAAGAAGCCACCCCAACGACCGTTCGGCGGGATGTCGTCCTTGACGCCGCTCATTGCGGTGACCTGGGCTCCGTCGCCGATCTTGAGGTGGTTGTTGATACCAACCTTTGCTCCCAGCGCCACGTTGTCGCCGATCGTCAGGCTGCCCGCGAGGCCGATCTGGGCCGCCAGCAGGCAGTGCCGGCCGATCGTGACATTGTGACCGATCTGGACCTGATTGTCGATTTTGGTGCCCTCGCCGATCACGGTGTCGCGCAAGCTGCCGCGGTCGATCGTGGTCCCGGCGCCGACCTCGACGTCGTTCTGGATCAGCACCCGCCCGGTCTGGGGCACCTTCAGATGGCCCTCAGGGCCGAAGAAGATGAAGCCATAGCCGTCCTGGCCGATCGAGCAGCCGGGATGGATCAGCACGTTGTTGCCGATCAGGGCGCACTGGATCGCAGTGCGCGCCCCGACGTTGCAGTCCCGGCCGATCTTGACGCCGGGCCCGATCACCGCCCCGACGCCGACCACCGTGCCGCTGCCGATCTCCACATCCGGGCCGATCACGGCCAGGGGATCGACGATCACGCCGTCCTCGAGCCGGGCCGAGGGATCGATGATCGCCGACGGCGCGATGCCGTCATTGCCGACCCAGGATTGGGGCCTCAGCGCTTCGCCGTGCCATTCCCGCGCGATCCTGACGAAGGCCCGGAACGGCTGCGCCACCCGCAGCACGGCCACATGCGCCGGCACCTGCGCCTCGAAGCGCGGGCTTACCAGGCAAGCGCCCGCCTTGGTCGACTTGAGCTCATCGGCGTATTTGAGGTTGTCGAAGAACGCCAGATGCATCGGGCCCGCTTCGTCAAGCGAAGCAAGGCCCGTGATGATGTGGCCGCCCCTGGCGGGATCGACCAGCTGCGCCTTGGTCAGCGTGGCAATGTCAGCCAGCGTTGAGGCAGGCGGCTTTGTGAAGAAGGTCGGCTGCGCCATTCCACCCCGTCGCGGTCCGGCTTCGGCATGAAGCGGTCGAGCCGCATCATGCTCCATCTCTTGGATTGGCACGATCCCTATCGGAAACCGGCTCCAGTGATCCGGATCGTGCCGTGCTGATCGAATTAGAACGAAGTGCCGCCGCCGAACCTGAACTCCTGCGTGCGGTCGTACTTGCCCTTGCTGAGCGGCACGGCGTAGTCGAAGCGCAGCGGACCGAACGGCGACTGCCAGATCAGGCCGACACCGACCGACGAGCGGACGACCTTGCTGTCGTCATAGACGAGGCCGGTACAGGTGCCCGCCGACGACGGATTGACGGTCGAGGGGATGCAGCCCGGCACATTGACTTCATTCGTGCCGCCGACACCCGTCCAACTCGTCGGTCCCTTATAATCGTAGAGGCCGCCTGCGTCGGCATAGACCGCACCCTTCAGACCCACTTCCTTCGGCAGGAACCAGAACGGCATCTGCAGTTCGAGCGAAGCGCCCCAGTACTTGGTGCCACCGAGCGCGTCCTGCGAACCGAACGGGTTCAAATCGCGCGGGCCGATGCCGTTCGGGGCAAAGCCGCGGACGAGGTTCGAACCCATCTGGAAGTGATCGAGCATGCGCAGATCGCTGCCGATCTTGTTCAGCATGCCGCTCTGCACGCGGATGAGGCCGACGATGTCGGACACCAGCGGAGCATAGTACTTCGCATCGACGACGGACTTCAGATAGGAGACGTCGCCGCCGACGCCGGCGAAATCCTGACGGAAGTCGACGAGTAGACCATCGGTGGGGTTCTTGTTGTTGTCCAGCGTGTTGTAGGTCAGCGTATAGCCGAGCGCCGAGGTCAGGGTCTTGCCGTTGGCAAGCTCCTTGCGCACCGGCAGCGAGGCTTCGCCGTCGCTGTAGCAGCCGAGGCCGTTGGTCGAGCTGAGATCCGGAACACCGCCATTGGCATTGACGAAGGCCGGGCTCGGGTTGAAGGACGAACCGGCGTTGTTGTTACAGTTCGCCAGGTAGTACGGCAGCGTGATTTCCTGCTGGTAGATCGAGTAGCGCAGCTGCAGCGCCAGATCTTCACGCAGGGAGAAGCCTAGGCGCGGCGAGAAGCCGAGCGTCTTGGTGCCGTAGGAGATGTAGCTGTTGGACAACTGCTGGCGCTGATAGAGGTCGAGGCCGAGCGCGACGCGGTAGTCGAGCAGATATGGCTCGACGAACGACAGCGAGTAGCCGCGTGCATATTGGCCATAGGTCACCGACGCCTTGGCGAACAGACCGCGGCCAAGCAGGTTGCGCTCGGAGATCGAGACTTCGGCCAGCGCGCCGTCGGTGGTGGAGTAACCGCCCGAGATCGAGAAGTCGCCGGTCGATTTCTCTTCCATGTCGACGATCAGGACCACGCGATCGCTCGACGAGCCGGGCTCCGTCGTGATCTTCACGCTCTTGAAGTAGTCGAGGTTCTTCAGGCGCCGCTCGGCGCGGTCGACCAGGGCGCGGTTGTAGGCGTCGCCCTCGGAGATGTCGAACTCGCGGCGGATCACGTAATCGCGGGTACGCGTGTTGCCGCGCAGGTTGATGCGCTCGATATAGGTGCGCGGACCTTCGTCGATGTTGAACACCACGGAGACGGTGTGCGCCTCGAAATTGCGGTCGCCGCCGGGCCGGACCACGGCGAAGGCATAGCCGCGGCGCGAGGCCTCGATCTGCATCTCCTCGACCGATTTCTCGACCGATTCAACGTTGTAGAGCGAGCCGACATTGACGCGCGAATAGGCACGCATCGAGGTGGGATCGAAGTTCGGAATGCTGGAACGGAAGTCGAGCGCGCCGACGCGGTACTGCGATCCTTCCTCGATCTTGAAGGTGACGTTGAAGCCCTTCTTCTCCGGATCGTATTCGGTGAGCGCGGCCACCACCTGGACGTCGGCGAAACCGTTCTTGAGATAGAAGCGGCGGATCAGGTCGCGGTCGGCTTCGACGCGGTCGGGATCATAGATGTCACCGCTGGCCAGGAAGCTCAGCAGGTTCGATTCGCGGGTCTTGATGACGTCCCTGAGGCGGTAGGACGAGAATGCGACGTTGCCGACGAACTCGATCGACTTGACGCCGGTCTTGGCGCCCTCCTCGATCGTGAAGACGAGGTCGACGCGGTTGTTCGGCTGCTCGATGACCTCGGGCGTGACGCGCACGTCATAGCGGCCGGACCGGCGATAGATTTCAGCGATTCGCAGCGTGTCGGACTGCACCATGGCGCGGGAGAAGGTGCCGCGCGCCTTGGACTGGACTTCAGTGGTGAGCTGCTCGTCCTTGATCTTCTTGTTGCCCTCGAAGGCGATCCGGCCGATCACCGGATTTTCTACCACGGAGACGACGATCTGGCCGCCGCCGCCGCGGTTGATTCTCACGTCCTGGAACAGGCCGGTCTCGATCAAGGCCTTGAGGCCGTCGTCGATGGCGCCTTGATCCAGGCGGCCGCCCGGACCCGGCTTGAAATAGGAGCGGATCGTCTCCACCTCGACCCGGCGATTTCCTTCAACGGAAATCGACTGCACGGTCTGAGCAAGCGCAGACGAAGACACAAAAACAGCCCCGACCGGGGCAATCGCCGGCGCGCCGAACATGATCAGGGTTGCGAGCAAGCCCCCCCGGAGTCGCAGTCCAAACTTCATCGCGCAACGCGCCCTTATCATTCCGAGCCAGACCCAACCCCAACGCCGGTCTGGAAGATTCCCCAAGTTCAGGCCGCTTGTAGCCAATTTCACCGACGCCGCAAACGGCCGAAAGCGTCGTAATTTCAATTTCATTCCAAGACGTTGCTCATCAGCAACGCCACAAAAAAGCCGCCATCAGGATGCCGCCATCCGCAAGATGTCGTTATAGGTCGCGAACACCATCAACATCAGCACCAGGCCGAGCCCGATTCGGAACCCCATCTCCTGAGTCCGCTCGGACAGGGGCCGGCCGCGGACGACCTCCGCCGCATAGAACATCAGATGGCCGCCATCGAGCAGCGGGATCGGGAACAGGTTCAGCAGGCCGATCGACACCGACAGCACCGCGCAAAGGTTGATCACGAACTGGAACCCGGCGCTGGCCGCCTGCCCCGACATCTTCGCGATGCCCAGGACGCCGCTGACCTCGTTGGGATTGCCGTTTCCGACGAACAGCGAGCCCAGGAACTTGAAGGTGCTGGTGATGATGAACCAGACCTGCTCGACCCCGATCTTGAGCGCCTCGCCGATGCCCACCGGGGCGGTCGATGCCTCGCCGGCCTGCGATTTGTGCTCGACGCCGAGCACACCGAGGCGGTGGCTGTTGCCGAACGGATCCTTGCGCTCGAGCAGCGCCGGCGTTGCGGTCAGCGAGACGATGGCGCCGTCCCGCTTCACCTGGAAGGCAAGCGCCGAACCCGCATTCATCGCAACGATTCGCTGCATGTCGGCAAAGCTCTCGATCGGCTTGCCGTCGATCTGGACGACGACATCCCCGATTTTGAAGCCGGCCGCAGCCGCGGCGCCATCGGCGACGACGCCGTCGACGCGCGCGATCGTGCTCGGCTTGCCGTAATACAGCGCCATGCCCGCGAAGATCAGCGCGCCCAGGATGAAATTGGCGATGGGTCCGGCCGCGACGATGGCGGCGCGCGGGCCGACCTTCTTGTGGTGGAAGCTGCCGGCCCGCTCCTCGGTCGTCATGGCCGCGAGCGTCTGGGCCGACGGGGTCGAAGCCTCGCTCTCGTCGCCGAAGAACTTGACGTAGCCGCCGAGCGGGATTGCGGAGATCTTCCAGCGGGTGCCGTGGCGGTCATTGAAACCGACCAGCTCAGGTCCGAAACCGAGCGAGAAGGTCAACACGCGCACGCCCGCCCAGCGCGCGACCAGGAAATGGCCGAGTTCATGGAAGAACACGACGATCGTCAGGACGAACAGGAAGGGAACCGCGTAGCCGAGGAGCCCATGGCTCAACGTATTGAAACTATGGACAAAAAAGTCGATCATCGAATTCCCTCATCCAGCGCCGCAAGGCCCTGGCCCCGAACCATCTAGGATGCCTTTAAGGCAATTTGAGGCAATAGGGCGGCAGCTCTATTTCGAGCAACATGGTCAACAGAGATTGCATCATCGGCGGACGTCAGCGGCGCCTGGTTCCCGCCGCGGATCCAGTCGTCCAGTGTAGCCTCCACCAGCCGGGCAATCGCGCCGAACCGGATCTTGCCGGCGATGAAGGCGGCAACCGCGACCTCGTTGGCCGCATTGTAGACGGTGGTCGCCCCCTTCCCGGTCCGGAGCGAATCGAAAGCCAGCCGTAGTCCGGGGAAGCGCTCGAAGTCCGGCGTTTCGAAAGTCAGCTGGCCGATCTTGGCCAGATCCAGCTTGGCCGCCGGCCCCTTGATCCGGTCGGGCCAGCCGAGGCAATGCGCGATCGGGGTGCGCATGTCGGGAGCGCCGAGCTGGGCCATCACGGAGCAGTCGGAGAACTCGACCATGCCGTGGATGATCGACTGCGGATGCACGAGGACGTCGATCTCGTCGGGCGCGAGCGCGAACAGATAGGACGCCTCGATCACCTCGAGCCCCTTGTTCATCATCGACGCCGAATCGATCGTGATCTTCTGGCCCATGCTCCAGTTCGGGTGCTTCAGGGCCTGCTCCAGCGTCGCCTGCTCGATGTCGGCCGGCTTCCAGGTGCGGAACGGGCCACCCGACGCCGTGATGATGACGCGGACCAGTTCATCGCGATTCCCGGACGCCAAGGCCTGGAACAGCGCATTGTGCTCGGAATCGGCCGGCAGGATGCAGGCGCCCGCCTTCGCGGCGCGCTGCATGAAGAAATCACCGGCGCAGACGAGGCATTCCTTGTTGGCCAATGCCACATGCGCACCGCGATCGACCGCCGCCAGCGCCGGCTTCAAGCCGGCAGCGCCGCTCACGGCCGCCATCACCCAATCGGCCGGACGCGCGCCGGCCTCGATCACCGCGCTCTCGCCGGCGCCGCATTCGGTGCTGGTCCCGGCTAACGCGGCCTTGAGCTCGGCGAGCTTGGAGGTGTCGGCGATCGCGACGTAGCGCGCGGAAAACTCCTTCGCGAGCTTTGCCAGCGCTGCGACATTGCTGTTTGCCGTCAACGCCTCGACGCGGTAGCGCTCGGGCGAGGCGCGCAGCAGATCCATCGTGCTGTCGCCGATCGAGCCGGTGGCGCCGAGGACCGTGACGCTGCGGACGCTGGACGCCGCAGCCTTGTTGTTACGCAATGGGACCGCGCTCATATCCTCACCAAACCATAAGACCGCTTCCGGCGCTATGCACACCATGGCGGAGAAAGCCGATAATCCATGCCATCAGGATGGCGGCGACAAAGCCGTCCAGGCGGTCCATTAGCCCGCCATGGCCGGGAATTAAGTGACTGGAATCCTTGACACCGAAGCGCCGCTTGACCGCGGATTCGAATAGATCGCCCAACGCCGACACCACCGAAAGGATGGCGCTGACGAGCAGCAATGGCGCCATCTTTCCGAACCCGCAAGCCGCAAAGCCCACCGCAACCAGAAGACTTGCGGCGAAGCCGCCCAGCGCCCCGGACCAGGTCTTTTTCGGGCTCACGCGCGGCCAGAGCTTCGGCCCGCCGATGCTGCGACCGGCAAAATAACCGCCGATATCGGTCGCCCACACCACCAGCAGCACGAACATCAGCGCGGAGAAGCCGTTGACGAGATCCTTCCGCAACAGGATCGACGCCAGCAACGCCGCCGCCGCATAGGCAAAGCCCGTCGCCGCCCAGATGAACTTGCCGCGCGCAATCAGCGTCACGATCGCGCCGCCGACGAGGCCGACGACGACGGACGTCTTCAGCCCGCCAAAAGCAACGGCGGCCCCCATCATCGCGATGACGATCGTCCCTGCCCCGGTCAGCGCCGCCGAGCCCGCGCCGACAACCGTCAGCCATTCCGCGAACAGCCCGATCGACACCAGGGTGACGAGCAGCGCCCACATCCAGCCGCCCGCATAAGCGACCGCGATGGTCAGCGGCGCCAGCACCAGTGCAGCGAGGACCCGCATCACCAGATTGCTCGGGGCAGGCTTGGCGCCCGCCGGTGCGGCGTCTTGTTCGCTCACGAGGCGGTTTTCGCGACCAGGCCGCCGAAACGGCGCTCGCGCCTGGCGAATTCGGCGATCGCGCTTTCCAGCGCCGCCTTGTCGAAATCGGGCCAGTGGATCGGCACGAACACGAGCTCGCTATAGGCGGCCTGCCACATCAGGAAGTTGGACAGGCGCTGCTCGCCGCTGGTGCGGATGATGAGATCGGGATCGGGAATGTCGGGCGCATCGAGATGCGCGCCCAGCGTCTCCGCGTCGATCGTATCAGGGTTGCGCCTGCCCTCCGCGACCTCGCGCGCGAGCTTCTGCGCCGCCTTCGCGATCTCCTGCCGCGAGCCGTAGTTGAAGGCGACGACGAGCGTCAGGCGCGTGTTGTCGCGCGTCAGCTCCTCGGCCTCGTTGAGCAGCGCGCAGATGTCGTTCTCCAGCCCGTTGCGCTCGCCGATGATGCGGACCTTGACGCCGTCGCGATGCAGGCTGGCGAGATCATTGCGGATGAAGCGGCGGAGCAGACCGAAGAGATCGCCGATCTCGCTCGCCGGCCGCGACCAGTTCTCCGACGAGAACGAGAAGATGGTGAGATAGCGGATGCCGAGCTCGTGCGAGGCGCGCACCACGCGGCGCAACGCCTCGACGCCGCGGCGATGCCCCTCCGCACGCGGCAGACCGCGCGCGGCCGCCCAACGCCCGTTGCCATCCATGATGATGGCGACATGTGCGGGCGCCTCGGACCGATCGGGTCCTTCCGTTGCGGGCGCGGCGGCGTTGGACATTGAAGGTGGCCTTAAACGGTGAGGATTTCTTTTTCCTTGGCGGCCAGCAACTGGTCGATTTCCGTGATCGTACCGTCGGTCGCCTTCTGCACCTCGTCGGCGTGGCGCTTCTGGTCGTCCTCGGACATCTCGTGGTTCTTCTCGAGCTTCTTGAGGACGTCGAGGCCATCGCGGCGGACGTGGCGCGCGGCAACCTTGGCGGCCTCAGCATATTTATGCGCGACCTTCACCAGTTCCTTGCGCCGTTCCTCGTTCAGCTCGGGGATGCGCAGGCGCAGCACCTGGCCTTCGGTCGCGGGCGACAGGCCGAGGTTGGAATCGACGATCGCCTTCTCCACCGCCTTGACCATCGACTTGTCCCAGACCTGCACCGAGATCAGGCGCGGCTCCGGCACGCTGACGGTGGCGAGCTGGTTGAGCGGCATGTGACTGCCATAAGCGTCGACCTGCACCGGATCGAGCATCGAGGCGGAGGCGCGCCCCGTCCGCAGGCCGCCGAGCTCGTGCTTGAGGGACTGGACGGCGCCCTGCATGCGGCGCTTCACTTCGTTGAGGTCGAAAGTACCCGTGGGCATCACGTTTCTCCTTCAAGATCCCGGCGACTGCTCCCGCGACCTTCCCAAAAGGCGCGCGACGGTTGAGCGGTCAGCCGGCGACAATGGTTCCGTGGCCGACGCCACGTAGAATCGCGCCGATCGAACCCGGCTCCGCGATCGAGAATACGATGATAGGCAGAGACGTCTCGCGGGCAAGCGCGAAGGCGGTCGCATCCATCACCTTGTAGCCGCCCTCGATCGCCTGCGAATGGGTGAGCCGGTCAAACCGCGTGGCGGCCGGATCCTTCTTCGGATCGGCCGAGTAGACGCCGTCGACATTGGTGGCCTTCAGAACCGCCTGGGCGCCGATCTCGGCGGCGCGCAGCACTGCGGTCGTATCTGTGGTGAAGAACGGATTTCCGGTCCCGCCGCCAAGCAGCACGATCCGGCCCTCGGCGAGATATTTGTGCGCCGCAGTGCGGGTGAACAGCTCGGAAATCTCGGGCATGACGAAGGCCGACAGCGTGCGCGCCGGCGTGCCCTTGCGCTCGATCGCCGATTCCAGCGCGAGGCAGTTCATCATGGTGGCGAGCATGCCCATGGTGTCGCCGGTCGGGCGCGACACACCGCGGGCGGAGACCTCGACGCCACGCACGATGTTGCCGCCGCCGATCACGACCGCGACCTCGGTGCCGAGCTTGCGGGCCGCGATCAGATCGTCCGCAACCCGGTCGACGGTCGGCTGATCGATGCCAAAGCCTTGCTGTCCCGCGAGATATTCGCCGGACAGCTTGATCACGACGCGACGATAGACCGGATCAGTCATGAGCACTTTCCTCGTCCGGGCGCCGCTTCCGGCGGCACGCCGGAAGGAACGTCCCGGCGCTTACTTCTTGCCGCTGGCCGCGGCGACCTCGGCTGCGAAGTCGCTTTCCTGCTTCTCGATTCCCTCACCGAGAGCATAGCGCACAAAGCCGGCGATCTTCAGGGCGCCGCCGACCTTGCCTTCGGCTTCCTTCAACGCCTGCGCCACCGACTTGCCGGTGTCGTGGATGAAGGCCTGCTCGAGCAGGCAGACTTCCTTGTAGTAGGTCTTGAGGCCGGACTCGACGATCTTCTCGATCACGTTCTCCGGCTTGCCCTGCTGGCGGTATTTGTCGGCCAGCACATCCTTCTCGCGCTTGACGACCGCCGGATCGAGGCCGGACGGATCGAGCGCGAGCGGGTTGGCGGCGGCGATGTGCATCGCGATCTGCCGGCCGAGCGCTGCGAGCTCATCGGCCTTGCCGGGCGATTCCAGCGCCACGATCACGCCCATCTTGCCCGCGCCCTCGACGACAGCGCCGTGGACGTAGTTCGACACCACGCCCTGGCTCACTTCGAGCGAAGCGGCGCGGCGCAGCGTCATGTTCTCGCCGATGGTGGCGATCGCGTCGTTGATGGCGGCTTCGACCGTGACGTCACCGACCTTGGCGGCCTTGATCTTCTCGACATCGGCGCCGGCGTCGAATGCGACCTGCGCGATCATCTTGACCAGGCCCTGGAACTGACCGTTGCGCGCGACGAAGTCGGTCTCGGAGTTGACCTCGACCACGACGCCCTTGGTGCCCTTGGTGAGGGCGCCGATCAGGCCCTCGGCCGCGACGCGGCCCGACTTCTTGGCAGCCTTCGACAGGCCCTTCTTGCGCAGCCAATCCTGCGCCGCTTCCATGTTGCCGTCGTTTTCGGTCAGCGCGGCCTTGCAGTCCATCATGCCCGCGCCGGTCGACTCGCGCAGGTCCTTGACCATCGCAGCTGTGATCGTTGCCATCGTTGAAAATCCTTTGTGCCTGCTGGTTCGCCGCGGCGTGGCATCGAAGCGCCCCGCCGCGGTCCATCTCAGGGATTCGCGTCAACTGAAATGGTGGCCGGATCTTGTCCGGCCAACCCATCGCTCTCTTGACTATTCCGCTTCCGCGGTCAGCGCCTTGGCCTTGGCCACCCAGGCGTCCGCACGGCTCGGCAGACCGACTTCTTCGCCGATCGTGTGCGCGGTGTCGTGGTCGAGCTCGGCGAGCTGCCAGAAGTGGAAGATGCCGAGGTCGTTGAACTTCTTCTCGATCGCACCCGACACGCCCGGGAGCTTCTTGAGGTCGTCGGCGGTGCCGCGCGGACCCGCAAGGCCCTGGAAGCCGCTCGCGGTCGTGGGAAGCTCTTCAGCGACCGGACGGACCGAAGCGCCGACGTCGATGCCGGAATCGCCCTGGGCGCGCCCGATGCCGTCGATCGCGGCGCGCGCGATCAGGTCGCAATACAGCGCGATCGCACGGCCGGCGTCGTCATTGCCCGGCACCACATAGGTGATGCCCTTCGGGTCCGAATTGGTGTCGACGATCGCGGCGACCGGGATGTTGAGCCGCTGGGCTTCCTGGATCGCGATGTCTTCCTTGTTGGTGTCGATCACGAAGATCAGGTCGGGCAGACCGCCCATGTCCTTGATGCCGCCGAGCGAGCGGTCGAGCTTGTCGCGCTCGCGCTGAAGCGTCAGGCGCTCCTTCTTGGTGTAGGAGCTGGCATCGCCGCCCGACAGCACGTCGTCGAGGTGACGCAGGCGCTTGATCGAGGCCGAGATCGTCTTCCAGTTGGTCAGCGTGCCGCCGAGCCAGCGCGAATTGACGAAATACTGCGCGCAGCGCTTGGCAGCGTCCGCGACGCCGTCCTGCGCCTGGCGCTTGGTGCCGACGAACAGGATACGGCCGCCCTTGGCGACGGTGTCGCTGACCGCCTGCAAGGCGGTGTGCAGCAACGGCACGGTCTGCGCGAGATCGACGATGTGGATGTTGTTGCGGGCGCCGAAAATGAACGGCGCCATTTTGGGATTCCAGCGGTGAGACTGGTGACCAAAGTGCACGCCGGCTTCGAGCAGCTGACGCATAGTGAAATCGGGTAGTGCCATCGTTCTAATTCTCCGGTTGGTTCCTCCGGAAGCGTGTGAGCAAAACGGAGCGTTGTCGCCCCGGCTGCCACCGGACGGCCTTGTGAGCCATGCTTCCGTGTGAGATGCGGCGCTGTATAGCGCCATTTCGGCCAGAAGCAAGGAAATAAGGGTCTTTCGGGGGCGGTTTTCGCCCGCGAGAGGCCCTTTCCCTGGAGACCGGGCCGCTCCCTAGCGCCCGATTAGCACCCGATCAGCATTTGGGCTGGTTCGGCGGGCACTTCTTGGCCGCCGGCGGCGGGGCTGCGGGACGCGGCGGAGGCGCGGCCGGGCGCGGCGGAGGTGGTGGCGCAACGGCCATCCGCGGCGGCGGCGGGGGTGCCGGTCGAGCCACCGGCGGCGGTGGTGCGGGCCGCGCCATGGGCGGAGGCGCCGGCCGCGCGACGGCCACCGGAGGAGCCGGGCGTGGCGGCGGAGGTGCGGCCATCCTGGGCGGCGGCGGCGCCGACACCCGCGGTGGGGGTGGTGGCGTGGGCCGCGCCACGGCCTGGGGCCGCGGCGGCGGTGCAGCCGGCCTGGCCGCCTGCGGCGGGGCCGCCGATGGCAGATGCTGCGGCCGGATCGGCTCACGTGCCGCCGAAGGCGGCGGCACGATCGGTCTGCCGGCCGCGGCCGGAGGCGTCGCCGGCGCGCCCGCAGCGGCCGGCGGCGAGCCGGCAGGCTCACGGGTCGCAGATTTGGGGTGATCGGCAGGCCCGGTGCCGGGCGGCGTCTGTGCCACCGGCGGCCTGGGGGGCTGGCCCGGCACAGCAGTCGGGTTGGCCGCAGGGGGCGCAGCATTGGCCGGCGCGGCGGCCGTTGGCGCATTGGAATGAGCAGGCAACGTTGTGCCGGGCAACGTTGCGCCGGGAGCAGCCGCCGTCGGCGCCCCCGGACGAGCCGGCGGTGTCGCACCGGGTGCGGTCGCCGTCGGCGGCACGGGCCTTCCGCCCGGCAAAGGCCCCGCCCCCGCTGGCGGCGCCGGCGGACCGCCATGGGCACCAGGAACCGGCAGCGTGTTGGCCTGGGGCAGCCTGGTCTGCGGAGCAAGTGTGGGCGCCGTCTGCGGCCCGATGGATGGCGCTGCGGTCGGCGCTGCGGTCGGCGCGACAGCCGTCGGCGTCGCCGGAGGCGTCCCGGGCCTCGCCGTCGGCTGGATCGTCGCGCTCGGCGGCATCGGCGCCTTGCCCTGCTGGATCAGCGCGGCGCGCTGCACGACTGCCTGCGGTACGGCGGGCCCGGCCGGGTTGGCGCGGCCCGCAATCGCTGGCGCCAGATTGCCCGGTCCAGCTCCTGCCCCCGGTCCAGCTCCCGCCCCCACAGCCGGTGCTGGTGCCGGCGGGCGGTTGATCACGGTGTTGATCACCGTCGTATTATGGATGTTCTGGTAGATGATGTTGTTCGGCGGCGGCGCGACATAGACCGGCGGCCTGACGAACACCGGGATCGGCACGAACACTGGCTGCGGCAGCACGAACAGGCCGACCACGGGCAGCGGCGGCGGCAGCACGACGAAATCCGGCGGCGGCGGCGGCAGATAATAGACCGGCGGCGGCGGTGGCGGCGCGAAGCCGAAATCGGGATCGCTGAAATACAGCACCGGACGGTCGACATAGACCACCTCCTCCGGCGGCGGCGGCGGCACGTCGTAGTCGATCATCGCAAAGCTCGGCGGCGGCTCGGCCGGCGCGGTGAGGATCGCGAGGCGCCGGCGCGCGTCCGCCGCATGCGGCCCGCGCGGATAGCGGCGCAGATACGACCAATAGGCTTCCGGCGTGTCGTTCCGGTAGGTGCGCCGCCAGGTGATCGCCTCGCGGCGCGCCGCCACGATCGCCATCACGCGCTTGGCCATGGGATCGCCGGGATAGGCCGCGAGAAACTCCTCATAGGCCGGCAGCGTGTCGCGCTCGAGCGCGGCAGCATAGGCATCCTGCACGCCGAGATCGCGGATCGGCTTGCTCCGGATCGCGGCGACCTGGTCGGGCGCGGCCTCCGGCGGCGGCGCGTCGGGCCCGCGCTCGAAGAACGAGAATGGCGCCGAGATCTTCTGCTCGTTCCAGGGCACCTGCGCGCCCTTGGAGGCCTCGTTGACGCGCAGGCGAACGCGATCGAACACCTCAGGCAGCGGCAGGCCGCCGGTCCGGATCATCTCGGCCAGCGACTGGGCGTAGATGCCGTAAGGCCCCGCCTCCTCCGGCGCGACCGTGCCGGGTGCCGCGTTGAACGCGATCAGCATGTTCGGCTCGGGCTCGACCAGCGCCAGACCGCTCGCGATCGGCTGGCCGCCCTCGATGAAGGGCTGCGCGCGGGCCGCGTCGAGCACGAGGATGTTGGCCTTGAGCGGAATCGAAGCGAGCTGGCGCACATAGTCACTGACCCGCAAGGCCTCGGTCGGAACGTCGGTGTCGCGGGTGATGTTGGAATCGACCGGGATGAAATAGTTCTCGCCGGCCAGCTGCACGCCGTAGCCGGAAAGATAGATCATCGCGACGGTGCCCGGCCCCGAGGCCTGGGCCTTCTGGATGAAGTCGCGAAAGCTCTTGCGCAGCGTGTCGCCGTCGAGATCGCGCGCACCGACGACGTCGAAGCCGGCTGCCTGCAGCGTCTGCGCGATCAGGCCGGCGTCGTTCGCGGTCGTTGCCAGCGGCGACTTGGCATAGGCGCCGTTGCCGACCACGAGCGCGATGCGCTTTTCCTGCTGCTGCGCGCGGGCCGATCCCGGCGCGCCGGCGGCAAGGGCCACGATCGGCAGGAGAAGGCAAATGAAGACTCGAAACGTCCCACGCATGGCTTGCTTGCCCGCTACTGTAGTTGAGGTGCCACCACGCATGAGGCGCGCAGCCGGCTGAACGGCGGTTGAACGAAAAGCTCGGATTGAGGCGGTGACGTGGCCACGCGGCTGCTGGCGTCAGCTTCAGGTCAGCTGCAAATCAGCTCACGCCAGCCCCAAGGCCGCGCAGCTCAGCCTAGAAACTTCGCAAGGCTCCTTCAAGTCCCTGCCCTGCGCGATCAGATCGACCATTGCGCGGATCCCACAGACGGCTGTATGGCGGCCGGCCTCTTGCCCGACGGAGGCCGACCGCCTGTCTCCGGTGTTCCCGAAGCTGGGCTTTAGCCCTGCGCGATCAACTCGACGGCCCCTGTGCGCAACCGATAGATACCGCCGACCACCTTGAGCTTGCCCTGTTCGACCGCTGCGTTGAGAAGCGGGGCGGCGGATTTCAGCTTGGCAACATTGTCGATGACGTTCTGGCGAATGGCATTGTCGAGCGCGTTACCGCTCTGCCCGGCCGCCGTCTTCACCGAAGGTGCGATCGCGGAGACCAGCGTGGGGATGTGTCCCGGCAGCGGCTTGTCGTCCTTCAGCGACTTGATGGTCGCATCGACCGCGCCGCAATTGTCATGGCCGAGCACCAGGATGAGGGGCGTGCCCAGCACGGCGACGGTATATTCCATGCTCGCGACGGTCTCGTCACCGGCAAAGTTTCCGGCGACGCGGCACACGAACAGATCGCCGCGTCCGCTGTCGAAGGCATATTCGGGCGCGATGCGCGAATCGGCGCAGCTCAAAACGGCCGCGTAGGGATTCTGACCGCCGACCAGCGCCTCACGCTCATGCGTGAAGTCGTGGCGGCGCGACACACCCGACACGTAGCGCGCATTGCCCTCCATCAGCTTCTTGAGCGCCGCATCGGGCGGCAGCACGTTCTGAGGTTTGGGCGGCGCCTTCGCCTCCTTGGCCAACGCGGTCCCGCCAAACGCGGCCACTCCGAGCGCCGAAGCGGCAAAGAGCATCATGGAGCGCCGCGAAGGAGCGGTCGATTGAAGCAGATTTTCAGAGCATTTGTCGCACATGGTTGTTGTTCTTCCTGGCTTCCCGCCCAACGCGATTCTCGCGAGAACAACTGATAGCTGCGCGCGAGCGACTTCGAAACCGGGCGCGGGCCAAATAGTTAAGCTTTGGTTTGCGGCGGGGCCCGCAATGTCAGAGCTGTTGCACGTCTACCACGCCCGCGACCGCCTTGATCGCGCCGGCGATCTGCGGCGAGACCTTGAAGCGGCCGGGCAGCTTCATCTCCACCTCGGTCTCGAGGTCGAGCATCATCACCAGCGAGACCTCACCGTCGCCATTCGAGCGCGGCGCGATGCCCGGACTGCCGACTTTCGGCGCAGCGCCGTTCGAGGCGGCCATGTCGGGCCCGGCCAAACGCTTGGCGATCGATTCCAGCGGCTTGGTGTCGCGCAGGAAGATGCGCAGGCCCTTCTGCGTCTTGGCGGCGGCATCATCCAGCGGTTCGGCATGCAGCACGCGGGCGCGGACGTCCTCGCCCTGCAGCTCGGCGCCGAGCTGCAGCAGCACGGCAGCGCCCGGCTCCAGCACGTCGCGATATTGCGCGAGGCCTTCGGAGAACAGCACCGCCTCGAAATGGCCCGTGGGATCAGAGAGCCCCATGATGCCCATCTTGTTGCCGGTCTTGGTGCGCCGCTCCATGCGCGAGACCACGGTGGCCGCAACCTTGCCGGCTGTAGCACCGGTCTTCACCGCGCGCGAAAACTCGGCCCAGCTCTGCACCCGCAGTCGCTTCAGCACGGTGGCGTAATCGTCGAGCGGATGGCCCGACAGGAAGAAGCCGACGGCATCGTATTCGCGGCGGAGCTTTTCGGCCGGCAGCCACGGCTCGATCTGCGGCAGCATGATGGTCGGCGCGTCCGCCGACATCCCGAACATGTCGTTCTGACCGATGGTCTCGGCCTGATGCGCGCGCTGGCAAGCGGCGAGGATCGAGTCCGCGCCGGCGAAGACGCGGGCGCGGTTCGGCTCCAGCGTGTCGAAGGCGCCGGCGGCGGCGAGACTTTCGATGATACGCTTGTTGATCGCGCGCGGATTGACCCGCGCGGCGAAGTCGGCGAGCGAGGTGAACAGTCCGCGCCTGGCACGTTCCTCGATGATCTGCTCGATCGCCTGGATGCCGACGCCCTTGAGGGCTGCCAGCGCATAGTAGATGACCTTGTCGCCGACCTCGAAGGTCGCGCCGGAACGGTTGATGTTCGGCGGCTCGACCTTGATGCCGAGGCGCTGCGCCTCGGAGCGGAATTCCGACAGCTTGTCGGTGTTGTTCAGGTCGAGCGTCATCGACGCTGCGATGAACTCCACCGGATAATGCGCCTTCATGTAGGCGGTGTGATAGGACACCAGCGCATAGGCTGCCGCGTGGCTCTTGTTGAAGCCGTAGTCGGCGAATTTGGCCAGCAGCTCGAAGATGGTCTCGGCCTGCGCCTTCGGCACGCCGTTCTTCACCGCACCCGCGACGAAGATGTCGCGCTGCTTGTCCATCTCGGCGCGAATCTTCTTGCCCATGGCGCGGCGCAGCAGGTCGGCGTCGCCGAGCGAATAGCCCGACATCACCTGCGCGATCTGCATCACCTGTTCCTGGTAGATGATGACGCCGAACGTCTCTTTCAGGATCGGCTCCAGCACGGGATGCAGATATTCCGGCTCCTCGTCGCCGTGCTTGCGCGCGCAATAGGTCGGGATGTTCGCCATCGGACCCGGGCGATACAGCGCCACCAGCGCGATGATGTCCTCGAAACGGTCGGGGCGCATGTCGACCAGCGCGCGCCGCATGCCCTGGCTTTCAACCTGGAACACGCCGACCACCTCGCCGCGCGCCAGCATCTGGTAGCTCTCGGCATCGTCGATCGGCAGCGTGGCGAGATCGACGTGGATGTCGCGCGGCTTGAGCAGCTTGCAGGCGACGTCCAGCACGGTCAGCGTCTTCAGGCCGAGGAAGTCGAACTTGACGAGGCCCGCGGGCTCGACCCATTTCATGTTGAACTGGGTCACCGGCATGTCGGATTTGGGATCGCGGTAGAGCGGCACGAGCTCGCTCAGGGGGCGATCGCCGATCACGATGCCGGCGGCGTGGGTCGAGGCGTGGCGGGTCAGGCCTTCCAGGCGCTGGGCGATGTCGAAGGCGCGTGCCACCACCGGATCTTCGTCGCGGAACGCCTGGAGCTTCGGCTCGCTCTCGATCGCGGCCGCGAGCGTGACGGGCGCGGCGGGATTCTGCGGCACCAGCTTGGTCAGCTTGTCGACCTGGCCATAGGGCATCTGCAGCACGCGGCCGACGTCGCGCAGCACGCCGCGCGCCTGCAGCGTTCCGAAGGTGATGATCTGCGCCACCTGGTCGCGGCCGTAGCGCTGCTGCACATACTGGATCACCTCGCCGCGGCGATCCTGGCAGAAGTCGATGTCGAAGTCCGGCATCGAGACGCGTTCGGGATTGAGGAAGCGCTCGAACAGCAGGCCGAACTTGATCGGATCGAGGTCGGTGATGGTCAGCGCCCAGGCGACCAGCGAGCCTGCGCCGGAGCCGCGGCCCGGCCCGACCGGAATGCCCTGGCCCTTCGCCCATTTGATGAAGTCGGACACGATCAGGAAGTAGCCCGCGTATTTCATGCGCATGATGACGTCGAGCTCGAACGCCAGGCGCTTGCTGTAATCCTCGTCCGTCATGCCCTGCGACAGGCCGTGGACCCGCAGGCGATTGGCGAGCCCCTCCTCCGCCTGGCGCTTCAGTTCCGCCGCCTCGACCGCGGCGGCGTCCGAGCTCTGCGCGGCACCGACGGTGAAGAACGGCAGGATCGGCTTCCGCGTCATGGGACGGAACGAGCAGCGCTCGGCGATCTCCACCGTCGAGGCCAGCGCTTCCGGAATGTCGGCGAACAGCACCGCCATCTCGGCGCGTGTCTTGAAGCGATGATCGGGCGTGAGCTGCTCGCGCTCGGTCTCGGCGATCAGCCGGCCGCCCGCGATGCACAGCAGCGCGTCATGCGCTTCGTAATCGTCGGTCGCGGCGAAATACGGCTCGTTGGTCGCAACCAGCGGCAGTCCCTTGGCGTAGGCGAGGTCGATCAGGCCGCTTTCGACGCGCCGCTCCTTCTCGGTGTTGTGGCGTTGCAATTCGATGTAGAGGCGGTCGCCGAACAGGCCGGCCAGACGCTCGCAGCGCAAGGCGGCAAGCTCGGCATGACCGCCGGCAAGCGCCAGCGAGATCGGCCCGTCAGGTCCGCCCGTCAGCGCGATCAGCCCCTCGGTCTCGCCCTCGAACCAGTCGAACCTGACGAACGGAGCATGGCTATCGGGCGATTCGAGGAAGGCGCGCGAGTTGAGCCGCATCAGGCTGCGATAGCCGCGCTCCTGCGCGGCCAGCAGCACCACGCGCGACGGCCCGATCGCGTTGCGCGCATTCGGATCCTGGTCGCCGAAATCGATCGCCAGCTCGCAGCCGACGATCGGCTGGATGCCGGAGCCCGCCATCTTGTCGGAAAACTCCAGCGCACCAAACAGATTGTCGGTGTCGGTCAGCGCCAGCGCCGGCTGGTGGTCCTTCTTGGCAAGCTCGGCGAGCTTGGCGATCTTGATCGAGCCCTTGAGCAGCGAATAGGCCGAGTGAACGTGAAGGTGGACAAATCCGGCGCTCGGCATGGTCGCGTGACGGCCTCTTGCAGATGGATGGAGCGGTCGCCGGCATCAGGGGCATGTCAGGGAGATCCGCCGGAGGATCCCGCCCCGCCTTCCACCCGCCTTTGCCGACTCGCCCGGCAATGGTGGGGCGTCAGTGCTCCAGAGTCCACGCCGGAGCGGCCGCTTCGCCGCGTCGTCCCGCTTTTCCCCAAGGGCGTCTGGCGACTCACGCGGGGCGCCGACCTTCGGTTTACAAAACCGCTGCCCTAGAGCTGCGGTATCACCTGAGCCCAGATCGCGATCATCCCGACGAACAGCGTGATCGACGCCAGCGCGGCGGCCTCTTCCACGAAAACCCTGAACATGGCTTGCTCCCTTGTTGGAACGTATGAAGAACATTGTTCTCATTTCGTTCTCAGGAGTCAAGCGCGGCGGACGACCTCCAGGAGCAATGGTTAACTCGCTGAATTCACGCAAGAAAAAAGCCCCGGCGCAAGGCCGGGGCTTTCGAGGACCGCTCGAAGGCGAGCGATCAGTCTCAGTAACGGCCGATCATCGGGCCGCCGAACTTGTAGTTCAGGCGGACGAGACCCATGTCGACGTCCTGCTTGATGCGGTCGGTGCCCGCGAGGCCGGCGAAGGTGACGTCCTTGTCCGACAGGAAGATGTGGTTGTACTCGACGCCAACCGACCAGTTCGGCGCAAAACCGTACTCGAGGCCAGCACCGACCGTGCCGCCCCAACGGGTCTGGTCGTTCGAGGACAGCAGAGCGCCCGAGACCGTGCTGGACACGTCGTACTTGACGCCGACCACAGCCGCACCGCCCTTGACGTAGAGCAGGACGTTGTTCCAGGCGTAGCCGACCTGACCGGTGATCAGACCGAACGAGTCGATCTTCGAGCGGTTGCGAGTCGCGAACAGCGCGCTGACATTGTCGCCCGAGAAGTCGGCCCAGTTGCCCTGACCTTCCACGCCGAACACCCACTGGCCGGACTGAAAGCGATAGCCGATCTGACCACCGACCGTGCCGCCGGTGGCATCATGCGAACCTTCGCGGCCACCGCCGACCAGATCCCAGGTCGAGTGCGACGAACCGCCGCCGCCGTTGATGCCGATGTAGAAGCCGCTCCAGTCATAGATCGCGGCAACCATCGCGGGCGCCTTGGTGTAGGGCCGCGCTGCGAGGTCAGCAGCCAGCGCCGGCGCAGCCGCGCTCAGCGCGACAAGGCTCACAGCAGCAAGCAACAAATTCTTCTTCATTTGAGTCCCGTTCCAGTTTCGTCGTTAGGCCCCCTGGCCGTAGCGTGGTCATAACAGCGATCGACGGAATTGCTGTAACCTCGACGCCACAGTTCGCTTCAAAGGCCCGCGCTTCATTAATGAAGATTTATCAGCGCGTTCTGGAAACCCTTTGAAATAAGTGTTTTCTGTAGTTCCATTGTCGGCGACACGAGATAAATTGCATGCGCGCGTAACAACGTCGCGCGCACATTCGCGTGATGGAGAATTGAAGATGCGCAGACGAATTGTCCTCCCCATTGTCGCCACACTTTCGCTCGCAACCGCCACATTTGCACTCGTGTCGAGCGCACCCACACCTGCGCGCGCGTTCGGCACGCATCATCCGTTCTGCCTTACCGGCGATGAATGGCCGGGCCTGAGCAATTGCAGGTTCGACACCTACGCGCAGTGTCAGGCAAGCGCATCGGGACGCGCGCTGACCTGCATCGCCAATCCGTATTTCGCCGGACAGAGCGACGACCCCTACGCCTATCAGAATCGTCCGCGCGCGCAGACGCCGGGCTATTCACCAGGCTACCTCCTGCGCTGAGATGCGCCGCGCTCGCCTCGCACTGGTCGTGACCGGCCTGCTTCTCGCGGGCGGATCTGCACCCGCGCAGACCTACGATCCGAGCTATCCCGTGTGCATGCAGATCTACGGTCCCGTCGGCTATCTCGACTGCCGCTACGGCTCGCTGGAGCAGTGCCGATATCTCGCCGTCGGGCGCTCGGCGAGTTGCGTGGTGAACCCGTATTTTCCGCTGAAGAAACCAACGCGCCCTCGCCGCTCGAGCGCGCCGCCTCGCCCCGGATCCTAACCGTTCAGTTTCCGCCGGAGATAGGGCGGCGTAGGCGTGCGGCGAATGCCGTCATCGGCTCAGCTCTGCCAGGGCGTGCTGCGGATGCGCGTGCACGCATTCGGCTTGCGGAAGCCGGGATCGTGATCCTCGATGTAGTCGAAATTGACCGTCCCGAACGTCGTCTGCGGCTTCTTCAGCGCCGAGCAGGTCTGCACCTTCAGGAACTCGTTCTTGAAGTCACCGCGCGGAAACGCCGAGATCACCTGGTCGCGCTGCTCCGGCGTGTAGTCGTCATACCCAATGCCCACGACGTCCACCAGGACACCCGCGTTGGTGAGCGCGATTTCCGGCCGCATGAATTGCGGAATGCCGGGCGTGGTGTGCAGCGCGATTGCCTCCCACACCAGATCGGCTTGCGGCTCGGCGAAGCCGCGCGCCCGCAGGAACTCACGCGCAGCGTCGGCTCCGTCAACCTCAAATCGCTTTGTCTGCGTGTGGTAATGGTCGACGAGGCCTAGATCGTGAAACAACGCCGCGACGTAAAGAAGTTCGGGATCGAATTTCAGCTGCTGACGCAGCCCCTTCATGGCACCGAAGACGTAGACTCGGACGGAATGGTTGAAAAGCATGTCGTCTTCGTAGCTGCGCACCAGTTCAGCCGCCTCGCGCGCCAGCTTGCTGTCGGGGATTTTGACGCTGGAAATCACGCTCATCATCTTCAAGCTCCTACTTTGCATTTCGACTGATGCCGCGCGATCCGTCAGGCCGCCTTCTCGAGCGCGGCCTGCGGAGTATTTCGGAAGCTGATCGACATGCGATTGTACGCATTCATCAGGCTGATTGCGATCGTGAGATCGACAAGCTCGCGCTCGCTGAAGACCTTGCGGGCGGCTTGATAGGCTTCATCGGGCACGTTGGTCTCGGCGACGCGGGTGACAGTCTCGGCCCAGGCGAGGGCCGCGCGCTCGCGGTCATCGAAGAGATCGCCGGCCTCGGCCCAAGCCTGCAGCAGCGCGAGCTTTTCGACCTTCACACCGCTCTTCAGCAGATCCCGCGTGTGCATGTCGAGGCAGTAGGCGCAGTTGTTGATCTGTGAGACGCGCAGGTAAGCGAGGGTCACCAGCGTCGCGGGAAGCCCACTCTGCATGACGTAGCCATAGACGCCGCCCAGTGCCTTCGCGCCTGCCGGTGCAATGTGGTTGTAGTTGAGGCGTTCACTCATCCGCTTTCTCCTTGATGATCGAGGGAGCCCCTCTTTCCTCCCTCAGATGCCCCTGCCGTGGTCTATAAAAAAGGACCAAGAACGCGGGAAAATCGTGTACCAAGGATCATGACCAGATCGCTGCGGCTGAAGCTCGACCGGTCGGCGAAGACGCCGCTGGCGGAGCAAATCCACAGGGGGATCAGGGCCGCCATCGAGCGCGGCGTGCTCGCCCCGGGCGCGCGCCTGCCCTCATGGCAGGATTTGGCGGCCCAGCTTGGCGTCGCGCGCGGCACCGTGCGCTCAGCCTATGAAAAGCTCTCATCGGCCCAACTGATCATCGCCGCCCGCGCGACAGGCACCCATGTCGCCGACCGACCGTCCATTCCCGTGCGGCGGGACAAGGCGCCGGACCCCGGCTCGTTCATGGAGATGTACCAGGAGCTCACGGCGGGGCCGGCGATCTTCCAGATGGGCGTTCCTTCGCAGGAGACCTTTCCTGCGACGCTGCTCGCGCGAATGCGCGCACGGGCGGTTCGCGTCGAGATGAGCGCACCTGCGATCTACCCCGACCCGCGCGGCGAACTGGACTTGCGACGCGAGATCGCGGCCTACCTTGCGCTGGCGCGCGGGATCGAATGCGCACCGTCCCAGATCATCATCACCAGCGGCTTCAGCGGCGGCCTCGGCCTGGCGCTCCGTGTCCTCGACCTCGGGGAAAGGAAGAAAGTCTGGATGGAGGATCCCGGCTTTCCCTTCACCCGGCACGGCCTCGAACTTGCGGGACTGTCGATTGTGCCAATCACGGTTGACGCAGATGGGATCGATGTCGATGACGGCCTGCAACAGGCGCCCGACGCCGCGCTGGTTGTCGTGACACCGGGGCAGCAGGCGCCGCTCGGATCCACGCTGTCACTGGCACGTCGATCGCGCCTGCTCGACTGGGCGAACCAAAACAACGCCTGGGTGATCGAGGATGACTATCTCAGCGAACTTCAGCTCAAGGGCCGGGCCACGCCGGCGCTCGCCTCGCTCGATCGCGCCGGCCGCGTCATTCACATTGGCTCCTTCAGCAAGACCGTAACCCCTGCCCTACGGCTCGGCTTTGTCGTTGCACCGGCCGCTCTGGCGTCGCGATTCGCCGAGACCGCAGCGTGCCTCGCGCCGGCACCCGGACCCGCGGTGCAGCTCGCCACGGCAGACTTCATCCGCGAGGGCCATTATCTGCGGCATCTGCGGCGCACCAAGCGCGCCTACACCGCGCAAGGCGATGCATTGCTGAAGCAGCTTCGAACGCGCACCACGAACGTTGCGATTGCAGGACTGGCCGCGGTCCTGCGCTTGCCGGACGGAGCGCCTGATCTTGCCATCGCCAGGCAAGCTGCATCGTTCGGACTTGCGCCCACGCCGCTCTCGCTCTGGTATGCCTCGAAGGCTTCGGCGCGCCCGGGACTGTTGCTAGGCGTCGCGACGTCTCCACTCAAAAGGATCGAGGCGTCCTGCGACCGGCTCCTTCAGATCATCGACCGCCTGACGTGATCCGACTCCGACCTCGGCGGCCTTAACCCGCCATCGTCACGATCAAAGGTCCGTTGCGGGTGGCGATCACGGTGTGCTCGTACTGAACGGTCGGCGCCTCGGGGCTGCTGTAGAGCGTCCATGGATCGTCGCCATTCTCCGCCCATTCGGCACCCATGGAGAGGAACGGCTCGACGGTGAACACCAGCCCATCGTTCATGATGCGGCGTTCGGAGCGATCGGGCCATGTTGCGATCTCCGTCGGCTCCTCATGCAGCGACAGGCCGACGCCGTGACTGGCAAGATTCCTGACCAGGCTGTAGCCTTTCTTCCGCGCAAAGGTCCCGATCGCCTGGCCGATGCCGGCAATCGGTTTGCCGGCGCCAACCTGCTGCAGGCCGGTCCACATCGCCCGCCGGCCGTCCCGACAAAGACGTTCGATCGCGCGGCTGGTGGGCGGAACGGCGAACGAGGCTCCCGTATCGGCAAAGAAGCCGTTCTTCTCGGCCGACACGTCGATGTTCACGAGGTCGCCGCGCGCGATCCGCCGCGCGCCCGGGATGCCGTGAGCGATCTCCTCGTTCACGCTGATGCAGGTCGCGCCGGGAAAATCATAGGCCAGCTCCGGGGCCGAACGCGCGCCGGCGGCCTCCAGAAACTTTCGCCCGATCTGGTCGAGCTCGGAGGTGGTCATGCCCGGCTCGAGCGCCTTCCCCATTGCCTCCAGCGCATTGGCGACGATGCGCCCGATCTCCTTCAGGCGTGTCAGGTCGTTGTCATCGGAGATTGTCATGTCGGGGCTCTTGTCCGGGAGGCCCGGACATAGCGCCTGTGAGGTCGGCTTGCAAACCGGAGAGATCTCTTCGCCCGATCCGGTCTTCAGCCCTCGTCGAGCAGATTGCGAACCTTGACGGCCAAGTCTTCGATCGCAAAGGGCTTGGAAAGCAGATGCTTGCCGGCATCGAGCATGCCGTTGTGAACGATCGCGTTGCGCGTGTAGCCGGTGGTGAACAGCACCTTCAAAGCCGGGTATCGTTTCGACAGCTCGCCCGCAAGTTCAGCGCCGGTCATATCGGGCATGACGACGTCGGTAAACAGCAGATCCGGGACGAGGCCGTTTTCGATCGTCCTGATCGCCTCCTTGGCGCTCGCGGCCTCGATGACCGTATAGCCCAGCTCCCGCAGGCTTTCGGATGAGATGCTGCGGACCCGCTCATCGTCCTCGACGACGAGGATGGTCTCGCTCTGAAGGCTTGCGCCGGGATGTGTCACGCCTTGCGATGGGGTCGAGACTCCCTCCTCGCCTGCGAAGCACGGAAGATAGATCTTCACCGACGTGCCAACGTCGACTTCCGAGTAGACTTTGACGTGGCCGCCCGACTGCCGCACGAAGCCGTAGACCTGACTGAGGCCGAGGCCGGTGCCCTTACCCACGACCTTGGTCGTGAAAAACGGGTCGAACACCTTTCCCAGCACGTCGGGCGGAATTCCGGTGCCGTTATCCGTCACGGCAATGAGAACATATTGTCCGGGCGACAGGGCATATTCGCGGGCAAATTTCCGATCGATCGAGGCGTTGCTGGTTTCTATCGTCAGCCGCCCGCCCTTCGGCATGGCATCGCGCGCATTGACCGCAAGGTTGATCACGGCGCTTTCCAGCTGGGCCGGATCTGCCTTGACGCGCCAAAGACCGGCAGCCAGGACCGCCTCGAGGCGGACAAGCTCTCCGAGCGACCGCTCGAGCAGCTCGCTCATCCCCCCGATCATCTCGTTGATGTCCACGACTTCCGGCGCAAGAGGCTGTTGGCGCGAGAACGCGAGCAGCCTTTGCGTCAGAGTGGCGGCGCGATTTGCGCCATCGATTGCCCCCTCGATGAAGCGGTCAATATTGACCTCTCCCTTGCCGAGCCGTCGCTTGGCGAGATTCAAGCTGCCGAGAATCACGGCCAGCATATTGTTGAAGTCGTGGGCGATCCCGCCCGTCAGCTGCCCCACGGCCTCCATCTTCTGGGATTGGCGCAATTGCTCCTCGGCCTTCATGCGTTCGGCGATCTCGTCGGCGACACGTTGCTCCAGTTCGGCATTGAGCGCCTCGAGCCGGGTCAAGAGCCGAGCGTTGTCGATAGCCGTGGCGGCGTGGCCGGCAATCCCGAGCAAGGCGGCTTCGTGCTCTGCGTGGAATTTACCCGTCTCTGCATGGCCGAAGAAGAGTCCGCCGAGGACGTCGCCCGCTCGCGAGACGACGGGGACCGCGAGGTAGGATCGGACTGGAAGATGTCCCTCGGGCATGCCTTTACGCGGCGCGTTCCCGCCATAGCGCGGGTCCAGCAGGATGTCGTCAGACCTCACCACGCCCGCGCCTTTGAACGTCGGCTCGAACACCGCGGTGTTGCGTGGCATGGGGAAATTCTCGAAGGCCGATCGCGGCGCTCCGGACAGCGAATACAGCATGTAGCTGCCGCCGTCCGCCGCCAGGACGTTGTAGAAGAAGGCTCCGAACTGGGCGCCCGTCAGCTCGACGCCGGCATCTGTCACGATCTGCACGATCTTCTCGAGGTCGCGTTCGCGGGCGACCGACGCCCCCGTATCATTCAGTATTCGAAGTTGGCGCTCGGTCTTCTTTTGCGCGGAAATATCCAGAACTGTCCCGATGAACCGGACGGCCCGCCTGTTGGAAAAGATGGCCTGCCCCGTCGCCGCGATCCAGCGTTCGACACCATCCTCGATGCCGATGGTTCGGAATTCAATGTTGTAGCTTTTCGGGCAATCGGGCGTCAGGGCTGCGGATACGGCCTCATGGGCTCGCTGCCTGTCGTCTGGATGGATGCCTTTCAGGAAGGCCCCTTCATAGCTCACTTCGGCGCCCGACGATAAACCGAACACCTCCTTGCAGCGGTTGTCCCATCCAAGAACGTCGTTCACCGGATCATAGTCCCAGGTGCCAATACCTGCCGCCCTGGTCGCAAGGCTCAGGCGTTCGGCAGCTTCTCGCGCCGCCTGTTCGGAGCGAACGCGCTCGATGTGAGCCCACGATCTCTCGGTGACCTCCGTGAGCAACGCAAGCTCGCGCGCCGTCCACTGGTGCGGGCCGCGGCGATGAATGGCCATCAGGGCCGTGAGCTGCCCTTCCTTGACCAAGGGCATGCAAATCGTCGAGCCTATCCCGATGCTCTGAAAGGTGGCCGCTTCCTCCGGCGCGATTTCCTTCAGACTGTCGTTGAGGACGAGCGGCCTGCCGGCGCTGAGCTCCCGCACCGCCTTCTTGCCGAAGTCGGCCAGGCTGTAATGGCCGAGGATATGCATCGCGCCAGGGGCCGCCCAATCCCCGCGGATGGTGAAGCCGTCTTGGTCGGGATCCATGTCGGCATAGGCGCAGTTCGAGACCCCGAGGTGCTCTCCGACCATTCTCGTCGTCACCGCCATCACGCCGTCGGCATCGCGAGTCCTGGCCGTCTCCTTGTTGAGAGCGTCCAGGAAGAGCAGGCGGATCTCGTTCTCCCGCACCGCCGCCTCGGCACGTCGACGTTCGACGGCGGTTCGCGTGCGCTCGGCGACATCGCGGATGAGCTCGAGCTCCTCGGAGCTCCAGACCCGCGGGGTTGCGTTGTTGAGGTAGAGCAGCGCGACGACGCCGTCGGCCTCGGAGACCGGCATGTTGACAAGTGCGCGAGCGGATATCGCTTCGAGCGCACGGGCGCGGTCGCCAACGCGAGGATCTTTCTCCGCGTCGGCACAGATGACCGTCTCGCCTCGCTTCAGGTCTTCGATGTAGTTGCCATAGTCGCGGAAGTGCAGCACCCCCGCCAGGCTCAAGATGCCCGGCGCGTTCCAGTCGCGGGCGATGGTGATGGTCTCGGCCGATGTGTCGACCGTGCCGTAGCCCGCCCGGCTGACCTTCAGGCTGCGGCCGAGCAGCTCTGCCGCGGCATAAGCGAGATCGTCAGGGTTGGCGATCTCTCGGATGTAATCGCCAAGTGCAGCCAGGACGGCATTGCGATCGGTCGAGTCCTCCCCGGCCGCCGTTGTCATCTGACTCCCCCCGACACTTTGCTCGTCACCGAATAGCGTTGAAGGCACCTTGCGGCATCCGCTTCGAGCCGACGGCGATGCCAGCGGGAGATTGGCCCCCGCGCGTCCTGACAACTTCATGAAGGCATTAAGGTTCCCCCGGGGCCTGTGCCATGCGCTGGCTCGCGCAAATCACGAACGTCAGTGCTCAGTTGCGCACGCGTCCATGACCTCGACCGCACCGGCCTCGCCTCAGCGCCAGCACCTGGATCGTGAACACCCTATGCCCGCGTCATGGTCGCGTGTCCGGCGCGCAGCCATCTGCACGTGTCGGCGAAAAATAAACGCGACTCCCCGCGCCACCGCAAGTTGTGGACGCATCCTTGGTCGTATAGCGTCAGCATCAGGATGCACTTCGTGGTCTCACAGTTCATGCTCGTCCGAGCCCTGCTTCTCCTGGCCCTGCTGTTGTTTTCCGGCGCATTGCGGGCCGAAGGGACGCCGGCCGAGAAACCCGCCTTTGCCTCCCGGCTGACGATCTATCTCGCCAAAGGCGCGCCCGACGCGTGCGGGCCGGGCTGCGACCGCTGGATCGCCATCGAGGGCCAGATCGATCAGGACGCTGCGCCCCGCATTCGCCGCTTCCTCGCCGGCGTCAAGGATCTGCAGCGCCCGATCTACCTGCATTCGCCCGGCGGAAACGTGGAGCAGTCCTATGTGATCGCGCGGCTGCTGCGCAGCCGCAGGGCAATCGCCCGGGTTGGCCGGACGATCGCGACGGCGTGCGCCGCCGGCACGCAGGTGGACGCCGCGTGCCTGAAGATCAAGAACACCACCGGCGAGGTCGAGGCCGAGCTCACCACCTATCATGCGATGTGCAACTCGGCCTGCGGCTACCTGTTTCTCGGCGCGACCTCTCGCGAGGTTGCCCCCGATGCCGCGCTGGCGGTGCATAACTCCAGGCTGATCCTCAGATTTAGCGGCAATCCGCCTCCGGAGGTGGTCGCCGAAGCGCGGCGGCGCCGGATCGCCGGCGCCGATCGCGACCGCGCCGCGTTCATTGTGGCGATGGGAATCAGCCCCGAGCTCGATGCGCTGATCCGCACCGTGAAATTCGAAAACCTGCACGTGCTGACGCGGCCCGAGCTCTACCGCTTCGGTATCGACACGCGGCCGCTGGCCGAGACGATGTGGCGGCTGGAAAAGGGCACACGGCCGTTCATCAGCAAGATCGCCGCGGTGAAGAAGGAGAGCGACGCGTCGTTCCGGACCATGGAATGGCGCCTGTACTGCGAAAACAAGAAGCGCGTGCCGCTGATGTTCGCAGGTGAGATCGACGCATCGGCCGCCGGCAAGAAAACGATCCTGATCGCGGCCAGCGCCGACATGAGCAAGGAAGCGGGAGGGCCTCCGGTGCGGTTCGGAAAGTACGAGGTCTGGAACGGCGCCGTCGACCCCGACATGGTCAAGGCGGTGCTGGCCTCGCACTCCCTGCAGGTCCGGGAAACCACGCCGGAGCCAGAGGGAAAGGCTGATATCACAAGCTTCAACATCGACACGACCGGTTTGGCGTCGGTGTGGACGCAGCTCGGGACGTCGTGCACCTCAGCCGCGACAGGCCCGGCAAAATCCTGGCCGGCGAATTCCCTGCAGCCGACGCCCTGGACGGACAGTCCCTGGACAGCAGGTGGTGCCCTGCCGAACGTCAGCGCAACGCCTGCGGCCGCGCCCGCCCCGTAAGCGCAAGGCGGGCAAACTCGACAATCAGTCTTCAGAAGTGAAAGCCTGCCGCTCGGTTAGCCCCCGACCGGCGTATAGATCACCAGCTTCAGCGCGGGATCGTCGTTGGCCTGAAAGCTGGTGTGCTCGAAATGCAGGACGCCCTTGGTGGGATGGGTCATGGTCTTGCGGCCCGACAATGTGCCGTGCACTTCGTGCGCGCCCCACCATTTGACGAATTCGGGACTGCCTTCGCGCAAGCGCGTCAGCAGCTCCGCAAAGGCGGGATCGCCGGCCCAGACGTCATGGGTGGCGCGAAACATCGCGACCATGCGCTTGGCGACGTCAGCCCAGCCCGCCCCGTAGGATTTTCGCGTGCGCTTGTTGGTCATCATCAAGAGCAGCGTGTTGCGGTCCTCCTCCAGCAGCCGGCCAAACGCGAAGACCTCCTCGGCCGCCGCGTTCCAGGCCAGCACGTCCCAGCGCCGCCCGGTGATGTAGGCCGGATGCGGTAGGCTCTCGACCAGACGCAGGATCGCCGGCGGCACGATCTCGCGCGTGAACGCGCCCCTTGCGCCATCGCGCGCCAGTGCCTTCAGATGCGCATGCTCGGTCTTGCTGAGCCGCAGCGCGCGCGCCAGCGCATCGATGGTGGTGACGGAGGGGCTGACGGTTCGGCCCTGCTCGAGACGGATGTACCAGTCGACACCGATGCCGGCGAGCTGTGCGACCTCCTCGCGGCGCAGCCCCGCGGTGCGGCGCCGGCTACCCGCAGGCAATCCGACCGTCTTTGGTGCCAGCTTTTCGCGGCGGGACCGCAGGAAGTCGCCGAATTCGACGCGGCGTGGATCGGCCATGGTGTCGCTCCCGCATGGAGGGCCCTGAGAATACTAGGATAATACCAGGCCTTCCCGGCCCCTCCAAGGCCGCGCATATCGGCTTCACCCGACCTTGAGGTGAACATCATGAAAGCTGCCGTACTCACATCCCTGGGATCACCGCTGGCCATCGAGGACGTTCCGGAGCCGACGCTCGGCACCGGCGAGGTCATCGTCGACGTCGTCGCCACGCGCGTGCTCTCCTACATGAACGAGGTCTTTGACGGGACACGCAATTACGCGCTCGACCTGCCTGTTATCCCCGGCCCCGGCGGCATCGGCCGGGTGCGCGCGATCGGCCCGGACGCCACCAGGCTCAGCATCGGTGACTGGGTGTTCTGCGATCCGACGGTGCGTTCGCGCGATGATGTCGTCGCGCCCGATATCGCCCTCCAGGGGCTCACGGCCGCCGGCCCCGGCGGCATGCGCCTGCAACAGCATTTTCGCCACGGCTCGTTTGCCGAGCAGATGCGACTGCCGACCGAGAACGTCAAACGCCTCGGCACGATCACGCCGGAGGAAGCGACGCAATGGTGCGCGCTGGGCACGCTGCTGGTGCCTTACGGCGGCTTCCTCGCTGCAAACCTGCAACCCGGCGAGACCGTGCTGGTGAGCGGGGCCACCGGCAATTTCGGCAGCGCGGCCGTCTCGGTGGCCCTCGCGATGGGCGCGGCCTGCGTGGTCACGCCGGGCCGCAACGAGAAAATCCTCGCCGATCTCGTCCGGCGCTTTGGCAGCCGCGTGAGGCCGGTCAAGCTCACCGGCGTTGAGCACGACGACCGCGAGGCGATGAAGCGCGCTGCATCAGGCCCGATCGATTGCGTGCTCGACATCATGCCGCCCTCCGTGAGTACCAACGTCGTGCGCGCGGCGATCATGACGGTGCGTCCCTATGGACGCGTGGTGCTGATGGGCGGCGTCGGCATGGCCGGCGGCGCGGGCCTCGAGCTCTCCTACCCCTGGATCATGCGCAACTGCATCAGCATCCACGGCGTCTGGATGTACCCGCCGGATGCCGCGAGCCGCTTGATCGCGCTGGTGCGCGCGGGCCTGCTCAGGCTGGAGGAATATGAGACGACGGCCTTCGACCTCGACCACGCCAACGAGGCGGTGACGCATGCCGCGGCCCATGGCGGACCGTTCAGATTGACGGTGATCAGGCCTTAAGGTTCTGAGGCGGCGGCCGAGCGCTGTCGCCGATTTTTTCGTCAGTCCGACCAAGCACGTGGCTACTGTGCATGGGGTTGTTTCCGCAAAATTGGTTATTCGAGCTCGACCACCTGGCCGTTCGACAGCGACACGCGCCGGTCCATGCGGCCGGCAAGCTCCATGTTGTGGGTCGCGATCAGCATCGAAACCTTGGTCGCCTTGACCAGTTGCATCAGGGCCTGGAACACGTGGTCCGCGGTGTGCGGGTCGAGATTGCCGGTCGGCTCGTCCGCGAACAGCACCCGCGGCGCGTTGGCAACCGCGCGCGCGATCGCGACGCGCTGCTGCTCGCCGCCCGACAGCTCGGCCGGGCGATGGGTGATGCGGTCGCCGAGGCCGAGATAGCCAAGAATCTCCTTGGCGCGCTTGACGCTCTCGGACTTCTTCAGGCCGCGGATCATCTGCGGCATCATGACGTTCTCCAGCGCCGAGAACTCCGGCAGCAGCCGGTGCGACTGGTAGACGAAGCCGATATCGGTACGGCGCAGCTGGGTGCGCTCGATGTCGGGCAGCTGCGAGGTCGGCGCGCCGTTGACATAGACCTCGCCGGAATCGGGCGCCTCGAGCAACCCTGCGATGTGCAGCAGCGTCGACTTGCCCGAGCCTGACGGTGCCACCAGTGCCACCGACTGTCCCGCCCACAGCGCGAGCTTGGCGCCGTCCAGGATCGTCAGCGGCACCTCGCCCTGCAAGTACTGCCGCTTTATCTCGTGGAGATAAATGACCGGTACGTCTTCCGCCCCCTGCTGCTGCTCCATCAACCCCTCACTCGTACCGCAGCGCTTCGACCGGATCGAGGCGCGCGGCGCGCCACGACGGGTACAGCGTCGCCAGGAACGACAGCGTCAGCGCCATGATGACGACGGCCGTGGTCTCGCCGACGTCGATCTCGGCGGGCAGTTTCGACAGGAAATAGAGTTCTGGCGAGAACAGCTCGGTGCTGGTCAGCCAGGACAGGAATTGCCGGATGGATTCGATGTTGAGGCAGATCACGAGGCCGACGACGAAGCCGACCAGCGTGCCGACCACGCCGATCGAGGCGCCCGTGATCAGGAAGATGCGCATGATCGAGCCCTGCGAGGCGCCCATCGTGCGCAGGATCGCGATGTCGCTGCCCTTGTCCTTCACCAGCATGATCAGGCCGGAGACGATGTTCAGCGCTGCGACCAGCACGATCATGGTCAGGATCAGGAACATCACGTTGCGCTCCACCTGGAGTGCGTTGAAGAAGGTCGAGTTGCGCTGCCGCCAATCCACCAGGAACACCGGCCTGCCCGCAGCCTCCGTCACGGCCTGCCGGAAGGCAACGATCTGGTCGGGATTGGTGGTGAACACCTCGATCGAGGTGACGTCGTTGCTGCGGTTGAAATAGGCCTGCGCTTCCGCGAGCGGCATGAACACGAAGCCGAGATCGTATTCGGACATGCCGATCTCGAACACGGCGGCGATCTTGTACGGCTTGATGCGCGGTGTCGTGCCCATGGGCGTCACCGCGCCCTTCGGGGCCACCAGCGTGATGCTGTCGCCGGCATGCAGCGACAGCTGGTCGGCGAGGCGCCGGCCGATCGCGACACCCTGCCCGTCGTCAAAGCCCTCGAGCGAGCCTTGCTTGATGTTCTTGGCGATCGAGGTGAGGTTGTTGAGGTCGTCGGAGCGGATGCCGCGCACCAGCACGCCCGAGGCGTTCCACGGCGAGGACGCCAGCGCCTGCCCGTCCACCACGGGTGCCGCAAGCCGGATGCCTTTGACCTGGCTGAGGCGGTCGGCGACGTCCTTCCAGTCGGTCAGCGGCGATTCCAGCGGCTGCACCAGGATGTGGCCGTTGAGGCCCAATATCTTGTCGAGCAGCTCTTTGCGGAAGCCGTTCATGACAGCCATGACGATGATCAGCGTCGCCACGCCCAGCATGATGCCGAGGAAGGAGAACCCGGCGATGACCGAGATGAATCCCTCCTTGCGGCGCGCCCGCAAATAGCGCGCCGACAGCATCCACTCGAATGGCGCAAAAGGCGCGGTTTGCACGGTTTCGGTCATGGTCTCATCCATCGCTCGATAATCCCATGATTCGGGGTCAAATGTGGCCGGATTGGCGGCCGCGATATCGGGCGATGAACAATATTCAGCCGACCAGGCTTATCAGCCCACAAGTCTTGCGACCGCGTCCGCAGGCGACATGGTCTCGCGGGAGCCGTCACTGCGCCGCTTGATCTCGACCTTGCCGTCGGCGAGCCCCTTCGGGCCGATCATGATCTGCCAGGGGATACCGATCAGGTCGGCTGCGGCGAATTTGGCGCCGGCGCGCTGGTCGGTGTCGTCATAGAGCACGTCGACGCCCTTGGCCGCGAGCTCGGCATAAAGCTTCTCGCAGGCCGCATCGACCGCCGCATCGCCCTGCTTGAGGTTGAGAATCGACACGCGGAACGGCGCGACGGCCTCTGGCCATTTGATGCCGGCATCGTCATGGCAGGCTTCGATGATAGCGCCCAGCAGGCGCGAGACGCCGACGCCATAGGAACCGCCATGGATCGGCACGTCGACGCCGTCGGGGCCCGCCACCAGGGCCTTCATCGCGTCAGAATATTTGGTGCCGAAATAGAAGATCTGCCCGACCTCGATGCCGCGGGTATTCACCCGCTTGTCGGCGGGCACTTCCTGCTCGAACCGCGCAGCGTCGTGGACGTCCTCCGTCGCCGCGTAGACCGAGGTCCATTGCTTGATGATCGGCGTCAGGTCGCTGTCGTAGTCGACGTCCTCGCCCGGCACCGGCAGGTCCAGCACGTCGCGATTGATGAATACACCGGATTCGCCGGTCTCGGCCAGCACGATGAACTCGTGGCTGAGATCGCCGCCGATCGGGCCGGTCTCGGCGCGCATCGGAATCGCCTTCAGCCCCATCCGCGCAAAGGTGCGCAGGTAAGCCACGAACATCTTGTTGTAGGCGACGCGCGCCGCGGCCTCGTTGAGGTCGAACGAATAGGCGTCCTTCATCAGGAACTCGCGGCCGCGCATCACGCCGAAACGCGGACGCTGCTCGTCGCGGAATTTCCATTGGATATGATAGAGATTCAGCGGCAGGTTCTTGTAGGACTTCACATAGGCGCGGAAGATCTCGGTGATCATTTCCTCGTTGGTCGGCCCGTACAGCAGCTCGCGCTTGTGGCGGTCGGCGATGCGCAGCATCTCCGGGCCGTAGGCGTCGTAGCGGCCGCTCTCGCGCCAGAGGTCGGCAAGCTGGAGCGTCGGCATCAACAGTTCCAGCGCGCCCGAGCGGTCCTGCTCCTCGCGCACGATCTGCTCGATCTTCTTCAGCACACGGAAGCCGAGCGGCAGCCAGGCGTAAATGCCGGCCGCCTCCTGCCGGATCATGCCGGAGCGCAGCATCAGCCGATGCGAGACGATCTCCGCCTCTTTCGGATTTTCCTTCAGGATGGGCAGAAAGAACCGCGACAACCGCATGGTAATACTCTGGGAATCAGTGATGGGTTGCAGTGAAACCGGATTGAGAGCGAAAACACAAGACCGGGAATGAGGAAAAGCCGCTAACGCAGCGGAATTCCTGTCATTTTTCCGTCGGACTTCAGGTTCGGCCGGAGCTGCATCTTATCGTTCCGTGACATCGAGTTCATCTTCGAGCGTGATCTGCTCGAAGTCGGTCACCAGCGCGTCGATCCGTACGTGCCAGCGGCCTACAAAGGGCAGCTCGACTTTGCGCACGTGCCAGTAGCCGTCGGGCCCGAGCGAGGCCCTTCGCTCCATCGGCTCGATGCCGCGCTCGGGCAGGCTCAGGGTCAACGTCACCTCCTTGGCCGCCAGCGGCGTCCCTTCGCCGGTCATGAGCTGGAGCACGACATCATTGGTCCCCGCCTTGCCCGGCGAGACCAGGACCTGGAACATCGCCTTGTCGCTGTGGATGTGGATCGCCAACGGCGTCTCCGGCACGATCGTCCGCGGCGGCGGTGTGAAGCGCCAGCCGGCGACCACGGCCAGGATGGCGAGAGCAATAGCACTTTCCAGCACGATCGAGCGCTTGAGCGCGGGCGTCCCTTTCTCGTTCCGCGCCGGAGCCGGAGTCAGCCGGAACCGATTGAGCGCGGCCAGCGCCAGCAATCCCGTGACCAGAACGAGCTTGACCGAGAGGATCAGCCCGTAGCGGGACTCGACCAGCGCTGCCGGCTTTTCAAGCTGCACGATCGCGAGTGTGAGGCCGGTCAAGGCCAGCACGCCGACCGCGAGCGCAGCAATGCGGGAAAAGCGGTTCACGATCGGGAGCGTCGCAATCGTCGGCCGCGACACCAGCGCGACGAGCGGGGCCAGCGCGCCGATCCAGAAGGCAACGCCGAGGCCATGGAGAAAGATCGCCGGCCGCGTCAACGCCTCGGGCGGTGCCGTTGCGGCGTGCCCGGTCATGGCGAGCGACAAACCGACGCCGATGAATGCGATCATCGCAAGGGCGCGCGCGTACCATGCGCTCCGCAGCGCCATCAACGCGAACAGCATCGCTGCGAGGGCAACCAGCAAGGCAGGGCCTGCACTGGTCGCAAATGCGACCTTCCAGGGACCAGCGGTCGCAAGAGCAGATGGCGGCAGCCCAAGGAGATCGAGGCCCAACGCGCCAAGGGACGCCACCGCGCTCGGGAGGCCGAGGGCGAGCGCCATGCGCGGGACCGCCATGCCGGTCATCGACCACGCAACCCAGCGCGCGAAGAACACGCCGCCGACGCCAATGAACAGCCCGACGTAAAGGCCGACGCGCGTCAGCCAGATCAACACGTTCAACCCACCGTCCACCGCGGCGGGAGGCTTCGTCGTCGTCGGCATGCCGATCGAGAAGATCACCGATCCGGTGACGGGATGGCCGTCCTGCGAGATCACGCGATAGCTGACGACCGCGGTGCCCTCAGGCAGATCCACCGGCATCATGACCGAAATCGTCTCGCCTGATGCGCTGACGCGCGCATCGTCCCGCGCCCTGCCCGCACCATCGATCAGCCGGATCGCGCCCGGCGTCACCGCCTCGTTGAAGCGCAGTTCCACCGCCTTGGGCGCGGCCTTGAGCATGCTGCCGCTCGCCGGCTCGACCGAGACCAGCGCCGCATGCGCCGACGCACCGCTTGCGAAGCCGGCAACGAGGAGCAGCGTCGCAAGCGCGGCGAGCAGGCGCATCAGGGTTTTGGCAAAAGTTTCACGCCCGGCGCCGGCGACTTACCCTCGGACTTGCCCTCGGACTTGCCCTCATGTGAATGCCCTGCCCCCGCCGCCGGAATTTCGATCCAGCGGCTGACGCCGGCCTCGCATTCCTGAACGACGGGGAAGTACAGCACCGTGTTCGGCTTCAGGCTGTCGGTAAGGAACGTGCTGAGGACGAACTCGTCATAGTTCTTGTCCGGCAGCTTGCCACCGGACCACGCGACCTCCTTGACGCCGGAGGAGAGCTTGTTGCCGTGATAGTCGTATTCCCCGGCATATTTGCCCTCGACGACATCGACATTCCAGCCCGCCTTCGGCATCGGCTTCACCGCGATCACCCCTTCCGGAATTTGCACCCGGACCTTCACCGTCGGCGAGCCCGCGCAGCCATGCGGCACGGTGAAGACGGCCTTGTAAGACGTGCCGACCGTGGCTTGCTTGGTCTCGATCGACACGTGCGCCGCCGCGGGCGAGGCGGCGATCGCGGCAACTAGGATCAGGCAGGATTGCTTCGACATGTTCGGTCTCCCGAGAGTCCAGATCAGTCTCATTTCATCTTCATTCCCGAGTGATCCGGCATTTTCTTCATGTCCATATGACCTGAATGCCCGGCATCGCCAGGCGCCTGCGCGCCGACGCCCTGGACGTCGAGGGATACCGCGACTTTGCCGGCCTTCTCGAATTGCAGCGTCACCGGAACCTTGTCGCCCTGCTTGAACGCGCCCTTGAGCTCCTGGAGCATCAGATGATTGCCGCCGGGCGCGAGCTTCACGGTCTTGCCGGGATCGATGGCGAGCCCCTTGTCGAGCGGCCGCATCTTCATCACGCCGTTGTCCATCGCCATCTCGTGGATCTCGCTCTTCCCCGCGATATCGGCGGACACGCTGACCAGCCTGTCGGCCGCCGTGCCCTTGTTCTCGATGGTCAGATAGCCGCCGGCGACCTTGGCGCCGCCCGGCGTCGCCCGGCTCCACGCCTGCGAGATGACGAGATCGCCGGCCTTGACGTCGTCGGCGACCGCCGGGGCTGCGGAGATCGCAAGAGCGAACGCGGCGAGCAGCACGTTCTTCGAGATTGTCTTCATATCGGTATTCCCTTTGCAGACTACTTCAGTGTTTGGAGAGTTGTTGCGCCGACCACTTTTCGAGATCGGCAATCTCGGCCGAGCCTTCAATCGTCGTGATGGTGCCTTCCGGAGAGATGAGCATGGTCCTGGGGATGTCGCCCTGCCAAGCCGGATCGATCTCGAACCGCAAGCGCTCGACGAAGCCATCGTTGAAGACGAAGTTCTCGGTCGACGAGAGCCCGGCCTTGTCGAGCATCGATTGCGTGGCGGCCGGCAGGTTCGGCACGAGATCGGCGCTGATCGTGACCACGTCGATCTCCGGATGGTCCTTTGCAAACCGCCCGAGCAGCGGCAGCTCGACCTTGCACGGGCCACAGGTCACGCCCCAGAAATGCACGAGCGTCGGACGCCCAGTATGCCCCTTTAGGACGCCTTGCCAGCTGCCGCGTTCGAACGGCTTGAGAGTCGGCGGCGCTGCGAGCGCAGTCGCCGATGCGACCAGGATGCAAAGGCCCAGAATGCGTGCAAATCGACGTCTCATGGTTGGTCCTCGATTGCTGTGAGGCGATAGCCGTCCGCCTTCGTCATCCATGACAGGTAGGTCTGCTTGCCGTTGGAGACCAGCACAGGGTGATCGGAGGTGTCGGTCGTGCTCGATATCGCCTTCGGCGCCGACCACGTCTCGCCATCGTCGCGGGAGACCGTCATCTGGACCGAGGTCTTTTCACCGTCGAACTCCTTCCAGACCATCACCGTGCCCGCCGCGCCCGCGAGCACGAAGGGGCGCGTCGGATTACGATCCGGCCGCCCCAGCGCCATCGGCGAAGAGAACGTGCGGCCCTCGTCGCGCGAGTGGGCGTAGAATAGCCCTTTCCGCGCCTTCCCGTTGGTGTACCAGGCGACGTGATAGGTTCCGTTCGGGGCAACGGTGAGGCTCGGCCCGTGGTGCGGACAGGCGTTGATCTGCCAGTCGTCATTGCTGACCCGACGGATTTCGCCTGGCGTCGTGACGTCCGTGAAGGTCATCACCGCGTGGTCGCGCACGCCGCCCTCAAAAATGTTCCTGAAGATCGCGACCGGCCGCCCGGGCGCAGCGAGTGCGAGTCCCAACCGGCAGCATTCGCAGGTGCCCTCACGCGCCAGCTTCGCTTCTGCGTAGGTGGTGCCGCCGTCGCTGGACGAAGTGAAGAACAGCCCGGCTCCCTCGTACTTCTGTCCCGCTTCCTTCGCAAAAATGCGATTGCGCTTGTCGAGCCAGGCCGCGAACACCGTCCCATCCTGATCGAGCGCCAACGCCTCAAACCGCTGGCTCTCGTTGTTGGCGGTGATGGGCTTCAGCTCGGCAAAGCTCCTGCCGCCGTCGGCCGAGCGCGTATAGAGCACCTGACCGTTGAAGGCCTCGTCCCTGAAGGTCGAGAACGCGAGCGCGATGCCGCCGTTGCGATCGACCACGATCTTCGGCCGCGCATCCGGTCCCCAATCGAGGTTCAGCCGCTTCGTCGTGACCTGCGTTGGGGTGGAGAAGGTATGGCCTGCATCCTGAGAACTCGCGACCGAGACCTGCCCTCCCGCCATCCAGACCAGCCACAGCGTGCCGTCCGGACCGAATGCAGGCGTCGCCTTGGTCGCACAGCGTAGCGTCGGCTCCTCACACGCCGCCTCGGACACATGCGGGGCACGCATCTGCCCCAGCGCCGCGCTTTGCAGGCATGCGAGAGCAGCTATCGCGAGCAAGCCAGTTCGGATCATGGCCCTATTCCCTTCGAGAGCCCGGATCATTTGAAGGCCACCTTCATACCTGCAACGAACAGGCGTGGCGAGCCCGCATAGATCGATCCAGGCGCCGTGCTTGCGAGCGTGCTCCCTGGAATTTGCAGGCCGGCGGCCGTCACCGTGTTTGCGATGTTGTTTGCGGACGCAACATAGGTGCGATCGAATACGTTCCTGACTTCGAGAAACAGATTGAGTGACCTGAAGGTGTCGGACACCAAGTCGGTCTTGTAGTGGACATTCACATTGACCAGTTCGTAGCCCGGCGCCTTCAGCAGATTGGCATTGTCCATGTAGAAAGAGTCCTTCCACTGGACCTCGACGAAGCCGCCGAGGCCTGCCAGCGGCCCGGCGAACTCGTCGTAGCCAATTCGAGCCGTCAGCTCGTTGGGCGAGATACCGGGAATTTTGTTGCCGGCCCGGTTGAAGCTGAAGACGGCGCCATTGGTGATGTTCTCGACATATTCGGTGTAGACCTCGTCGAGATAGGTGTACGCCGCCATGAACCGCCAGCCCGGATAGAACTTCCAATCGGCGGCAAGCTCGATGCCGCGATGTTCCGAGCGCGGCGCGTTGAACGAATAGTTTACACCCGCGACCGATGTCGCCTGGTTGACGATCTCGTTCCGGAAGAACTCGTAAAAGCCAGTCGCGCTGAGCTTGAGCGCGCTGTTCGGCGTCCAATCGAAACCGAGATCGTAGCCAAGATTCTTCTGGGCTTGGAGCTGCGTATTGTTGCCCGATAGTCCCGTCTGAGCGACGAAGAGATTCGAGACCTGCGGAGTGCCATACCCCGTGGCAACGCGTGCCCGGAACAGCCATTCGTTATTGAGATTGTAGAGCAGCGCCAACTCTGGTGCAGTGTTTTGAAACTGCCTGTCCGCGGTCGTCGGCGTTGTCGTGGTGATGCCGGTTGGACCAGCGTACGAATAGGCAGTATTGGTGCCCTTGAGCAAGGTCGTCTCCCAACCGATACCCGCAACGGCCGTTAGCGACGACGTAAGCTTGAGCTCTTCCCTGGCACGAACACCATAATTGGTCGTCTCGCTGTAGAGATTGCTCGACAACCTACCGAGTGTCGCGTTGCCTCCCGGCATCACGTTTCGTGTGTCGCTCGACGCCGTCAGGGTATTGTAGAAGGCGCCGAAGAACGCAGTGGATTCCAGGCCGAGAATCTCTCCGCGCTTGGTCAGATCACTCATGTAGTTGTACGACGGGAAGTCGCCGATCGAGCTGGTGGAGCCAGTTGGCTGGCTGATGTTCCGATCGTCGAACACGAACTGGTTGCGCCAGGTCGTGGTGTTGTCGAAATCGTGCTCCCACCGGCCGCCGACGATTGTTCGGCGGTCGTTGCGGCCGAGCCCGGCCTGCGCGGCCGTCTCCGTATCGGTTCCGGCGGTCGCGTTGAAGCCATTGTTGAACAGCCTGACCGTACCGCATCCGGGCGCTGCCGTGGCACCGGTCGCACATCCCTGCTGGAAGGGATTTTGATAATATTGGTTCAGCGTGGAGCGAAGCGGCAGCCGCGCGCTGAGATCGTTGTTGATGATCTTGACCGTGAAACGGTCGTCCGGCGTCGCCTTGAGCGTGCCGAGGAAGTTGACGGTCTGCGTATTGAACCAGCTATTGCCGATATAGCCGTCGCCTCGTGTGTCGCTTGCGAACAGCGAGCCCTCGAAATTCCCGACCTTCTTGCCGGCCGCCAGGTAATTGTTGAGATAGCCGTAGCTGCTGCCGTCGACGCCGTATTCGACGCCGTCGATCGTGCCGCCCGGCCGTGTGCGAAAATTGAGCGCGCCGCCGGTCGCGTAATTGCCGTAGAGCGCCGACGAGGGGCCGCGGATCACGTCGATCGCACCATAGGCGTGGGGGTCGATCAGGTCGCTGCGCGACAGGCCGTCCGGCTGCGTAACGGGGAAACCGTCGTCGAAGATCACGAGATTGCGGATGCCGAAACCGTTCCGGGCGTTGGATCCGCGAATCGAGATGCCAAAATCGCGCGGGCCATTACCCTGCTTGATCGAAATGCCCGGACTGTCCCGCAGGACGTCGCTGACCGAAAACGACGGGCGGTTGTCGAACTGGCTGCGATCGATGGTCGTCGCGGTCTGGCCGGCCGGCGCCTGATTGAGACCGGCCCGCACTGCGCCGGCGGACATCGTGTTGTTCTGCCCCTGGGCGCCATCGATCGCGACCGGCGCGACCGGCCTCGCTGCGCGCGCCGCCGAAGCGGAGCGCAGCCGCGTTGGCCGGGTGATTGGTTTGGGACGGGACGTCTTGGGCGCCTCGACCGTCACTGCGGGAATCGCTTCCGAGGCAGCCTGGGCGAGCGCGTCTGAATCGATCGGGGACACCAGTCCGAAAAGCACGGGCAAGCCGGCGCGCCCCATCGCACGAATGCGTAACATCTCTTGAATTCCTGACATCCGGCACCTCGGCCGGTCTCATTGAGCACGCCATCGGCGGCAACGGCGCGCGCCAACGGTTCGGTTTGTCGCTACGTCAGGAGAATTGAGGTGGCGCGCGCGCCTGGGCGCTCGAACCCTTGTGAGCGCTGATGGCCGACGCATCCGCCGGCTGCCACACCACGCGCGCGGCATGGCGGAAGGGAATCGAGAGTCCCGCGTGCGTCGGCGAATCGAGCGACGCGCCCGCCTGCGCCAGGCAGCACAGGGCGCACGCACCGGCATGCGCGGCCGGGGTCCCCGTCCGATCGTCGAGGCCGCCCTGCTCGCTCGCACTGTGGCAGATGACGCCGGCAGACAGCGGATCGGCAACGGCCCGGCCGGTCGCCCAGCACGCGGCAATCGGCGCCAGCACCTGCATCGCCAGGGCGAGCAGGACCAAGGGTAGGAATTTCTGTAGCCGCGCGCGCATCCGCCGAACCGTCTGTTCGTCCACCAACTAAACACCGTGCCGCCCCCAAGTCGAGGTCAGTTCCGCCGCCTTCTTGGCCCAGCACAAATTTGGCGAAAACTGTGGCCGCGGTACCCCAGCACGGCACCGAGCGTGGGCGCTTGAGGCAAATCAATCGGCCCGACATCCACAGATTTCTTATATTTGTCATATACTTGCGGGGCCAAAAGCCCGATCATTTCGTCTATTGCTCGAATTTTGAACATTCGTTGCCGAAAATGATGACAAGTGAGAAAAGTTGATCTAGCATCCCCCTTGCTCAGGCTGGCCGTGAGGTCGAAGTCTGGTGGTCCAAGTCTCGGGAGGAGCCCCTGGCGCGCAAAACGCAGCGTCGCCCCGTCAATCAAGAGCAAATCTTAGAATCGGGGATAATAGGGTCGACACAATTTTTGAGCGGGGCCAGGGCCCCGCTCTTTTTTTGTCCGCATGGCACTTTCGCCGATGAATATGTCCTCCAATCCGGTCGAACTCAGCTTTGAGCTCGCGGCCTCGCGCTGCGCGGATCTCACGCCCCTCGTCTACCAGCGCCTGTTCGACGAGCATCCCGAAACGCAGGCGATGTTCCGCTCGGAGGGCGGTGACCTCGTGAAGGGATCGATGCTCGCGCTGACGATCGAGGCGATTCTCGATTTCGCCGGGATGCGTCATGGGCATTTCCGGCTGATTGCCTGCGAGGTTGCCTCGCACGACGCCTATGGCACGTCGCGCCAGCTATTCACCGCCTTCTTCACTGTCATCAGGGACACGCTGCGCGATCTGCTCGGCGCTGAATGGTCAATCGAGATCGCGCAAGCCTGGGACACATTGCTCGTCGACATCGACGCATTCGCGGGCACGACCGCCTGACGCTTTGCGCTGCACCAACGCGGCTTGCTGCGACGGCGCGTGTGATTGCAGATTGAGTGGCATCAACTCTTGTGAGACACTTTCGACATCGGTTGCGCAATCAATGACGCGCCGACGATAAAATTTATGGGAGCGAGCGATGTCCGGGACGAAAGATTTCTCGACGACGAGGCGCGATCTTCTTCAGGCGGCAGCGACCGCCGGCGCCGGAGCTGCCCTTCTCGGCAGCATGGGCATAAATCCAGCGCTAGCCGCAGAAGTGGGGCGAAGCGAGAAGCCGCTGAAGGCCGCCTTCTCCAATGCGGGCCTTCAGGCCACCTGGTGCGCCCAAGGCAAGCAGGCCGCCGAATTCTGGGGCAAGCTGTTCAACGTCGAAGTCACCTGGTTCGACGGCCAGCTCGACGCCGTGAAGCAGCGCGCGGCAATCGACAACATGGCCTCGCAGAAATGGGACTTCGTCGCGATCCAGGCCTTCGGCATCGGCACCCTCACCCAGCCCGTGCAGAAGATGATCGATGCCGGCACGCCCGTGATCGACATGGACACGCTGATTGCGCCGCTCGACCAGATCAACGTCCACTCCTTCCTCGCTCCCGACAACGAGTTCATGGGCGCCTCGGTGACCCAGGCGCTGTGCAACGCGATGGGCGGCAAGGGCAAGATCATCATGACGCAGGGCGCGCTCGGACATACAGGCGCGCAAGGAAGAGCCAAGGGCTTCACCAACACAGTGAAGCAATTCCCCGGCATCGAGGTGCTCGACACCCAGCCCGCCGACTGGGACGTCTCCAAGACCGCGCGCCTCTGGGAAACATATCTGACCAAGTACCCGCAGATCGATGCGGCGTTCTTCCACAATGACGACATGGCGCTCGCGGCGGCCAACATCATGAAGGCGCGAGGCCGCACCAACATCCTGATCGGCGGCGTCGATGCCATGCCGCCGGCAATCCAGGCGGTGAGCGAAGGCCGCATGTTCGCGACCGTCCGCAATCCCTCCTGCCGCATCCATGGCGGCGCCATCATCGCGGGCGTCTCCGCCGTGGTCGGCGGCGAGAAGAGCGGCCAGGGCATTCCCAAGAACGTCGTCACCGACGGCCCGGTGGTGACCAAGGCCAATGCCGCCGGGATGCAGTGGATGCAGGATCACTTCCTGATCTGAACTTTCATGCCCGAGGTGCGTTCGCCCATCCTTGAACTGCAGGGCATCACGAAGAGCTTCGGCGGCGTCGAAGCGCTTCGTGGTGTCGACTTCGCGCTTCATCCCGGCGAGATCCATGGTCTGGTCGGCGAGAACGGCGCGGGAAAAAGCACGCTGATGAAGATCATCGCCGGCGTGCACACCGAGTTCTCCGGCCGCTTCCTGATCGACGGGGCGGAGACGCATTTCCGCTCGGCGCGCGATGCGCATGCAGCCGGCATCGCCATGGTGCATCAGGAGCTCAGCGTCGCGCCTGATCTCACGGTCGCCGAGAACGTGTTCCTGGGCAATCAGCCGACCAACGCCCTTGGCTTCGTGCAATGGCGGCGCATGGCGCGCGAGGCCGGCGAGCAGCTTGCCCGCTTCGGCATCGACGTCGATCCGATGTCGCGGCTCGGCGACCTGCCCATCGGACTGCAGCAGCTGATCGAGATCGCCCGCGTGCTGTTCTCCGGCGCCCGCATCGTCATCCTGGACGAGCCGACCTCCGCCCTCTCCCCGCCGGAGGTCGAGCGCCTGTTCGCAACGCTCCGCCGATTGCGCGAAGAAGGCACCAGCATCGTCTTCATCTCGCATTTCATCGAGGACATCCTGCTTGTGTCCGACACGGTGACCGTGTTCCGCAACGGGCGGAAAGTTGCCGAGACGGCAGCCTCGGCCACCACCAAGGGCGCGCTGATCGAGGCCATGATCGGCCGCGGCGGCGAAGCGCTCGAGCACAGCTACACCGACGACCTGATGCTGCCGCAGCCGAGCGACAGCTCGGTGGTCCTGAAGGTCGATCAGCTTTCGCTCGCGCGCAGCCTGAAGGACATCTCCTTCGAAGCCAGGGCCGGCGAGGTGCTCGGTATCTACGGCTTCATGGGCTGCGGCCAGCAGGAGCTGTCGCGCATCCTGTTCGGCAAGCTGAGGCCTGATGGCGGCACGCTTCTCGTCGAAGGCACGCCCAAGACCTTTGCCAGCACGGCGGCGGCGCGGCGCGCCGGCGTGGCGCTGGTGCCCGAGAGCCGGCGCGACATGCTGTTTCATCAGGAGCCGGTCTACAAGAACATCTCGATCAGCATTCTCGACCGCATCTCGGCGCTGCTGCTCAAGCCGGCACAGGAGCGCGACATCGCGCAGCGCCAGGTCGAGCAGTTGCAGATCCGGCCGCCGGTGGTCGGCCTCGACCTCGGCATGCTCTCCGGCGGCAACCAGCAGAAGGTGGCGCTGGCAAAATGGCTGACCTACCCGCCCAAGCTGCTGGTGCTGTGCGAGCCGACCCGCGGCATGGATGTCGGCGCCAAGAACGACGTCATCAACATCGTCCGCGACCTCCGCGCCAAGGGCCTTGCGATCATCGTGCTGTCGACCGAGCCCGAAACGGTGCTGTCGCTGGCCGATCGCATCCTCGTGCTCAAGCGCGGAGCACTGGTGCGGGAATTCAAGAACGAGCCGGTCAGCAAGGACCGCCTGCTGGAAGCGGCGTGACGGAGAAGCACATGAGCAGCGAAACGGCTTTGGCGGCGGGGCAGCGGGCGCGAGGCGTTGCGCCCTTCCTGCGCTCGCAGATGCGCAACATCGCCCCGTTCCTGACCCTGATCTTCCTGTCCGGCTTCTTCGCCTTCGCAAGCCCCTCCTTCGCGACGCTCGACAATCTCGGCAACATCCTCACGCAGGTGTCGGTCACGGGCATCATCGCGGTCGGCCTCACCTTCGTGATCCTCTGCGCCGAGATCGACCTCTCGATCGCCAGCATCGCCAACGTCACCGGCATCGCGGTCGCCTACTTCACGCTGCAGGAATCCTACGTCAACATCGCCAACATTCCGCTGCCCGGCGCGGTCGCGATCATCCTGTCGATCCTGCTCTGCGCCCTGCTCGGCCTCGTCAACGCGCTGGGGCTGACCGTGATCGGCATCCCCTCCTTCATCATGACGCTGGCGATGATGCAGATCGCCGCCGGCATCTCCGCGCTGCTGGTGCGCGGCCAGATCGCCTACAAGGTGCCCAGCCTGATCACCACGCTCGGCTCGGGCTCGATCGGCGGCATCCCCTGGCTCGTCATCATCGCCGCGCTGATGCTGCTCGGCGGCCATCTGGTGCTGACCTACACGCGCTTCGGCCGCTACGTCTACATGGTCGGGGGCAACCGCGAGGCGGCCGAATATGCCGGCCTCAACGTCAAGCTCATCCTGGGTGCGGTGATGGTGATCTCGGCGGTCTGCTCCGGCATCGGCGGCATGCTGGGCGTAGCCCATTTCGGCAGCGCACAGCAGAACGAGTTCGACACCTACCTGCTCGACTCCATCGCCGCCGTCGTCGTCGGCGGCACCAGCCTGTTCGGCGGCCGCGGCGGCATCGGCAACACCATCGTCGGGCTTTTCGTTCTCGGTGTTCTCAACAACGGCCTCGACCACGTCAACATCGACAGCTTCCTGAAGATCCTGATCCGCGGCCTGATCCTCTTGGCGGCGCTGGTCATCAACGTCTACGCGCAGCGCTTGAGGGAGAAGACGGCGGAGTAGACGGAGCTCGAAGTAAAAACTGCGAAAACAACCCCATGCACAGTAGAAACTGTGAGGAAGTTCAGCCGCTTACCAAACTGCAATTGCGTGAATGCCACCGCGCTGACGTTTGACACGTCGGGCAAAGCAGGAGCACAACTCCGTCATGGCACCGATCGCGTGCCCCGTGGAGCGAGCACCCGAATGGCTGTCATCGATCGTCGCGCTGCCCTAGCGGGTGCAGGAGCGCTTCTCTTGACGACAGGCCCGCTTGCCTCAGCGCCCTTCGCGTGGGGACCGATCCCCCCGTCCGATGCGGGCTTTGCGTCCGACCTCGATGAGCGGCTCGACAAGGCGATTGCGGACAAGCGCGCCTGGGGCCTGCATGGTGTCGTCGTCACGCGCATGGGCAAGCTCGTGCTCGAACGCTATTTCGCCGGCGAGGACGAAGTCTGGGGCACCCCTCTCGGCCGCGTTACATTCGGCCCCGACACGCTGCACGACCTGCGCTCGGTGACGAAGAGCATTCTCGGCCTGCTCTATGGGATCGCGCTCGATCAGGGCAAGGTGCCCGCGCCCGAGCAGAAGCTGATCGCGCAATTCCCCGAATGCGCCGACGCCGCGACCGATCCCCGTCTCCAGCGCCTGACCGTCGCGCACGCGCTCACCATGACGCTAGGGTTCGACTGGAACGAGGACATTCCCTACCAGGACCCGAACAACAGCGAAATTCAGATGGAGAAGTCGCCCGATCGCCTGCGCTACATCTTCAGCCGTCCCTTCATCTCCGATCCCGGCGCGCGCTGGATCTACGGCGCGGCGGGCACCGAACTGATCGGACAACTCCTGGTGAAAGGCACCGGCCAGTCGCTGCCGGATTTTGCACGCACGAACCTGTTCGATCCCCTCGGAATCGGTCCGACCGAATGGACCAAGGGATTCAACGGGCAGCCCGCGCCCGCATCCGGCCTGCGTATGACGCCGCGCGATCTCGCGCGCATCGGGCAATTGATCCTCAACCGCGGGCAATGGGACGGGCGTCAGATCGTCTCGACGGACTGGCTGGCGAAATCGTTCCAGCCCTACGTCCCCTGCGACGAGCAGCGCCGCTACGGCTATTTCTGGTACAGCGGCGATCTGCAGTACGGCCAGCCGCCGAACCGCCCGATCACGCATTGGGTCGGCGGCTTTGGCTATGGCGGCCAGCGGCTGTTCGCGATGCCCGACCTCGGCATCGTGGTCGCCATCACCTGCGGAAATTACGCCGACGAACGGCAATGGATGCCGCCGATCCGCGTGATCCGCGACGTCGTGTTGGCCGGGCTGAAGTGAAATGTCGTGCGAGGACCCGTCATCCTGAGGTGCGGAGCAGGCGATGCGAAAGCATCGCATGCGAGCCTCGAAGGATGAACGGCCGAGGTGGGCAGCCGGGCGGTCGCCCTTCGAGGGCCGCTGAAGGAGCGGCCACCTCAGGGTGACGGTGATAGGGCAAGGCTCGCTGCGCCGATCTCATCGGCCCGCCAGCAGCGCACTGCGTGCCCATCGGCGCGCATCTCCAGCACAGGCCCCGGCTCTTGCCGGCACACCGCCTCCGCATAACGGCATCTTGGGCTGAAGGCGCATCCGTTCGGCGGATTGAGCGGGTTGGGAAGGTCGCCGCCGGTGGTCGCCAGCGGGGCGTGGCGCAAGGGATCCGGGATGGCGGCGATCAGGGCCTGCGTATAGGGGTGCGCCGGCCGTTCGAAGATCTCGCGCCAGTGGCCGTTCTCGACGATGCGGCCGAGATACATCACGGCGACGCGGTCGCTCATGTGCTCGACGACGCCGAGATCGTGGCTGATCATGATGTAGGACAGGCCGAGCGTGTCCTTCAGTTCCAGCAGCAGGTTGATGATCTGGGCGCGGATCGAGACGTCGAGCGCCGAGACCGGCTCGTCGCAGATGACGATTTTGGGGTTGAGGATCAGGGCGCGGGCAATGCCGATGCGCTGGCGCTGGCCACCGGAGAATTCATGCGGGTAGCGACCCGCCTGCTCCGGCCGGAGGCCGACATGCCGCAGCATGGTCGCGACGCGGTCCTCGATCTCGCTTTTCGCGGTGACACCGTGCACCCGCAGGGGATCCTCTAACGTGCGACGCACGGTCTGGCGCGGATTGAGCGAGGCGTAAGGGTCCTGAAACACCATCTGCACGGTGCGGGCCAACGCCTTCCGATCGCCGGATTGCCTGCTCCTCACGACCTGCCCGTCCAGCACGATGCGGCCGCGCGTCGGCGTCAGCAGGCCAAGGATCGACAATGCGACCGTCGACTTGCCGGAGCCGGACTCGCCGACGAGGCCGAGGCATTCGCCGCGCTTCAGCGTGAGATCGACGCCATCGACGGCCCGGAGCATCCGCTTGCCGCGGCCCAGCAGGCCGCCACCGAGCGGAAAGTGAACCGCGAGATCCCTAACGCTGAGGATCAGGTCATCGTCCGGCCTCCGCTCACCCAGCATGTCTTGCGGCTCATGCATGGTGATGGCACCTGACCAGACCGCCGGCTTTCAGCCAGTCCGTCTGCGGCACGACTGTCCGGCAGATCTCGCTCGCTTGCACGCAACGCGGGTTGAACCGGCAGCCATCCGGGAAATTCGTGATGGCCGGGACGACGCCTGCGATCTCCTTGAGCCTGGTGCGGCCGAGTGCAGCGCGGCTGCCGAGCCTCGGCAGCGAGGCGACCAGGCCTTGCGTATAGGGATGCGACGGCGCGCGGAAGATGTCGGCTGAGCCGCGCTCCTCGACGATGCGGCCGGCATACATCACGGCGACGCGGCGGCAGACGTTTGCGACCAGGCCGAGATCGTGGCTGATCATCAGGATGGCCGTTCCACGCTCGGCGCACAAATTCCGCATCAGCTCGATGATCTCGGCCTGCACGGTGACGTCGAGCGCCGTGGTCGGCTCGTCGGCGATCAGGAGATCCGGACCGCAGGCGAGCGCAATCGCGATCATCACGCGCTGTCGCATGCCGCCGGAGAGCTGGTGCGGGTAATCGTGGACACGTCGCTCGGGCGCGGGGACGCGGACGCTCGCCAGAGCCTCGACCGCCAGCCGGCTCGCCTCCCGCCAGCTCTTGCCCTTGTGCAGCACGAACATCTCGGCGATCTGCCGGCCCACGGGCGAGACCGGGTTCAGCGCCGTCATCGGCTCCTGGAAGATCATGGCGATCCGATTGCCGCGCAGCTCCCGCTGTTTGGCCGCCGAAAGGTGCTGGATCTCCTGTCCCTCGAACCGGATGACGCCGCCGCCGATCGAGAGCGGCGGTCGCAACAGCCCGATCAAGGCGAGCGCCGTGATGCTCTTGCCGCAACCGGATTCGCCGACGAGGCCGAACGTCTCGCCGCGGTCGATGCGGAACGAAACGCCCTCGGCCGCCGCGACGCGCCTCGATCCGTCGTCGAGATCTATGCGCAAATCCTCGACTGCGATCAGCGGCGCGCCGGTCATGTCCGCCGGCTCCGCGATTGGGGATCGAGAATGTCGCGCAGGCCATCGCCGAGCAGGTTGAGGCCAAGCACCGTCAGGAAGATGGCAAGGCCCGGAAACACCGAGAGCCATGGCGCCGTCGTGATCTGCTCGCGGGCCTCCGACAGCATGCTGCCCCAGCTGGGAAACGGTGGACGGACGCCGAGGCCGAGGAACGACAATGCGGCTTCGGACAACACCGCGCTGCCCATGCCCAGCGTGCCGATGACGATGATGGGGCCCAGCATGTTCGGCAGCAGCTGCGTGGTCATGATACGCAAATCGCCGTAGCCGAGCACGGTCGCAGCCTGCACATAACCCTGGCTCCTCAGCGACAGCGCCGAGGCTCGCGCGATCCGGCACGTGAAGGACCAGTTGGTCAGCCCGAGCGCGATCAGCAGGCTGGTCAGGCCGGGGCCGAGCACCGCCATGATCGCCAGCGCGAAGATCAGCGAGGGGATCGCGAGCATGAGATTGGTCAGGGCGTTGACGACATCGTCCCACCAGCCGCCAAAATAGCCGGCGCTCAGCCCCAAGGCCACGCCGATGACGCTGTTGATGAGCTGCGAGATGATGCCGACCGTCAGCGAGACCCGCGCGCCGTACACGACGCGGGAATAGATGTCGCGGCCCTGGTCGTCGGTCCCGAACCACCAGGTCCAGCTCGGGGGCTCCTCCGCGTTCATGAGGTTGGCGTCGAGCACGGGGTCGGTGTGCGCCAGCCAGGGCGCGAGCAAGCCGACCAGGATCGCCAGCGCGAACAGCGCTCCGCCGATGACGAGATTGGCGCGGAGCTTCATGCGTAGCGGATCCTGGGATCGATCACGCCGTAGAGCACATCGATCAGCAGATTGATCGCGAGAAAGGCCAGCACCACCACGAGAATGGAGCCCTGGACCGCCGGAATGTCGCGCTGCAGGACACTGTCGACCAGCAATGAGCCGATGCCCGGCCACGAGAACAGCTTCTCGACCACGACCGCCTGCCCCATCAGCGCGCCGAATTGCAGGCCGACGGTGGTGAGAATGATGACGAGCGCGTTGCGCATGACATGCCACTTCACCAACCGCGTCTCGCTCATGCCCTTGGAGCGCGCGGTGCGGACGAAATCGGCGGTCATGATCTCGAGGACCGCGGCGCGCGTCGTCCGGGCAAACAGCGCCATCGGCGAGACGCCGAGGGTCACGGCCGGCAGCAATAGATATTTCAGTCCGCCGTCACCATAGCCGAAACTCGGCAGCCAGCCGAGCTTCAACGCGAACAGGTACATCAGAACAAGTCCGAGCCAGAATTTGGCGATGGAAAGGCCCGATACCGCGACGACCATGGCAAGCGTATCGACGATTCCGCCCGGTCGCAGCGCTGCGATGAAGCCAAGCGGCACACCGATCACGACCGAGAACGCCATGGCTGCGAAGATCAGTTGCAGCGTCGGCCAAGCCCGCTTGGCGATCATGGTCGTGACGGGCTCGCGGGTCCGGAACGAGGTGCCGAAATCACCGGTCGCGAGCTTGGCAATGTAGGCACCGAAACGCACGTAAATGGGATCGTCGAGGCCGAGCTGCTTCTTCATGCGCAGCTCGACCTGCGGATCGCTGTCGTCGCTCATGGAGGAGACGATGCTGCCGGGAACGACGCTGAACAGCACAAAGACCAGCAGCACGACGGCAAGCACGGTCGGAATGGTCTGCAGCAGGCGACGGAACAGGAAGGAGAGCATCGGCACTTTTCCTCTCTCCCTCCATCGTTCGCTACGACGGAGGGAGCGCGAGAGCGCATGTCACTTCGCGGGCGAGGTCTCGTCGACCCAGAGGTCTTCGACGTTCTGATGGGTCAGCTCCGTCGCGTTCAGCTGAATCCCCTTGAGCCACGGCTGCACCGCCATGACCGCCTTGTTGTAGTTGAAGAACCAGACCGGAGCCTCCTCGTAGAGCAGCGCATTGGCCTTTTGCAGAAGCTGGGTGCGCTTTGCAGCGTCGTCGGCCTGCCCGGCCTCGTCGACGATCCTGTCGAACTCGGCGTTCTTGTAGGTCATGTAGTTGCAGGCCGGCTGCGGCGTCGACGAGTGGAAGCATTTGAGGGCCGCCAGCGGATCCGGGCCGCTCGCCTGGGAATAGATGAAGGCCTGGTAGTCGCCGCTGCGAACCACCTCCGCCAGCACCGCGGTCTCGACCTGCTTGACCTTCGCCTTGATGCCGACCTTGTCCAGCATCGGGATCACCGCCGAGACGATCGGCAGGCCCCAGCTTTCATTCTGGCTGGTGGTCCATTCGAATTCGAAGCCGTTGGGATAGCCAGCGTCGTTGAGCAGCTGCTTGGCCTTGGCGGGATCGTAAGCGTACGGCTTCATCGCCTTATCGTAGGCGGGCGAGGTCAGCGGCAGCCAGCTGGTGGCGCGATAGGCCTTGCCCTTGACCAGCTTGTTGATGATCAGGTCGGTGTCGATCGCGTAGTTGATCGCCTGCCTGACGCGCTTGTCGGCAAACGGCTTGAATGAGGGATTCATCCCCATGTAGCGCGTGAAGACCTCGGCGACCTCGACGATGGTGCCCTTGAGATTGGCGTCGGATTGGTAGGCCACATATTGCGCGGGCCCGAGCACGGAGGTGTCGACCTCCTTGTTGCGGAAGGCGACGTCGCGCGCAGCGGCCTCGGCCATGATCGACACGACGATCTTGTCGGCATAGGGCTTGCCGGGCTTGTAGAACCGGTCCCACCGCTCCAGAACGATGCGCGATCCCGGCACATGCTCGACGAACTTGAAGGGCCCGAGACCGATCGGCTTCTGGATGAAGCTCTCCTTGGCGCCCTCGTCGGCGGGATAGATCGAGGTCAGCGCGGTGAAGAAGTAGAAGCCGGGATCGACGTTCTCGGTCAGCTTCATCTCAACGGTGAAGTCGTCGATCTTCTTCAGCCCGGAGATCTCCTTGGCCTGACCCTTCTCGACCGCGGCAGCGCCCTCGATCACGCGGACAAACCGCGCGCCTGGATAGGCCTTGGTGCCGTCCATGATGCGGGTGTAGGACCAGATGACGTCGTCGGCCGTCATCTTGCGGCCATTGTGGAAATAGGCGTCGTCGCGCAGCTTGAAGGTGTGAACGAGGCCCCCGCCCGAGACAACATCCTCCTTGGCAAGCTCCAGGACCGGTTTGCCCTCAGCGGAATTCCAGATGTAGAGCGAGCGATGCAGGGCCTTGGCGTAGATCTCGTCCTGGGCGCGCTGCGTGGTGTGAATGTCCAGGCTGGTGAAACTCGAGCCATAGGGCGCCGTCATGCGGATGGTTCCGCCCTTGCGCGGCGTCTGGGCCTCAGCTGATCCGGCGAGCGCCAGTCCCAAGCCCGCGACGATCGCCATCATCCTGAACATCATGTGTCCCCCACCAACGCAGGTATTCCGATCAGAGATTTGATCATTCGTAGCCCGTCGAACGCAAGCTTCGTTTTTGGTGGAGGCCGATGCCAGTTCCGAAAGGTGGCTCTTCGACGACGCCCTCGGGGCCGGTTGCATCCGCGTAGCAATGCAAGCTGCCGATTGACGCGGTGCGTCATCGAGTAACGGGAACAGTGAACATTTTTCGTGATCGACGCGACCAAGCTCAGGATCGTTATCTGAGCCTCAAGGATCGCGGAAAACAAGGATCGCGGAAAAAATGACCCGCCGAACGCTAGGTATCCTACTCGCCGGCAGTCTCGTCGCCGCGACAGCGGCGATGGCGATCCCCGTCACGCTGGACCCTGCCCGCGACGGCGCGACGAAAAACATTCAAATCAATTGGTCCCACACCAAGCGGTCAAACGGGTTTGTCGACGATACATGGTGGGCACTCAGGAGCCGTTGCGCCCCGGACTATCTTGGCGAGCGCCTGCTCTGCGGCACTATCGGGCTTCTGACACATGCCACGAGCCGGACATTCGAGGCCAAAATGTCCGACGACATGGGCCTGCCGCTGGTCGACCGTTGGGCCCTGATGACCGCGAAGAATTCGCCCTTCATGAGGTCGGCTCACGTCGAGACGCCGCTCGGTCTTGCGGCCGTGCTCGGCTTCTATCGCGCTGCACTCGAAAATCGCGGCTGGACCGAGAACGACGGTGCGGTCGTCGAGCCAGACAGGGCCGTTGTCGCCTTCACGACGTCAGATGGTCCGGCGCTGCTCCGGCTCGTCCGTCAGGACAACACAACGATCGCCGACCTTGCGCTGCGCAAGCCGTTGGCCGCCACGGCCAAAATCCGGCCGTCACCGGGACAAGTGATGTTCTTGCTCGGCAACGAGACGGATGAAGCGGCCGACATCACCGTCAATGAGCGAACCATCAGACTGGCGGCTCACGCCGGAGAGAACCTGATGGATTCCGATGCCGTCGCGGACAAATTGCCTGATAGCCAGAAAATTGATCTGCCGCCGGGCAAGTACAAGGTCACCCTCAAGCTCAAAGGCACCGCGGCGCAGAAGCGGGAGTTCGAGGTCGCGGCCAACGAGACCTGGGGTCTGCTGGTTGGACCGGACGGTGCCCCGCTTCCGATGCGGCTGTATTGAGGGCGCGCTGGCGTCTTGGACCGTCATCCTGAGGTGCGAAGCATGCGATGCGAACGCAGCGCGTGCTGAGCCTCGAAGGATGAACGGCCGCGATGCAGCCGGGCTGTCGCCCTTCGAGGCCCTCGCTACGCTCCGGCACCTCAGGGTGACGATGAAACAGCTGCGCCCGTTGCCCGGCATTGTCATTGTGAGCGCGGAGCGCGCTCCTCGCCACAAAGCCCTGTCAGTCCGTTAGCTCCGGCTGCCAGTCCCGCAGTTTTCGCGCAGCACCCGTAACGTCGGCGATCGTCCGAAACGTCCCCGCCTCCACCATCATCGCCCGTGCGAGCCGCACCGCGCGGGCCTCGCTGATGGCGCGCTTCTTCGCGTCCTCGATCAGCTCGAAATCGATGTTGTGGGCGAGACCGAAGATGCGGCGGATGGTTTTTGCGGCAGCGAAGCCGACGGTGTCGGCGAACAGGCGCTGCATGTAGGCCTGCCGCTCGCCCTCCAGGCGCGCCGCGCCCCGCTCGCCGGCGAAGAGTGAGACCGGATAGGCGTCGCCAGTGCCCTCCACCCGCCAGAGGTCGAGGAACTTTCGGGCGAACTCGTTCCAGACCGTTTCGACCGTGGCCAGCACCCAGGCCTCGAATGCGGCCCGCTCGCCCGGTGCACGCTCGTGCCCGGCGGAGGCGAAATAGGCCATCAAGAGGTTGGCGAGCACGGCGCCGACGTCGAACCCCATCGGACCATAGAACGCAAATTCCGGATCGATCACCCGCGTCTGGCGGTCCGTCACCATGATCGAGCCGGTGTGGAGGTCGCCATGGAGCAGCGCCTCGGGGCTTGCCATGAACTTCAGCTTCAGCCGGGAGATCGCAACATGCAGCTCCATGTCATCACGCAGGCTTGCAGCGAGCGCATCGAGATACGGCGCTGTCCAGCGGTTCTGTTCGGCGATGCGGTAGGGATCGGTGAAGATCAGATCCTCGGTGATCTTGCAGAGCGCATGGTTGCCGGCGAACGCGGCGATGCCCTCCTTCTTCTCGGCCGCGGACAGCGCGAGGTCGGAGGTGAAGAACAGCGTCCGCGCCATGAAGGTGGTGATGTCACCGACGAAGCCTGGATATTGCGTTCCCGCAACCAGCCCCTTGCGCATGATGATGTGGGGTTCGAGCAGCTCCATCACCGTCAGCGCCAGGGCCTCGTTGTGATGCAGCAAAGCCGGCACGAGGCCGGGCGCGAGCTGGGCCTGCCGGGACAGAGCCAGATATTCGTAATGGGCCCGCGACAGCGGCAGCGGCCAGCTTTCGCCGACGAGGCGCACATAAGGCAGCGCCTGCTTGACGGCGACGCCGCCGCTTGCGCCCTTCATGATGAAGACGAGATTGAGGTTGCCGTCGCCGACCTCGGTGATCTCCCAGGAGGCCGGCTCGCCGCCCAGGAGTGCGGCGATATCAGGAAGGCCTGCCAGATAATCCCGCAGCGCCGCTTCATGCAGAATTCGATAGTCCCCTGCCCGGTCCCCGGTCATGACGATCCCACCCATGCTTGGCCTGGCCTGATCGCAACTCCCGCTTCTGGGAAGCTTGAGCGATCCCGGCCATTCTTTTGATCGGATCGTAATCGCAATCAAGGCGGTCCGCCACCTGTGCGTCGCCGGCGCACGCCAGGAGCCGTTGCACGCAAAGTTCTCCGTGTCGGGCGACCAGGCCGGGCCGCGCGGTCGAGAGTCCGCGATTTGCCGATTTTTGGAACACAAGCGGGCTGAGACAGTTTTGCGTTTCTGAGATTTTGAAGGAGTTAGCCAATGAGCCGCGGGATGCCCTCCATGACTGCCCTTCTGGCGATGCTGGCGATGGCTGGCTATCAGAATCGCGACAAGTTGGCTGAGCTGCTGAAAGGTGCGACCGGCGGCTCGTCCCCGGGCGGCCAGCAGCCGCCTGGAGGAGTGCTCGGCAATCTGGGCGGCATGCTCGGCGCCGGCGGGATCGGGGGTCTGCTCAATGGAGGCATTGGCGAGCTCCTGGAGCGGTTCAACCAGAACGGCCAGGGTGAGGTCGCCGATTCATGGGTCAAGCCTGGACCCAACAAGGAAATTTCGTCGCCTGAGCTGAGGAATGCCATCGGCTCCGACGTGCTGGAGAAGCTCGAACAGCAGACGGGACTCTCGCAAGACGAGATCCTCACAAGGCTATCCCGGGAATTGCCCTCGGCGGTCGACAAGTACACGCCGGACGGACACCTGCCTGCCGCATAATCGCCGCCGCTTAACCTGGAAAGAGGTGTGGAAATGAGTGTTCTCTGGACAATCATGATCGGCTTCGTCGCCGGCGTGATCGCGAAGTTCATCATGCCTGGCGACAACGAGCCGTCCGGCTTCATCCTGACGACCATCCTCGGGATCATCGGCGCCTTCGTTGCGACTTACCTCGGGCAGGCGCTCGGCTGGTATCGTGCCGAAGAAGGCGCGGGACTGATCGGTGCGGTCGTGGGCGCGATCATCGTGCTGTTCGTCTACGGGCTCATCGCCGGCCGACAACGCCAAGCGATCTAGACCCCGCGCGGGAGCGGCTGATCGGGCGTGCGCGAACTCGCGCCGCATCGAGCAGGCGGCGGCGCGCTCATGCCTGCCAGCGCCGGATCGTTACTCCCGCTCCAAAAAGCTGGAGCCGATCTCGGCCTTTCTTTTGATCGGATCGTAATCACAATAGACGCTGTCCGCCACCAGCGTGTAGCTGGCGCTGACCGTGTATTTGTCCAGCTTGGCCGAGTTCAGGCCGATCACCGAGGTGCTCTTGCCCCCGTTCCATTTGAACGGCGTCGAGCTCTTGGCCTGCTCGCAGGCCATCACGGCTTCGTTGAAGACATAGCCCTCGACGAACGCCTTCAGGGTGCGCACCTGCGCAGCCATCCGCCATTCGAAATAGCCGATGGCACCGATGCCGGCGACGATCAGCACCAGAAGTGCAATGACGATCCTCTGAAAAGCCATTCCTTCCCCCCAAACAATATCGTCGGCAAAAACGTCTAGAACGGCATTCCCATCAATTTCGACAGGCGCTCGATCGAGAGGTAGCCGGCGTGATAGGCCGCGAGGCCGAGGCCGTAGATGATCGCCGAGATGATGGTGGTCCAGATCAGCTTGCGTCCCATCCGCGTCAGGATCGGCGCGCCGGGGTCGGTGCCGGGCGCACCGACGCCATCCTCGTGCTGGCTGCGCACGCCGAACGGCAGCGTCAGGAACAGCGCGACCCACCAGATGACGAAGTAGATTGCGATCGCGGTTGAGATCTGGATGGCCATGGTTCGGCCCTATGCCTGCTCGATCTCGACCAGCGCACCGGAGAAATCCTTCGGATGCAGGAACAGCACCGGCTTGCCATGGGCGCCGATCTTGGGCACGCCGTCGCCGAGCACCCGCGCGCCCTCCTTCACCAGCGTGTCGCGCGAGGCGATGATGTCGACGACCTCGTAGCAGACATGGTGGATGCCGCCGTCGGGGTTGCGCTCGACGAATTTTGCGATCGGCGAGGCCTCGCCGAGCGGCTCGATGAACTCGATCTTGGTGTTGGGCAGCGTCGCGAACACGGTGATGACGCCGTGCTCGGGCAGCGGTACGGCTTCCGAAATCTCAGCGCCGAACGCGGCGCCATAGATCCTGGCGGCCTTGACGGCGTCCTTGGTCGCGATCGCGACATGGTTGAGCCGGCCCAGCATGTGTCTTCTCCCCTAAGGCATGATCCGGACCCGAAGGGCCGCGTTAGCGCAAAGTGTGACGCGGTCTTCCGAAAAGATCATGCCCAAATTACACTGTCAGTACGTGTACCAGACAGGGGGGCTTTTTGCCCCAATGTTCGTTGATCACGGCCCGGACGGCGCGTCGCACCGACTCGCCCAATGCGTCGGGGTCGCGGCGGCGCACCTTCGGCAGGCCCTCGATGGTGGAGACCACGGCATCGAAGACGATGTCGTCAAAGGGCTCGCCTGCTCTGTTCTTCTCGGGAATGCCGACGAGATCGACCTCGGGATCGTCGGCCAGCTCGCCCTGCTCAGTCATGGCGATGGCGACGAAGGCACAGCCGGAAAACGCCATACGTCGCCGCTCGACCACGGCGCGGGACTTGGAGTCCTCCACGATCGTGCCGTCCTTGTAGAGGCGGCCGGAGGGCACTTCGCCGATGATGCCGGGATCGCCCGGGCCGAGCTTGATCAGGTCGCCGTTGCGGACGACCAGGACGCGGGGCACGCCGGCGGCGCGCGCCAGCTTGGCGTGCTCGTTCAGGTGCAGCGCCTCGCCGTGGACGGGGATCAGGAGTTGCGGCTTCACCCAGGCGATCATGTCGCGCAATTCGTCGCGGCGGGGATGGCCGGAGACGTGGACCAGATGATCGCGATCGGTGATGATCTCGACGCCCTGGAGCACCAGATTGTTGATGATCGAGCCGACCGCCTTCTCGTTGCCCGGGATGGTGCGCGAGGAGAAGATGACGCTGTCGCCGCGGTTGAGCGTGATCTCGGGATGGTCGTCATTGGCGATGCGCGCCAGCGCCGCGCGTGGCTCGCCCTGGCTGCCGGTGCACAGCGCCAGCACCTTGTCCTGCGGCAGATGGCCGTAGACCTCGGGCGAACGGAAATTCTGAACGCCGTCGAGATAGCCGCATTCGCGCGCGACCTGCACCACGCGCTCCATGGCGCGGCCGACCACGACGACCTCGCGGTCGGCAGCTTTCGCCGCCGCCGCGACGGCCTTGATGCGCGCGACGTTGGAGGCGAAGGTCGTCACCGCGACGCGGCCCTTGGCGGCCTTCACCAGATCGATGATGGTCCGGGCGACCTCGGCCTCGGACGGCGAGCGGCCGTCGCGCACCGCATTGGTGGAATCGCCGATCAGGGCGAGCACGCCCTCCTCGCCGAGTTCGCGCAGGCGCTTCTCGTCGGTCGGAGCTCCCAGGGTCGGGGTCGGGTCGATCTTCCAGTCGCCGGTGTGCAGCACCGTGCCGGCCGGGGTGTGGATCGCCAGCGCATGCGCTTCAGGAATGGAGTGCGCGACGGGGATGAACTCGACGTTGAACGGGCCGACATCGACGCGGCCGCCGGACGGCACCACCGTCACGGGGATCTTCGGCGCGTTGCGCTCGGCGGCGCATTTGGCCTCGAACAGCGCCGCGCTGAACTGCGTGGCATAGATCGGGCATTTCAGCTTCGGCCAGAGATCGATGATGGCGCCGAAATGATCCTCATGAGCGTGGGTCAGCACCAGGCCCATCAGGTTCTTGCGTTCCTTCTCCAGAAAGCTGATGTCGGGCATGATCAGGTCGATGCCCGGCAGGTGCTCCTCGTCGCCGAAGGAGACGCCGAGGTCGACCGCCATCCAGGCGCGCTGCTGGCGGCTGCCGAGGCCGTAGATCGACAGGTTCATGCCGATCTCGCCGACGCCGCCCAGCGGCGCAAATACCAGTTCTTCGGGCTTCGCCATCACGCAGCTCCTACGGACGCGGCCGAACCGAAGAACACCTCGCCCGCGGCCACCGGCACGCGGCGGCCCTCCGCGGTGCGGACGATCAGGCAGCCGGTGTCGTCGATCGTGTCAAAAATGCCTTCCAGCGTCATCGCTCCCGTGTGGATTGCGACCCGCTCGCCGAGCCCCGCGGCGCGCTCCAGCCACAGCTTGCGGATCTCGGCAAAGCCGCTTCCATTGTCCCAGATGCCGCGGAACTCGACCCAGGCGTCGGAGAGCGCCGAGAACAGCTCCTCCGCACTGATCTGCACCCCGAGCGCGGCCAGCGACACCGCGGGCGTCGGCGTGCCCTCGGGCGCTGCCACGACATTGGTGCCGATGCCGACGACGACGGCGAGGCGGTCGCCGATGGCTTCGGCTTCGAGCCCAATGCCGACGAGCTTCTTGCCACCGGCCAAAACGTCATTCGGCCATTTCAGGGCGTAGCGCGGACGATCAGGGCCGAGGCGGAGTGCGGCCTCCAGGCTGACCTTCTCCAGCGCGGTCTCCTCGGCCAGTCCCGCGGCAAAACCAAGGGTGGCGGCGACGGCGGGAGCAACGTCCATGACCTCGAGGATGCTGGCGGCGAGATTGCCGCGCGGCGCGATCCAGGCGCGCTGACGACGGCCGCGGCCCGCAGTCTGCTCCGACGTGACGAACCACATCGGACCGCCTTCGCCGCGCCTCGCGTGCTCGATCGCCTCGGTATTGGTCGAGCCGGTCCGTTCGAACGCCGCGAGCCTGTAGCCCGCGGATGATGCGCGAGGACCGAGCGCGAAACCCATCCTAGAACAGCGACTTTGCCGCGGCGGAGGCGACGCTCACCACGGGACCCGCGAACAACGCGAACAGGATGTTGAACAGGCCAAAGACCGCCAGCACCGTCTTCACCTCGACGCGTACCGGATCGACCTGGCCGGCCGGCTCGTCGAAATACATCGTCTTGACGATAGCGAGATAGTAGTAGGCGCCGACCACGCTGGTCAGCACGCCGACGACGGCGAGCGTGAACAAATTTGCCTTGATGGCGGCGACGAAGACGTACCATTTGGCGAAGAAGCCGGCGAGCGGCGGAATGCCCGCGAGCGAGAACAGCAGCATCGCGAACATGAAGGCGAGCAGCGGATTGGTCCGCGACAGGCCGGCGAAATCGCTGATCTGCTCGACCGCCTGGCCGTTGCGGCGCATGGCGAGGATGATCGAGAACGAGCCCAGCGTCATCGCGACATAGATCACGATGTACATCAGGACGCCCTGCGCGCCCTCGACCGTGCCGGAGGCAAGGCCGACCAGCGCGAAGCCCATGTGGCCGATCGAGGAATAGGCCATCAGGCGCTTGATGTTGCTCTGGCCGATCGCGGCGAAGGAGCCCAGCGCCATCGAGGCGATCGCCACGAACACCAGGATCTGCTGCCACTGCGAGACGATGCCCGGGAACGCGGTGAGCGTGACGCGGGTGAACACGGCAAGCGCAGCGACCTTCGGCGCCGAAGCGAAGAAGGCGGTGACCGGGGTCGGCGCGCCCTCGTAGACATCAGGCGTCCACATGTGGAACGGCACGGCCGAGACCTTGAAGCAGAGGCCGACGAGCAGGAAGACGAGGCCGAACACCAGGCCGACATTCGAGACCGTCGCGGCCGCGGCGATGCCGGTGAAGCTGACCGTGCCGGTGAAGCCGTAGATCAGCGAGGCGCCGTAGAGCAGCATGCCCGAGGACAGCGCGCCAAGCACGAAGTACTTCAGGCCGGCTTCGGTCGACTTGGCGTTGTCGCGGTTCGAGGCCGCCACGACGTAGAGTGCCAGCGACATCAATTCGAGGCCGAGATAGAGCGAGATCAGGTCGCCGGCCGAGATCAGCACCATCATGCCCAGCGTCGAGAGCAGCACCAGGATGGCGTATTCGAAGATGCGGCGCGACGGGTCGGACAGGAACTCGGTCGACAGCACCAGCGTCACTGCCGAGCCGATCAGGGCCAGGATCTTCATGAAGCGGGCGAAATCGTCGACGATGAAGCTGCCGCCGAAGGTCACCTGCTTGCCCGCAGGCAGCATGTATTCGAGCACGCCGACCACGACCAGGAGCACGACCGCCAGCGAGGTGACGGCACCGGTCGTCCCCTGCCCGCGATAGGCGCCCAGCATCAGCAGAGCCATGGCGCCGACCGCGAGCACGATCTCGGGCAGCACCGGCGCCAGTTGATAACCTGCAGTCTCAAAGCTCATGGCGATATCCTGACCTGCCCGATCACTGGAGCAGTGCGGCGGCCTTCACGGCCGTCACAGCGGTGTTGTAGTTGTTGACGAGTTGCTGGACCGAGGCGGCCGACATGTCGAGCACCGGCTTCGGATAGACGCCGAACAGGATCGTCAGCGCGATCATCGGGAACAGCGTCAGGCACTCCCGGAAGGTGAGATCCTTCATGCTCGCAAGCGACGGCTTGACCAGCGCCCCGAACACGACCTTGCGGTAGAGCCACAGCGCGTAGCACGCCGACAAGATCACGCCGAAGGTGGCGAAGAACGCGGTCGGGATCGAGACCTTGAAGGTGCCGAGCAGCGTCATGAACTCGCCGACGAAGCCTGATGTGCCGGGCAGACCGACATTGGCCATGGTGAAGATCATGAAGGTCAGCGCGTAGAGCGGCATCCGGTTGACGAGGCCGCCATAGGCCGCGATCTCGCGGGTGTGCAGGCGGTCGTAGACGACGCCGACGCAGAGGAACAGCGCGCCGGAGACGATGCCGTGCGAGATCATCTGGAACACGCCGCCGGCGACGCCCTGCATGGTGCCGGCGAAGATGCCCATGGTGACGAAGCCCATATGCGCAACTGAAGAGTACGCGATCAGCTTCTTCATGTCCTCCTGCATCAAGGCCACCAGCGAGGTGTAGATGATGGCGATGGCCGAGAGCGTGAAGATCAGCGGCGCGAAGTCGTGCGAGGCCAGCGGGAACATCGGCAGCGAGAAGCGCAGGAAGCCGTAGCCGCCCATCTTCAGCAGGATCGCGGCGAGGACCACGGAGCCGGCCGTCGGCGCCTCGACATGCGCGTCGGGAAGCCAGGTGTGCACCGGCCACATCGGCATCTTCACCGCGAACGAGGCGAAGAAGGCCAGCCAGGCCCAGGTCTGCAGCGACCGCGGCACGGCCGTGTGCATCAGGGTCGGAATGTCGGTGGTGCCGCCATTCCAGTACAGCGCCATGATGGCGAGCAGCATCAGGACCGAGCCGAGCAGCGTGTAAAGGAAGAACTTGAACGATGCGTAGACCCGGCGCGGACCGCCCCAGACGCCGATGATCAGGAACATCGGGATCAGGCCGCCTTCGAAGAACAGGTAGAACAGCACGAGATCGAGCGCCGAGAAGGTGCCGATCATCAGCGTTTCCAGGATCAGGAACGCCATCATGTATTCGCGGACGCGGTTGGTGATCGCCTTCCAGCTCGCGATGATGCAGAACGGCATCACGGCGGTGGTGAGGATCACCAGCGGCAGCGAAATGCCGTCGACGCCCATGTGGTAGGTGATGCCGGTGGCGAGCCAGTTCGCCTTCTCGACGAACTGGAAGTCGGGATTCGACGGGTCGAACCGCATGACCAGGATCACCGACACCGCGAAGGTGATCAGCGTGGTCCAGAGCGCGATCCAGCGCGAATTGCGCTTGGCCGCCTCGTCATCGCCGCGGCTGAGATAGACGATCAGCGCGCCGACCACCGGCAGGAACGTCGTGACCGATAGGATGGGCCAGGTTGTCATTTACTGGCCTCCAAAGCCGAACATGAACCAGGTGATCAGGCCGGCGGCGCCGATCAGCATGGCGAATGCGTAGTGATAGAGATAGCCGGTCTGGATCTTCACGACGTTGCGGGTGACGTCCAGGACACGGGCCGAGACGCCGTCGGGACCGAGGCCGTCGATGATGAAGCCGTCGCCCTTCTTCCAGAGCTGATAGCCGATCCACTTCGCCGGACGGACGAAGATGATGTCGTAGAGCTCGTCGAAGTACCATTTGTTGAGCAGGAACTGGTACAGCATCGGCTGCGTCTTCGCGAGCTCGACCGGCAGATAGGGCCGTCGGATGTAGAACAAATACGACACCAGGAAGCCCAGCACCATCATCACCGTCGGCAGGAAGGCGATGGTCTCGGGGATGTGGTGCATCTCCTCGATGATGTGCGGATTCATCTTCACGGATTCGCGGAAGAACTCCTCGATGCCGTGACCGGCGAACAGCTCCTTGAACGGGAAGCCGGCGACGATGGAGCCGACGGCGAGCACGCCGATCGGGATCAGCATCCAGATCGGAGCCTCGTGCGCGGCCTCGTAGTGATGCTCGTCATGCGGCTCGCCGTGGAAGGTCTTGAAGATCAGGCGCCAGGAGTAGAACGAGGTCAGGCCGGCGGCGACGATCGTCATCAGGAAGCCGTACACCGCGAACGGATTGTGCGAGGCGTACGCGGACTCGATGATCGCGTCCTTGGAGAAATAGCCGGCGGTGAGCGGGAATCCGGTCAGCGCGAGCGTGCCGACCACCATCACCGCATAGGTGTAGGGGATCTTCTTCCAGAGCCCGCCCATGTTGCGGATGTCCTGCTCGTGGTGCATCGCGTAGATCACCGAGCCGGAGCCCAAGAACAGCAGCGCCTTGAAGAAGGCGTGCGTGAACAGATGGAACATTCCGACCGAATAGGCCCCTGCCCCCATCGCCACGAACATATAGCCGAGCTGCGAACAGGTCGAATAGGCGACGATGCGCTTGATGTCGTTCTGGACGAGGCCGATGGTCGCGGCGAAGAACGCGGTGGTCGCGCCAAAGAACATCACGACGGCCTGCGCATTCGGGGCGAGCTCGAACAGCGGCGACAGGCGCGCCACCATGAAGACGCCCGCGGTGACCATGGTCGCGGCGTGGATCAGCGCCGACACCGGGGTCGGGCCTTCCATCGCGTCCGGCAACCAGGTGTGCAGCAGGAACTGCGCCGACTTGCCCATCGCGCCCATGAACAGGAGGAGACAGGTCAGGGTCAGCGCATCGGCATGCCAGCCGAGGAAGTTGATGGTCTTGCCGGTGAGGCCGGGCGCGGCATGGAAGATGGTCTCGAAATCGGTCGAGCTGGTCAGCATGAAGATCGCGAAGATGCCGAGCGCGAAACCAAAGTCGCCGACGCGGTTGACGACGAAGGCCTTGATGGCGGCCGCGTTCGCCGACGGCTTCTGGTACCAGAAGCCGATCAGCAGATAGCTCGCCAGACCCACGCCTTCCCAACCGAAGAACAGCTGCACGAGGTTGTCCGCCGTCACCAGCATCAGCATGGCGAAGGTGAACAGCGAGAGATAGCCGAAGAAGCGCGGCCGGTACGGATCCTCGTCCATGTAGCCGATGGAATAGAGGTGCACGAGCGAGGACACGGTCGTCACCACCACCAGCATCACGGCAGTGAGCGTGTCGACGCGAAGCGTCCACCAGACCTGGAGGTCGCCGGAAAAGATGAAAGGCAGCAGCTGGATGCGGGCGTCATGGTGCATGAAGCCGACGTCGACCAGCGTCATCCAGGACAATGCCGCCGATACGAACAGCAGACCCGTCGTGATCAGCTCGGCGCCGCGCGAGCCCGCCGCCGGCGGCTCGACCGGGCCGTGGCCGTGGTCGTCATGGGCGTGATCGTCGTGGCCATGGTCGTCATGGGCGGCCGCGGCATGGGCATCGCCATGACCGTGATCGCCGTGATGCTCGACCTCGTCACCCGAGGGGTTGCGGGCATGCGCGCCGGCCAGGGCGATGAGCCCGGCCAGAATGGCGCCCAGCAGAGGCAGGAATACGATTGCCTGAACCATGACTGAGCTCAGCCCTTCATCAGATTGACGTCCTCAACCGCGATCGAGCCGCGGTTGCGGAAATAGACCACCAGGATGGCGAGACCGATCGCGGCTTCAGCGGCAGCGACGGTGAGCACCAGAAGCGCGAAGACCTGGCCGACGATGTCGCCGAGGAAGGTCGAGAACGCGACGAGGTTGATGTTGACCGAGAGCAGGATCAGCTCGATCGACATCAGGATGACGATGATGTTCTTGCGGTTCAGGAAGATGCCGAGGATGCCGAGCGTGAACAGGATCGCGCCGACCGCCAGATAGTGTCCGAGCCCGATCGTCATTTCACCCACTCCGCCGCATCGGCATCCGAGAGCCCCTGCCCCGGCGCCACCTTGCGCATCGCCATCGCCATGTCGGGCGTGCGCGCGTTCTGAACGTTGATGTCCTGCCGCTTCACGCTCGCCTTGTGCCGCAGCGTCAGCACGATGGCGCCGATCATGGCGACCAGCAGCACCATGCCCGAGAGCTGGAAGTAGTGGATGTACTTCGTATAGAGCACCAGACCCAGCGCCTCGGTGTTCGAGACGTTGGTCGGGATCGCCGCCGTGATCGTCTTGGCGACACCGGGGTTGATGACCCAGAAGCCGACGGTGAGCAGCAACTCGAACAGGAAGATGCCGCCGATCACGAGGCCGACCGGCAGGTACTCGATGAAGCCCTCGCGCAGCTCGGTGAAGTCCACATCGAGCATCATGATCACGAACAGGAACAGCACCGCGACCGCGCCGACATAGACGACGATCAGGATCATCGCCAGGAACTCGGCACCCATCAGCACGAACAGGCCGGAGGCGTTGACGAAGGCCAGGATCAGGTACAGCACGGAGTGCACGGGATTGCGCGAGACAATCACCATCACGGCCGAGGCGACGCAGACGCCGGCGAAGAGATAGAAGAACAGCGCGGGAAGGATCATGCCCTCACCTCACCGGTACGGCGCGTCGAGCTCGATCGCTTTCGCGATCTCGCGTTCCCAGCGGTCGCCGTTGGCGAGCAGCTTGGCCTTGTCATAGAACAGTTCCTCGCGGGTCTCGGTCGCGAACTCGAAGTTCGGACCTTCGACGATGGCGTCGACCGGACAGGCCTCCTGGCAGAGGCCGCAATAGATGCACTTCACCATGTCGATGTCGTAGCGCACGGTGCGGCGGGTGCCGTCGTTGCGACGCGGGCCGGCCTCGATGGTGATGGCCTGCGCCGGGCAAACCGCCTCGCAGAGCTTGCAGGCGATGCAGCGCTCTTCGCCGTTCGGATAGCGGCGCAGCGCATGCTCGCCGCGGAAGCGCGGCGAGATCGGGCCCTTCTCGAACGGATAGTTCAGGGTCGGCTTCGGCTGGAAGAAATAGCGCATGGCGAGGAAGAACGCCGAGACGAATTCCGACAGCAGAAGCGAGCGTGCAGTGGCGTTGACGTTGATACCCATGACGGCCCTCACTTCGGCGCGATGCCGGCGAAATGCAGCACGCCGGCCACTACGACCACCATCGCCAGCGACAGCGGCAGGAACACCTTCCAGCCGAGGCGCATCAGTTGGTCGTAGCGGTAGCGCGGCACGATCGCCTTTGCCATCGCGAACAGGAAGAACATGAAGAAGACTTTGAGCGAGAACCAGATGATCCCCGGCACCCAGTTGAAGGGCGGCAGGTCGACCGGCGGCAGCCAGCCTCCGAGGAACAGGATCGTCGCCATCGCGCACATCGTGACGATCGCAACATACTCGCCGAGCATGAACAGCAGATACGGGGTCGAGCCGTACTCGACCATGAAGCCGGCGACGAGCTCGGATTCGGCTTCCACGAGGTCGAACGGCGGGCGGTTGGTTTCCGCCAGCGCCGAAACGTAGAAGATCACGAACATCGGGAACAGCGGCCAGACGTACCAGTTCAGGATCGTCAGCTGCGGCAATCCGATCAGGCTGGCGAGCCCGCGGACATGTTGGGCCTCGACCACGGCCGACAGGTTCAGCGTGCCGGCGCAGAGCAGCACCGTGATGATGACGAAGCCGATCGAGACTTCATAAGACACCATCTGCGCCGCCGAGCGCAGCGCGGCCAGGAACGGGTACTTCGAGTTCGACGACCAGCCGGCCATGATGATGCCGTAGATCGACAGCGACGAGATCGCGAAGATGAAGAGGATGCCGACATTGATGTCGGAGATCACCCAGCCGAGATTGGTCGGGATCACCGCCCAGGCCGCGAGCGCGAGCACGCAGGACACCAGCGGCGCCAGCAGGAAGACGCCCTTGTTGGCGCCGGCCGGGATGATCGGCTCCTTCAGCACGAACTTCAGAAGGTCGGCGAAAGACTGCAGCAGGCCCCAGGGACCGACCACGTTCGGGCCGCGCCGGATCTGCACCGCCGCCCAGATCTTGCGGTCGGCGAGCAGGATGTAGGCGATCGCGACCAGGAGGACGACGAGCACCAAGACGCTCTCCGCGACCATGATGATCAGCGGCCAGAGGAAACCGGTCCAGAATGCGCTTTCGAAGAATTCCATCAGATCACGCTCACTCCGCTGCGGTCAGCATGTGCCCGGAGGCGAGGCGCGAGCATTCCGCCATCACGGCGGACGCACGCGCGATTGGGTTGGTCAAATAGAAGTCCTCGACCAGCGGCTTGAACGGTGCCTTCTCGGGCGAACCGCCCTTCCCCGCGAGCTTCTTGATCTGGTCGGCCGAGCCGGCCTCGATCTGGTCGAGACGGATCAAATGCGGCACGGACTTGAAGATCGCCTGGCGCAGCGCCGAAAGCGAGTCATAGCCGAGCTTCTTGCCGAGCGCTTCCGACAGCGCGCGGACGATCGCCCAGTCCTCGCGGGCTTCGCCCGGCGGGAACGCGGCGCGGCCCGTCATCTGCACGCGGCCCTCGGTGTTGACGTAGATCGCCGACTTCTCGGTGTAGGCGGCCGCCGGCAGGATGACGTCGGCGCGGTGCGCGCCGCGGTCGCCATGGGTGCCGATATAGACGACGAAGGTACCGTCAGGCGCGTTGATCTCGTCGGCGCCGAGCAGGAACAGCAAATCGAGCGTGCCGAACGTCGTCATCTGCGCGGCGTTCAGGCCGCCGCCGGTTGCGGAGAAGCCGATATCGAGCGCACCGACGCGCGAGGCGCTCTCGTGCAGCACGCCAAAGCCGTTCCAGCCGTCCTTGACCGCACCGACGTCGAGCGCGAGCTTGGCGGCGCTGGCGAGAATGGCGGCGCCGTCGTGACGCGAAGCCGCGCCCGCGCCGACCAGGATGATCGGATTCTTGGCGTTCTTCAGCACGTCCATGAAGGAGTGCTTGCCGGCCGCGAGCTCACCGAGCGTCTCGGTGCCCGCGCCGAGGTGATCGTAGTCGTAGGTCAGATCGACCTTGGCCCCGATCACGCCGACCTTGAAGCCGCCGGCGCGCCAGCGCTTGCGGATGCGGGCGTTGAACACCGCCGCCTCTTTCCGCGGGTTGGCGCCGATGATGAGCAGCGCATCCGCCTGCTCCACACCCACCAGGGTCGGGTTGAAGATGTAGGAGCTGCGGCCGAGCGCGGGGTCGAAGGCGTCGCCACCCTGCACCGCCATATTGGTCGAGCCGAACTTGGCGAGCAGATCCTTCAGCGCGAACATCTCCTCGACGCCGGCGAGATCGCCCGCGATCGCGCCAATGCGCTTGCCGTCGGTGCGCGCCGCCTTGGCGGCGATCGCGGCAAAGGCTTCGGTCCAGCTCGCCGCGCGCAGCTTGCCGGCTTCACGGATATAGGGCCGGTCCAGGCGCTGGGTGCGCAGGCCGTCGACGACGTGGCGGGTCTTGTCGGAGATCCACTCCTCGTTCACGGCCTCGTTGATGCGCGGCAGCACGCGCATCACCTCACGGCCGCGGGTGTCGACGCGGATCGCCGAGCCGACGCCGTCCATGACGTCGATCGACTGCGTCTTGCCGAGCTCCCAAGGGCGCGCCGCGAAGGCGTAGGGCTTCGAGGTCAGCGCGCCGACCGGGCAGATGTCGACGAGATTGCCCTGCAATTCCGAGGTCAGCGCGTGCTGGAGGTAGGTCGTGATCTCCATGTCCTCGCCGCGCCCGGTGGCGCCCATCTCGGGCGCGCCGGCAACTTCCGCCGAGAAGCGGACGCAGCGCGTGCACTGGATGCAACGGTTCATCGAGGTCTTGACCAGCGCGCCGAGATATTTGTCCTCGACCGCGCGCTTGTTCTCGGCGAAGCGGCTGGTGTCGACACCATAGCCCATCGCCTGGTCCTGCAGGTCGCACTCGCCGCCCTGGTCGCAGATCGGGCAGTCCAGCGGGTGATTGATGAGAAGGAACTCCATCACGCCTTCGCGTGCCTTCTTCACCATCGGCGAACGCGTGGAGATTTCCGGCGGCTCGCCCTTCGGGCCCGGGCGGCAGTCGCGCACGCCCCAGGCGCAGCTCGCGACCGGCTTGGGGCCGCCCTTCACTTCGACGAGGCACATCCGGCAATTGCCGGCGATCGACAGCCGCTCGTGATAGCAGAAGCGCGGAATCTCGGCGCCGGCCGCCTCGCACGCCTGAAGCAGCGTGTACTCGGCGGGGACATCGATCTCTTTGCCGTCGATGATGAGCTTGGTCATGTCTCTTACTCCGCCGCGACCATGTTCACGGGATCGCGGACGCCGATATCGTCGATGTCGGACTTGTGCGAATATTCGTCGATGCGCGCTTCGATTTCATGACGGAAATGCGCGATCAGGCCCTGGATCGGCCATGCCGCCGCGTCGCCGAGCGCGCAGATGGTGTGGCCTTCGACCTGTTTCGTCACTTCGAGCAGCATGTCGATCTCGCGCTTATGCGCGCGGCCCTCGGCCATGCGGGTCAGCACGCGCCACATCCAGCCCGTGCCCTCGCGGCACGGCGTGCACTGGCCGCAGCTCTCGTGCTTGTAGAAATAGGAGATGCGGGCGATGGCGCGGATCAGATCGGTCGACTTGTCCATCACGATCACGGCCGCGGTGCCGAGGCCCGAGCGCAGCTTGCTCAGGCTGTCGAAATCCATCGGCGTGTCGATGATCTGCTCGGCCGGCACCATGCGCACCGACGAGCCGCCGGGGATCACGGCCTTGAGGTTGTCCCAGCCGCCGCGGATGCCGCCGCAATGCTTCTCGATCAGCTCACGGAACGGAATGCCCATGGCCTCTTCGACGTTGCAGGGCCGCTCGACATGGCCGGAGATGCAGAACAGTTTCGTGCCGACATTGTTCGGACGGCCGATGCCGGCGAACCACGCGGCGCCGCGGCGCAGGATGTCGGGCGCAACGGCGATGGACTCGACGTTGTTGACGGTGGTCGGGCAGCCGAACAGGCCGACATTGGCCGGGAACGGCGGCTTCAGGCGCGGCTGGCCCTTCTTGCCTTCGAGGCTTTCGAGCAGCGCGGTCTCTTCGCCGCAGATGTAAGCGCCGGCGCCGTGCGCGACGTAGATGTCGAACGGCCAGCCGTTGACGTTGTCCTTGCCGACCAGCTTGGCCTCATAGGCCTGGTCGATCGCGGCCTGGAGATGCTCGCGCTCGCGGATGAATTCACCGCGGACATAGATGTAGCAGGCATGCGCGTTCATCGCGCAGCTCGCGATCAGGCAGCCCTCGATCAGGAGATGCGGATCGTGCCGCATGATCTCGCGATCCTTGCAGGTGCCGGGCTCGGACTCGTCGGCGTTGACGACGAGATAGCTCGGCCGGCCGTCGGTCGATTCCTTCGGCATGAACGACCATTTCAGGCCGGTCGGGAAGCCGGCGCCGCCGCGGCCGCGCAGGCCCGACGCCTTCATCTCGTTGATGATCCAGTCGCGGCCCTTGTCGATGATGTTCTTGGTGCCATCCCAGGCGCCGCGGCGCCGCGCACCCTCGAGCCCCCAATCGTGGAGGCCGTAGAGGTTCTTGAAGATGCGGTCCTTGTCCTCGAGCATATCAGTGCTTTCCGATCAACGAATGGTCTGCTTGTAGGCAAGTCCGGCGGCGCAGACGGCGAAGGTCAGCGCCCAGAGCAAACTGGATTCCAGCGACGCGTTCAGGCTGAAACGCTGCAGCAGGAAAATGAAAGCGGCCGCCACGGCGGCGTGCAACGCGATGAAGCCCCACTTCTTCATGGCACCACTCTCCTGCACCGAAGGCTGCGAGAGACCACGCATCAGGTGCTCTCCTTCAGCGTGGTCGGCCCCGTGATCGGCGCCGAGAACTGGCGGCCGTTCTGCGGACCGGGCTTGGGCGGATTGCCCGAAGCGAAACCGTCGAGCACCTTGCCGAAGCTTTCCTTGGTCAGGTCCTCATAAGTGTCCTTGCCGATCAGCACCATCGGCGCGTTCACGCAGGCACCGAGGCACTCGACCTCTTCCCAGCTGAAATTGCCGTCCTTGGACAGGTGGAAGGGCTCGTGATGGATGCGGTGCTCGCAGACGTGGATCAGATCCTCGGCGCCGCGCAGCCGGCACGGCGTGGTGCCGCAGACCTGGACGTGGGCCTTCTTGCCGACGGGGGCGAGCTGGAACATCGTGTAGAAGGTCGCAACTTCCAGCACGCGGATATAGGGCATGTCGAGCATGTCGGCGATGACGCGGATCGCGGCTTCGGAGACCCAGCCGTCGTGCTGCTCCTGCGCGCGCCAGAGGATGGCGATGACGGCGGAGGCCTGGCGGCCGGCCGGATATTTCGCGATCTGCTGCTTGGCGAACGCGAGGTTCTCCTCCGTGAACGCAAAGCTCGCGGGCTGGACTTCCTTCGGTGCTAATCGGCGAACGGACATCTCTTCAATCTCTCACTGCATGCGGCGCGCTGTTTTCGCATTCAGGGCTTCGATCCTGTCCTGCCAAAATGCGCTTGCGGTGCCGAAAACGTTGTAGCCGACGTGGGTCGAGACCTTGATGCGGTCGAGGATCGACAGCTCGGTCACGGTCTCCATCCGGTTGCTGCGCGGATCGAACACGATCAGCTTCAGCGGGGTCTGCTCGAGGATGAAGCGCGACACCGCATGAGAGCGGTCGCTGCCGTGCTCCTCGCACATGATGACGCTGTCGGCCTGGAGCAGACGCGCGCCGCCCTTGATCGCCTCGATCTCGACGCCCTCGACGTCGAGCTTGATCAGGTACTTGCCGGCGCTTGCGACCTTGCCGTCCTCGATCAGATTGTCGAGAGCGATGACCGGCACCTCCTCACCGCCCGCGGAGGGATCGCCGGCGATGCTGAAGGCCTCGTGCTTGGTGCCTGACAGACGCGCGGTGCCGCGGCTGGCGCCGATCGCGCATTTCATGGTCTCGAAGCGATTGCCGTTGACGCGGGCATTGTTGGCGAGCTTCGGATAGTTCTGCCCCGACGGCTCGATCGCGATCGCCTTGTGCGAGCCGAACGGCCTGCTCGACACCAGCACCGACCAATAGCCGTAATTGGCGCCGCAATCGAGCAGCGTGTAGTCGACGTCGACGGAATCGGCGAACAGCAGCTCGAGTTCGTCCTCGTAATTGTACGAGCGGTTGAGCAGCTTGCTCCAATAGCCGTCGCCGTAAGGGAATTCGAACACGGCGTCGGGATTGAGCCTGATCGCGATGTTGCGCTCGGGCAGCGTCTTCCGCAGCAAATTCGCGCAGGCGATGTAGCCCATGTGCGAGAAGTGCGACGAGATCTTCGATCCCGTCACCAGCGCCAAGGCAGCCGTCCGCTCCCACAGGTTGGCCCCTTCAAGGGCCCCCGAAGCGCGGTCAAACTGGATTGGCGCCTGCTGCCCCATTACCGATCGACCTCTCCGAACACGATGTCGAGCGAGCCGAGGATCGCCGAGACGTCGGCGAGCAGATGGCCGCGGCAGATGTGATCCATCGCCTGCAGATGCGCAAAGCCCGGCGCGCGGATCTTGCACTTATAGGGCTTGTTGGTGCCGTCGGAGATCAGATAGACGCCGAACTCGCCCTTCGGCGCCTCGACCGCGGCATAGACTTCGCCGGCCGGCACGTGGACGCCTTCGGTGTAGAGCTTGAAGTGGTGGATCAGCGCTTCCATCGAGCGCTTCATCTCGCCACGGCGCGGCGGCGCGACCTTGTTGTCCTCGACGACGACCGGGCCCTTGCCTTCAGGGGTGTTCAGCTTCTGAATGCACTGCTTCATGATGCGGATGGACTGCCGCATCTCTTCCATGCGGATCAGATAGCGGTCGTAGCAGTCGCCGTTCTTGCCGATCGGAATGTCGAAATCCATCTCGGCGTAGCATTCATAGGGCTGCGACTTGCGCAGGTCCCAGGCCGCGCCCGAGCCGCGCACCATCACGCCGGAGAAGCCCCACTCCCAGGCTTCCTTCAGCGGCACCACGCCGATATCGACGTTGCGCTGCTTGAAGATGCGGTTGGCGGTGAGAAGACGGTCGAGGTCGTCCACGACCTTCAGGAACGGATCGCACCAGGCCTCGATGTCGTCGACCAGCTTCTGCGGCAGGTCCTGGTGCACGCCGCCGACGCGGAAGAAGGCCGCGTGCATACGGCTGCCCGAGGCGCGCTCGTAGAACACCATCAGCTTTTCACGCTCTTCGAAGCCCCACAGCGGCGGGGTCAGCGCGCCGACGTCCATCGCCTGCGTGGTGACGTTGAGCAGATGCGACAGGATCCGGCCGATCTCGCAATAGAGCACGCGGATGAGCTGGCCGCGGCGCGGCACCTCGATGCCGAGTAGCTTTTCAGCCGCCATGCAGAAGGCGTGCTCCTGGTTCATCGGCGCGACGTAGTCGAGCCGATCGAAATACGGGATCGCCTGGAGATAGGTCTTCTGCTCGATCAGTTTTTCGGTGCCGCGATGCAAGAGACCAATGTGGGGGTCGACGCGCGCTACCACCTCACCATCCAATTCGAGCACGAGGCGCAGCACGCCGTGCGCGGCCGGATGCTGCGGACCGAAATTGATGGTGAAATTGCGAAGCTGTTCGGGTTGCTCGTTCATGATCAGACCTTCGGTCCCGCTTTTTCGTCTCCCGGAAGGACCGGATAATCGGCTCCCTCCCACGGAGACAAAAAGTCGAACTTGCGGAATTCCTGGTTGAGCCGGACGGGCTCGTACACCACCCGCTTCTCCTGGTCGTCGTAACGAACCTCGACGAAACCGGTGGTCGGAAAGTCCTTGCGCAGCGGGTGGCCCTCGAAACCGTAATCGGTGAGGATGCGGCGCATGTCGGGATGGCCGACGAAGAACACGCCGTAGAGGTCGTAGGCCTCGCGCTCGAACCAGTCGGCGCCGGGGAACACCTCGATCAGCGACGGCACCTGCGTGGTCTCGTCGGCCTGGGCCTTGAGCCGGATCCGCGCGTTCAGGGTCGGGGACAGGAAGTGATAGATCACGTCGAAGCGCTTCTCGCGCGACGGGTAGTCCGCGGCCGTGATGTCGGTGAAGTTGATGAAGCGGCAGTTCGGGTCGTCGCGGAGGTACTTGACCACCTCGACGATCTTGCTGGCCTCGACATCAACCGTCAGCTGGTTGAAGGCCACCGAATGACCGATGGCGGCGCCCGGAAGCGCGCTAACGATCGTCTGCCCCAGGGCGTCGAGCTTGGCGTCGTCCATGACGTAAAACCTTAGCGTTCGATGGTGCCGGTGCGCCGGATCTTCTTCTGCAGCAGCAGCACGCCGTAAAGCAGCGCTTCCGCCGTGGGCGGGCAGCCCGGCACATAGATGTCGATCGGCACGATGCGGTCGCAGCCGCGCACGACCGAGTAGGAATAGTGATAATAGCCGCCGCCATTGGCGCAGGAGCCCATCGAGATGACGTAGCGCGGCTCGGGCATCTGGTCGTAGACCTTGCGCAAAGCCGGCGCCATCTTGTTGGTCAAGGTGCCTGCAACGATCATCACGTCGGACTGGCGCGGCGAGGCACGCGGCGCGAAGCCGAAGCGCTCGACGTCGTAGCGCGGCATCGACACCTGCATCATCTCGACCGCACAGCAGGCGAGACCGAAGGTCATCCACATCAGGGAGCCGGTACGGGCCCAGGTGATGAGGTCGTCGGTCGCGGCCACGAAGAAGCCCTTGTCGGACAGCTCGGAGTTGACCTCGAGGAAGAACGGATCATTGGCTCCGACCGGCTTGCCGGTCGACGGATCCAGGATGCCCTTGGGGGCCGGCGCGATAGCCGGACCTGTGGACGACACGGGGTTCAATCCCATTCGAGTGCTCCCTTCTTCCATTCATAGGCGAACCCGACCGTCAGCACGGCGAGGAACACCACCATGGACCAGAAGCCGGTCGCGCCAAGCTTGCCGAACGCCACCGCCCAGGGAAACAGAAACGCCACCTCGAGATCGAAGATGATGAAGAGGATGGCGACCAGATAAAAGCGGACGTCGAACTTCATGCGCGCGTCGTCGAAGGCGTTGAAACCGCACTCATACGCCGACAGCTTCTCCGGGTCCGGCTGCTGGAACGCCACGACGAAGGGCGCGATCAGCAGCACGAGGCCAATGAGGCCCGCTACCCCTATAAAGACGACGAGTGGAAGATAGTTCTGCAGAATGCCGCTCATTGGCGAGCCCTTTTTCCCGCAGCCTCGGGACAGCCACGGATTCGTCCGATTTGGAATTATTCTGAGCCTTAGCGCAGTGCACCAATGGGCGCAAGACACGCTCTTTTTAGGCCCTTTGCCGCCCCCAGAACGGTGAAAATCCCGGAATCACCCCGCGCTGGTATGGAGCAGATCGCAAGGCCCAGCAAGGGCGGCCACCGTTTTGCAAGGCCGTGGTTCTGAGATTGCCGGCGTACGGGCCAGAGCAGCTCTTTGCCGCGCATTGCCCGAGAAAAGCCGCCGGTTTTCTGGTGCGGCAGCGCACCCAAACCGAGGCGCGGCCGCCGTCAGCCGCCCCAGACTGTCACCCCGGCGACATATAGCCGACCGTTCCCCGGAACAGCGCGGCCGGAAGGCCGGTGATCGTCGCCGCCCGCGAGGCAGGACAGGTGCAGCAAAGATACCTATCCACAGGCGCAAGTGATCAGACGAGCCATGCATCGCGGCGGGACCGGGCCTGCCTGCTGCGAAGACAGCACCGACTTGCGATATATTGCAGCCCGACCGGTCGCGAGCGCGGCGAGCGGCGACGTGGAGGGCCGTCGCGCGCGCCGCGCTCCGATGAGTTTCGGGCTGGGGGGCATAGCCCGGGTGCTCATCTATCTCGTGGTGGAGGACCGGCGTCAGCCGCCCTCACCTGTCCTCACCATTTGTAGGAAACGCTAGCGGTGACGCGCCGGCGGTCGCCGTAGAAGCAGGACGTCGGGAACGAACAGCTCGCGACATAGATCTTGTCGGTCAGGTTGATCACGTTCAGCGCCGTCCGCCAGTTCTGCCATTCGTAATGGAGTGCGAGATCGCCGAGCACGACTGCGGGAACCTCGAGGGTGTTGGCCGGGTCAGCCCAGGATGAGCCGACGTAGCGCACGCCGCCGCCAAAACCGAAGCCTTCGAGCGGCCCGTCCTTGAAGGTGTAGTCCGCCCAGCCCGAGACCAGCAGCTGGGGCGTGTTGGTCGGCGTCTTGCCGACCAGCGACGGATCGAGGTCCCGGCTGTTGAAGAGATGATAGGCGGTGAAGGCGCCGATCAGTTTGAGTTCCCTGGTGGCATTGGCCACCGCTTCGAGCTCGATGCCGCGCGAGGTCACCTCGCCGGTCTGGTTCAGCAAAATCGGCGTCCCCGCTGTCGTCGCGACGTTCTGGCGCTTCAGGTCGAAAACCGAGGCCGTGAAATAGCCGTCGAATCCCTTCGGTGCGACCTTCACGCCGATCTCGGTCTGCTGCCCGGTCTCCGGCAGGAAGAGCTGGTTGCTGGCGTTGAGACCGATGACCGGATTGTAGCTCGTGGCATAGGAGACATAGGGCGCGATGCCGTTGTCGAAATTGTAGATCAGCCCGGCCCGCCCGCTGAACTTGCTGTCGTCGCGGCTGGCGACGCTGGCCCCGGTGTCGCGCGCTTCCTGCGTCGTCTCGACCCAATCGTTGCGGCCGCTCAGCACCAGCGTGAAGTTGCCGAGCTTCATCTGATCCTGGAGGTAGGTACCCGCCTGCTTCTGCGTGATCAGGAAGTTGCGGAACGGAGCGCCCGTCAGCGGAATGCTGAGGCCATAGACGGGATTGAAGACATTGACCGAAGGGACGGTGCCGAAGTTGAAGTTCTGGTAGTCGTCGATCTGGTAGCCCTTGAGATCGACGCCGAACAGCATCGTGTGCCTGACGGGACCGGTGTTGAAGCGATATTCCAGCTGGTTGTCGAGATTGGCCTGGTTGGCGGTGTTCTTCGCATACCAATTATAACGGCCCATCGTCGCCGTGTTGATGTTGTCCCAGCCGTTCCCGATGAAGCCGCGATAGGTCAGATCGATATGCGCGAACCGCGCATTCTGCCGGAACGTGAGGTCATCGGTGAGATTGCGCTCGAACTGGTAACCGAGCATCTCCTGCTCGCGCGTGAACTTGTCGACATTGGGATCGCCGACGAAGAAGCTGGTCGGGATCTTGCCGAACGGCGCGTTCGTCACCGTGCCCTGGTAGGGCAGGAAGTTGATGCCCCTCGTGTCCGTCTTCGAGGCCGATGCGAGAACCGTGAAGCTCGTGTCGGCATCCGGCTTCCACGTGAAGGACGGCGCGATGAAGTAGTTGTTGTCAGGCGTGAAGTCGACCTGCGTGCCGCCGTTCCTGATCTCGCCGACGACGCGATAGAACAGCTTGCCGTCCTGCGGCTGGGTCGCGATCGGCCCGCCGACATCGAAGCCGACATAAGCGTTGCCGAAATTGTTGACGCCGGTCTCGATGTAGCGGATCGGCTCGGCTGGCGGCATCTTGCTGATGACGTTGACGATGCCGCTCGGGCTCGATCCGCCGTAGAGCACCGCGGACGGACCGCGCAGCACCTCGACGCGCTCCATGTTGGACGGCGGCAGCCGCCAGCTCGCATAGGAGGTGTAGAACAGCTGCATGCCGTCGAGGAACAGTCCGATGTCGTCGGACTTGAAGCCGCGGATCAGCCACCAGTCGTTGCGCGTGTCGGCACCGAAGGTGCCGGCGCGCACTCCGGCGGTGTAGCGCAGCACTTCGTCGAGCTTGTTCGGCTTCTGGTCGCGGATCTGCTCGGCGCCGATCACGGACACCGATTGCGGCGTCTGCATGATCGGCGTGTTGGTCTTGGTGCCGGACGAACTGCGGCCCGCGACGTAGCCGTTCACCGGGCCGCGCGGCGTCTCGACGAAGCCGACATCGCGCTGCTGCGGCGGCCTGTTCCTGTTGGCGGTCTGCTCCGACGACCGCGGCGCACGGCGCTGAGGAGTCGTGGCGGCGCGGCGGCGCGTTTCCGGCGCGGTGACGGTCACCGACGGCAGGTTCGTTGCGCCACTCTGCGCGGACGATTGTGCAAGCGATGCCTGCGGCACCAAGACCAAAGCGGAAGCGGTCGCCAATACGGCCGACCGCAGCATTCCCAGACTGTTCAACGCGCCACCCCGAAGCTGCATGTTCGATGCGTCATGCCGCCTGTCCCCGGACGGCATGCGCTCAACGGCGACGCTTATGTGAGGGCGCGAAAATTCCCTAATTGAAAACTTCTTAGAAGGACTCTTAGAAGCGATCCAACATGTCGCGATCGAGAGAGCGCGGCGAGATCAGCGTGAGTTCTTCTCGCTCTCGAGCATCTCGGCTGCGATCGCCGTGAGCCGATCGACTTGACCCAGCAGCGTGTGGAACTCGGCTTCGCTCAGATCTTCCAGCAGGCGCCGGTTGCGCTCCTGCGCGCCGTCGACGATCGCATCATGCGCTGCAAGGCCCGCCGCCGTCAGAGAGATCAGCACTTCGCGGCTATCTTTCGGATTTGCCGATTTTGCGATCAGCTTGCGCGAGAGCAGATTGGCCAGCGCGCGGCTGATTTGTCCCTTGTCCTGACCGACGGCTTCGGCAAGCCGCGCCACGCTCATCGGCGGCCGGCGGCCGAGCGAGGCGACAAGACCGAACTCGACCGAGGACAATCCGGTGAGGCGCTTGTAGCGCAGGATCGCACCGCGCTTGAGCAGATTGGCAAGCACCATCAGTCGCGACGACAGCATCACGGTGATCGGGGCCGACGGTTCGCTCTCGTCTGCGGGCGACGTCGCCCCGCCCCTGCTCTCGATCTGGCTCATGATCCACCTCTGCCAAGAAAGTCCGAGCCTGCCAAGCCCGAGCCTGCCAAGCCCCGCCGGCCGCCTCATCCAATGCGACCAAGAGGCATTTGGAAGATCGTTGACATTGTCATCGAATTATCTTTCACTGGATCCAAGGCATCGAAAAGGCCCGGCCATCACGGCCAAAGCGGGAGGACCGGCATGACCATCACCCAGCGGGATCGTGATCTCGGCACGGCCTATGCGATGAAGCCGGCGCACACGCGCACCGAGCTCACCTCGGTCGTGCGCGGCACGCCGATGGGCGAGCTGCTGCGGCGCTACTGGCACCCGGTCGGGCTCATCAGTGACGCCACCGACACACCGAAGAAAGTGCGCGCACTGGGCGAGGATCTGGTGCTGTTCCGCGACAAGCATGGCCGCGCCGGCCTCTTGCACGCCCGCTGCTGCCACCGCGGCACCACGCTCTACTATGGCAAGGTCGAGGATGACGGCATCCGCTGCTGCTATCACGGCTGGAAGTTCGACACCGAGGGCCACTGCCTGGAGCAGCCCTGCGAGCTCGACGGCGGCCAGTTCAAGGACAAGGTGCGCCAGCCCTGGTATCCGGTCGAGGAACGCTACGGACTGATCTTCGCCTATATGGGCCCGGCCGAGAAACGCCCGGTGCTGCCGGCTTACGAATGCCTGGAGACAATGGACGACGGCGAGCTGGTCGAAGCCGATGATTCCTCGATCGGCGGCGGTGGCCCCGCCATCATCCCCTGCAACTGGCTGCAGCATTTCGAGAACGTGGTCGATCCCTATCACGTGCCGGTGCTGCACGGCTCGTTCTCGGGCCCGCAATTCACCAACATGATGGCGTCGATCCCGGAGGTGACGTTCGAGAAATCGCCGCGCGGCGTCCTCGTCCGCTCCGAGCGCAAGCAGGACGACGGCAAGGTGTTCTATCGCGTCAGCGAGGCCGCGCTGCCGACGCTGCGCGTCGTGCCGAACCCGCGCGTCGCGCAGTTCGCCCGCGTCGAGTCGATCGGCTGGGTGCTTCCGATCGACGATGGCTCCTTCCGGATCTATGTCGCCGGCCGCGTCAAGGCTCCCGGCGACATCAGCCGCATGCGCTCGAAATTCAACGGCAAGTTCTGGTGGGACATGACCGAGCAAGAGCACCAGCAATTCCCCGGCGATTACGAGGCCCAGGTCGGCCAGGGCGAGGTCACCGTTCATTCCGAGGAGCATTTCGGCCAGAGCGACCGCGGCATCCTGTTGATCCGGCGCATGCTGAGCGACCAGCTCGATGCGCTCGCCGCCGGCCGCGATCCGATCGGCGTCTCGTTCGATGCCGGCGCGCCTCCGGTCGCATTCGAAGCGGGGAATTACATCCGCGAAGGCTGATCTACCAGCTCCACGAAGGGCTGGACCGACAACGATAACAAAGACAAATTGGGGGAAGCGATGGTCGATGTGACGTCACAGATGTCGGTGCAAACGGCTGCCGCGGCCAAGCCCCCGGCGCGGCGCTATTACGTGCTGGGGCTGCTCACCATCATCTACGCGCTGAACTTCCTCGACCGCACGATCTTCAACGTGCTGATCGAGCCGATCAAAAAGGAGTTCGCCCTCAGCGACACCATGATGGGCCTGCTCGCGGGCTTCGGCTTCGCACTGTTCTATTCCCTGCTCGGCATTCCCATCGCGCGCATCGCCGACCGGCTCAACCGCCGCAACATCGTCGCTGTCGCCTTTGCGTTCTGGAGCGCGATGACTGCGCTGTGCGGCGCGGCCACCAGCGTAACCTCGCTGGCGCTGGCGCGCATCGGCGTCGGCGTCGGCGAATCCGCGGGCTCGCCGGCCTCGCAATCGATCGTCGCCGACCTCTTCGCCAAGAACGAGCGTCCACGCGCCCTCGGCATCTACGCTATCGGCACCTATCTCGGCGTCTTCCTCGGCTATTTCATCGGCGGCTACGTCAACCAGCACTATGGCTGGCGGATGGCCTTCTACGTCGCCGGCCTGCCCGGCATCCTGCTCGCACTGGTGCTGTGGCTGACGATCTCCGAGCCGAAGCGCGGCGCGATGCAGGAGAGTTTCGTGCCCGAGCCGCTCGGGCCGACGCTGCGCTTCCTCGTCTCGCAGCGAAGCTTCATCATCGTCCTGATCGGCTTCTGCCTCACCACCTACACCAACTACGCGACCGCGGCCTGGATTCCGCCGTTCCTCGCCCGCGTGCACCATCTGTCGAGCGCCGAGATCGGCACCTATGCTGGCACCTTCAAAGGCCTTGCCGGCATGGCCGGCACCCTGCTCGGCGGCTTCGTCGTGGCGCAAGTGAGCCGCCGCGACGACCGCTGGAAGCTGTGGGCGCCCGCGATCACCTCGGCCCTCGCTGGCCCCGTGTTCGCGCTCTGCATGCTGACGCAGGATTTCGCGATGATGGTTGCCATGCTGGCGCTGACCTCGTTCCTGGTCGGCTTCCATCTGGGGCCGATCTTCGCGATCGCGCAGACGGTGGCCAAGCCCAGCATGCGGGCGCTGGCCTCCGCGCTGATCGCGCTCACCGCGACCTGCTTCGGCCAGGGCGTCGGCCCGCTCGCGGTCGGCGTGGTCAACGACGCGCTGAAGGGCAGTTATGGCACTGAAGCCGTGCGCTATTCCCTGCTCTCGGCGGCGGTCACGACCACGCTCGGCGCCCTGCTCTTCATCTGGGCGGCGCGCTCGATCCGGGCCGATATCGACCGGGCGGCGGCCTGAGACCTTTTCCGGCCGTAAGCCCGGCGAAACCCAGCGGGCGTATTAATGAAACCATTTTGCGGAACCCGCGAAACCATCCGGAAACAGATGGTCCTTAAGACATGAGCCCATAGACGGCGGCAAAGCCCGTCGGGAGGCTCAGATGAACCACTCCATTCACTCTGCTGATCGTGCGACCCACCTGAAGATCGTGGTGGTGGCGCTGGTGGCCGGCATCGTGGTCGCCGGCTTCGGCATCGCGGCCCGCACCAATGCCGATTACAGCCAGACCGCCCAGTCCACCCACGTGATCAAGGCCGGCAAGCCGGTGGTGGTGACGAGCGCGGGCACGTCCGAGATTCGCTGATACGTCCTCTTCCGGGCTGACCGATGGCCGCCTCCGGGCGGCCTTTTTCGTTTTCCAGAGCAATGCTTAGCCGAGATACACCGTGCCAGCGCAACGTCCTTGACTTCACTCAGCCCCGCCTTTAAGTCCCCCCTCGTTCCGCGCGCGTTCAGCGAACCACGCGGGAGTAGCTCAGTTGGTTAGAGCGCCGGCCTGTCACGCCGGAGGTCGCGGGTTCGAGCCCCGTCTCTCGCGCCATTTTGGCAATCCCTTCATAGTCTTAGCTTGAACTCCTTCAGGGCCGTCGCAGCTGCGGCGAGCCGTGGACGACGTTCGTCCGGCCGGACCCGCGGCGGTGTCAGCCGCGCCCGAATCGTCTAGGTCTCAAAGGACTTAGAGGGATCCCCACGCATTCTCGGCTTTTCCAGGGAGGCCCTGTCATTGGACAACCGAGGAGGCCAGTCATGGCTAAGAAGGATTCGGCCAAGAAGGATTCGGCGAAGAAGGCAGCCGCTCCCGCCACCATCACGCTCAAGCAGCTCGCCGCCGATATCGCCGAGAGCCAGGATCTGTCGAAAAAGCGCGCCGAGGCGGTCCTGACCGACATGGTCGATTTGATCGCCAAGCACCTCAAGAAGGGCGACCGGGTCCGCATCGTCGGGCTCGGCATCCTCCAGGTCCGCAAGCGCGCCGCCCGCACCGGCCGCAATCCCGCCACCGGCGAGCCGATCCACATCAAGGCCAGCAAGAAGGTCACCTTCCGTCCGGTCAAGGAACTGAAAGAGGCGATCTGAGGCTACTCTTCGTTAAGCCTGATCCCACCTCCTTCCTGCCGCAACGCGGCCCGCTTTTCTGGTATACCGGCTGCTTCCCTGACCCCGGCGGTTTGACCAGAAATGTCCTCCCTCACCTTTTCGCATACCGTGACCGAGCGCTTCCTGCGCTACGTCACCATCGACACCCAGTCTGATCCGGACTCCCCTCACTCGCCCTCGACCGAGAAGCAGAAGGATCTCGGCCGCGTGCTCGCCGCCGAGCTGAAGGCCATGGGCGTCGCGGACGCGCATCTCGACGATTACGGCTACGTCTACGGAACGATCCCGGCCAACACCGACAAGAAGGTGCCGGTGATCTGCTTCTGCTCCCACATGGACACCTCGCCCGACGTCACCGGCAAGGACGTCAAGCCGCAAGTTCTGAAGAACTATCGCGGCGGTGACATCACCCTGCCGGGCGACACCAGCCAGGTGATCCGCTTCGCCGAGCACCCCGCGCTGAAGAACCAGATCGGCAACGACATCATCACCACCGACGGCACGACGCTGCTGGGTGCCGACAACAAGGCGGGCGTCGCCGAGATCATGGATGCCGCGCACTTCTTCATCAACAATCCCGATGTGAAGCACGGCACCATCAAGATCCTGTTCACGCCGGACGAAGAGATCGGCCGCGGCGTCGACAATGTCGACCTGAAGAAGCTCGGTGCCGATTTCGGCTACACCATGGACGGCGAAAGCGCCGGCTGCGTCGAGGACGAGACCTTCTCGGCCGACGGCGCCACCATCACCATCAACGGCGTCAGCGCCCATCCCGGCTACGCCAAGGGCAAGATGGAGCATGCGATCAAGATCGCGGCCGCCATCGTCGAGCGGCTGCCGAAGGAAGGCTGCTCGCCGGAGACGACCTCGGGCAAGCAGGGCTTTCTGCATCCAATCGGCATCGAGGGTGCGCTGGAACAGGCGACGCTCTCCTTCATCGTCCGCGACTTCACCGAGGAAGGGCTGAAGGAGAAGGAGGTCCTGCTCGAGACCATCGTCAAGGACGTGATGAAGGACTATCCGCGCTCGACCTACACGTTCGAGGTGCGGGAGCAGTACCGCAACATGAAGCAGGTGATCGACCGTCACCCGCACATCCTCGAATACGCCATCGAGGCGATCCGCCGCGCCGGCCTGCGGCCGATGCGCACCGCGATCCGCGGCGGCACCGACGGCTCCCGCCTGTCCTTCATGGGCCTGCCCTGCCCCAACATCTTTGCCGGCGAGCACGCGTTTCATTCGCGGCTCGAATGGGTCAGCCGGCAGGACATGGAAAAAGCCGTCCAGACTATCGTGCATCTGGCGATGATCTGGGAAGAGAAGGCCTGAAGCTTCGTGCAGGCGTCCGTTATGGCCGGGCTTGCGCCCGGCCATTTGTTTTGGAGCCTACGGCACCGGCATTGCGCGCGGATTGCGGTGGAAGCGATTTGAGCTCGCCATCCAGTTCGGCAACGGCTCTCCGTCACGATGCCGTCCGCCAGCGACAGCCGCAGCCCAAGCCACCGCGGCGCCGATCAGGGTCGCGGCTGCGACCGAGAAGGCCACGATGATCGCGTTGCGCCGCGCGCGATTGATGGCCGTCTTCGAGTCCGCGATCAGCACATCGACGCGCCGTTCGGCGTCAGGGGCCGCCAGTCCCGTTACTGCGGCAACCTGCTGCACGAGGTAGGTCCGGTCATCGGCGCTGACGCCGCTGTGGCTGGATGACGTCATGAGGACACGCCCCGCTTCGGCGCGGGCTTCCCTCAGATCCGTGTTTGGCGCGCGCCGTGGCGCGCGGAACAGCTTGTCGAGCTCATAGCTCAGCAGAGGCTCAGCCGCGGAGGTATTGCTCGCCGAACTGCGCATCGGCGAACGGTCGATCGCAGCAGCGCCAAGAAGCGCCAGCAGAGCTGCGCCAGCCAGCACGGCCAATGCCCAGGCGGTCAGGCCATGCAGCCCGTCGCGCCGCTCGCCATCGTCCTCGATCGTTGCAAGCGCAGGCGCCGGGCGGGTTGTCCGCCCAGCGATGTAGCCGCCGAAGCCGAAGCTGATGATCGCCTGGATGATCAGATAGAGCCCGGAGAGCAGCGCCAGCGCCGCCGAGGCATCGCGCCAGGTCGGCGAGGCCGAACTGACACCCAGACCGACCGCAACACCGAAGCCGACCAGAATGAACGACATTGCGCCGGCGGCGAGAGCACCCGCGAGCACCGAGCTCCACTGGATGGTCCGGCGGTCGTCGACAGCCGTCGCACCGCCCTCCATCATGTTGTCGCGTACGAGGGTTTCCATTGCCGTTCTCTCAGCGCAGGCCGAAGAACGACAGGATCGCCATGACCACGACGATCAAGCCGATGAGATAAATCAGTCCGTCCATAGTCCCGTCCTCCTCAGTTTCTCCTGCTCGCTAAATCGCGAGGTATGAGGAACGTTCCTAATTCGGCATCAATCGCGGAACGAACCGGCAAGACGGGCGTTGCCTGTTCGAGTCCCAAGGATGAAGATTGCGAGCACGAAGGCCTCAGCCGGTTAGCCCCGGGCTGGGGCCTTCCTTTTGCGCTTCCTGTCCCATGTTAGCGACGCCGGCTCTGCGATCCCAAAGGATGCGGACCGGGGTGGAAAGTCCGGACCGGGGAGAGCCGCGTGGATCGCAGAACGGCGTGCCTTCATCAGGCAGATGCATTTCGGGAAAAGGCGATCGCCGATCCCGAGCAGCACGACAGATGGATCGATGAAGCCATCAAATGGCTGGAGCAGGCGATGGAAGCCGGCCGGTGCGCAATCGCATCAGCCGACGCCGGCAACACCGGCGATGTTCCAGAGGTGGCATGCGAAGCGGCAGCCGACGCTCAACTGGGCCTGATCACGCGCCAATGAGGAGCGCGCTGGCGTCTGCGGCCAGCACTGCGGCAATTCTTCAAGGGACGTAACAATGTTGCGGGTCGACACTGTTCCCACCCCCATGCTAGGCCGGGCACAGACCGCAACCAGAGTGACGTCGTGCCCGCGAACCGCCAGCCCTCAGGAACTTGCCGCCGGCGCAACTGGCGCGGGCTGCTGTCTGTGCTGATCGCGGTCGTCTATCTGCTCGCGGGCGCGTTGCATGGCTCGCACGACATCGACGTCACCACGCCCGGCGGCGGCTCGGAGATCGCCGCTGTCCTTGACGGTCCCGCTGGCCACAGCGACCACAAGGCCATCGGCGGACATCATTGCCATGGCTGCTTCTCGCTGACGGTGACACAGCCGGCGCCGGCGGCCGTTTCGGTCGCGCTTGCATCCGCATCCAGCCCGCAGCCTGCACCCCGGCTCGCCGGCATCATCCCCGATACCGACTCCCCGCCTCCCAAACACATTGCCTGAACGGATTGGTCGGGCGTCCGCGCCCATTAGGTTCATCCTTCACGGGTCGGTTTCATGTTTCGCAGGGGAATGGCCGCGCGCCTGGCGTGCGCGGCAGCGTGTCTGATTGCAGGATTGGCGGTTGCGCCGTCTCACGCCCAGACTTTGACGATGCGGAGCGCGCTGTCGCGCGCGCTGGCCGCGAGCCCGCGCCTGACGGCGGCGGAGCGCGACGTCGGCATCGCCACGGGCCAGCGCATCCAGGCGGGCGCCCTGCTCAATCCGGAACTGTCGTACGAGCAGGACGATTCATTCGGCTCCGGCAAGTACCGCGGGACGCGATCGGCCGAGACCACGCTCCAGATCAGCCAGGCCTTCGAGCTGTTCGGCAAGCGCGACGCGCGGATCGCGGCCGGCGCGGCTGGCATCGAGGTCGCCGCGATCCAACACAAGGCGGTCAGGCTGGAGGTGCTGTCGGAAACCGCGATCGCCTTCCTCGGCGTGCTCGGCGCGCAGCGGCGCATCCAGATCCTCGACGAGCAGATTGCGGCGATCGACCGCTTGACGCCGCTGCTGCGCCGCCGCGTCGAGGCCGGCGCCTCCTCGCCGGCCGAGACCGGCCGCGCCGAGGTCGCCTCCGCCCTGGTGAAGGCCGACCGCGAGCGCTTCAAGGCGACGCTGGCCAGCGCCCGGCGCGAGCTTGCGGTGCTGATGGGCGATCCCGCGGCGAAATTCGGCGAGGTTTCCGGCCGCCTCGACACCATGGGCAAGCCGCCGACGTTCCAGTCGGTGGTGGCCGCCATCGACGCCAATCCGCAACTGGTGCGCTGGACCGCGGTCTTTGCCCAGCGCAATGCCGAGCTGCTGCTGGCGCGGCTCAAGCCGTATCCGGACGTGCGGATCGCGGCCGGCTGGCGCCACTTCAACGAGACCAATGACGATGCGGTGCGGCTCTCCCTTTCGGTGCCGATCCCCGTGTTCGACCAGAACCAGGGCAACATCCTCTCGGCGCAGGAAAGCCTCGCCAAGACCAAGGCCGAGCGCGAGGCCAACCGCAACACGTTGATCGTGATTGCCGGCCGCGCCTATGACTCGGTCCAGGGCTCGCTGCGCGAGCTCGCGGTGCTGCGCGAGACCGCCATCCCCAAGGCCGTCGAGGCGTCCGAGGCGATCTCGCAAGGCTACGGCCAGGGCCGCTTCACCCTGCTCGAGGTGCTCGACGCCCAGGCCAGCGTCACGCAAGCGCGGCTGCGCGAGCAGGAGGCGCTTCAGAATTTCCACGCGGGCGTTGCGACCATCGAAGGTCTCGTCGGCAATCCCTTCACGCTGGCGCGGGAGAGCGCACGATGAAGACGTCCTCCACCATTCTCGTCGCCATCGTTGCCGCCGCGCTCGGCGCCTACGGCTATTCCCTGCTCGCTCCGGCCACGCCCGCGCATACCGAGCACACCGAGCATTCCGAGAAGAAGCCGAACGACCATGTCGAGCAGGACGAGCACGGTGCCGACCGCATCCGCATCTCCGACGTCAAGCTGGCAGCCGCGGGCGTGACGCTGGCAGAAGCCGCGAGCGCCACCCTGACCGACACGCTCGCCTTCAACGGCATCCTGCGCGCCAACCAGGAAGCCGTGGTGCAGGTGACGCCGCGCTTTCCGGGCCTCGCCAAATCGATCCAGAAGCGCATCGGCGACAAGGTCGGCAAGGACGACCTGCTCGCCGCGATCGAGAGCAACCAGAGCCTCACCGTCTACGAGCTGAAGGCGCCCCTTGCCGGCACCGTCATCGAGCGGCAGATCTCGCTCGGCGAATACGCCTCCGAGCAGAAGCCGGCCTTCGTCGTCGCCGACCTCTCGACCATCTGGGTCGACCTGTCGATCTACCGGCAGGATCTCCGGCGCGTCCACCTCAACGACGAGGTGCTGATCGATCCCGACGATGGCCGCGGCGAGATCAAGGGCACGATCTCCTACATGGCGCCGATCGGCTCCAGCGAGACCCAGACCGCATTGGCACGCGTGGTGCTGCAAAATCCGGACGGCCGTCTGCGCCCCGGCCTGTTCGTCACGGCACGGCTGATCCTCGCCGCACGCAACGTCGCGGTCGCCGTGCGCAGGAGCGCGATCCAGACGCTGGAGAACCGGACCATCGTGTTCGTGCGCGAGGACGGCGACAAGATCGAGGCGCGGCCCGTAGAGCTCGGCGATTCCGATCCGCGCCATGTCGAGATCAAGGCGGGTCTTTCGGCCGGCGAGCACTACGTTGCCGAGAACAGCTTCGTCGTGAAGGCGGAGATGGGCAAGGGCGAGGCCGAACATGATTGAGCGCCTGATCGCCGTCTCGCTGCATCAGCGCTGGCTGGTCCTGCTGTTCGCGCTCGGCGCCGTCGCCTTCGGGGCCTGGAATTTCCAGCGCCTTCCGATCGACGCGGTGCCTGACATCACCAACGTCCAGGTCCAGATCAACACCCGCGCGCCCGGCTATTCGCCGCTCGAGACCGAGCAGCGCATCACCTTCCCCGTCGAGACCGCGATGGGCGGCCTGCCCAAGCTCGACTATACCCGCTCGCTGTCGCGCTACGGCCTCAGCCAGGTGACGGTCGTCTTCAAGGACGGCACCGACATCTTTTTCGCCCGCCAGCTCGTCGGCGAGCGCATTCAGCAGGTGAAGGACCAGCTCCCAGCTGGCGTCGAGGTCGCGATGGGTCCGGTCTCGACCGGGCTCGGCGAGATCTTCATGTACACCGTCGAAGCCAAGACGAACGCCAAGACGCAAGGCGGCCACGGCTATTCGCTGACCGATTTGCGCACCGTGCAGGACTGGATCATCAAGCCGCAGCTTCGCAACGTGCCTGGTGTGATCGAGGTCAACACCATCGGCGGCTTCGAGCGGCAATTCCACGTGCTGCCGGACCCCGGCAAGCTGATGGCCTACCGGCTCGGCTTTCGCGACGTCATGACGGCGCTCGCCGCCAACAACGCCAATGTCGGCGCCGGCTATATCGAGCGCAACGGCGAGCAATACCTTGTTCGCTCGCCGGGCCAGGTCGGCAATATCGGCGAAATCCAGGACGTCGTCATCGGCTCGCGCGGCGGCAATCCCGTCAGGATCAGGGACGTCGCCACCGTCACGGAAGGCCGCGATTTGCGCACGGGCGCCGCGACGCGCGATGGTGAGGAGACCGTGCTCGGCACCGCCATGCTGCTGATCGGCGAGAACAGCCGCACTGTGGCGCGCCGGGTCGCGGCCCGGCTCGAGGAGATTGCCAAATCGCTGCCCGATGGCGTCGTGACGCGAACTGTCTACGACCGCACCGATCTGGTCGAAGCCACCATCCGCACGGTCAGGAACAACCTCCTCGAAGGCGCCGCCCTGGTGGTGGCCGTGCTGTTCCTGATCCTCGGCAACATCCGCGCCGCCCTCGTTGTGGCCTGCGTCATTCCGCTGTCCATGGCGATGACGATCACCGGCATGGTCGAGACGAAAGTCAGCGCGAACCTGATGAGCCTGGGCGCGATCGACTTTGGCATCATCGTCGACGGCGCCGTGATCATCGTCGAGAATTGCCTGCGCATGCTGGCCGCGGCCCAGCGCGAGAAAGGCGGCCTGCTCACGACCTCCGAGCGGCTGCGCGCGATTCTGCGCGGGTCGGGCGAGGTGATCAAGCCGAGCCTGTTCGGAACGCTGATCATCGCGGTGGTCTATCTGCCCGTGCTGACGCTGACGGGGGTCGAGGGCAAGATGTTCACGCCGATGGCGCTGACCGTGCTGATGGCGCTGGGCGCAGCCGTGCTGTTCTCGATCACCTTCGTGCCGGCGGCCGTCGCCATCTTCGTCACCGGCAAGGTGTCCGAGCACGAAAACCTGTTCATGCGGATGGCCAAGCGCGCCTATCTCCCGCTGCTCCACTTTGCCATCGACAACCGCGGCGCGGTTGCCATCATGGCCGCATTCATCGTGGTCGCAAGCGGCATCGCCGCTTCGCGGATGGGCGGCGAATTCATTCCGAGCCTGGACGAAGGCGACGTCGCGCTGGCCTCGATCCGGATTCCCGGCACCAGTCTGACGCAATCGCTGGACCTGCAGAAGGCGTTGGAGAAGCGCATCACGCAGATTCCGGAGGTGAAGGAGTTCTTCACCCGCATCGGAACCGCCGAGATCGCCACCGACCCAATGTCGCCGGCGCAGACGGATGGCTACATCATGCTGAAGCCGCGCGCCGAATGGCCCGATCCGGGCAAATCGAAATCGGAGGTGATCGAAGCCATCGACAAGGCCGCCGACGACATTCCCGGCAGCGCCTATGAAATCTCCCAGCCGATCCAATTCCGCGTCAACGAGCTGATCTCGGGGGTGCGTAGCGACGTCGGCGTCAAGATCTTCGGCGATGACCTCGACATCCTGCAAGGCGCGGCAAGGCAGGTGGAGGCCGCGATCCGCGGCATCCGCGGCGCCAGCGACGTCAAGATCGAGCAGGTCGCAGGGCTTCCGATCCTCACCGTCCGCCTCGATCGCCAGGCGCTCGCCCGCTACGGCCTCAGCGTCAGTGAGGTGCAAGGCATCGTCGAGATCGCCGTCGGCGGCAAGTCGGCCGGCAAGCTGTTCGAGGGCGATCGCCGCTTCGAGATCGTGGTTCGGCTGCCGGAGCATCTGCGCGGCAATCTCGAGGCGATCCGCGCGATCCCGATCCCGCTGCCGCCCGGTGAGGACGCAGCAACCGGCACGGCCGTCCGCTCCGCGCTATCCGCCTCCCCGCTCACCCAGATGCGCTATGTGCCGCTGTCGTCGGTTGCAACCGTGGACGCCACGCCCGGCCCGAACCAGATCAGCCGCGAGAACGGCAAGCGGCGCATCGTCGTCACCGCCAATGTCCGCGCGCGCGACCTCGGCTCCTTCGTCACTGATGCCGAGGCGGCCGTCGCCGAGAAGGTCAAGCTGCCACCCGGCTACTGGATCGGCTGGGGCGGACAGTTCGAGCAGTTGGTCTCCGCCACCAAGCGGCTGATGATCGTGGTCCCGGTGGCGCTGCTGCTGGTGTTCCTGCTGCTGTTCATGGGCATGGGATCGGCGGCGGATGCGGCGCTGGTGTTCTCCGGCGTGCCGCTGGCGCTGACCGGCGGCGTCGCCGCGCTGCTGCTGCGCGGTATTCCGCTGTCCATCAGCGCCGGCGTCGGCTTCATCGCGCTCTCCGGCGTCGCCGTGCTCAACGGCCTCGTCATCATCGCCTTCATCGAACGGCTGCGCAGCGAGGGGCGGCCCGTCGCGGCCGCCGTGAGCGAGGGCGCGCTGACGCGGCTGCGCCCGGTGCTGATGACCGCCCTGGTCGCTTCGCTCGGCTTCGTGCCGATGGCGCTCGCGACCGGTGCCGGTGCCGAGGTGCAGCGGCCGCTGGCGACCGTGGTGATCGGCGGTATCATCTCCTCGACGGTGCTGACATTGCTGGTGCTGCCCGCGCTCTACGTGCTGTTCCGCCGTGACGTCGCAAACGAAACGCCTACAATGGCACCTGATTTGGCGACGTCCGGGGAGCGCTAGAATTGGGCAGCCACGACCATCACGGTCATCACCACCATGATCATGCCGACCATGGTCATGGTCACGACCACAGTCACGGCCATGTCCATGCCCCCGCGAAGTTCGGCAAGGCCTTCGCGATCGGCATTGCGCTCAACACCGCGCTGGTCGTGGCGGAGGCTGTCTACGGCTATCTCGGCAACTCCACCGCCCTGCTCGCGGATGCCGGCCATAACCTCAGCGACGTCCTCGGACTGGTCGTGGCCTGGGGCGCCTCGATCGCGGCGCGGCGGGCGCCGAGCGGCCGCTTCACCTACGGCTTTCGCGCCTCCACCATCCTGGCGGCATTGGCCAATGCGGTGTTCCTGCTGGTCGCAACCGGCGCGATCGGCTGGGAGGCGATCCTGCGGCTGCGCGAGCCGGAGCCGGTCGCGGGCGTCACGGTGATGGTGGTCGCCGGCATCGGCATCCTCATCAACGGCTTCACCGCCATGCTGTTCGCGAGCGGGCGCAAGGACGACATCAACATCGAAGGCGCCTACTTGCACATGGCCGCCGACGCTGCGGTCTCGCTCGGCGTCGTGGTCTCGGCGGCGCTGATCATCTGGACCGGCTGGCTCTGGCTCGACCCCCTCACCAGCCTCGTCATCTGCGCCACCATCCTGTGGAGCACGACCAGCCTGTTGCGCGGCTCCATCGACATGTCGATGGCAGCAGTACCCAAGGGCACCGACCTCGCCGCGATCAGAGCCTTCTTGCTGGCGCGTCCCGGCGTGTCGGCGATCCACGATCTCCATGTCTGGCCGATCTCGACCACCGAGACGGCGCTGACCTGCCACCTCGTCATGCCCGCCGGCACCGGCGATGCCTTCCTGATGGAGACGGCGCAGCTCCTGAAGACGACCCATCGCATCGGCCACACCACGCTTCAGGTCGAGACCCATCCGGACAATGGCTGCGCGCTGGCGCCGGATGACGTGGTGTAACCGCGCCTATGCTTCGCCGCGGTCGGCCTTGGCCCTTGCTCTGGCCCTGAGCCAGTCGAACAGCACACTCCCCAGGATCGCGCTCGAGCCGGCGAGGAAAGGTATGGCGTAATACGCGTAGCGATTGAGCCCATAAATGAGGAAGGTCGGAAACGCGGCGCTGACCATCGCCAGCAGGATCATCAAGGTGCCGCCGGCAACGAGGTGGCCGGTCGGCCACCGAACCAAACCCGCATGGCTCGCGGGGACGCCAATCAGGAGCAAGAGCGCAAGGCCGAGTGTCGCCGAGGACAGCCACCAGATCAGACCCGGGAAATCGTCGTATTCGGTCGAAACCTGCAACCCGCAGCACAGCGCGACCAGATCCGAGCTCGGCGCGTAGCCACGCGCAAAGAGACGGTTCAGGTTGAGCTGAAACTGATTCGCGGTCGGCAGCAGCCGCGACAGTGGCCCCCAGGGTTTGTAGTAGTCGTGAACCAACTGTCCGGACTTCAACCCGGTCGGGCTGCCAAAGAACGGGAACCTGTCGCGGTCCATGAAGAACTCATAGCCCTGCGGACTGGGCGTCCGCCGCGCAACCGAATTTGCGTCGAACAACAGGAAGTACATCTCCCGGAGAAAGTGTTTCGTGAGGTGTCGATAGAGCGTCGACGGCGTCGTCAGCGTCTCGATGAAGATGTCACGCACGACCCGCTCGAGATCCGTATCGCTGTCGCCGGTCTTCGCCAGCCGGTGCATCGCGCCGAACGGCCACTGGTAGACACCGATGTCGGGCCATCCCTGAGGGGTATCCGCGGCCCGCATCTGCTCGACATACCCCCGCGCCTGCGCCTTCCGGTCGAGATGAACGCCGTGCTCGAAATCGCCGGAATAGCCGACCACGAAGGCCATCACGGCCAGGGTCTCGTTGCCGGCCGGGCGTTTGCCGATCGCCAAGTTGATCGCCGCCGGCGTCAGATAGACGGCCGAGGCGAAAAAGCCTGCCAGGGCAAGCACGCCGAGCCGGCGCAGGAGTCGTCCGTCCAGCACCACCACCAGCCACAACAGAATGATTGCGGCCTGTCCGACCGCCGCCGACCGGCAGGTCATCACAGCGCCGAGCGTCAAGCCTACAGCCGCTGCGGCCGGCAAGGCCGGCCATTTCCTGAAGGTGGCGCCCGCGGCGATGAAGGCCGCAAGACTGACCAGGAAGTTGGAGATCGTCTCCGCACCGATCGTGTTGTCGTAGTGGACGATCCGGCCGTGCAACGCCGCAAGACAAAAGGCCAACAGCGCGAAGAAACGCGGCGCGCCGGCAAAACGCACGATCCCTGCAACCAAAAGCGCCGTGCCGATGCTCAACAGATGCTGCGCGACGACGAAGACGAGGATGTTCGGGCCGAACAGTTTTGACAGCAGCACGAGGAAGATGGCCAGGCCGTATGGCCGCTTCATCGTGTCCTCGATATACTGCCCTTTCAGGATGGATTCTGCCTGTATGAGATATGCCGCGCTGTCTTCATGAATGAAGTGATCAGGCCAGGCCACCAGGAAAGCCAGGTGGACCATCAAGGCCAGGCCGATCGCGCAGACCCAGATCCAGAACCAGGCGATGGAATGTGCCCACCGGGGCAAGGCGAACGAAAGACCCGTGCGCTGGTTCAGTGCTGGATTCATCTTCAATGCTCGCAACCGGAAATTCGGGGGCGACTACGTCGCCTTCGCGGTCACGATCCAGATCGCGCCTTGCAACGCCACGCTCTGCCCCTTCTGGAACGGCGCGAGCATCTCGCGGATCGAGGCTCTTGCGGCCGTGTACGTCTCCGGCGGGTGTCCCTGCAGCGCGCGGCTGGCGGGGCCGATCTGCAAGGCGCCATCAACCGCGGCATCGAGGCCGCCGCCGATCGCGACATCCATCGCCACATTGTGCGGCTCCATCGCCATGTCGACGAACCCCGCTCCCTTCAGGATGCGCATCACGCGCTCCTCCGAGGCGAAGGCGAACGGCCCCGGCTCCTCCGGCCCGACCGGCGGCATCTTCGGCACGTGCTTGTAGACCGCCATCAGCGGCGCCATCATCCACGGATTTTCCTTCGGCTCGCGCCAGCAGGCGAAGGCAAGCCGCCCGGTCGGCTTTAGCGCCCGGCGAAGATTGCTGAAGGACGCAATGGGATCGGCAAAGAACATCACACCGAAGCGTGAGGCCAAAAGATCAAAGCTCGCCGGCTCGAACGGATGCACCGTCGCATCCGCCAGCACGAAATCGAGCGGCAGGCCCTTTGGCGCAAACGCGCGCGCCTGCGACAGCATCGGTTCGGACACGTCGAGGCCGAGCGCGAACCCATCGGGTGCCACTGACTTGGCGAACGCGAACGTCGTCGCACCGGAGCCGCAGCCGACATCGAGGACGCGCTCACCGGGCCTCGGCTTGGCGCGTTCGATCAGCGCGTCGGCAATCGGTCCGAGCAGGCTCTCTTGCGCCGCATGGCGATCGGCCCAGCGCTGGCCGCTCGGGCCGTTCCAATAGGCGATCTGGTCGGCGTTTTGCTCGTGTCCGCTAGGCTGTTGCATGGTGTTCCCGGCCATTCCCATTCGTGATGCCCGTCCCGTTGCGGTTCTGCGACCGCACAGCGGCGATATCACGTCGAGATGTCCAGCGCACCCTTTCCGGGAGCCGAGGCTGGTTGGGGGCCGCTCGCCTTCGCGACGCGCCCAACTCCGGAATTACCAGATTGCGATGGCCGAACCGCCGTGATTCATGCGCCGCGCTTCGCGCAGGCACGCCCGGCAGCAATGGCGATAAATGAAATCCAGCAACGCGCACATTGGACCAACCCTCCGTTGTGACTTGCGGGTTGATATTGGCCCATTCCGGCGCGCGCGCCTGTGACAAGGATCACTAATGGCTTGGCCTTACCTGGCCGAAGCTCGCCGCCAAACGCCCGCCTTCGCTCGCTTCGCGCTAATGTTCGGCTGTACCGGCTTGCCAAGCCGTAGCTCGCGAAGCGAGCGAATGCTGGTGGGCGATCACGGATTCGAACCGCGGACCCTCTCGGTGTAAACGAGATGCTCTAACCAGCTGAGCTAATCGCCCTCGCCGCCTCTTTAGCCCTACGTGCCCCGACGGGGCAAGGCCCCAGCCCCAATGACTTGGGTGTCAATCCTGCGGCCTCCCCGGCAGCAGCGGCACGGCGTCGATCCACACCGCCGCCGACTGGCACCAGATCTGCCTGACGGGGCGCAGTTTGTCGCGCTGGCGGATAGAGCCCCAGCGGATGCCCCAATCGTCGGCCTGGTCGCCCTCGCCGCTGGTGAACAGCGGGGAACCGCAATCGGCGCAGAAGTGCTGGAAGCGCATCCGGCCGTTGTCGCCGCGTTTGCCGTAGATCTTGGGCGCACCGGCGGTCAGCTTGACGTCGGCCTTGGTGCAGATCGCGGTCACCCGGAACGGCGAGCCGGTCAGCGTCTGGCAATCGGTGCAGTGACAGACCGAGACCTCCTCCGGATCGACCTCGGCCTCGAAGGTGATCCTCCCGCAATGGCATTGCCCGTCGATCTGCATTGCCCTCGTCTCCTTGCCCGCCGAAAACAAAAACGGCGCCCGAAGGCGCCGTTTTATCATCTTTTCGCTGAAGCCTAGTGAGCGGTCAGGCCGCCGGCTGCTTCATCGCCGTCCGGCTTCACCGTCACCTTGGTGTCCTCTTCCCAGACGATCGGCACGGGCTTCTTCACCAGCGCCTTGGCGACGACGTCGTCGAGACGCGAGACCGGAATGATCTCCATGCCGCCCTTGATCGCATCGGAAATCTCCGTGAGATCCTTGGCGTTATCCTCGGGGATTAGCACCGTCTTGATGCCGCCGCGGGCCGCAGCCAGCAGCTTCTCCTTCAGGCCGCCGATTGGCAGCACACGGCCGCGCAGCGTGATCTCGCCGGTCATCGCGACATCGTGGCGGACCGGGATGCCGGTCATGACCGAGATGATCGCGGTGGCCATGGCGACGCCCGCGGACGGGCCGTCCTTCGGCGTCGCGCCCTCCGGCACGTGCACGTGGATGTCGCGCCGGTCGAACAGCGGCGGCTCGATGCCGTAGTTGATCGCGCGCGAGCGGACGTAGGACGCCGCCGCGGAGATCGACTCCTTCATCACGTCACGCAGATTGCCCGTGACCGTCATCTTGCCTTTGCCGGGCATCATGACGCCTTCGATCGTCAGCAGCTCGCCGCCGACGTCGGTCCAGGCAAGGCCTGTGACGATGCCGACCTGCGGCTCGCTCTCGATCTCGCCGAAGCGGAACTTCGGCACGCCGAGCAGCTCTTCCAGAGTCTTCTCGGTGACCTTGACCGACTTCTTCTTGGAGATCATCAGCTCCTTCACCGCCTTGCGGGCGAGTGTGGAGAGCTCACGTTCCAGGTTACGCACGCCCGCTTCGCGGGTGTAGCGGCGGATCAACAGCAGCAGCGCGTCGTCGTCGATCGAGAACTCCTTGGAGTCCAGGCCATGCTTGGACACCGCGTTCGGGATCAGGTGCTTGCGCGCGATCTCGACCTTCTCGTTCTCGGTGTAGCCCGCGATCCGGATGATCTCCATGCGGTCCATCAGCGGGCCCGGAATATTGAGCGTATTCGCGGTCGTGATGAACATCACGTTGGACAGATCGTAGTCGACCTCGAGATAATGGTCGTTGAAGGTTCCGTTCTGCTCGGGGTCGAGGACCTCGAGCAAAGCCGAGGACGGATCGCCGCGGAAATCGGCGCCCATCTTGTCGATCTCGTCCAGCAGGAACAGCGGATTGGACGACTTCGCCTTCCGCATCGACTGGATGATCTTGCCGGGCATCGAGCCGATATAGGTGCGGCGATGTCCGCGGATCTCGGCCTCGTCGCGCACGCCGCCGAGCGAGACGCGCACGAACTCGCGCCCCGTCGCCTTCGCGATCGACTTGCCGAGCGAGGTCTTGCCGACGCCGGGAGGACCGACGAGGCACAGGATCGGGCCCGTGAGCTTGTTGGCGCGCGACTGCACCGCGAGATACTCGACGATACGCTCCTTGACCTTCTCCAGCCCGTAGTGATCGGAGTCCAGGATGGCCTGCGCCGATTCCAGGTCCTTCTTCACCTTGGACTTCTTGTTCCACGGGATCGACAGCAGCCAATCCAGATAGTTGCGCACGACGGTCGCTTCCGCGGACATCGGCGACATCTGGCGCAGCTTCTTCAATTCATGCTGCGCCTTCTCGCGGGCTTCCTTGGAGAGCTTGGTCTTGGAGATCTTCTCTTCGAGATCGGCGAGCTCGTCGCGACCGTCGTCGTCGCCGAGCTCCTTCTGGATCGCCTTCATCTGCTCGTTGAGATAGTATTCGCGCTGGGTCTTCTCCATTTGTCGTTTGACACGAGAACGGATCCGCTTCTCGACCTGCAGCACCGAGATCTCGCTCTCCATCAGGCCCAGCACCTTCTCGAGGCGCGTGGTGACGGACAGCGTCTCCAGGATACCCTGGCGATCGGCGATCTTGACCGCGAGATGCGAGGCAACGGTGTCGGCGAGCTTGGCGAAATCGGTGATCGCCTGCACGACGCCGACGACCTCGGCCGAGATCTTCTTGTTGAGCTTCACATAGCTCTCGAAGTCGGACACGACCGAGCGCGACAGCGCCTCCGCCTCGACCGACTTCGCGTCGGTGTCGGCCAGCGCAATGGCGGTCGCTTCGTAATAGTCGGCGCGATCGGTGTATTTCTGCACGCGCGCACGCTCGAGCCCTTCGACCAGCACCTTCACGGTGCCGTCGGGAAGCTTCAAGAGCTGCAGCACGCTGGCAAGCGTACCGGTCTCGTAAATGGAGTCGGGCGCCGGATCATCGTCGGACGCGTTCTTCTGCGTCGCGAGCATGATCAGCGCGTCGTTCTTCATCACCTCTTCGAGCGCGCGGATCGACTTCTCGCGACCGACGAAGAGCGGAACGATCATGTGCGGGAAGACGACGATGTCGCGCAGCGGCAGCACGGGATAGGCGTGCGTTTCGCCATGAACGATGGTCGGCCGGGGTTTTGGATTAGTCATGGCCTTTTCCTTTTGCTTTGCCCCCTTGCACGCAGCCCGCCATGCTCATGCGCAACCGCCACAAAGTGCCGAGGTGATCCGCAAAACCGGTCGGTCCTTTGAAAAGTTGGACCGGCTCGCCGGATCGGAACTGAGGCGAATCTGGAAGAGAATTTTCACTCGCCGCCGACATTAGGTGGCTATCGACCCGGGGGGTGTCAAGTCATTGAAAAACGCGCGCCATCAGGCGCTTACGCACGCGGTAAGCGACGCCACACCGGCTGCGGAGATACACTTCCGCAGCCCACTTTGAGGATACAATTGGAGCGTTCCAGCGCCGAAAGATCAGGCGCTGGCGTTCTCGACGGCGCGATCGGACCGATCGGCGTAGATGTAGAGCGGACGCGCCGTTCCTTCCACGACTTCGCGCGAAATCACGACCTCTTCCACACCTTCCAGGCCCGGCAGATCGAACATGGTCTCGAGCAGGATCGCCTCGAGGATCGAACGCAGGCCCCGCGCACCGGTCTTGCGCTCGATCGCCTTGCGGGCAACCGCGCCAAGCGCCTCGTCGGCGAAGGTCAGCTCGATGTTCTCCATCTCGAACAGCCGCTGGTACTGTTTCACCAGCGCGTTCTTCGGCTCGGTGAGGATCTTCTTCAGCGAGGTCTCGTCGAGGTCCTCGAGCGTCGCCACGACCGGCAGACGGCCGACGAACTCGGGGATGAGGCCGTACTTGAGGAGGTCCTCAGGCTCGACGTGACGGAAGATCTCGCCGGTCCGGCGGTCTTCCGGCGCCATCACCTGGGCGGCGAAACCGATCGAGGTCGACCGTCCGCGCGCCGAAATGATCTTCTCGAGACCGGCGAAGGCCCCGCCGCAGATGAACAGGATGTTGGTGGTATCCACCTGCAGGAATTCCTGCTGCGGATGCTTGCGGCCGCCCTGCGGCGGGACCGAAGCCACCGTGCCTTCCATGATCTTGAGCAGCGCCTGCTGCACGCCCTCACCCGACACGTCGCGCGTGATCGAGGGATTGTCGGACTTGCGGCTGATCTTGTCGATTTCGTCGATATAGACGATGCCGCGCTGGGCGCGTTCGACATTGTAGTCGGCGGCCTGGAGCAGCTTCAGGATGATGTTCTCGACGTCCTCACCGACATAACCGGCCTCGGTCAGCGTCGTCGCATCCGCCATGGTGAACGGCACGTCCAGGATGCGGGCGAGCGTCTGCGCGAGCAGCGTCTTGCCCGAGCCGGTCGGACCGATCAGCAGGATGTTCGACTTCGCCAGCTCGACGTCGTTGTGCTTGGTCTGGTGGTTGAGGCGCTTGTAGTGGTTGTGCACCGCGACCGACAGGACCTTCTTCGCATGGTTCTGGCCGATCACGTAATCGTCCAGGACCTTGCAGATTTCCTTCGGCGTCGGAATGCCGTCGCGCGACTTGACCAGCGAGGATTTGTTCTCCTCGCGGATGATGTCCATGCAGAGCTCGACGCACTCGTCGCAGATGAAGACCGTGGGACCCGCGATCAGTTTGCGGACTTCGTGCTGGCTCTTGCCGCAGAACGAGCAATATAGCGTGTTCTTGGAGTCGCTCGTGCCGACCTTACTCATTCCTGTCTCCGTCCGCGGTTCGATCCCGTTCCGCTCGATCGCTCCATTCCGACACGATGGTCGGTATGAAGCTTAAGTAGAGCAAATTCCGTACCAAAAAAGACCCTACGCGTTACATCCCGTGCGAATCACGGTCACTCGATTCTCCGCGATCATAGCCGATCAATCGTAGCCAACCATGCTGTCACCCGACTATCAAGAATTCGCTAATCGGGGGTCGCCGGCTACCCGTGACAATACCGTGATTTCCGGTCTTGGCACGGGCGAAGTGATCGAAATCACCCCGGCGTTGCTGGATTGCCACGAAAAACAAGCACGAAAGCGGAACCTTCTGCCTGCCGCAGGGCGCAAAATACCGTTTTGCGACGCGCGCATGCGTCCTAAACGTGAACGCGGCCCCGATGGTGCCCGGCGATCCCTCAAGCATTTACCCGAGGGTCCAACAAGGGATCGCCGCAGCCCCAGTAGTGCTACGGGGTTTTCGCCGCCGGCTCCTCGGCGCGCTTGTCGATGACCCTGTCGACCAGGCCGAACTCCTTGGCGTCGTTCGCGGTCAGGAACTTGTCGCGTTCCAGCGCGTCCTCGATCGCCTTGTAGGTCTGGCCGGTGTGCTTCACGTAGATCTCGTTGAGCCGCTTCTTCAGGTTCAGGATTTCCTGCGCGTGCAGCATGATGTCGGTGGCCTGGCCCTGGAAGCCGCCGGAGGGCTGATGCACCATGATGCGCGAGTTCGGCAGCGAGAAGCGCATGTCCTTTTCGCCGGCGGCGAGCAGCAGCGAGCCCATCGAGGCCGCCTGCCCCGTGCACAGGGTCGAGACCGCCGGACGGATAAACTGCATGGTGTCGTAGATCGCAAGACCCGACGTCACCACGCCGCCCGGCGAGTTGATGTACATCGAGATTTCCTTCTTCGGATTATCCGCCTCAAGGAACAACAGCTGCGCGACGACCAGCGTCGACATGCCGTCCTCGACCGGACCGGTCACGAAGATGATGCGCTCCTTCAAGAGGCGCGAGAAGATGTCGTAGGCGCGCTCGCCACGGTTGGTCTGCTCGACCACCATGGGCACGAGGTTCATGTAGGTTTCAACCGGATCGCGCATGAGTCACCTAGGGTTTTTAAGAGGCGGACATCGCCAGTCTCGACTGCCAGTCTGGGCTGGATCTGCTGAAGGCCGATGGACGTCCCGTGATGCAGGAACTTGGTAGAGGTAGAAGGCATACCGACAGATATAGCCCAATTCGCGCCTGACAAGTGCGGAGAGAATTAAGGCTTAATCCGTAGGGGCAGTTGAAGCTGATTCCCACAAAGAGGCCCAGCCGGCCATCTGGCTAGCTGGGCCTCTTTGCTGATCATCCTTAATAGATAACTGTCTCACAGCCCTATTCCGATGAAATCGGAACGGGGCTCTGGAGTCTCGCTTTGACGCGTATTCTTGACGCGAACCGGTATCCACTTCGCTCGAAAACGCTCTAGGGCCCTCAGGCAGCGGTCTTTTCCGCCTCGTCGTCCTTGTAGAGGTCCTCGCGCGAGACCTTCTTCTCGGTCACGTTGGCGAGCTCGAGGATGAAGTCGACGACCTTGTCCTCATAGATCGGTGCACGGAGCTGGGCCAGCGCCTGGGCATTGCTACGGTAATAGTCCCAGACCTCCTTCTCGCGGCCGGGCATCGAGCGGGCGCGCTCGATCACGGCGCGGCCGACCTCGTCGTCGGTCACGGTGATCTTGTTCTTCTCGCCGATCTCGGAGAGCACGAGACCGAGCCGCACGCGGCGGTCGGCGATCTTGCGGTACTCCTCCTTGGCGGCGTCCTCAGTGGTGTCCTCGTCGGCAAAGGTCTTGCCGGCGGAGTCCATCTCGGCCTTGACCGAGTTCCACATCAGATTGAACTCCTCGTCGACCAGCGAGGGCGGCGCCTCGAAGCGATGGGCTTCGTCGAGGCGGTCGAGCAGCGCGCGCTTGACGCGCTGGCGCGTCGCGGCGGCGAACTCGACGTTCAGACGCTCGCGCGCGGCTTCCTTGAGCTTGTCGAGCGATTCCAGGCCAAGCGTCTTGGCGAACTCGTCGTCGATCGCGACGTCCTGCGGCGCCTCGATCGAGGTCGCGGTGGTCTCGAACTCGGCGGGCTGGCCGGCGAGCTTGTCGTTCATGTAGTTCTTCGGGAAAGACACCTTCAGCGTGCGGGTCTCGCCCGCGCCGATGCCGATCAGCTGCTCCTCGAAGCCGGGAATGAACGTGTTGGAGCCGATCACGACCTGGATGCCTTCGCCGGTGCCGCCCTCGAAGACTTCGCCGTTGATGCTGCCCTTAAAGTTGATGGTGACGCGGTCGCCGGATTCGGCCTTGGCGCCCTCGGCCTTCGCGGCATAGCCGCGGTTGGTATCGGCGATGCGCTTGATCGCCTCGTCGACGTCGGAATCGGTGACGTCGGCCACGGGCTTCTCGACCTGGAAGGTCTTGAAGTCGGCGAGCGCGATCGCCGGCACCACTTCGATCGCGACCGTGTAGGTCAGATCGGTCTTGCCGCTCAGGAGCTCCTCGACCTCGGCCTGCTCGCTCGGCATGGTGATCTTCGGCTCGGTGGCGAGACGGAAGCCGCGCTCGGAGAACAGCTGCGTGTTGGTGTCGCGGATGGTCTGGTCGATGGTCTCGGCCATCACCGAGCGGCCATAGACCTTCTTCAGGTGCGTGACCGGCACCTTGCCGGGGCGGAAGCCGTTGATGCGGACCTTGTCCTTGAGGTCAACGAGCTTGGCACCAGCCTTGGCGTCGAGATCAGACGCGGGAACGCTGATCTTGAACTCGTGCTTCAAACCTTCCGAGAGGGTTTCTGTGACCTGCATGGCGTCCAATCTTCTTCTCGTTCGGTCCCGGCGCGCATGCGTCGGGACGCTGTCATTAATCGATCCGGCGCGAGGCGAACGCCTCAACGCCGGTGCTTTATCGAACCGGCTCCCGGCGGACAAACATCCGCGCGAAAGCAGGTCACGTAATCCGTGCAAACGCGATAAGCGCTTGGTGCGGGCGGAGGGACTCGAACCCCCACAACTTTCGTCACTGGAACCTAAATCCAGCGCGTCTACCAGTTCCGCCACGCCCGCGTGAATTTGCATCAAGACCGGCCGCGATGCCGCGGGCGGCCGGGCTTATAGCATGTGCCTGACTGTTCGCAGCAAAAAAATGGCCCGATGGAGGCAGGCTTTACGTAGGCACGACGGCTGGACTTATCCAGCGCGGCGTGGTCCGGATCGGCCCATGAAACCGCGGATTCTCGCCCCTCATCGGCGCCAGGTTTTGGCAGGGCTTGGCGCCTCTCTTGGAGCCTCTCTTGGGGCCTCGGCGGCCGGGCTGGTCGCCAGCGGTGCCGCGCCGGCCCTGACCGCCCAGCTTTCCCTTCAGGCAAGACCGCAAACCCTCGCTCTCAGGCCGGGTCAGCCACCTACACCAATCTGGGAGCTGGCCGCCGTAAGCCACCTCGGGAACGTCCGTCTCAAGCGAGGCGACCGCTGCGAGGTGGTGTTTCGCAACGACCTGCCTGTCCCGCTTGCCCCAGCCTGGTACGGCCTCAATGGCCCGGCCGCCGCCGACCCGCTGCGCGGGCGCGCGTCCGCTCCGCCGGGCACGACCGAAACCTCAATGATTTCAGTACCAAGCGCGGGAACTCTGCTGGCGGACTTCCGCCTCTTCGAGGACGTCCTCACGCAGCCCGCGCGCCCGCTTCCGGTCATCGCGCAGGAGGCAAACGCTGGCGCCGTCGATCGCGACGAGGTCCTGCTGATCGAGGAGTGGCGGCTGCGGCCGGACGGCACCGCACTCCCCCCGGGACGTGCCCCAAAGGACGCGACGCCGCTCTATACGCTTAACGGACAGACTTCATTTGAACTCTCAGCTGCAGCCGGTGAGCGTTTGCGGCTGCGCTTCATCAACGGCTCCCAACGCACTGTTCTGGCGATCAAATTGGAAAACCACGACGTCCGGGTGATGGCCCTGGACGGACAACCGGCCGAACCGTTCCCGGCGCGCAACGGCGCTCTGGTCCTGGCCCCGGGCGGGCGGGCCGATGCCATTGTGGATGCGGCCAGCTCGGCCCCGATTCTGCTCCATGACGGCAAAGAGGCGTACCAGATCGGCTCGCTTGCGGTCTCCGGCAGACTGGAGCGCCGCGCGCCGCTGTTGCCGCCGCAGCCGCTCCCTTCCAACGACCTGCCCGACAAGCTCGATCTCAGAGGCGCCCTGCGGTTCGATGTCGCGCTCGGCGCAGCCGAGGCTGGATGGGCACGGTGTGCCGACTTCTCCAGATCCTCCGCCCCGGCCCTCCGCGCCAAGGCGGGCCGCACCGTCGTGCTCGCCCTCAAGAACACAGGCACGGTGACGACCGTCTTCCACCTCCACGGCCACCACTTCCGCCTGCTCGACAAGCTCGACGACGGCTGGAAGCCGTACTGGCTCGACACGCTCGCCATCGAGCCCGGCCAGACCCAGCGCATCGCCTTCGCGGCGACCTCCCCCGGTCAATGGCTGATCGAATCCGTCGCCACCGACTGGGCCGCGCCGCGGCTGGTGCGATGGTATGGGGTGGAGTGAGGTTCATGCACGGCGGGTGCCGTGGGTCGGAAGTTCAGCCGCAGTGCAGGTTGGGCGCTCGCCGCGCCCAACCTGCAACGCACCGCATCAATTCTTCGGTTTGGATTTCGGGCCATCCTGACTGAATTGGATACCCACACCGCCGCCGAAGTTCGCGTAATTCCTCGAGCCGTGATCGTCCTGGTTGGAATATCGCCCATCGCCTCCGACCTTTGCGAACACCCGGACATGCTCGCTCACCGGGAGCAACACCTTGACTTCAGCGCTGGGAAGCGCGTCCTGACGCCGCGGCAGCCCCTGTGGGGTCCGATCGGTCCATTCGCCGGCGATCACAGCACCGGTCACCTCGAGCGTCACCGGCCCCACATGCTCGGTGAGCGTCCCCTTGGCGACAAGGTTGACGCGGTTATTGAGGCCGGGACCGGCGCGGTATCCTGCTTCGGCGTGGACGGCGATGCCGCCGCCGTCCGGCAGCTTGTGCTTCGAGTCGACGGTCACCGCGACCTGCCCATAGCGATAGCCCGCGGGTAGGCCTTTTGCATCGTCCTCCTGCACGTGGAGAGCATTGCTTCCATAGAGCGTTCCCGCGACGCCGACCTGTACGGGACCGACCTGACGGGCGGCTTTCACGCTGCCCGAATATCCGATCGCCGACGCTCCAGCGAGCGTTGCCTCCCTGGCCTTGAATCCGGCAACCACGGACACGGTGTCATTGCCGCCCTTGTGCGCGACGCTCATGTTGACGCTTTGTGAAGCGACGATGCCCGGCTTGTGGTTCGCGGGCGTCAGGGCCTGCTCGGGATTCACGGGATGGGTGCCGGCTGCGAAATCAAGACCGCCGTCGAGGTGAAAGAACTCGGATGCCGAAACAGTCGCCGCGTCGCTGGCAGCAGACGGGGGAAGCGGGACCTCGGATGGAGCCGGGCACGCATGGACCACGCCGGCGCCAGCACCAATGCCGGCCGTCGGCGATTGCGCGGCAGGGTCTGCGGCCGGCGCTGACACGCCTGAACAATCACGACCTGCTATCGATGGCTGAACTGAGTCGATGGGCATATCCGCTGCCTTCCTTTGACGACAATGCCCGCTTCTACTAGTGCGGTTTTCAAGAGGCTGCTGTGCCGTAGCTTACAACCGGAGGTTTTTTGGACGACGAACGGCGCGGCCAGACACCAAGCGATACCCGATAGAGCCGCGCAGCCGTGCCGGTGTCGACGAGCACTAGTACTCCACCCCCAGCGCACCATAGATCCGCCGGTGCACGGCCGGCAGCGTCTCGGTCAGATCCTCCGCGATCAGGCCCGGCCCCGCCTCGCTTGCCGCCTCGCCATGCATCCAGACGCCGATGCTGGCGGCTTCGAACGCCGGCACGCCTTGCGCCAGCAGGCCGGCGATGATGCCGGAGAGCACGTCGCCGGCGCCCGCGGTGGCGAGCCAGGGCGGCGCATTGGCGGCGATGGTGGCGCGGCCGTCGGGGGCGGCGATGGTGGTGTCCGGGCCCTTCAGAAGCACCACCGCGCCGGAGCGTTCGGCGGCGTCGCGCACGCGCTCCAGCTTGGAGCGGCCCGGAAATTTGTTGCTGAGGTCGGAGAACAGGCGCGGAAACTCGCCCTCGTGCGGGGTCAGCACCACACCTTTGTCTTGCGACGACTTGATCGATTCGAACAGGCGCTCGGGGGTTGCGGCAAAGCTCGTCAGGGCATCGGCATCGAGCACCAGATGACGCTGCGCGCTCAGCGCGGTGTGAACGAGATCGCAGGTGCGCTCACCGATGCCCGCGCCGGGGCCGATGATGCAGGTGTTGTAGCGCTTGTCGCCGAGCAGCTCGCCGAACTCGACGACGGTGTCGACGGGGCGAACCATGACCGCCGTGAGCGCGGCCGCATTGATCGCGAGCGCATCGCGCGGGCTTGCCAGCGTCACCAGGCCCGCACCGGCCCGCAGCGCGCCGCGCGCGGCGAGCCGCGCAGCCCCGGTCGCCGCCGCATCGCCGGAGACCGCCAGCACATGCCCCCGCACGTATTTGTGGCCGTCGATGCGCGGCACCGGAAAGGCGGCGCCCCAGAAATCCGGATCGTTCTCGAAAGTCTGCGGCGCGATCTCGTCCAGCACCTGCGGCTCGATGCCGATGTCGGCGACGCGGACGTGGCCACAATGCATCCGGCCCGGCAGCAAGAGATGCGCCGGCTTCTTGCGGAAGAAGGTGACGGTCTCGGTGGCGTTCACCGCCGCGCCCATCACCGCCGCGCTGGTGCCGTTGATGCCGCTCGGCAGGTCGACCGCGAGCACCGGGGCGCCGTTGGCGTTGATCGCCTCGATCATCGCGCGCGCCTCGCCGTCGACGGGACGGCTGAGGCCGGCGCCGAACAGCGCATCGATGATCAGCGCGGGCCGTCCGATCGCCTGCGGATTGAACGGGAGCACCGGGTGCTTCCAGCCGCGCGCGGCGGAGGCCGCGTCGCCCTGGAGCTGGTCGCGCTCGCACATCAGGATGACCGAGACCTCGCGCCCCTGCGCGGCGAGCTCGGCGGCTGCGACAAAACCGTCACCGCCGTTGTTGCCAGGACCGGCCACGATCAGGATCGGCCCCTCCTCCACCAGCGCCTGGGCGGCATCGGTGACCGCCTGGCCCGCGCTCAGCATCAGCTTGAAACCGGGCGTGCCGGCCGCGATGGTGAGCTGGTCGGCGCGCTGCATTTCAGCGGTGGTCAGAACTTCCATGCCACTTCCCTGGTCCAAACGCCTTTTCAACAGGCACGTGCCGTGCCGCCCCACCCCGGGGAACATCGATCTGCACACTTATTGAACCGTTTGCCTATTTCGTAGTCTTCGCTATTTTGTGCAGGTCGGCACCACTACTCAGAGATGCTCGTTAAAAGGCTGATAACGCTCCAACAATCAGGACATGTGCAACTTGGCATAGACCCTGCTTTCGAGGAAGTCGCTTCGGTTTGTCGTGCTCACTGGCATTTATCAGGGTGTGGCCGGCCGTTGTTGCCGGACTGGTCAGGGTTTCAGGCATAGCGAAGACAAGATCGTGCGTTAAGAGAAGCGCATCCTGACGAAGACGTTGCTATTTGATCGAAGGCCGGGAGGCGCGCAGTGAAGAAAATCGAAGCCATCATCAAGCCATTCAAGCTCGACGAGGTGAAGGAAGCGCTTCAAGAGGTCGGCCTTCAGGGCATCACCGTCACCGAAGCCAAGGGTTTTGGCCGGCAGAAGGGGCACGCCGAGCTCTACCGCGGCGCCGAATACATCGTCGACTTCCTGCCCAAGGTGAAGATCGAGATCGTGATCGGCGACGATCTGGTCGAGCGCGCCATCGACGCGATCCGCCGCGCCGCGCAGACCGGGCGCATCGGCGACGGTAAGATTTTCGTCTCCAACATCGAAGAGGCGATCCGCATCCGAACCGGCGAATCCGGGCTGGACGCTATCTGAGCCGGGTGCTATCCCGAATCTTGCGACACTCCGACTAGAAAGAAGGCTGCTTCGGCGGCCTGATTTCGTTTGTGCGGTCGCGCAAAACTCGCCCGAGCGAGAATAATTTTGCTCATCTGGAAACCGACCCGCAGAGCCAAAAGGGGTATGCATGAAGACCGCCAAAGACGTCCTGAAATCGATCAAGGACAACGACGTCAAGTACGTCGACCTGCGCTTCACCGATCCGCGCGGCAAGTGGCAGCATGTGACGTTCGATGTCAGCATGATCGACGATGACATCTTCGCCGAAGGAACGATGTTCGACGGCTCCTCGATCGCCGGCTGGAAGGCGATCAACGAGTCCGACATGTGCCTGATGCCCGATCCGGTCACCGCGACGATCGACCCGTTCTTCGCCGAGACCACCATGGTCATCACCTGCGACGTGCTCGAGCCGACCACCGGCGAGCCCTACAACCGCGACCCCCGCGGCATCGCCAAGAAGGCCGAGGCCATGGTGAAGTCGATGGGCGTGGGCGACAGCGTGTTCGTCGGCCCCGAAGCCGAGTTCTTCGTGTTCGACGACGTGCGCTATTCGGCCGAGCCCTACAAGACCGGCTTCCGGCTCGACTCCTCGGAGCTGCCGACCAACTCCGACACCGAATATGAAGGCGGCAATCTCGGCCACCGCATCCGCACCAAGGGCGGCTACTTCCCGGTCCCGCCGCAGGACTCGGTGCAGGACATGCGCTCGGAAATGCTGGGCGCCATGGCCAAGATGGGCGTCAAGGTCGAGAAGCATCACCACGAGGTCGCCTCCGCCCAGCACGAGCTCGGCATGAAGTTCGACACGCTGACGCTGATGGCCGACCACATGCAGATCTACAAGTACTGCATCCACCAGGTCGCGCACATCTACGGCAAGACCGCCACCTTCATGCCGAAGCCGATCTTCGGCGACAACGGCTCGGGCATGCATGTGCACCAGTCGATCTGGAAGGACGGCAAGCCGGTGTTCGCCGGCAACAAATACGCCGACCTCTCGGAGACCTGCCTGCATTACATCGGCGGCATCATCAAGCACGCCAAGGCGATCAACGCCTTCACCAACCCCTCGACCAACTCCTACAAGCGTCTGGTCCCGGGCTATGAGGCCCCCGTGCTGCTCGCCTACTCCGCGCGCAACCGCTCGGCCTCCTGCCGCATCCCCTACACCGCTTCGCCGAAGGCCAAGCGCGTCGAGGTGCGCTTCCCCGATCCGATGGCCAATCCCTATCTCGGCTTCGCCGCGATGCTGATGGCCGGCCTCGACGGCATCAAGAACAAGATCGATCCGGGTCCGGCGATGGACAAGGACCTCTACGACCTGCCGAAGGAAGAGCTGAAGCAGATCCCGACCGTCTGCGGCAGCTTGCGCGAGGCGCTCGAAAACCTCGACAAGGACCGCGGCTTCCTCAAGGCCGGCGGCGTGTTCGACGACGACTTCATCGACGCTTACATCGAGCTGAAGATGACCGAAGTCGCCCGCTTCGAAATGACCCCGCACCCGGTCGAGTTCGAAATGTACTATTCGGGCTAAACGGCCCGGAAGGTATCCGATAAGCAAAAGGCGCTCCGCAAGGAGCGCCTTTTCGTTTGAATCGCAGGGTGTACGACCTGCCCGCTACCACGTCGCCGTAAAGGCCTTCTGCAGCTCTGCCGGCGCGGTCACGCCGCCCGCGATCAGCAACTGCGTGAGCACCCGCGCCTTCTGCGGATTGAGGTCCTCGGACACGACGAACCCGTTCTTGTCGTCGTCGACCTCGACGTTGCGCGTCACGAAGCCCGATCGAACCCGCGTCGAGCGAACCACGATGACGCCCTTCTTCGCCGCAGCTTCGAGCGCATCGAGCGCCGGCTTCGAGGTGTTGCCGTCGCCGACGCCGGCCAGCACGATGCCCTTGGCGCCGTGCGAGATGGCGTCCTCGATCGGAACGGCGTCCATGTTGGCGTGCGAGTACACGATCGCAACGCGCGGCAATTGCTCGCCGGCTGGAAGCTGATAGGTCGCGCGCTTGAGACCTTGAGCCTGCGCCATGAAGCGAATGCCGCCGGCGCTGTCGACATAGCCGACCGGCCCGTCATTGGCCGAACTGAACGTCTCGATGCTGGTGGTGTTGGTCTTGGTGACCGAGCGCGCGCCCTGAATCTTGTCGTTCAGCACCGCCAGCACGCCGCGGCCGCGCGACCGTGGGTCGGCCGCCACCTGCACGGCCTCGTAGAGATTGCCGGGGCCGTCGGCGCTGACGGCCGTCGCCGGCCGCATCGAGCCGACGATCACCACCGGCTTGTCGCCGCGCACCACGTTGTCGAGGAAGAACGCGGTCTCCTCCAGCGTATCGGTGCCGTGGGTGATGACGATTCCGTCGGCCTCGTTCTTGTCGAAGGCCTCCTGGATGCGGCGGGCCAGCGCAAACCAGACCTTGTCGTTCATGTCCTGGGATCCGATCGACGAGATCTGCTCGGCATTCAGCTTCGCGAGCTTGTCCAGTCCCGGCACCGATTGCATCAGCTGCTCGCCCGTGATCTGGCCGGATTTGTAGGCGCCGGTCGCACGCGCGTCGGCCTGGCCTGCGATGGTGCCGCCGGTCGCAAGAACGAGAATGCGCGGCAGGCCGGCAGCCATCGCGTCCTTGCCCGATTCCGCGGCCTGCGCCGCGGCGATCCCGCACGACCAAAGCGCGAGGGCGATCAGCGGAACGGCGAGGATCGATGACCGATTTCGGCGCTGGATTGCGGGTCTGGCGGCATGCTTCGGCATCGAATTCTCCTCCCGTTTAAGTTGGGATCGATATTCGACACGCCCAATGGGGCCGAAGATGGGTCATCCCGATGCTTATGGCTGAGGATTGTCGCGCCGCGGCAGAAAATGGTCGAGCAAACCCGTCGGCAGGGGAAAGACCACGGTCGAAGACCGTTCGCCCGCGATGTCGTGCAGGGCCGCGAAGTAACGGAGCTGCATCGCCTGCGGCTCCTGGGCGAGAATCCGGCCGGCCTCGACGAGCTTTTCGGCGGCCTGCTGCTCGCCCATCGCGTTGATCACCTTGGCGCGCCGCAACCGTTCCGCCTCGGCCTGCTTGGCGATCGCGCGCACCATGGTTTCGTTGAGATCGATGTCCTTGATCTCGATCCCGGTGACCTTGATGCCCCAGACGTCGGTCTGCTTGTCGAGGATCTCCTGGATGTCGGCGTTCAACCTGTCGCGTTCGGCAAGCATCTCGTCGAGCTCGTGCTTGCCGAGCACCGAGCGCAACGTGGTCTGCGCGAGCTGGCTGGTGGCGGCCATGTAATCGCCGACCTTGATGATGGCCCGCTCGGGATCGACGATGCGGAAGTACAGAACGGCGTTGACCTTGACGGAGACGTTGTCCCGCGAAATCACGTCCTGGGGCGGGACGACCTGCACCATCACCCGCAGATCGACCTTTACCAATTGCTGCACGACCGGAACGAGGATGATGAGGCCCGGGCCCTTCACGCCGGTGAAGCGACCGAGCGTAAAGACGACGCCACGCTCGTATTCGCGCAGGATTCGAATAGCCTGGGACAGGAACATGATGACAAGCAACGCGAGCGCCGCATAGGTCAGATATTCCAGCATCATGATGGATCTCCCTCGCCTGTTCGGGCAGGTGCGCGCCGTATCAGCAGCGTCAGGTCGACGACGCTGGCGACTTCGACCGTCTCTCCGGGCTTGAACGTTTCGGCGCCGCGCGCCTGCCAGCGCTCGCCATGGGCGAAGACATGGCCTTCGCTCCCACGCCAGTCGAGAACCTCGGCAGGCAAGCCCCGCATGGCCTGCGCGCCGACCCGTTCAGGAGCCCTGGCGGCACGCCGAAGCGAACCAAGCACGACGAGAGCAAAGCCGGTGAACACAGCCGCGGTGATGCCGATCACCCACCACGACAGGTGGTAGCCGGGCGCCTCGACCCTGAAGAGCATCAGCGCTCCCAGCACGAAGGCGATGATCCCTCCGAGACCGATCACCACCGTCGGATTGAAGGCTTCGACGGTGAGAAGCACTATGCCGACCAGCATCAGGGCGAGGCCGGCATAGTTGATCGGCAGCAAATTGAGCGCATAGAGGCCGATCAACAGGCAGATCGCGCCGACGACTCCCGGAGCGACGGCTCCGGGAGACATGAACTCGAAGATCAGGCCGTAGATGCCGACCATCAGGAGGATGAACGCCACATTCGGATCGGTGATGACCGCCAGGAAGCGGGATATCCATCCGGGGTCGATGGCTTCGACGACCGCATCCTTCGTCGCGAGGCGTTGCGTTTTGCCGCCTGCAACCTCCACCACGCGGCCATCGAGCTGCCTCAGCAATTCAGCCTGATCGCGCGCGACCAGATCGATGGCGTGGGCCTGCAGCGCGCCGTTGGCAGAGAGAGTGGCGGCCTCACGGACCGCTTTCTCCGCCCAGTCCACATTGCGGCCACGCAGCTCCGCAAGGCTGCGGATGAAAGCAACCGCATCATTGGTCACCTTTGCCGTCATCGCATCCTTGGGCTGGTCCTTGGTCTGATCCTTCTCGCCCTGCTGGTCACCGTCCTTCTTGTCCTTGCCGCCCTTGTCCGGTGTGCCGCCCGGCAGCCCCGGCAGCGGTCCGCCAATCTGCACCGGCGTTGCCGCACCGATATTGGTGCCCGGCGCCATCGCCGCGATGTGGGTCGCATAAAGGATATAGGTCCCCGCGCTCGCCGCGTGGGCGCCGGAGGGAGCGACGTAACCGACGACGGGGACGGGCGAGGCCAGCACATCCGCAATGATCTCGCGCATGCTGGTATTGAGACCGCCGGGCGTATTGATTCTCAGAAGCACGACCTCGGCGCGCCGTTCGCTTGCCTTGGCCAAGGCCTCCTTCACGTAACTGGCCGACGCAGGGCCGATGGCCCCGTCGATCGAAACGATCAGTGCAAGACGGCCGTTCTCCTCCGCTGAACTGGGAAGGAGGCAGCAGATCAAAGCCACGACGCCAATCGCCGCAACGAGGGCCGCCTTCATGGTCTGCACGGCAGGGCTCCCTTGCAGAGCATATGGTGTTCGTCTCTCGAACCTCAATGCAGCCGTGCGCAGCTCTTGTGGTGATTGTGCGATGCAATGGAAATTGCCCCGCAGATCGATTGAGCACGCGGTGGTGGGCGGACCACGCCTTGCGCTGATCCCTGGGCTGGTCCGCCCACACACTCTGCGCTGCTACGGCCGCGCGATCCGCACCCCATCGGCTCCGATCGGGCCGAACGTGCCGGCGATGATCTCCTGCGTCGGCTGCATGCCGCCGAGCGACCAGTGGGAAGGCTCCTGCTCCTCGATCCTGACCCAGACGTTGCGGCGGAAATCCGGGCTACCCTGCCCTTCGACCTCGACCAGGAGGTCGGTGACGCGTTCGAGCAGCGTCTTCTTCTGCGCGGCATCCAGAATGCCGCGGACGGTGGAAATGGTGACGTAAGGCATGTCTCTCTCCAATCATGTCGGTTGACGACGGCGGCAGATTGGACCGGGCGCTCTCCGCAAGGCAGTGGCGGATAAGACAGAGATCAGGCAATTTCCGCCACGCGCCCGCGTCCCGATCGGATAGGATCGCGGCATCAACCCCGGGGGGTTCTCATGAAGCTCGCAATTCTGGCACTGGAAGGCTGCATGCATTCGGCGATCGCCGGCGTCGCCGACATCCTGTCGCTCGCCAATCACGTCATGCAGCAGAGCGGCGCAAAATCCCGCTTCAGCTGGCAGACGCTTTCGCTCGACGGCAAACCCGTGCGCGCCGGCGGCGGCCGGACGGTCGTGGTCGATGGCGGGATCGGGCAACGCGCTCGCTTCGACGCGATCCTCGTCCCCGGTAACCTCGTCGATCACGTCACGGCCGAGCGCCTGCAACCGCAATATGCCCGGGCCGGCGCCTGGCTCCGGCAGCAGCATGCGAACGGCCGGCTGATCGGCGCGTTCTGCAGCGGCGTGTTCCTGCTGGCCGGTGCCGGCCTGCTCGACAACCGCCGCGCCACCATCACCTGGTGGCTGCAGGGCGAACTGCGGCAGCGTCATCCCACCATCGACCTCGCCGCCGACGCCGTCATCACGGTTGCGGACCGCATCGTCTGCGCAGCCGGCCCGATGTCGTGGGTCGACCTGCTGCTCAGATTGATCGAGCTGGTCGAGGGCAAGGAGACCGCAAAACTATGCGCGGACTACGTCGTCATCGATACCGCGCAGCGCACCCAGTCGATCTTCATGCCCGTCGGCTATCTGCTCTCGCAGGACCCGCTGCTGACCAGGGCCGACCTCCTGGTTCGCCGCACCGGCAAGGCTCCCATGACGGTCAGGCGGCTTGCCGGCGCGCTCGGCCTCAGCGAGCGCACGCTGAACCGGAAGTTTCAGGAGCTCACGCACGAGCCACCGCAGGCGTTCATCATGCGCCGCCGCGTCGAGCACGCGCGCACGCTGCTCGAGACGACGACGCAGCCGATCAAGGCGATCGCGCGCACGACCGGCTATGAGGACGAGAGCAGCTTTCGCAAGGCGTTCCGCAAGCTCACTTTGATGTCACCGCAGGCCTATCGCGCACGACGGATGGAGCGGACGATGTGAGACGCCTTCGAGCCGTCCGCTTTCGTTCCGCATCCGACTCCACTTCGTTCTCAAAGAACAAATCAGAGCCGCAAAAATCAGGGCGGACCAATTCCTACTGATTGGTTTATCCCGCCCGAAATTTGGAATGGACCTTGAGTGCATGGCGACAGTCCTCGTAGGGCAGATTAGCCGAAGGCGTAATCCGCCGACTGCTCGCAACGCTCACGCGCGTTCGCCAAAGTCACCGTCCGTGCTGCTATCTCCTGCCCAATCCTCAGGAAACAGGCCCGCCTCGACGTCTCGGTGAAATGACGAATGCGGCCAGTCCAACACGCGGGTCACATAACCATGCTTCACGGGATTGATGTAACAATACTCGACATGGCGTGCGTAGTCGGTTTCATCGCGGATGAGGTGCTCTCAGAATCGGTTCTGCCATATGCCACGCTCACGTCCTGCGATCTGTACCGCGGTCAAAGGCTCCGTCTTCGGCTGCAACAGCCGCGCGCAGCGCTGCGATGTGCTCGACGAGCAGCCTCTGCTTCCGGTCGAGAAGATTGACCGTGAAGAACCAGCAACCACCCGGAACAAATGCACGTCGATAGTTTGGCATTGAACTGCCCAATCAAGACAAGATGGCGGATTACGCCTTCGGCTAATCCGCCCTACACACCAGCGCGCGTGGTTACTTGTCCGGAAAATTCACGCCGATCGCGATCACCGCCGGCGCCCATTTCACCAGCGCCGCGTTATCGGAGGCCGCCTTCACGCCGTCGCCGGACAGCGACCTGGGCGCCCCGGTCTTGCCGCCGAAGCGGATCGTCACGGTGCAGCCGCCTTGCAGCGGCCGGCCGAGCGCCCCGCCCTTCCAGTCGGTGACGAAGCCGCCATAGTCCCATTCGAAGCCGCTGACGAGGAACGGCTTGCCGTTGGCCTTCTGCACGTCGGCAAGGCTGGATCCGATCGTGACGCCGGTAACGTTCCAGAGGCCGGTCTTGCCTGCGTCGCGCAAGGTCAGGCCGGAGGCGCGCCCGGCCTTGTCGTCGGTGAAGGCGACCTCGATGCGGCGGTCCCTCGCCTTCGGGAACAGCACGACGCCCTTGTAGCGTTCGCCCTCGGCGCCGGACAGCTCCTGCACCACGGCGTCCTTGCCGTAGCGCTGCTTCAGGCTCCGTTCGGTGTCGTCAGGTGCAACCGGCGCAGCGCAGCTGATCGGCCCCTCCTGCGGCGGCGCGCTTTGGGCGAATGCGGAGGACGCAAGCAGGAGAAGGCCCGTGACGGTGACGCTGCGTATCATCGCGAGGCAAATCCCATTTCAAGAACGAGCTGGCCCGCGCAACGGCGCAGCCGTCATCGCCGAGGGTGCTCGTCCTGCGACTATCGCAGGGCGAGCCTTGGAGGGTAACGACCCCGCTGCCGGGCCGAGATCTTTCCTCAATTCTTCGGCGGGCTGAAATCGAGTGGCGGCGGCAGCTCGATGTCCGGAATTTCGATCTTGATCTTGTCCAGATCCACCTTCCTCGGAGCGTCCAGCAGCCCGGTGACCGTGATCGGGAATGCGATGACGACCGCAACCATGATCGCCTGCAGGCCGATCCAGGGCATCGCGCCCCAATAGATGTCCGAGCTCTTGACCTCCTTCGGCGCCACGCCCCGCAGATAGAACAAGGCGAAGCCGAAGGGGGGATGCAGGAAGGAGGTCTGCATGTTGACGCAGAGCATGACACCGAACCAGATCAAGGCGGCATCCGCCCCCACCACAGGGGTGAGCAGCTTCTGCGCGATCGGCGCGATCATCGGGATGATGATGAAGGCGATCTCGAAGAAGTCGAGGAAGAAGGCGATGAAGAAGATGAACAGGTTCATGAAGATCAGGAATCCCCAGACCCCGCCCGGCAGCGATGTCAGCATGTGCTCCAGCCAGACACCACCGTTGCAACCGAGGAAGACGATCGAGAAGCAGGTCGATCCGATCAGGATGAACGTCACCATGCAGGTGATGCGCATCGTGGTCTCGTAGCCCTGCTTGACCAGGGTGCGCAGGTCCGGAATCCTGACCGCCTCGATGCAGACCCAGGCGACGGCGAGATAGGCAATCGCGAAGGCGATCTTGAACGCCAGATTCGGCGTGAAGTAGATGCCGATGATGGTGCCAACACCTGCCGCCGCAACGCCGACGAGCAATATCTTGCGGCCGGCCAAGCTGAAATCCTTGTGATGGATGACGGCAAGGACGATCGCGCCGACGGCGCCCATCGCGCCTGCTTCGGTCGGGGTGGCCAGGCCCAGCATCATCGTGCCGAGCACCACGAAGATCAGAACGGCGGACGGGATGATGCCCAAAAGGCATTTGCGCCAGAGCGCCCAGCCCTTGAGCGTCCTTGCTTCCTTGGGCACGGCCGGGACGTGGCCCGGCTTGATCACGCTCAGCGCAAACGTGTAGCCGGCGAACAGTGCGATCTGGAGGATCGAGGGGCCCCAGGCGCCCAGATACATATCGCCGACCGACTTCCCGAGCTGGTCCGCGAGCACGATCAGAACCAGCGAGGGAGGCACCAGCTGGGTAATGGTGCCGGAGGCTGCGAGCACGCCGGTGATGTAGCGCATATTGTAGCCGTACCGGATCATCACCGGCATCGAGATCAGCGCCATCGCGATGACCTGCGCCGCCACGGTGCCCGTGATGGCGCCGAGGATGAAGCCGACGATGATCACGGAATAGCCGAGGCCGCCGCGAATGGGGCCGAACAACTGCCCCATTGAATCCAGCATATCCTCGGCGAGGCCGCATCGTTCGAGGATCGAGCCCATGAACGTGAAGAAAGGAATTGCCAGCAGCAGCTCGTTGGCCAGAACGCTGCCGTAGATGCGCTCCGGGATGGCCTGGAGGAAGCTGAACCCGAAAAATCCCTCGTGGATCGCGAGAAATCCGAACGAAAGCCCGAGAGCGGCCAGCGTGAAGGCGACCGGAAATCCGATCAGCATGGCCAGGACCAACCCGCCGAACATCATCGGCGGCATCATTTCAATCGTGATCATTGGGTCGGCCGCTCGTATTTCGCATCGATCGTGACTTCACCACGCAAGGCCGCAATGCGTTTGATGGCCTCCGAGACACCTTGCAAAGCCAGCATGAAGAATCCCGCCGGCAGGACAAATTTGATCGGCCACCGGAGGAGGCCGCCGGCATTGTTGGACATTTCGCCGATGATGAACGAGTTGTGGAACATCGCCCATGAGAGGTAGCTGAGGAGCAGGCACGCCGGGACGAGGAAAACCAATGTCCCGATCAGGTCGAGCCACAGCTGGCCGCGTTCGGAAAGCATGAGGTACATGATTTCGACGCGGACATGCTCGTTACGCTTGAAAGTATAGGACGAGCCGAACATCACGACGACGGCGAACATATACCACTGCGTCTCGAGCCAGCTGTTGGAGCTGTAGCTGAAGGCATACCGGATCATCGCATTTGCAGCGCTGACCACGCAGGCTGCGAGCACCAGAATGTTGCAGACGTTGCCGACCTTTTCGTTCAGCCAGTCGATAGCTGTACTCACCGCCAACAATGGGCGCATCGATATCTTTTCCCCGCTCGCTGAGTGCTGCCCCCAAACGAGCAGGACCATGGTGCTGCGTCAGCAGCCTCCATTTCTGCGCGGGAGCTGGTTCACCCTCCTGATGCTTCCGCTCGTTCTTGTTGTCGGTTTTCGCCGAGACATGCTCCGGTCTCAGCGGCGCGTGAAGCAAGGCACCTTTACCGTCAGCAATTTCGGGGTCAACAAAAAAAATGGACAACTTGCCGCAGCGCCCTCAAAAATGGGGCGCTGGGTCCAATTTGGTCGCTCTACGCGGGGCAGCTAGCAATCCGGCTCTCGGACGGATTGCCCTTGACGAGGCGCTTAACCCTCGACGTCGTACTGCTTGCAGAGGTGATCGCCGATCTGGACGAGCATGGCGACGCATTCAGGGTAGCCGGGCCGATCCGAGGTGGCCCGATCCGCGCTGGCTCGAAACTCCCAGGAATCACCGTCGCGGAGGATCGAAATTGTCATTCCATCGGGACAGTCGGCGTGAACCTTCAATTCGGCCTTCGCCATGGCGATCAGTTCGCTTTCGGTCTTCGCAGGTTTGCTCATGAAGTCAGTCTCCGTCTCGGGATAGAACTTTAGTTGTATCTGCCAAACCCATCAAACAAGTCTTTCCGATAAACCGGCTCCCCGCATTGGGATAGCGCAATCCCTTCCGGTCCGCTTCCGTCAGCGACGGGGATCACTCCCGGAGAGGCGTCGGGCAAAACACCCGGTCAAGCCCTTGGCGCAAAAATATTCCACTTTCCCGAATTTCGGATTTGTGGCATACCCTCGCCCATCCCGGCCTCTGCCAAAGGGCGCTTCGCGATCGTCACGAGATGCGGGCCGGGTGGCGGTGGACGCGGTAGCGCCGGCGCGGATCAGCATGATGACAGGGCGGGCAACCGTGAGTCCTCAGGCGACGCGATACGACACGGCGCGGTCACAGCGGTTTCGTCGATGCCAGAGGGCGGGCACACGCAAGCCCTCGGGTATTCCGGCGGGATCGTCCGCGGACGGAGAAGTCGTGTGGTCCTGACGCCCGGGGTCTGTGCGTCAAGGCTTGCGGTGATGCGGCGGCCCGACCGGGCACGCGCATCAGCCATCCGCAAGGCGACGGGGGCAATAGTGCAACGCTCCCCGAGGAGAGCACGAAGGACACCGTTAAAACCATCCGCGCAGGGAAGGCCGGGCGACCGGCACACCTGTGGTCCACCCCGTGTGCATCTTCGTCGCGCACGGACTTGCGGGTGCCGCCGGCGCCCGGCCTTCCCTGCGCCCTTTGGTCTTCATGGGGTGCGAAACGACAGCATGCCTCGGGCGAACCGCGCCGCGAGAGCGCGAAGGCGTGTCTGCAAGTTGAGCTGAAAGCGGAGGATTCCGACGATGCACCTTGCGCTGTCATTGCGAAGAACTCTTGCGACGAAGCAATCCAGCAAGGCCGTAGGATGGGTAGAGCTCTTGCGAAACCCATCATGTATCGGCGCAAAACAGGGCACGATGGGTTTCGCTTTCGCTCTACCCATCCTACGAAGTCCCCTCTTGTGCCCCGGACGCGGCGCAGCGCCCCTTAGCGGTGCGCTGCAGAGCCGGGGCCCATGTCGCAGCGGTGCGCGGGGCGGCCCTGGGTCCCGGCTCTGCGCCGCAACGCATCCGCGTTGCAGCTTGTCCGGGACACGAGCGTGCCCTACGCCGCCGCGCGCTGCCGCGCGACCAGCGCTTCGCCAAAGGCCTCGAACAGCTTGCGGTTGACCGGATTGCGCTGGGGATCGTATTCGGCGTGCCATTGCACGCCGAGCGCGAAGGTCGGGGCTTCCGCGATCCGGATCGCCTCGATGGTGCCATCCTCGGCGACGCCCTCGATCAGCACGCGCTTGCCGGGATCGAGGATGCCCTGGCCGTGCAGCGAATTGACCCTGATCTTCTCGCAGCCGAGCAGTTTTGCGAACGCCCCGCCCGGCGTCAGCTCGACGTCGTGACGGTCGGCGAACACCACGGTCGGATCGGGGTGGATCTCGCCATTCTCGAGCCGGGGCATGCGATGGTTCATGCGGCCGGGAATCTCGCGGATCTCGGGGTGCAGCGAGCCGCCGAAGGCGACGTTCATCTCCTGGAGGCCGCGGCAGATGCCGAACAGCGGCACGCCGCGGGCGACGCAGGCCACCGAAAGCGCCAGCGCCACCTCGTCGCGATGGATATCGTACGGCTCGTGGCGCTCGCAGGGATCGACATTGAAGCGGGTCGGATGGACGTTGGCGCGGGCGCCGGTGAGCACGATGCCGTCGACCACGTCGAGCAGCGCGCCGATATCGGTGATATCAGGCGCACCCGCGAACATCATCGGCAGGCCACCGGAAACCTCGGCCACGGCGCGCAAATTGCGCTCGCCGACCATCTGGACCTGAAATCGATTTTCGACGCGATGGGCATTCCCGATCACGCCGACGACCGGCTTTCTCATCTGTCGTTCCGCGCCTCGCCGATAAGAAGATTCTCCAAACATGCCCTTGCGCTGGAACAAATTCAACAGAAGGGATCGCGGGACGGCAATGCTATTTTCGCGCAAATGCCTCCCGGGCCTCGCCCCCGGCGGGCAGGCCGGCGGCCTGCAATGCGGTTGCCGCCGGATCGCCCGGCGCGGCCAGCCAGGGCAGTTTCGCATCGATGCCGCGCGTCACGGGCTCTCCGAGCACCCCGCCGAAATCGATCGGCCAGAACCCGTTGGGCACGACCTCGACCGTGAGGCCACGGACCGCATAGCCCTGGCCCAGAACCGCCTCCGCATGGTCGCCGGCGACAAGGCGCGCCATGTTGGGATCGTGGGGATCGCCAAAGCTGACAAGCACCGGCACGAGGTCTGCCTGCACCGGGACAATCCCGGTCTGCCGGTGGATATCGTTGAACGAGACGCGGTTGCCGCGCGCGGCGCCATAGGCACGGAGCGCGACATAGTTGATGTCGTCGAAGTCCAGCTTGGCGTCCTGCCGGTGCGCCAGCAATGCCACCAGACTCTTGCCTTTGGCGCCGTCTTGGCCGAGATCGACGAACACCGCCTCCCCGCGCATCGTGGTGCGGCCGCCGCGGTTATAGTTGCGGTCCGGCACGACGGCCAGAACGCCGGATCCGGTCTTGATCCCGTCAGGCGTCGTGACCTCGACCGTGAGGCGGTATTTGTGCCCGGGCCGGTTGATCCGGATCTGGTCGCCGGCCACGAGCACGGCCAGAAGCCCGAGCAGACCGGCCCATTTGCTGATGAAGCTCAAACCGCCCCCATTGCACTTTGCTCATTGCTCTGCACCGTCGGCGCGCCGACGTCAAACCAGCGCGTTGACGCGGCCTTGATCCGAAGCGCGTTTGCCCGGAGAGTGCAGCGCGCATTGCGCTGAAAAGGACCCGATGTGACCATGTCTAGAGATGAACGCTCCCGGACCCGCGGCGACCTCGCCTGGGCGATCTCGGTCGGGGGTATCGGCGTCGTGCTGTTCACCGCGCTGCTCGCCTTCACCTGGTATTTCGCCGCCACCCTGCTGCTGATCTTCACCGGCATGCTGCTCGGTCTCGGCCTCAACGCGCTGACGGGCGCGCTCGGCCGCCGTGTGCCCCTGCCGCATCCGGTGCGGCTCGCGATCGTCTGCACCGCGCTCGCCCTGATGCTGGCCGGCATCGCCTATCTCGGCGGCGCCACCATCGCCGAACAGGCATCGCTGCTGAGCAAGACCATCAAGTCGCAGATCGGAAATGTGAAGTCCTTCCTGGACAGCCACGGTATCGACACCAGCTTCTTCGATTTCGGCAACGGCGCGACCGACTCCTCGGCCAATACGCCGTCGGAGGCGGCCCCCGCACCGGCTGCGCCCTCGCGCGGTCCCCTGCCCGGCGCGGGCGCGCTGGCCTCCAGCGGCGGGGCAATCGTGAGCCAGACCTTCAAGCTGCTGCTCGGCACCATCCACGGTGTGGGCAACATCTTCATCGTGCTGTTCCTGGGCTTCGCCTTCGCCGCCCAGCCCGCCGTCTATCACGACGGCCTGCTGTTCCTGGCGCCGGCGAGGCATCGCACCCGCGTCGCCCTCATCATCGATCGCACAGCTGAGACTCTGGAGCGCTGGCTGATCGCGCAGATCATCGTGATGCTCGCGGTCGGCGTGGTGACCTGGATCGGGCTTGCCATTATCGGCATCCCCAGCTCGTTCATCCTGGGAATTCAGGCCGGCCTGCTCGCCTTCATCCCGACCATCGGAGCCATCATCGCGGGCGTCGTCGTGGTGCTGGCGAGCCTCGCCTCGGGCTGGATCCCGGCGCTATCGGCCTTTCTGCTCTTCATGGGCGTGCACGCCATGGAGAGCTACGTGCTGACGCCGATCCTGCAGCGGCAGGCGCTGGACATCCCGCCGGCCACCCTGTTCGCGTTCCAGATCGTGCTCGGCGTCGTGTTCGGCATCTGGGGCCTCGCGCTAGCCCTGCCGCTGGTCGCCATCGCCAAGGTCATGATCGACCATTTCAAGACGTATGAGGCGCCGCCGCTGGCGGAGGCAGCGTGACTCTCAGGTCGTCAGCACGGTCTCGGTGTGCTCGACCTCCGGGGGCGAGGCGAAATACTGGCCGACGAGGCCGCGCCATTCGGTGAAATTCTCCGAGCCGCGGAAATCGACGGTGTGGTTCTCCAGCGTCGCCCATTTCACCATCAGCCGGTAGCGCTGCGGCTTCTCGATCGATTTGTGCAGCTCGAAGCCGTGAAAGCCCTTGGAACGGCCGAAGGCGGCCTTGGCCTTGGCGACAGCGGCCTCGAAGCCCTTCTCGCTGCCCGGCTTGACGTCGATTTGCGCGATCTCGGTGATCATCGGTTTCCACCCTTTTTGTTCGATGGGCGTGTCTAGCGCAGGCAGCAAAAAAGAAAAAGGCGCCGAAACGGCGCCCTGGTCGGCCAAAAAATGCAGATCTCTCAGATCAGCAGCAGAGCGGTGCCCGCCACGACCAGGGCGCAGCCGATGAACAGCGCGAGCGGCCAGTAGCTGCGGCGGCCTTGCGTGTAACGCCCCTGTGCGCGGCGCTCGGTGATCAGCGCGCTCTCGTATTCGTCCGCGGTCGAGAACAGACAGGCGAAACCGCTGCGTGCCGAGGCCGCAGCGGCTTCGAGCGACATCAGGGCAGCTTGCGGGTTCTGTCGACGGATCGATTCCATGACCGCAATGGTAGGGATCGAATGGTAAACAGGGGATTACCGCGGGTGCTGCCTCGCGTCTCAGGCGGTGGCCGGACGCGGCTGCGGCGCACTGATCCGCGCGGCGCTCTGGCGGCGCCAATTCTCCAGCGACAGCGGCAGCTCCTCCGCCGCCTCGACGCGGTTACGGCCGCCACGCTTGGCCTGGTAGAGTGCGGTGTCGGCCGAAGCCAGCAGCACCTCGAGCTCGGTGCCGGCGGGCCCGCCGGCGACGCCGATGCTGACGGTGGTGTCGACCGGGCCTTCATCGACCACGACGCCGGACGTCTCGAATGCCTCGCGCACACGCTCGGCGACCAGCACGCCCTCCTCCAGCGAACACGGCAGCAGCGCTGCGAACTCCTCGCCGCCGATACGGCCCGACATGTCGGTGATGCGCAGATTACTGACGACGACGGTCGAGAACAGCTTCAGCATCTCGTCGCCAGCGGGGTGGCCGAAGCGGTCGTTGATCGACTTGAAGTGATCGATGTCGAAAATCATCACGGTGACGGGACGTCCGGCCTTGGCCTCGCGCTCGATCACGCGGCCGCAGGCTTCCGAGAAGCCGCGGCGGTTGAGCATGCCGGTCAGGGGATCGGTCGACGCGGCGGTGCGGTGCGCGGTCACGGTGCGCTCCGACACCAGCATGAAGATCACGAACACGGTGCCGACGGCGTAGAGGATCAGCTCGACCGCGAACACGGTGACCCAGATGCTCGACGAGAAGCCGGCATCGTGCGGACGCAGGAAGCTGCCGATCAGGACCGGCAGCATCAACACGCAGCCATGCATCACTGGCATCACGAAGGCCGGCCAGCGCCGCTGCACGCTCTTGCGCCGTTCGGTCCAGAGCTCGCTGGCGGTCAGTGCCGCGTAAACCGAGACGATGCCGGCGCCGATGATCATCCGAAACATGGATGCCTCGGGGTCGAGCACCGTGACGGCGGCGACCCAGGCCAGCGCACCGAGCACGAGGCCGGGCCAGTTCGGCTTGCGGCCGTGGAAGACGCGCGCCGCATTCCACACCATGCCGCAGGCGACGAAGCCGACGGCATTTAACGCCAGATAGAGATGCGGGCCCAGCCGGTCGCCGGCCGCGGTCCACAGCGCGACGGAGGTGGCACCGAGCAGATAGGCGGTGCCCCACCATTTCAGGGCAGGACTGTTCTCCTGCCTGCCGAAGAATACCATCATGGCGCCGAGCAGTGCGGCAACCATGGTGGCAACCAAATAGAGCGTGATGCTATCGAGCGACATCATGTCGGCCCCCTCTTAGACATAGCAGTTACGCGATCGGCCCAGCCGACTTGCGCGCCCTTCCAGATGCGACGCTATGTCCCGCGAGTTCCATTCAGGTTTTCGCGCGAGCCCAAGTTTTCGGGAAACACGCCATCAATTTGCATACAAACGAACAACAAAAAGGGCACTGAAATCAGCGCCCTTTTGCATCTCATTGAAGCCGCTTTCGCGGCGAATGTGACGAAAGCGATTAACGCTTCGAGAACTGGAAGGACCGGCGGGCCTTGGCCTTGCCGTACTTCTTGCGCTCGACCACGCGGGAGTCGCGGGTCAGGAAGCCACCCTTCTTGAGCACGCTTCGCAGCTCCGGCTCGAAATAGGTCAGCGCCTTGGAGATGCCGTGACGGACCGCGCCGGCCTGGCCGGACAGGCCGCCGCCGGCAACCGTGCAGATCACGTCGTACTGGCCCGAACGCTGGGCCACGGAGAACGGCTGCTCGATCATCATGCGCAGCACGGGACGGGCGAAATAGACCTCGACCTCGCGCGAGTTGACGGTGACCTTGCCGGCGCCCGGCTTGATCCAGACGCGGGCGACCGCGTCCTTGCGCTTGCCGGTGGCATAGGCGCGGTTGAACTTGTCGACCTTCTTCTCGTGCTTGGGCGCATCGGGCGCCGCCGCCGTCTTGAGCTGCGAGAGCTGGTCGAGCGACTGGATGGATTCGGCCATGTTATGCGGCCCTCGTGTTCTTGCGGTTCAACTTGGCGATGTCGATCTTCTCGGGCTGCTGCGCCTCGTGCGGATGATCGGCCCCGCCGTAGACACGGAGGTTGCCCATCTGCACGCGACCGAGCGGGCCACGCGGGATCATGCGCTCGACGGCCTTCTCGAGCACGCGCTCGGGATGCTTGCCCTCGAGGATCTGGCGCGCGGTGCGCTCCTTGATGTGGCCGACATAGCCGGTGTGCTTGTAATAGGTCTTCTGCTCGCGCTTGCGGCCGGTGAGGACCGCATGCTGCGCATTGATGATGATGACGTTGTCGCCGCAATCAACGTGCGGGGTGTAGGTCGGGAGGTGCTTGCCGCGCAGGCGCATGGCGACGATGGTGGCGAGGCGGCCGACGACCAGACCCTTGGCGTCGATCAGCACCCACTTCTTCGTCACCTCAGCCGGCTTTGCCGAAAAGGTTTTCATGTCAGAGTTTCCGTGGACGGGGAGCATCGGCGCGAACACCGCGCCGGACTGCGCGGTTTTCTAGAGAAGAGACGCGCAACGGTCAATGCCCGAAGACGGAAATTAGCACCGCAATATCAATGGCTTAAAAATATGGTGCTATATTACCTGCAAAAAGCTCAAACATTTGGAATGGAATAGGTCGAGGTGACATGGGCGATCGGATCGGGCGAGGTGCCGGACAACAGTTTTACCTCCCCGACCGCCAGCCGCTTGCCGAGCTTGAGCAGCCGCGCCTCCGCCAGCACGTCCTGCCCGGGCCCGCCCTTGCGCAGGAAGTTGATGTTGAGATTGGTGGTCACGGCGAGCCCGACCGGCCCGATCGCAGACAGCAGCACCACGTACATCGCGAAATCGGCAAGTGCCATCAGCGTCGGCCCGGACACGGTTCCGCCCGGCCGCAGCATCCTTTCGCTGTAGCGCTGGCGCAAAAGGCAGGTCTGGCCGTCCGCGCTTTCGATCGTGATGTCGTCGCCGCTGAACGCCTGGGGAAACTCGTGGCGGAGGAACTGCTCCACCTCTGCCACGCTCATTTTCGCTAACGCCATGCTGTTCCCCACCCTCGCTTCACCTGCCCTGTTACATTAAGTTATCTGCGTCATTCAAATGCAATAATCCAACGGAAACGCTTCGATGTCCGCCCACGCTGCCCGCGCCCCCTCCCCGCAACCGCCGATCCTGCTGCGCGAGACCGTAGGCCCGATCGCCGTGCTGACGCTGAACCGGCCCGCCGCGCGCAACAGCCTGTCGGCGGCGATGATCGCCAGCCTGCATGCGGAGCTCAACGAGATCCGCGATGACAAGGCCGTCCGCGGCGTCGTGATCGCCGCCAACGGCCCCGCCTTCTCCGCCGGCCACGACATGAAGGAGCTGACCGCGCGCCGCACTGACCCCGATCGCGGCCGCGCCTTCTTCGCCGAGATGATGACCGCCTGCAGCGCGATGATGCAGGCCATCGTGCACCTGCCCAAGCCCGTGGTGGCGGCCGTCCAGGGCATCGCGACCGCGGCCGGCTGCCAGCTCGTGGCAAGCTGCGATCTCGCCATCGCCTCGGAGGACGCCAAGTTCGCCACGCCCGGCGTCGACATCGGCCTGTTCTGCTCGACGCCGATGGTGGCGCTGTCGCGCAACGTGCCGCGCAAGCAGGCCATGGAGATGCTGCTGACGGGCGAGCCTGTCACGGCCGCGCGCGCCCGCGAGATCGGCCTCATCAACCGCGTGGTCCCCGCCGGCACCGAACTCGGCGCCGCGATCGAGCTCGCGCAGCAGGTCGCGCTGAAATCCGCCTATACCGTCAAGCTCGGCAAGGAAGCCTTCTATCGTCAGGCCGAGATGAGCCTTGCGGAGGCCTATCGCTATGCGGCAGAGGTGATGACCGAGAACATGATGGCGCGCGACGCCGAGGAAGGCATCGGCGCCTTCATCGAGAAGCGCACGCCGACATGGCGGGATGAGTGAAACACCAGCATCGTCATTCCGGGGCGGCTCGCAGAGCCGAACTATGGTGCGCCCCGGAATGACGGAAAGAAAAAGATGAACCACGACGCCTATCCCGACAATTACATCCGCGCCATCCTCAATGGCGTGAAGTCGATCGCGATGGTCGGCGCCTCGCCGGTCAACGTGCGGCCGAGCTATTTCGCGTTCAAATATCTGGCGCAGCGCGGCTACGACATGATCCCGGTCAACCCCGGCCATGTCGGCAAGGAGCTGCTCGGAAAGCCGTTCGTTGCCTCGCTCTCCGACATCGGCCGTCCCGTCGACATGATCGACATCTTCCGCAATTCCAGCCACATCATGCCTGTCGTCGAGGAAGCGCTCACGCTCGATCCGCTGCCGAAGGTGATCTGGATGCAGCTTGGCGCACGTGACGACGTGGCGGCAGCGAAAGCCGAGTCGGTCGGTATCAAGGTGGTGATGAACCGCTGCCCCAAGATCGAATATGGCCGTCTGTCGTCCGAGATATCCTGGATGGGCGTGAATTCGCGCACGCTCAGCTCCAAGCGCCCTCCGGCACCGACGCAAGGCATGCGGCTATCTCTCAATCGGATGAGCGTCGGCGGCGGCGACACCGCAGCGTCCGATCGCGCGGCAAAAAACAAGAGCGAGCAAAGCTGACGCAATCGCGAGGGATTCGTTTCGCCTACGCGACAATGCGTAGCAAGATCATTCCCAAATGATCTTGATGTGAAGCGGCGCCTTGACGGGAAGCGCGGCGCCCATCAGCATGCCGCGCGATTTCAGACCAAGAGAACAGGACGCCCTCAATGAGCGATCGCCTTCCGGGATTTTCAACCCTCGCCGTGCATGCCGGTGCACAGCCCGACCCCACCACCGGTGCGCGCGCGACCCCGATTTATCAAACGACCTCATTCGTGTTCAACGATGCCGACCACGCCGCCTCGCTGTTCGGCCTGCAGGCGTTCGGCAACATCTATACGCGCATCGGCAATCCCACCAACGCGGTGCTGGAAGAGCGCGTCGCCGCGCTCGAAGGCGGCACGGCCGCGCTGGCGGTGGCCTCGGGCCATGCCGCGCAGGTCGTGGTATTGCAGCAATTGATGCAGCCCGGCGACGAGTTCATCGCGGCACGCAAGCTCTATGGCGGCTCGATCAACCAGTTCACGCACGCCTTCAAGAGCTTCGGCTGGAACGTGGTGTGGGCCGATCCCGACGACATCGCGAGCTTCGAGCGCGCGGTGACGCCGCGCACCAAAGCCATCTTCATCGAGTCCATCGCCAATCCGGCCGGCAGCATCACCGACATCGAGGCGATCTCGACGGTGGCGCGCAAGGCGGGCGTGCCGCTGATCGTCGACAACACGCTGGCCTCGCCTTACCTGATCCGCCCGATCGACCACGGCGCCGACATCGTCGTGCACTCGCTGACGAAGTTCCTGGGCGGCCACGGCAATTCGCTCGGCGGCATCATCGTCGATGCCGGTACGTTCGACTGGTCCACCGGCGGCAAATATCCGATGCTGTCGGAGCCGCGGCCGGAATATCACGGCATCCGCCTGCAGGAGACCTTCGGCAATTTCGCCTTCGCGATCGCCTGCCGCGTGCTCGGCCTGCGCGACCTCGGCCCTGCGCTGTCGCCGTTCAACGCCTTCATGATCCTGACCGGCATCGAGACCTTGCCGCTGCGCATGCAGAAGCAGTGCGACAATGCAAAGGCGGTCGCCGAATTCCTCGCCGGCCATCCGGCGGTGGCCTCGGTCAGCTATGCGGGCCTTGCGAGCGACAAGTATAACCAGCTCGCGCGCAAATACGCGCCGAGGGGCGCAGGCGCCGTGTTCACCTTCAGCCTGAAGGGCGGCTATGACGCCGGCGTCAACCTGGTGTCGAAGCTGCAGCTGTTCTCGCACCTGGCCAATGTCGGCGACACCCGCTCGCTGGTGATCCATCCGGCCTCCACCACGCACAGCCAGCTCGACGACGCCGCCAAGATCAAGTCCGGTGCCGGTCCCGACGTGGTGCGGCTCTCGATCGGCATCGAGGACAAGGAAGACCTGATCGCCGATCTGGAGCAGGCGCTGGGCACCTAGCATCAGCGTCATTCCGGGGCGCGCGAAGCGCGAACCCGCAATCTCGAAGTGAACAATGACCTCTGGATTCCGGGTTCGGTGCTTTGCACCGCCCCGGAATGACAGGGTGCTGTTTTGCTGCCCCCCGGTTAACAGTCATTAACCATATCTGCCGCATACATCATCCTTGGATCGCCCCTTTGATTCGGAGCTGACGATGCTGCGCTGGATGGTGCCTGCCCTTGCGGCGATGCTGACGGTTTCAAGCGCGCTCGCTGCGGACTTGCCGGCCACGCCGAAGCGGCGAGCCGCGGCTCCCCCACAGGAGCCGCCCAAGGTTTATGTCGAGACCGATCCGGATGCGCTGATCTCGCCGGCCTATGGTATCCGCAGCTACATCCGCAACCTGCCGGGCACGCCACTGCTGCCGGGGTCCCACACGCTGCCGGGCTATTACGGCCGTCCCTGGGATTACGACTATCAGGGCGCGTATTACGGCGGGAAGCAGGTCGACTATTTCTGGCGCCTGCCCTACGCGTGCGGCATCTACGGCTATTGCTGATCTGATCAGCTGGGCTGGCCAGCGGGAACCGCGCGCGGCTGCGCCTCTGCAGATTGCCGCGAAGCGAGCCGCTCCACCTGCATCACCGCGAGCATCAGCACGACGATCGCGACCGCCTGGTGCGACAGCGCGAGGTCGATCGGCACCTGGTTGAGCAGCGTGAGAATGCCGAGCACCGCCTGCAGGCTCACCGCCGCGAACAGCCAGAGCGCGCCGCTTGCCGCAGCACCCGCGCGTGAACGCACCGCGTCGATCGCATGCAGCGCGGCCAGTGCGAACAGCGCATAGGCGGTCGTGCGATGCTCGAACTGCACCGTCAGCACATTGTCGAACATGTTGCGCCACCAGGGCGTCTCGAACCACAGCCGCTCGGCCGAGGGAATGAACGCCCCGTCGATCTGCGGCCAAGTGTTGTAGGCGCGCCCCGCGCGCAGGCCCGCAACCAGCGCGCCGAAATAGATCTGCACGAACGTCACGACGAGCAGCAGCGCGCTCGTGAAGCGCAACCGCGCGGGCACCGCGATCTGCGGCCGCTCGGCAAGCCGCCGCACCGTCCAGACGATGCCCGCGAAGATCAGCAGCGCGAGCAGCAGATGCGTCGCCAACCGATATTGCGACACCTCGACCCGCTCGGTGAGACCCGAGGCGACCATCCACCAGCCGACCGCGCCCTGGAGCCCGCCGAGCGCGAACAGCAGCCACAGCCTGCGCTTCAATTCACCGGACAGGCCACCGCGCCACAGGAAGAACAGGAACGGCAAGAGATAGGCGACGCCAATGAAACGGCCGAGCAGCCGGTGGCTCCACTCCCACCAGAAAATCTGCTTGAACTCGGACAGGCTCATGCCCGCGTTGAGCTCGCGATATTGCGGGATCCTCTTGTAGGCCTCGAACGCCTCGGTCCACTGCGCCTCCGAGAGCGGCGGCACGCTGCCCGTCACCGGCTTCCATTCGACGATCGAGAGGCCGGATTCCGTCAGCCGCGTCGCGCCGCCGACCAGCACCATCAGCGCAATCAGCGCGGCGACGGCAATCAGCCACCAGCGCACGGCGCGATGCGGCTCGGACGGGGCGGAAATCGTCGTCATTCGGGGCAAAAACCAAGCTTGAACCGGACTGTGTGCCCCTTATAGTCCCCCGCTTCCGCAGCGCAAGTTACGCAAGAAAGCGCGACATCCGCCATGACGATCCGCACCCGCAAGTTCCTCGGCGCCATCCTGCTCCTGGTGCTGGCCACCGTCTGGGCCCTGCTCGGCATGGCGGCGGCGCAGATGCCATGGATCGCCGAATCCGGCTGGCGGCAGGCGATCTATTACGTCGTGGTCGGCATGGGCTGGGTGTTGCCGGCGATGCCGATCGTGAGCTGGATGCAGCGGCCCGATCGCGTCAAGTCTGGCTCGTAGCGGTCGGCTTCACCGGCGCAAAGGCGACGCCTGAGACCAGCACGCGCAGCATGCGCAGCGAGCGCACCCGGCCGTCCCAGGAAATCCGCGGCAGCGCGCGCAGATTGGTCCGCCCCCGTGCATCGACGATGCCCGGGATCGTCGACACCGCGCTGGCAAAGCCGGCCTCCTCCGCCATCATGACGTGGCTGCGCCGGAACGAGGTGCGATCGCCGAACGGAAAGGCGAAATGCCCGACATCGCGGCGGAAGGCGGCTTCGGCAACGGCCTTGCCCATCGTCATCTCGCGCGAGGCCGCCGTATCCTTCATATTGGCGAGAACGGGATAGTTCACGGTGGCGCTGCCGATCGTGACGAGCGGATCGGCGGCGAGCTTCGCCAGATCCTCCCAATCCATCGACGCTTCGCGCGAGAGCGCGGCGAGATCGATCCGGTAGCGCGTGCAGAGATCGGCGATGGCGACCGACAGTTCCGCCGGCGGCAGTGAACGCAGCCAGCTCTCGAGATGCGAGAACAGCGCCTGCTTCCCGGCATTGTCGGTGACGGTGAAACGCTGCTCCTTCTCGCCCATCATCAGGCTGATGCGGCTCTCGCGCGCGATCACCTGTTCAAGCCCGAGCCACCAGGCCTGTCCGACGCCGTCGGGAAATGCGGTGGGTACGTAGATCGTGAAGGGCACGGCGTGATGCGCCAGCACCGGATAGGCAAAGTCGATCAGATCCTTGTTCGCGCCGTCGAAAGTGAGCGCCACGAAACGCCGCTTCTCCGGCAGCGTCACCGCGCGCCGGCAGACCTCGTCCATGCCGAGAAAATCATAATTCCAGCGCTTCAAAGCGCGAATGGCGCGGTCGAGAAATTGCGGCGTGATCTCGTTCGCGCGCAGCGGCTGAAATCCGCCGCGCCGCCGTGGCCGCACCCGCGCAAAGCGCAGGATGGCGCCGGCACCGCGACTGCGCAGCGCGGCCTGGCCGGTGAACCAGGCCAGCTCGAGGCGCAGCCGTTCCAGCCATCTGTCGTCGGATGCCAATATCTTGCCCCTTCGCGCCCTCAAGGCGCCCGTTCCCTCTCTATTGTCCTTACCCTTTGTTGACATTTCTTTGCAAAGGTCGGCCACAGGCCGAATTACGTCTATTTTGATTTCTCGACAGGTTTCGCGAATGACCATGGCTGCGGCGATGCAAAGCCGGACGGCAGAAGCGCCAGCGCGGTCGAAAGCGAGCCGTATCGCGCGTGTCGATATCGTCACCGATCTCGGCGCCGCCGAGGCGGTCTGGCGCGCCTTCGAGGAGCCCGGCCATCTCTTCACGCCCTATCAGCGGTTTGATCTGCTGAGCCCCTGGCAGCGACTGGTCGGCGAGCGCGAGGGCGCGCGGCCCTTCATCGTGATCGGCCGCGACGCCGATCACACGCCACTGATGCTGCTGCCGCTCTCGCTGCGCCAAAGCCGCGGCGTGCGCACGGCGTGCTTCATGGGCGGCAAGCATACGACCTTCAACATGGGCCTGTGGAACGCCGAGTGCGCCGCACAGGCCGCCATCGCCGATATCGAGGTGCTGCTGGCGCCGCTCCGCGAGCACGTCGACGTGCTCGTGCTGACGCAGCAGCCGCTGCGCTGGCACGGCCAGGAGAACCCGTTTGCAGCTCTGCCGCGACAGAGCGCGATCAACGGCTGTCCGCAACTGGTGATGGAGCCGGGCGGGCCGCCGGCATCGCGGATCAGCAATTCCTTCCGCCGCCGCCTCAAGAGCAAGGAAAAGAAGCTCCAGGCGCTCGCCGGCTATCGTTATCACCTTGCCACGTCAGACGCGGACGTCACCCGCCTGCTCGACTGGTTCTTCCGCGTCAAGCCGGTGCGGATGGCAGAACAGAAGCTCCCGAACGTCTTCGCCGAGCCGGGCGTCGAACAGTTCGTCCGCAGCGCCTGCCTTGCGCCGCGTGGCGAAGGCCGCGTCATCGACATCCATGCGCTGGAATGCGACGACGAGGTGATCGCCATCTTCGCCGGCGTCGCCGACGGCGAGCGCTTCTCGATGATGTTCAATACCTACACGATGTCCGAGCACGCCCGCTACAGCCCCGGGCTGATCCTGATGCGCTACATCATCGATCGCTACGGCGAGCGCGGTTACCGCTCGCTCGACCTCGGCATCGGTTCGGACGACTACAAGCGGATGTTCTGCAAGGACGACGAGGACATCTTCGACAGCTTCGTTCCGCTGACCTCGCGCGGCAAGCTCGCGGCGATGGCGATGTCCTCGCTCAGCCACGGCAAGCGGCTGGTGAAGCAAAATCAGATGCTGTTCGACTTGGCCAGGCGGCTGCGGCAGGCGTTCGGGTGAAGCCTCTCCGCGAACGCCGATATCGTAGGGTCGGCAAAGCGAAGCGTGCCCACGTCTTCTGTTACTGTATCGAATAGGTGGTGGGCACGGCGCGAACGCGCCTTTGCCCGCCCTACGATTCCGAGTGCGCGGAGAGAGAAAGAAACGCCTACGCCGCCACCACGCGCGGCGCGTCGACCGCATCCGAAGCCTGCACCGGCTTGCTCAGCATCGTCACCTCGCTGAAGCCGACCGCCTTCAGCTGCTCGCACATGAGCGTGCGCGCATCGCTCGCCATCGACGCATCGGGCACCACGACGGCGCGGGCATGCGCCGTCAGCAGCTCGGCCGGAAGGTCGGAGGCGCTGCCGGCGTCGACCAGCACGTGATCATAGGCGCGCAGCAGCGCGTCGATCGCAAGCGTCACCCGCGGCGATTGCAGCACGCTGCGGTCGAAGCCGGGACGGCCGGCCATGACGAGATGCAGCCGCGACAGCTTGTCCCGGGTGATGATTTGCGCGAACGACGCCTCGCCCTGCATCAGCTCGGCAAGGCCGGGCGCCGAAGCATCGACGGACACCGCGGCAATCGTCGGCGAGGACGCGGCGAGATCGACCACGACGACGCGCGCCTCGCGCGCCAGATGCCGGGCGAGCGTCAGGGTCGACAGCGTGATGGCTTCGCCGGAAGCGGTGCCGAGCACCGTGACCTTCTTCGCGGCAGCGCCCGCGGCGTGCAGGCGGTCGGCCAGATTTTCGATCTCGGTGAATTCGGTGACGTCCACATCGCTGACCATCTCCGGCTGCAGCGGCGCGGGCTCTGCCAAGGCTGGAGCGCTGGCTGCAGCAATGGCTGGATCGATGTCCGGCTCGACGACCGACTGTACCCGCGGCTGGACCAGCGACTCCTGGCGCACCGTCGCCTGCGCCGGGCCGACCGCGGCCACAGCGCGCGGTGCGGTCTGGCGCAACAGCTCGCCGGTGACGACGACGCCGGACGAGAGCAGCAGCGTCGCGATGGTCGCGATCAGCACGATCGGCAGCTTCTTCGGATAGGCCGGCGTGTTCGAGACGATGGCGCGCGAGATGATGCGGCCGTCGGTCGGCGCCGTATCGATGGTCTCGCGGGTATTGGCCTCGCGGTACTTGGCGAGATAGCCTTCCAGCAGATCGCGCTGCGCCTTGGCCTCGCGGTCGAGTGCGCGGAGCTGGACGTCCTGGCCGTTGGTCGAGGTCGCCTGCTTCTTGAGTTGCTCGAGGCTCACGGTCAGGCCATCGACGCGGCCGCTGGCGATCCGCGCGTCGCTTTCGAGCGAGCGGGAAATCTTGGCCGCTTCGTCGCGGATCTGATTGTCGAGGTCGCCAAGCTGCGCCCTCAGCTCCTTGATGCGCGGGTGATTGCCGAGCAGCGTGGACGACTGCTCGGCGAGCTGCGCACGCAACGTCACCCTTTGCTCCGACAGCCGCCGCATCAATTCGGAGTTCACGACTTCGGATGCCTCGATCGGCTTGCCGCTCTGGAGCATCTCCTTGATCAGCCTAGCCTTGGATTCCGCATCCGCCTTCAGCGAGCGCGCATTGTTGAGCTGAGTGTTCACCTCGCCCATCTGCTGGTTCGACAGCGTGGTGTTGTTGGTGCCGATGAACAGGCTCGACTTGGAGCGGAAGTCCTCCACCTTGGCCTCGGCGTCGGAGACCTTCTTGCGCAAGCTCTCGATCTCGCCGGCGAGCCACTGGCTGGCATTCTTGGCCTGGTCCTGGCGCGCATTCTGCTGGAGAACCAGATAGCCGTCGGCGATCGAATTGGCGACGCGGGCGGCAAGATCCGGATCGGCGGACTGGAATTCGACGACGATGACGCGCGACTTGTCGACGGCGTAGGCTTGCAGGCGCTCGTAATAGGCATCGAGCACGCGCTCTTCCGGCGTCATCGAGAACGGATCACGGCCGATACCGATCATCGCGGCCAGCGACTTCAGCGGCGAGATGCCTTGCAGCACCGGATCGAATTCGGGGCGTTCGGCGAGCTTGTTCTTCTTGATGATCTCCCGCGCGAGATCGCGCGACAGCACCAGCTGCACCTGGCTGGTGACGGCCTCGGCGTCGAGCGCCTGCCGCTCCTCGGCGCGGTCGCTGCTCGGGCGCAGGAAAACGTTCTCGCGGCCGTCGATGAGGATGCGCGATTCGGACTTGTAGCGCGGCGTGACGAGATTGACGATCGCAAAGGACGCGACCAGCGCCAGCACCGTCGGCACGATGATCCAGCCGCGCTTGCGCGCCAATGCCGCGCCGAGCGCGTGCAGGTCGATATCGCCGGATTCGACTTGGGCCTGCTTCGTGACGATCGGTGCAGGCCTGACTTCGATCTTCTGCTCGATCTTCCGCTCGATCTTGGGCTCGACTTGGACGTCAGCCTTGACGTCAGCTTTGGGCGCGACTTCGGCCTTGGACTTTGCAACAGCCCGCGCAACCACCGCCTTGTCCTTGCCGGCACGCCAGAACGCTAAACGCATCGAACACTCCCGCAGGGGCAACGCCACTAAGATACCTCAACCCCGGCGATTACACTCCATTAAGGTTGCCGCTGGGTTAATCGCGGCATGCGGCGACTTGCGCAGGCGCACGCGTCACCGTTTGTTAACCACGAGGCCCCTTAATCCGTCTCGATATTTTCCTAGGAATTGTTCGGCATTCGCCGTCGAGCGCTGGTTTTGATTCATGCCCCCCTCTCCTGACCGGCCGCTTCGCATCCTGCACGCCGTGCGTGCTCCGGTCGGCGGCATCTTCCGCCACATCCTCGACGTCGCCAACGGCCAGGTCGATCGCGGCCATCATGTCGGCATCCTCGCCGATAGCCTCACCGGCGGCGAGCGTGCCGCCAAGGCCCTCGCCGAGCTCGCGCCGCGGCTGAAGCTCGGCGTGCACCGGATGGCGATCCGCCGCGAGCCCTCGCCGGACGACGTCCTGGTGTGGCTTCGCATGCGGCGCCTGATTGCCACGCTGAAGCCCGACGTCATGCACGGCCACGGTGCCAAGGCTGGCGCCTTCATCCGCATGCGGCGACGCTCCGACGACACCATCCGCATCTACACGCCGCACGGCGGTTCGCTGCATTATCCCCTCAACACCTTCAAGGGCGAGTTTTACGCGCGACTCGAGCGCTCGCTGATGGATTCGACCGACCTGTTCCTGTTCGAAAGCGCGTTTGCCCGCGACACCTATCAACGCATCGTCGGCACGCCCAAGGGCGTGGTCCATTGCGTCTTCAACGGCGTGACGCCGGAAGAATTTGAGCCTGTTATCACCGCCGAGGATGCGACCGATCTCTGCTATGTCGGCGAGTTCAGGCACATCAAGGGCGCCGATCTCCTGGTCGATGCCGTGGCGCGCCTGCACGAGGGCGGCAAGAAGGTCACGCTGACGCTCGGCGGCGACGGCGAGGAAACGGCGGCGTTGAAGGCGCAGGTCGAGAAGCTCGGTTTGTCCGGCGCCATCCGCTTTATCGGTCACGTCAAGGCGCGCTACGGCTTCTCCAAGGGGCGGCTGCTGGTCGTCCCCTCGCGCGGCGATTCCATGCCCTATGTCGTGATCGAGGCCGGCGCTGCCGGCATTCCCATGATCGCATCGCGCATCGGCGGCATTCCCGAGATCTTCGGCTCCGAGAGTCCGGCCCTGTTCGCGCCGAGCAATTCCGAGGCCATGGCCGAGGCGATCGCGGCCGCACTCGACGATCCCGCAGCAACGGCGCAGCGCGCCGTGTCCTTGCGTGAACGCATCTCGGCGCATTTCTCGCAGGCCGCCATGGTCGACGGCGTGATCGCCGGCTATCGCGATGCATTTGCCAATCATTAACCATCCTTAAGCCCGCTTTAGAAAATCTTCCGATTTGTTCGATAATCGAAGGACCGGGGGATGCCGCCCGGGCGCCAACGCTATTGGCCCGCGGGTGCTTGAAATGGACGTGGACGCCCGTGGAACCGCTCAACGCACGCTCGATGCTCGATGCCGCGACCAGCGCCGCGGCGAAACCCGCTGACCAACCCTTCGTGGAGCGTCGTCGCCGGCTCTCGCCCGCCGCGCTCGAGGTCGTCAACCAGAAGGTCGCGCGCGCCTATTCGCCGATCGTGATCGCCGGCTTCGTGCGCGTGGCCGACTTCGCGCTGCTGAGCCTCGTCGGTATCGCGCTCTATGTCGGCTACGTCATGCCGCTCTCCGGCTTCAGCTGGGTCTATCCCGCCGAGGTCATCGCCGTATCGATCGCCGCCGTGATCTGCTTCCAGGCCGCCGACATCTACCAGGTGCAGCTGTTCCGCGGACAGCTCCGGCAGATGACACGGATGATCTCGTCCTGGTCGTTCGTCTTCCTGCTGTTCATCGGCATCTCCTTCTTCGCCAAATACGGCAGCGAAATCTCGCGGCTGTGGCTTGCCGCCTTCTACTTCCTCGGGCTCGCCGCGCTGCTCGCCGAGCGCCTTGTGCTGCGCTCGCTGGTGCGCGGCTGGGCGCGCCAGGGGCGGCTCGACCGCCGCACCATCATCGTCGGCGCCGACAGCAACGGCGAGCAGCTGGTCGAAGCGCTGAAGGCGCAGGAGGATTCCGACATCCACGTGCTCGGCGTGTTCGACGACCGCAACGACAGCCGCGCGCTCGACACCTGCGCCGGCGCGCGCAAGCTCGGCAAGGTCGACGACATCGTCGAATTCGCCCGCCGCACCCGCGTCGATCTCGTGCTGTTCGCGCTGCCGATCTCGGCGGAGACGCGCATCCTGGAGATGCTGAAGAAGCTCTGGGTGCTGCCGGTCGACATCCGCCTCTCCGCGCACACCAACAAGCTGCGCTTCCGGCCCCGCTCCTATTCCTATCTCGGCGAGGTGCCCACGCTCGACGTGTTCGAGGCGCCGATCACCGACTGGGATCTGGTGATGAAATGGCTGTTCGACCGCGTCGTCGGCAGCCTCGCGCTGCTCGCGGCCCTGCCGGTGATGGGGCTGGTGGCGCTGGCGGTGAAGCTCGACAGCCCCGGCCCGGCGCTGTTCCGCCAGAAGCGCTTCGGCTTCAACAACGAGCGCATCGACGTCTACAAGTTCCGCTCGATGTACCACCATCAGGCGGATCCCACGGCCTCCAAGGTCGTGACCAAGAACGATCCGCGCGTCACCCGTGTCGGCCGCTTCATCCGCAAGACCAGCCTCGACGAGCTGCCGCAGCTCTTCAACGTGGTCTTCTCCGGCAACCTCTCTTTGGTCGGGCCGCGCCCGCATGCGGTGCAGGGCAAGCTGCAGAGCCGGCTGTTCGACGAAGCCGTCGACGGCTATTTCGCCCGCCACCGCGTCAAGCCCGGCATCACCGGCTGGGCCCAGATCAACGGCTGGCGCGGCGAGATCGACAACGAAGAGAAGATCCAGAAGCGCGTCGAGTTCGACCTCTATTACATCGAGAACTGGTCGGTGCTGTTCGACCTCTACATTCTCCTGAAGACGCCGATCTCGCTGCTGACCAAGAACGAGAACGCGTATTGAGTTGAGTTTCTCCGTCATGCCCCGCCTTGTGCGCGCTTGCGCACTGGAGCGGGGCATCCAGTACGCCACGGCGCCGGCCGTCTTCTCCAATGGCCGCCACGGAGTACTGGATCGCCCGGTCAAGCCGGGCGATGACAGCGGTGTTTGTGACGTGTGAGTAGCGTAAGCGTATGAGCATGTGATGGCGTATGCGGCGACAGCCGGTGGAGTGAACATAGCCGTACCGGCTGCGCCCGGCGTGCTGGCGCTGCAGCGCGCGCTGGTGTGGCTGGTCGGCGCCTCCGGCGCGGTCGTCTTCATCGAGCCGAGCCCCTACGAGATCATGACGCTGCTCGCGGCCGTCGCGTTCTTCGCGACCGGCCTGCGGCTGCGGCTCGCGCTGATGCCGCTGGTGTTGATGCTGGTCCTGCTCAATATCGGCTACACCATCAGCGCGATTCCGCTGTTCGAGCAGTCCGAGGTGGTGAGCTGGATCGCGACCTCCTGGTACATGGCGGTGACCGTAGTGTTCTTCGCCATGGTCACGTCCGAGGACACCGCGGCCCGGCTCGACATGCTCCGCCGCGGCCTCGTGGTCGGCGCGATGATCGCCGCACTGCTGGCGGTCGCCGGCTATTTCCACCTGGTTCCCGGCGGCAACGATCTGCTCACGCTCTACGGCCGTGCGCGCGGCACGTTCAAGGACCCGAACGTGCTCGGCGCCTTCCTGATCCTGCCCGCGCTGTTTGCGCTGCAGAGCGTGGTTTCGGACAAGCTGGCGAAGGCCTTCCGCAACGTCATCGCCTTCGGCATCATGTCGCTCGCGATCCTGCTCGCCTTCTCGCGTGCCGCCTGGGGCGGCCTCGTGCTGACCTCCGCCTTCATGCTGGCGCTGATGGTGCTGACCAGCCGCACCAACGCGCAGCGCTCGCGCATCATCATCATGGCGATCGTCGCCGCGGTGCTGGGGCTCGCGCTGATCGCGGTGCTGCTGTCGTTCGATTCCACCGCCGAGATGTTCAAGCAGCGCGCCAGCTTCGACCAGAGCTACGACGAGGGCCGCTTCGGCCGGTTCGGCCGCCACATCCTGGGCGCGGAGATGGCGCTCGACCTGCCGTTCGGCATCGGCCCCCTGCAATTCCACCGCTTCTTCCCCGAGGACACCCACAACTCCTATCTCAACGCCTTCATGTCCGGCGGCTGGCTGTCCGGCGTTTGCTATCCCGCGCTGGTCTTCACCACCGTCATCATGGGCTTCAGGCACATCTTCGTCCCGGTGCCCTGGCAGCGCGCTTATCTCGCAATGTTCTCCGCCTTCGTCGGCACCGTCGGCGAAAGCTTCGTGATCGACACCGACCACTGGCGGCACTTCTGGATGATGCTGGGCGCGATGTGGGGCATGATCGCGGCTGCGCAGATCTACAAGATCAGGGCTGGCGAGGACGCGTCTTCAACTTGAGAGCCGGACGTTTTTCCGGCGGCGTGTCGAGCAGGCTCTTCAGCGCCTCGGTCGCCGCGAGCACGCCCTTGTAGCCCTCGTTGGCGAAACGCAGCAGCAGCCGCAATTCCTCATCGGAATAGCCGCCGAACACCTTCTCCATCGCCTGCTGCATCGGCACGTAGAACTGGCCGATCTTCATCGCCGCGTCCGGCACGACGGCGATGAAGACCTTGCGGCGGTCTTTCTCATCGCGTTCACGGCGCACCAGCCCCGCCTTCTCGAGCCGGTCGACCACGCCGGTGATCGCACCGGTCGTGAGGCCCGTAACCTCGGCGAGCCTCCCTGCAGTGACGCGACCCTCGAGATACAGGATGTCCATGCATTCGAGGTCGGAATTGGCAATTCCGGCAACGTTGGCAACGGTTTGCCCATAGAGCACGCCCTGCGCGGACGACCGGCGCATGGCGTCCTCGAGCTCCTGCAGCAGCGCGTTGCGCGCCTTCGTCCTTGACAAGGCCGACCTCATATCTTAGGCGATATATATCTTAGTAACTAAGAGATTTAGCAACCGTAATTCCTCCTAGCACCACGGAAACGTCGGGAGCAAGCCATGTCCTATCGACCCCGCAAGGCCCTGATCATCGGCGCCGGCATTGCCGGCCCCGTGGCCGCGATCCTGCTGCGCCGCGCCGGCATCGAGTCCGCGATCTACGAGGCCTGGCCCTATTCGAAGGGCATCGGCGGCGGCCTTCAGATCGCGCCGAACGGCATGCATGTGATGGACGAGATCGGGCTGGCGAACGAGTTGATCAGCCGCGGCTCGGTCGCGGAGGCGTTCGACTTCTATTCGCAGGGCGGCGCGAGGCTCGGCTCGATCAATCGCGACATGGAACGGCGCTTCGGCCAGCCTGCGGTGAACGTCTGCCGTGCCGCGCTGAACGAGATGCTTGTCGACAAGGCCTGGTGCGCCTGCGTTTCGCTCTATTTCGAGAAGCGCCTGATCAAGGTCGAGGACCGCGGCGACCAGCCGATCATTGCCTATTTCGCCGACGGCACCACCGCCGAAGGCGACTTCCTGATCGGCGCCGACGGCGTGCACTCGATCACGCGTCGACAGGTGGTGCCGGACGGACCGCAGCCGTTCAACACCGGCCTGATCGGCTTCGGCGGCTTCGTGCCGCACGCCGTGCTCGACGGCAGATCGATCGGCCGGCACGTCGAAACCACGTTCGGCCAGAGCGGCTTCTTCGGTTACGGCTATTGTAGCCCCGATCCGAACGACGGCGTGATGTGGTGGAGCACGCAGCCCGCGCACGGCATGGACGCCGCGATGTTCCGCGCGCTCGACCCGTCGACGCTGAAGCAGCATCTGCGCGGCTTCCACCGCGGCTGGCACGATCCGATCCCCGACATCATCGAGGCCGCCGAGAACATCGTGGTCACCGACACGCTCGACGTCGCGACCCTGCCGACCTGGTCGCGCAAGCGCTCGCTGCTGATTGGGGACGCCGCGCATGCGACCAGCCCCCATGCCGGCCAGGGCGCCTCGCTGGCGCTCGAGGATGCGATGCGGCTTGCCCGCCTGATGCAGGAAGGCCAGGAGCTCGGCGCCACCTTCCAGGCCTTCGAGGCCGAACGCCGCCCGCGCACCGAGAAGATCGTCGCGATGGCGCGCCGCAACGGCAACAGCAAGCGCGAGTTCAGCGCCACCGGCGCGTGGGTCCGCAATCAGATGCTGAAATGGCTGCTGCCGCTGGGATCGAAAAGCATGGAGTTCATGTACGCGTATGATGCGCGGGCGGTGTAACAGAGACGGTGCCGCAGGGTGGGCAAAGCGCAGCGTGCCCACCATCTCTCTCCAATCGGGACAATGGTGGGCACGGCGCGTTGCGCCTTTGCCCACTCTACGGCACCGAGCTAGCCCTCCACCCTGAACGTCAGCCCCGCATTGTCCTGCAGCCGCTTGATCAGCTTGTGCTGCATCGCTGCGCCCGGGGTCCAGAAGCCGGCCGGAACGTCCGCGGCGTCGCGCAGCAGGCAGATCGCGCATTCGGAGATCATCTTCGAGGTCGAGCCGTAGCCGGGATCGCGGTCGCCGGTGACGCCGGCGCGGACCATGCGGCCGTCGGGCGCGATCGCGACATAGAGCAGGTTGAACAGACCGTTCTCGCGCTCTTCCTTCGACGGCCCCTCGCCCGGCTTCGGCGCATTCGGGCCGGTCTTCTCGGCATTGACCGCCATCACGCGCTTCGCGTTGGCCTCGCCCTTTTCGCCGGGGCCGGTCAGAACCATCTCGTCGTAGACGAACTCGCGGCCGTAGGGAAAGCCCATCAGCATGTTGGAGCGATGGACGTTGCGCGTGTTGATCAGCGCCATCATGAACGGCGCGGCCCAGGATTGCAGATCCTCCTCGTAAGCCGCTCTGTTGCCTTTCGGCTGCTTCGGACCGGTAAATCCGGGCGTCAGCGCAAAATGGTCGTTGAGGATGGCGACGAGGCTGAGATCCTTGGCAACCGCGTCGAAAGTCGCTTTCGCACTCGCCGCGGTACCGCCTGACAGCGTGCCGCGCATGTCGCGCACGCGGCCCTTGACGCGCGCAGCCGGCGCACCGAACACGCGCCTGGCCTCTTCCTGCACGAAGAACGTGCCAAGCTCGAACGGCACGGAATCGTAGCCGCAGGAAAACACGATGCGCGCGCCGCTCGCCTTGGCCGCCGCATCGTACTTGTCGATCATCTGGCGCATCCAGACCGGCTCGCCGCACAGATCGAAATAGTCTGTGCCCGCAGCGATACAGGCCGCGAGCAAATCCTCGCCATAGAATTGGTACGGACCGACCGTCGTGATCACCGATCTGGTCTGCGCCACCATCGCCTTCAGCGAGGCCGCGTCCGACGCATCTGCCACGATCAGCGGCGTATCCGCGGGCGCTCCGATCGCATCACGCACCGATTTGAGCTTGTCGAGGCTACGGCCCGCCATCGCCCATGTCAGCGCCTTGTCGTCCCTGTAATGCGTCGCCAGATACTCGGCGACGAGCTGGCCGGTGAAACCGGTGGCGCCGTAGACGACGATGTCGAATTTCGCAGAGCTCATGATCGGCCTTTACTTCTTCGCGTAACTCACGCCCATGCCGGCACGGACGTCGCTTTGAATGCCATAGGGCGGGATCGGATAGCGCAGCCCGTTCCTGGCCAGCGCCTTCATGCCTTCAACTGCCTTGGCGAGATGCGAAGGCTTCAAGGCCATCAGCATCTCCTCGTCCGGCACGCCGCCATAGCGCCGTTCGGCATAGCATGGCAAGGACAGGCTGGGCTCCCCGGTCTTGAGCGCCCGCCCCCAGGAATCCGCGCAGGCGGTCTCTCCGACCACGCCCCATTCGAACTTCTTGTAGCCGGTATATTGCAGCCCGTTGATCAGGATGATCATCTGCCCCGGCGTCGCATAGACTAGGCAGATGTCGGGCGGATTGAGCCGGCCGCTGGCGAGCGGACTGACGGCGAGCGCCTGATAGTGTCCGAACGGAACCACGTCCAGCGCCTCCTGGCGCTTGCGCGCGTCCTCCGCCGTGCCGTGCCAGACCCCAACATAATTTTCCCCGGCGAGCCATTTCTCGTCCTGTGGCGCGAGCCCGATCACCGCGCGGCATTGCGCGCCGACGAGGTCATCGGCCGTGATGCCGACGGTCCAGCCCAGCCGTGCGGCCATGCTGACGATCTGGTCGGTGGTATGGATCGCATTCGGCCGCCGGATTTTCGGGATCGCCTCCATCTCTGCCGCTTGCGCGAACAACTTCATGCCGATCACATTGGTCTTCAGCCGCAGCAGGCTGTTGAGATCGGCGACGAGGCCGCCAAGATCGATGCTGTCTGCACTCTGCTGTTGCATGGCTTCCTCCGGGCCGGCGATCGTGCGCCGGCGCTGTGTTCTTATTCTGCAGCTCTCGTTCTAGTCCTTGCCCGGTCCCGGAAGCAACTCGCCGGTCCTGCCCATCAGACGGTAGGCCACCAGCCCGATCCACTCGCGCACCGCGACTTCGGTTCGGCCCAGCCCGTCCGCGCCCATGTTGGTGAAGGCGAAGAGATCGTCACGCCCGCCCATCCGCCAGTCCACGGGATAGGCCTCGACGTCAAATCCGGCCTTGCGGAAGATTCCCATCGAGCGCGGCATGTGGAAGGCCGATGTCACCAGAAGCCAGCGCTCGCCCGGCTTCGGCGTCACCAGCTGTTTCGTGAAGATCGCATTCTCCCAGGTGTTGCGGGAGCTGCGTTCCAGGACGAGGCGCTCTTTCGAGATGCCCAGATTTTCGAGGATCGGCGCCGAGTAATCCGCTTCCCTGGCATCAGTGGAGACCAGGTTCGCCGTCCCCCCGGTAAACACGATGCGCGCATTCGGATAGCGGCGCGCGAGCTCGGCCGGCGCAAACAGACGATCGGCGGCGTGCGCGACCACCGGCGTGCGATGCGCCGCCGACAGATCGGTGTCGACCGAGCCGCCGAGCACGATGATGCCGTCGGGCGCGCCGCGCGCGGGGTCCCACGCCGGAAAGCGCGACTCCAGCGGATAGATCAGGAGATTGCCGAGCGGCGAGAACGCCGCCAGCGCCAGCAGCACCAGCGTGGTCACGGCAAGCTTGCGGCCGAGCGCGGCAAAGCGCGTCGCCATCAGCACCAGCGACAGGATGCCGAGCTCGACCATGAAGTTGATCGGCAGCAGCGCAGTGCCAATTGTCTTGGACAGGACGAAAAACAGGGGAGCCTCGCTGGAATGAACTGGCCGGTCCGCGCGGGGCTTGACCTGCCCGGCGATCTTCAGAAATCTTCTTGAAAGAGGATCGATCGCCGGGTCAAGCCCGGCCTGATGAAAGCGACCGGACGCGGCACATGACCCATCACCACCTGCATTCCAGCCCCAAAACCTGCCATTGGGGCTTCTTCGAAGCCGCGCTCAAGCCCGTGCTGACGATCCAAAGCGGCGACGAGGTGACGGTCGACACCATCAGCGGCGGCCCCGACATGCTGCCCGACCGCGACAAGTTTCACGTTCCCCCCGAGATGTTCGAGGTTCACGCCAACAACGAGCGCATGCTGCCCGGCCACATCCTGACCGGCCCGATCGCGGTCGAAGGCGCCGAGCCCGGCGACGTGCTCGCGGTCGAGATCCTCGACGTCCAGCTCCGGCAGGACTGGGGCTGGAACATGATCAAGCCGCTGTCCGGCACCCTGCCCGACGATTTCCACGAGACCCGCATCCTCAACATCCCGCTCGACCGGACGCGGATGACCGGCCGCATGCCGTGGGGCCTCGACCTCGCGCTCAAGCCGTTCTTCGGCGTGATGGGCGTCTCGCCGCCGCCGGCCTGGGGCCGCATCTCCTCGCTGATCCCGCGCGCGATGGGCGGCAATCTCGACAACAAGGAGCTCGGCGCCGGCGCGACGCTCTATTTGCCGGTGTTCGTGCCGGGCGCGATGTTCTCCTGCGGCGACGGCCATGGCGTGCAGGGCGACGGCGAGGTCTGCGTCACCGCAATCGAGACCGCGCTGCAGGGCCGCTTTCGCCTGACGCTGCGCAAGGACCTCAAGTTCGACTATCCCCGCGCCGAGACGGCGACCCACTACATGACTATGGCGATGGACCCCGACCTCGACCAATGCGTCGTGCGCGCGCTGCGGGACATGATCGCGCTGCTCGGCGAGCGGCGAAACCTGTCGCGCGAGGACGCCTACACGTTGTGCAGCCTGGCCGCCGATCTCAGGGTGACCCAGACCGTCAACGGCGCCAAGGGCATCCATTGCATGATCGAAAAGGCGATCGTGCACGGCTGAGCCGGCCCGCACCTCCTGACCTGTCGACGCCACGCCGCCGCCCGATGCTTCGCGCGGCGCGCCGAGCCGCGGCTATTTTCCCGTGCGATTCCAACACGCTAAGCGTCAGGCCCAAGCTGCATTTGACTTCCACCCCCGAACCTAAATAGAGTCTTAATCGTTACTTTTATGTACCCGAGTAAGAGGCTAGCGTTCGGGCCATGGCCACCGAAAAAGCCGAGACTGACCGTATTCCCGTAACCTTGGCGCTCTCGACCATCACCTACCTGGAGAAGCTGGTGAGACAGGGCACCCACGGCACCAGCGTTCCCGGCGTCGCACGTACCTTGATCGAGGAAGGCATCCGTCTCGCCATCAAGGACGGGCTTTTGTCGATTCGCGACAACGGCAGAACGTGAGCGCGCGCCGGACGTGAACGGACGGATCTCGGAAGGCGGATGGCCACATCTGCAACCTGGGACCGCGACACATGCCTGTTCTCTCACCAACCTCTTCACCGACCTGTTCTGCGCCGACGTCTTCCTCGACGACCTATTCCGCGAGGACTTATTCCTCAAGAACTTGGACCGACGAGCGCATCGAACTTCTGAAGCAGCATTTCGAGGCCGGCCTCTCCTGCCGCGAGATCGCCGCCGACATCGGCGTCAGCCGCAACGCGGTGATCGGCAAGCTGTCCCGCCTCAATCTCACGCGCGGCCGCACCCTCGACGAGCGCAAGGTTCAGGACAGGCCGGCGCGGGCGCCGAGAGCGGTGCCGCGGCTGCAATATGAGATGCTCGCCACGATCTATGGCGACACTGACGCACCCGTGGCCACAGGTCCGATCGACGACGCCAATCGCTGCTCGCTGATGGAGCTTGCCGAGAACCGCTGCCGCTGGCCGATCTCAACACCGGGCGCCGAGGATTTCTGCTTCTGCGGCAACGCCGCACCCGACGGTCAGCCCTATTGCGCCGGCCACAGCCGCCTCGCCTACCGGCCGAATTCACGCGCCCGAATGATGCGCGGTTAGCATCCGTCTGACGCGCTTTCTTGACGCGAACCGGTATCCCCTTCGCTTGAAAACGCTATGCCTCCCAAAAACGAAAAACCTCCGGCGGGGCATCGCCGGAGGTTTCTGGAGGCTTAGCGTGAAGCTAAGAGCCGCAACTTTCGTATTTGGCTGAGAGATATATAGCTTAGTAACTCATGTAAGTAAATAAATCGGGGCCGACGGAATCGCATAGCTCGTCTTCGCCTTCCGCACGGGCTATTCGGATTTCCGAAGGCCCTGCAAAAAAGGCCCCGGCGGTGTCCCGCCGGGGCCGTGTCGGATCGCAATAGACCTTGGGCTCACCAGTTGCGCTGGGCGCGCAGCAGCATGCTGTAGGTGTCCTGATCCTTCAGCTCGTAGGTCGCCGCCGGCTTGGCGACGCCCGTCAGTGCTCCGGTCGTGATCACGCCCGAATACTTCTGGTCGAGGTGGCTGTAGGTGAAGTCAGCCGAGAAGGTCAGGTTCTTCACCGGCGTCCAGCGGGTAATGACACCGACCTGGCCGATGTTGAAGTCCGGGTTGCAGGTGCCGGTCAGGGTGGCGAACGCCGCGCTGCCGCAGATCAGGCCCTTCGCGGTACCGCTGTAGTTGACCGCAGCCCACGCGCCGTACAGCGCCGTGTTCCAGTACGGGCTCCAGTTGTGGGTGTAGGCACCCCGGAAGCCGTAGGTCTTGGTCAGCTCGAGCTGGCCGCCCGGAGCGAACACCGCGTCAGACACGCCGGCAAAGCCGATGCTCTGATAAGCGGCGTTCGAGCTGCCGAACATCGAGTAGCTGGTCGCAGCCAGCTCCTGGAAGTTGTAGCGGCTCGCGCCCTCGGTGTAGACGCCCGAGATGTTGATCACGTCGCCTGCGCCGGTCGGGATGTTCTTGATGCCCAAGGCGAGCTGAACGGCCCAGCCCCACTTGTCTTCGGGATGACCCGTGGCTTCAGAGGCGCCGTAATAGGCGACATGGTTGTCGTGCGCAGCGACCGACGCCTGGAACAGACCCCAGGCCTGATCGACGCGAACCATCGCGACGAGGTCGGGCGAGCGGCTGCCGCCGATGTCGTTCGAGCCGTAGGCACCGCCGAGCACGCCGGTGGTCGACATGCCGGCCGTGTTCCAGAGGCTGGTCTGGTAGACCTGCGTCTGGTCCTGCGCCGAGAACGCCGCCGTGACGCCCTGGCCGAAATCGGCCGTGTAGGTGAACTGCGCCACACCGTTGGTGCTGCCGCTGCCGCCGACGAGCTGGTCGAAATTGTTGCCGGGATAGTTGATCCAGGGCGCGTCGAACTGCGACACCGCCTTACCCATGGTGAAGCCGGCGAACTGGATGAAGGCGTAGTAGACGCCGAGCGCGCCGCCCGAGAGGTTGCCGTCGGTGCCGTTGATGTTGCCGCCGCTCGAGCCGGTGAGGCCGGTGCCGGCCGCGTTGAGGCCGATCGTGCCGCTGTACTGGGTCGCACCGGTGGCCGAACCCGTTCCGCCATAGCTGCCGGTCGTCCAGGTGAAGACCGCGTCGAAATAGGTGCGGACCACGCCGTATTCGGTCGAGGTGCGCGTGTCGATGTTGAGATCTTCACGAGCGCGCATCGAGTAGTAGTTGTTCAGGCGGTTGTTGCCCGCGAACACGCCGTTGTACTGGGCGCTGTAGTTACCGCCGGCGTTGAGCGCCACTTCGGCACGCACATAGCCGCCGAGCTTGATGCAGGTGTCGGTGCCCGGGATGTAGTAGTAGCCCGCGCCGTACAGCGAGCAGATCTTGACGTACTCGACTGCCTTGGCCTTGACCGGAAGATCGGCCGCCTGGGCTCCCCCGACGGCGATCAAACCCGCCGCAGTGCCGAGCAAAAGGCTCTTCACCACTTTCATCTTAAAACCTCCAAGTTGCTCATTTTACGGAGACCGGACCGTGAGGCCCCCCAAGATCCCCGTCTCTATCAATCCGCTCGGCCGCTTTCGGACACCCCCCGCTTTCGACGCGAGAAACGTGAGCGAACCACCTGCAACGGGACGATCGAGTACCCCCCACCGTCACGGGCCAATATGCCCGCGTCGTTCGCTAATCAAAATACTTTATTAAGTCAGGTTTCCGATTTCCACCGAGCCTGTGCCCCGCGCGCAACACCGCGGGCCGGACGAATCGCTGAGCTGATCATCTTTGTAGTTTTCGTGACAAAATTAGCCTGCTCTGCACTTGCGTCAGAGCAGGCTTGCGTGGACTATGGCCCTCCACGAACACCGGCCTGAACAATCGGTTCACGGGAGTGACGCTGTGTCCGCGACGAGGAAAGAAGGAGCGCGCCTGCGCTCGATCGGCAACCTGGATATCATCAGGCGCTTCACCTGGGAGATATCGTCGATCAACATGTATCTGGAGGAGCTGCGTCAGTTCTGGGCGAAGACGCTCGGCATCAGCGGCCCGCAATGGCTGATCCTGATGGCCATCTCCGACCTCGACAAGGACGACGGCATTCCGGTCAACGTGGTCTCCAAGCTCCTCCACGTCGATCCGTCCTTCGTCACCACCCAGTCCAAGCTGCTGGAAAAGAAGGGCCTGCTCCGCCGTCGCCCCTCGCCGACCGACGCCAGGGTGGTCCGGCTGTCCCTGACCGACAAGACCCAGAAGCACATCGCGAGCCTCAACGAGCAGTACAAGACGATCCGCGAATTCGTCTTCCAGGAGTTCGACGAGAACGAGCTGACGGAATTCACCGCAAAGCTCGCGACGCTGAAGAACCGCCTCCAGAAAGCCTGCGTCCGGATCTCGCTCGACTTCTAAAGCGCGATGCGATCAGGATGAATCGTCATCGCGCTTTGGGTTGTCGTTTAAGCATGACCTTTTCGGAAAACCGCTGCGCACTTTTCCGGATCATGCCTTAGGGCCTGGGCTCAGATCCGCCGAGCGGCGGCGCCGAGCCGCGATTCGAGCCAGTCGAAGATGTATTCGTTGGCAAGGCTCGGATTGTCCGCATGGGACTGCGCCGCGCCGGTCTCCGCCGCGGTGAACACCTTCAGCATGACATCCGAGCTGGCGAGCCGGGAGCTCTCGACGATCTGGCGCGCCCGGTCGGCCTTGAGCCAGCCGTCCTCACCGAGCGTGATCAGCACCGGACAGTCGGCGCTGGAGGCCATGAGCGGTGCATGCGGCACCGGCACGATGCTGACGTCGCTCATCGCGAACCGGCTGGCAAAGAAGGCCCGCTCGTGCAGGTCCCATAGACCGCCATCGCAGACGGCGGCGGCAAGCCGCGGCTCCTGCAACACCGCGCGCGCCACGAAGGACGAGCCCCAGCCGTCGGCAATGATCCCGACCCGGGCGAAATCGATATCGCCGCGCGTCTCCAGATAGTCCATGACGCCGGGAATCGCGCTCTCGAGATCCCGGCGCCGGAGCAGCACGTCGAGATAGTCGTCGCGCTGGTCGCCAAGCAGGTCGAGCGCCAGCATCGAGAATCCTCGCTCGCGCGCATGCGGCACGAGCTTGAACAGGAATTCCTCCTTGCGATGGCCGGGCTCGCCGATGCAGATCACGGTCGGAGCCCGCCCGCTTCCCGACGGCGCGGGAAGGAAATAGCCCTGCAACGCGTGTCCGTCGAGCCAGGGGATGGTGACGACCTCGCCGGCGGGACCGCGCGCCGAAAGGTAGCGGCGGGCGCATTCCTGCATCGCGAGCACCGCAACCCAGCGGCGCTCGTCGGCCGGGTCGAGCGGCATCGCCGCCGCACCATAGTAGTTCATGGCGCGCAGCCAGTTGCGCTGCGCGCTCGCCATGTGGCCTTCGGCGAACGCGGCCTCGGCGCGCTGCCGATTGGCCTGCGCCAGCCTCTTCCACTCGCGATGCCAGGACTTGTCGTCGCCCCGCTTCAGCTGCCGCGCGATCATCAGGCATTCGGCGATCGTGGCGCCACCCTCCTGGGCCGCGGTCAAGAGCCGGGTAAATTCAGCGGAGATGTCCTCCCGCTCCGGGCAGAGGATCCAGTCGTCGGAGAGGCATGCGGGTATCATCGGAGCTACGCTCTGTCATCGCGTTACCCCCAATTGAGTAAACTATTTCGGTTTACCGACCAAGCAGCGGTGCACCGAATGAGAGCCGTTCGAGATCACCATCGCTTGAACGAAACGGCCCCCTCGCATGCGTGACATTCCAATTCGTCATAAGGCGATGATCGTTGGCAGGAGGTGGCACGTACAAATACCTGCACGCCTCTTGCCATGATGATGATCATACCTATATCGGCGCGCCCTGGAGGCGATCTCAACCGAGCCGCCAGCCGACCTCCTGCGTAAAACTTTCGTAGAAGGCGCGATCATAGGCCTGCTCCGGCGTGGCACGCACGCGTTCGTCGAGTCGCTTGGCGTCCTCGCCGACGAGGATGCGCCAGCGCTCCGCCTTGACCCCGTCGAGAATGATCTTCGCGGCCTGTGCCGCCGTGGTTGGTGCATCCTCGAGGAAGCTGCGGGCGCGCTCGGCGAACACCGCCTGGATGTCGTCGTCCGACATCTTGTCGGCATCCGGCACGCCGGCCGCGACCATGCGCTTGCGGGTCAGCGCGACCTCGTCGGCATTGAGCCGCTCCGATCCATCGGCGCTCTGCACCTTGCGCGAATTGGAGACGATCGAGGTGCCGATGTGGCCGGGCATCACCACCGAGCATTTGACGTGCGGCGCATGCAGGCGGAGGTCGTTGATCAGCGCTTCGGTAAATCCCTTCACCGCGAACTTGGCCGAGCTGTAGGCGGTGTGCGCCTGGCCCATCCCGATCGAGGCCCAGAAGCCGTTGACGCTCGCGGTGTTGACGATGTGGGCCTCGTCCGCGGCGACCAGCATCGGCAGGAAGGTGCGCACGCCGAGATAGACGCCGCCCCAGCAGATGTTGAAGGTGCGCTCCCACTGCTCGCGCGTGTTGGTGAACAGGCTGCCGCCGCCACCGATGCCGGCATTGTTGAACAAGAGATGGATCCTGTCCGTCTTCTGCTGCTCGGCGAGCTCGTCGCGAAAGCGCTTCAGATGATCCTCGATCGAGACGTCGGCGACATGCGTCGTGACGCGCAGGCCTTGCGGCAGCTTCTCGACCTCGCAGAGCCGCTTGGTCTCGGCCATCGCGGCCTCGGAGACGTCGCACATCGCGACATTGCAGCCCTCGGCCACGAGCTGCCGCGCGAGCTCCCGCCCCATTCCCGTGCCGCCGCCGGTGATGACTGCGATCTTTCCTGCGAAATCCTTCATGGGACTTTCGGCCCCTCCCTTGTCGGTATGTTTCTTCGTCATCGCGCACTCACTGGCGCGCGCACGACATGTAGCAGCGCCGCATCCGCAGGTAAAAGCGGCGCGCAGCCATGTTCGACATCGGTTATTTCGGCGGATGGACTATTCCGCCGCTTTGACGCGCGGCCGGCTTCGTCTGACGGCAACGCCCGCGAATCGCCGCCGCGCAGCGCCAGGCCATTACCGGGGCTTTACGGGCCCGGTTCCCGTATTTGTCCGGCTTCGGTTTATGGGCAATTTTTTTACAATCCGAATCACCAAATGGACTCCGGACGCTGGGTCGAGTCGGCCAGGCCAGCGTGTTGTTTGCGTGTCACAGGCTCTGGCACTCCGCTTGCATCCTCTTCGTGGTCTGAAACTACCGATGAGGTGACAGGAATGTTCGTGACCGTCGTTGCCGTGCTCTGCCGGCTGAGTGCAGCCAGCTCAGGCAGTTGCATCGAGGAAATCGTGACCGACAGCAACATGACGCCCGAGATGTCGATGATGCAATGTGCGATCGGCGCACAGGCGCCGCTCGCGAAATGGATGGGCGAGCATCCGATCTATCACGCCAATTGGCGCCTGGATCGGTACAAATGCGTGCCCGGCCATTACGAGATCAAGGGCCACGCCTAAGGTCCGGCAAGACGACTGATCCGAAGACGACGGATACGAGGAAACGCCCGGGGGCCGCTTGTCCCTCCGCGGGCCGCTAGCGCCAGCCCCAGCGAGGCGGCGCCGCCCTGTGACCACGGTCACACGCCTCTCCAATCACGCCACCGCCCGCAAGATGATCGCTCGCGCGCGCCGCCCCTCCGGCGTCGGCATCAGCGCGTAATTGTGCGGCTGCTCGCGCAGCAGATGCAGATCGACAGGCACCCCCACCGCCCTCGCCCGCGCCGCCAGATCAACGCTGTCAGGGTAAAGCAGATCGCGCGTGCCGGAGAAGATCGTCATCGGCGCCAGGAAGCGGAAGGCTCCGTTGAGCGGACTGACGAAGGGATGGCCGACATCGAGTTCGCCGGCATAGAGGCGCCCCGCCTCGACGATTCCCGGAATGTCCTGGATCGGATCGCGCGCGGCGATCTCGGTTTGCTCGGGACGGCTGACCGACGCATCGGCCGCGGGCGAGATCAGCACCAGCCGCGCCGGCTGCCGGTGACCGCGATCGCGCAGCCACTGGCACGCGGCGAGCGCGAGGCCAGCGCCGGCCGAATTGCCGACCACCGTGACCTTTGCGGATCCGGCGTCTTCCAGCAGCATCCGCAGCAGCTCGCCCGTCGCCGGCACGACGTCCTTGGCAGTCGCGCGCGGCGCCAGCGGATAGATCGGCACAACGCACGACACGCGCGCCTTGCGCGTCATCTCGCCGACGAAGCGCCAATGCGCCGGCACGATCTCGTTGATGAAGCCGCCGCCGTGCAGGAACATGACGTAGTTGCAGTCCTCGAAGCCCGAGGACGGCGCGGTGTAATAGACCGGCCAGCCGCCCATCTTGGTCAGCGTCGCCTCGACGTCACGACCAAGCCCCGTCGGCTCGAACGAGGCCGGCTGCAAGGCGAGCTTCTGCACATGCGCCTGCACGGCTTCGATTGATGCCAGCTGCTGCTTGTAGGGAAGCAGCCGCAGCAGCATGTTGAAGGCGCGGCTTTGCAGGCTTGGGGCGGGATCGCGCCGGGCCGGTGGACCGAACACGCAACCGCCCGGGCAGAACTGCAAGGCCGACACTAGTCTGGCAACGCTCATGGCCACATCCCCATCTGGCTCTTTCGAAACGGCGACAAGGGGCTTGCCGACCCGCCGCCACCCGCCGATATAATGCGAGCATTCGCTCGCTTTTCCTACTCGCATTCGGATCACAAGATCGTGGCTCGCCAACCGCCGACAAAACCCCGGAAAAATGCCTCGCAGGCGCGATCGCGCGCCACCATCGACGCTCTGGTCGAGGCGACCGCTCGCATTCTGGTCCGCGAAGGTTTTGAGAAGGCCAGCACCAACCGCATCGCCGAAATCGCCGGCGTCAGCGTCGGCTCGCTCTACCAATACTTCCCGAGCAAGGAAGCGCTCGTCGCCGCCGTGATCGACCGACACAACGAGGAGATCATGGGCATCGTCCGCACCGCGCTCGCGGAAGTCGCCGACCTGCCGATCGACAAGGCCGTGCGAAAACTCGTCACCGTCGCGATCGACGCCCACCGCATCAACCCGAAACTACACCGCGTGCTCGCCGAGCAGATCCCGCGCACCGGCCAGCTCAAAGACGTCGAAGCTTACAACCGAGAGATCCAGACCCTGGTGCGCGCCTATCTCGAAAGCCGCCGCAAGGAGATGCGCAAGGTCGACCTCGATGTCGCGACCTTCATCTGCGTCAGCACGATCGAGGCAATCGCGCACAACATGGTGCTGCACGGGGCCGAGATGCTGTCGGAGAAGACGGTGCGGACGCTGGTGGACGAGACGACAAGGATGGTGGTGGGGTATTTGAGGTGAGTGTCGTGGACCATGGAGTACCGTCCAACAGGCACGCCATCATTGGCATTAACATCGTGATGGAAGCAGCCATCCGCTATTTCGTCGTGCACGCGAGACAGGCCGGCGCGCAGTTCCGCCGCGAGCCAATATGAAGTTCGCAAATTCGAGGGAAAGCGGTAAGAAATTGCCGCGCGATTTGAACGACTTTGAGTTCACCTGTCGATGGAGCCATATTCGTCAGATTGGTTCGCTGGAGTATGGCTTAAGAAAGCCGGTCATGACCCGGAATCTACGCCACACCATATCTAGCATCTCATCGTGCGCCCATAGGAAACCAGGCACGACAGAATAAAGCACGTTACGGATTTGGGCTTCTTTATCAAAGTCCCCCACGAACCATGTCAGTTCATCGGGCGTCCAAATCGCTGTGTGCTGTACAATGGATGTCAGACTCCCGGCACTCGCAATATACTCGCCCCACACTTCGTCGACAGCCGCTATCTCTTGATTGGATTGATGCGCACGGTCTGAAGTCGAGCATCTTTGCTACCATGCCGGTCAGGGACGCATCTTCCGAGCCGTCCTCTATCTCTTGATACGCAGCTTAAGAGCGTCCAGAGACGCTCGCCGCCTTGCCTCCGAAGCTTAGGCGGCACAATCACACCGCCCTGCTTCGCCAGACGTGCCGCAAATCACTTCGGAAAAACGACATTCCATCAATGGCATCGCTACTGTGCATGGGGTTGTTTTCGGGTATTTTGGTTTGCCGACTGCCGGAGCAGCCACCCGCTGCCGACCGTCGCGCACGCGTCCCCGACCAGCGCGAGCCTTACGCCCCGGTCAATCCGCCCGACGAATGCTTTGAAAAATTGGTCGGAGCGAGAGGATTTGAACCTCCGACCCCTAGTCTCCCAGACTAGTGCGCTAACCGGGCTGCGCCACGCTCCGAACGTCGTTCCATTAGCTAGGATCGGCGCGATGCGCAAGGCGAGGCCGCACCATTTTGGTGTCACGGCCCACAGCTCCCGGAACCGCCCGCAAAGCCGGCCCAACGCCGCCTTAGGCGTCCTTCAGCGCCTGATCCAGCATCTCGCGGCAGGCGACGAGGTCGGCGAGGACGCGGCCTAGCCGTTCCCGGTCCAGCGCACTGGGGCCGGCCGGGGCTGCGGCAGTCGTGCCGCCCTTGCGGAAGGTAGTAAGGATGTCCTCGTCGTCGACCTCGGTGAAGCGGAAGTCGATGCCTTCCTCTTCGTCACCCTGGTAGTCGTCCTCGTCGCTGTCGGTGACGCCCTTGATCGGCGCCTCCTCGTCCTCGGGCTCCATCAGGCTGGCGCCGATGGCGTCCTCGATGGCGCCGAACGAAACCGCGGCGGCGGTGTCGGCGAGGCCCTGCACCGATTTGACGCCGTGCTCTTTGAGGATCCGCTGCACCCCGCGGATGGTGTAGCCCTCCCCGTAGAGCAGCCGGCGGATGCCCTTGAGCAGGTCGACGTCGTCGGGGCGGTAATAGCGGCGGCCGCCGCTGCGCTTCATCGGCTTGATCTGGGAGAACCGGGTCTCCCAGAACCGCAGCACGTGCTGCGGAATGTCGAGTTCCTGCGCTACTTCGCTGATGGTTCGGAACGCATCCGGCGCCTTGTCCAAATGCCAAATCCTTTGCGCGGGGCGACTTACGCCTCGGGTTGAGCCTTGCTGTCGTCGCCATTGGCGCGGTGCTGGCCGTTGATCCGCTGCTTCAGGATCGCCGACGGCTTGAACACCATGACGCGGCGCGGCGAGATCGGCACCTCGGTGCCGGTCTTCGGGTTGCGGCCGATGCGCTGGCCCTTCTTGCGGACCATGAAAGAGCCGAACGAGGACAGCTTCACCGTCTCGCCCTTTTCAAGGCAGTCGGTGATCTCCTTCAGCACGAGTTCCACGAACGCAGACGATTCCGTCCGCGACAGGCCCACCTTCTGGTAGACGGCTTCGCACAGATCGACACGCGTTACGGTTTTACTTTGATCGGTCATCGCCCTGCCCCACATCACGGCGAACAATTGTTGTCTGAAATTATGAGCTTACGTTACGGCGGTCAACAGCGCTCATCAATGCAGACGCATCGATAATCCGTACTGATTCCGGCAAAATTTTATCGACTGTGGCTCTACCAGCGCACGAGCGCCGAGCCCCAGGTGAAGCCGCCGCCCATGGCCTCCAGCAGGACCATGTCGCCCTTCTTGATGCGGCCGTCCCTGCGGGCCACGGACAGCGCCAGCGGAATCGAGGCCGCCGAGGTGTTGCCGTGACGGTCCACCGTCAGCACCACCTTCTCCGGCGCGATGTGGAGCTTGTGGGCGGAGGCGTCGATGATTCGCTTGTTGGCCTGGTGCGGCACGAACCAGTCGATGCTGTCGGCATTGAGCCCGGTCGCCTCGAAGGCATCGACGATCACGTCGGTGATCATGCCGACCGCATGCTTGAAGACCTCGCGGCCCTCCATGCGCAGATGGCCGACGGTCTGGGTCGAGGACGGCCCGCCGTCGACGAACAGCTTTGCCTTGTGGCGGCCGTCGGAACGCAGATGCGTGGTGACGATGCCGCGGTCGGTCGCGGCCTTGCCCGGCTGTTCCTGCGCCTCGAGCACGACCGCGCCGGCGCCGTCGCCGAACAGCACGCAGGTGCCGCGGTCGTTCCAGTCGAGGATGCGCGAGAAGGTCTCGGCGCCAATCACCAGCGCGCGCTTGAAGGCGCCGGTGCGCAGGAAATTGTCGGCGGTGGCGAGCGCGAACACGAAGCCCGAGCATACCGCCTGGAGGTCGAAGGCCGCGCCGTGGTTGATGCCGAGCCCGTGCTGCACGGCAACCGCCGTCGCGGGGAAGGTGTTGTCAGGCGTCGAGGTCGCCAGAATGATCAGGTCGATCGACTGCGCGTCCATGCCGGCATCGGTCAGCGCGGCCTGCGCCGCCCTGATCGCCAGATGCGAGGTGAACTCGCCCTCGGCCGCAATGTGCCGCTCGCGAATGCCGGTGCGCTGCACGATCCACTCGTCGGAGGTGTCGATACGCGCCGCCAATTGGGCGTTGGTCACCACCTGCTCCGGCAGATAAGAGCCGCAGCCGAGCACGACCGAACGAATTTGAGTCACGAAACAGCCTCCTGCGCGGCCTGCACGGAATTGAGTGCACCGCCCTCGCGGTTGAGCATCTGATTGATCTTGTTCAGGAGATCGAATTTAACCATCTCATAGCCAACATCGATCGCAGAGGCAAAGCCTTCGGCGCTGATTCCGCCATGGCTCTTGACCACCAGTCCGTTCAGCCCGAGGAACACGCCCCCGTTGGACTTGTTCGGGTCCATCTTGTTGCGCAGCGCCTGAAAGGCGTCGCGCGCGAAGAGGTAGCCGAGCTTGGACATCCAGCTCCGCTGCATCCCTTCGCGGAGCAATTCCGCCATCTGCCGCGCGGTTCCCTCGGCGGCCTTGAGCGCGATATTGCCGCTGTAACCTTCGGTCACGATGACGTCGGCGTGCCCCTTGCCGATGCCGTCGCCCTCGACGAAACCGATATAATCGAGTTCCGGCAGGTTCCTGGCGCGCAGAATTTCACCGGCTTCACGGATCTCCTCGTGCCCCTTGATCTCCTCGACCCCGATATTGAGCAGCCCGACCGTGGGGCGCTTCTTGTCGAACAGCACGCTCGCCATCGCCGCGCCCATCACCGCGAGCGACACCAGGTGGTGGGCATCGCCGCCGATGGTGGCGCCGAGGTCGAGCACGATGGAATCGCCGCGCTTGGTCGGCCAAACCCCCGTGATTGCCGGCCGGTCGATCCCCTTCAGCGTGCGCAGATGGAAGCGGGACATCGCCATCAGCGCGCCGGTATTGCCGGCGGAGACCGCGACATCCGCCTCGCCCTTCTTCACGGCGTCGATGGCCAGCCACATCGAGGAGGTCTTGCGGCCGCGCCGCAGCGCCTGGCTCGGCTTGTCCGAGCCGCTGACGGCCACGTCGGTGTGGATGATCCTCGAAGCGGCCTTGAGGGCCGGATGCTTCTCGAGCTCGGGCTCGATCCTGGCGCGGTCCCCGACCAGCAGGAACTCGGTCCCGCGATGCCTCTGAAGCGAGATGGCGGCACCGGGAATGACCACGGCGGCGCCGGCGTCGCCCCCCATGGCGTCCAGCGCGATGCGAACCTTGCTTGGCATAAAAGTCCTGGAAACCTGATCTGGTGCGGTCTTGAGCTAGCAGAGCCGCGAAATGGGTTCGCCACGGACATGGCGACCGGCCAAGCGCCACGCCGCACCCGGGCCGGGGCGCGACAATAGCGTTTTGTTACCCCGAAACAACCTCTTGCCCCCAGCCTTTTGCATCCGGGGCGATCTGGCCGCGAACCCGAAAATCCAAGGGAAATACATCAAAATCAGATAGATAAGAGAACCTCTCAAACCATCCCGGCAAGCACCTCGCACCGCCCCGCAAGGCGTTCTTAGGGGAATGCCCGGCTATTTGTCTTTCTTCTTATCCTGCTTCTTGTCCTGGAGCGCCTTCAAGACCGCAAACGGATGGTCCTCCGGATCGACGGCGGTGACCTCGGCCTCGAACACAGCCCCTTCCTTGCGCGGATAAGGATCAATCGCCAGGAACAGCGCGTCGGTCGCAATCCGGCCGAGGTCGATGATTCCATTGGCGATCGCCTCCGGCGGATCGACCACCTCGGGAGGCTCCGCGTCGTCCTGCCCCTCCTCGATCAGGTCGGCCATCTTCCGAACCTCGGCCTCGGGGGCGAACACCAGGTCCACCTCCTCCTCGATCTCGCTTTCGATCGGATCGAGCGTGACCACACAGGTCTGGCCGATTCGGGCCCGGACGCTGCCGGTGACCTGGACCCGGCCGCCGCTCCTGGGCACCACGTCGAAATCGGCCTGGGCGGAGACGACCTCACGGAGGCCAGCGACCTCCGCCATGGCCTGCCGCTCGGCGGCCGAGGCCTCGAGCTTGCGGTGCAGGCCGGTGTCGGGAATTTGCGCGACGATGATTGGGACCCGCCAGGGATCTGGCTCGGTATTTGGTCGGCTCATGGTGTGTCGCCCTCGGGACGCGCTGGAGGAAACCTGAAGGAGGCGCGCAGCAGCGCGGTCTCGTCGGCCCGGCCGAGATCGGCCTCGGTGGCCCTGGCATAGGCCGCGAGCCGCTTCGCCTGGTCCAGGCCGGTCCCATTCAAGATATTCTTGCAGATCGCCTCTGCCAGGGCCTCGCCGCCGGCCTCCACGGCCTGGTCATAGGCCTGGACACGACCGTAAAAGGCCTCGCCGAACGCCCGCATCCGCTTCGGCACGGTCTGGTCGCCGACCCCCATCTCGCGCAGATTGTCGTCCATGTCCTCGCAGAAGCGGTCGAACAGCGCCTGCGACAGCTCCGAGGCTCCTGCGGTGGCGCCCTGGACCGTGCGCAGGCGCCGCAGCAGCAGCCACAGATGCAGCAGCAACAGGTCGAAACGTCCGTTAACCGTATCGGGCACGCCCAAGTCGCGGTAAAATATGGGTTCTCGCGCCTGCGTCACGATCATGCCATAGATGGCTTCAATGGTGCCCGACGGGGTTAGCCGGGGTTTCCTGAAGTGATTGAACGGCCAAAGCATTGTGGTTTCCGCAAGCGGGCGCGCGCGAGTTGCATTCAGAGCCTCCGCCCGGTACTTCAGCGCCTCGCGCGACGCAAGGGGACGGAATCAGTTCCGCTATGACGACAACGAACCAGATCAGCCTGCGCGCGGACAAGCGGCGCGGCCTTCATGCACGCTGGCGCGGCTTGCGCATGCTCGCCGCCGTCGCCCTGGTCGGCGCCGCGCTCACGGGCTGTACCGGCGAGCAATTCCAGAAGGGTTACATCCTGCCGCCCGGCGCGCTGGAGCAGATTCCGATCGGCGCCAGCCAGGACCAGGTGCTGATCGTGATGGGCACGCCCTCCACGGTGGCGACCCTCGACGGCGAAGTGTTCTACTACATCTCGCAGCGCTCGGAGCGCATGGTCGCCTTCATGAACCAGAAGGTGGTCGACCAGCGCGTCATCGCGATCTATTTCGACAAGAACCGGCGCGTGCGGCGCCTCGCGAATTACGGCCTGCAGGACGGCAAGATCTTCGACTTCATCAGCCGCACCACGCCGACGTCGGGCCAGGAGATGAGCTACCTCACGCCGCTGTTCAAGCTGCTCAGCTTCAACTGAGTCCCGGAGCGTTTTCGGGCGAAGCCGGGGACCGGCTCGCATCACGAAAACGCTTCAAGACAAGCATCCAGAACCCCTTCCAATTCCGCCGGAAGGTATATGGCTCTCGCCTGCGGCGTCGTGCCGCCGTCCGCGCGGCACTGATCGTCGCGCGCGACTTGCCGTCGCACCTGCGGTTTCCTACGCTCCCTGCAAAGAAAGAAGCAGGGAGTGGATTCGTGCCCAAGACTTTGTCCCGACGTCGCGTGCTTACCGGAGTGGCTGGTCTCTCGGCCGCGGCGATCCTGCCGCGATCGAGCCTTGCCGACTGGAAGCCGACCGAAACGGTCCGCCTCGTCGTGCCGGCCGCGGCGGGCGGCTCAACCGACGTGATGGGCCGGCTCCTGGCCGCGCATCTGCAAACCGCCTGGGGCCAGTCGGCCGTCGTGGAAAATCGCTCGGGCGGCGGCGGCACCATCGGCACCGCCGAGGTGGTTCGTGCCAAGCCTGACGGCCACACCATCCTGGTCGGCAATCCCGGTCCGAACGCGATCGCCTACAGCATCTTCAAGAACCTCACCTACAAGCCCGACCAGCTCCAGCCGGTCTCCAACATGATCCGGATCCCGAACATCGTGTCGGCGCATCCCAAGACCGGCATCAAGTCGGTCGCCGAGCTGATCGCCTATCTCAAGGCCAATCCGGACAAGCTCAGCTACGCCTCCTCCGGCGTCGGCCAGAGCCCTCACCTCACCGGCGCCTGGTTCCTCCAGCTCACCGGCCTCAAGATGACGCACATCCCGTTCCGCGGCGCCGGCCCCGCACTCCAGGCCGCGCTCGCCGGCGACATCCAGATCCTGTTCGACAATCTCTATCCGAGCCTGCCGCAGGTGCAGAACGGCACGCTCACAGGCCTCTGCGTCACCACCACCGAGCGCAGCGACCTCGCGAAGGACCTGCCGACCATGCGCGAGAGCGCGCCGGAGCTGGCGAACTTCGACGTCTCGTCGTGGTTCTCGGTCTTCCTGCCGAAGGGCGTCTCGCCCGAGGTGCTGAGCGCGCTCAATTTCCAGGTCAAGGCGATGCTGGAGCGCGACGACATCAAGAAGCAGATCGCCGCCATGGGCGCCCGCGCCGACTACGGCACGCCGGAGCAGTTCGCCGCCTTCGTGGATTCCGAGACGAAGAAGTTCGCTGGCATCATCCAGAAGGAAGGGCTGCAGATGGACGTGCAGTGACGCGGTCTTCGTCATTCCGAGGAGCTCGCGACAAGCGCTGATCGGGAAGAGATGGGTTTCGCGAGGGCTCGACCCATCCTAGGGGCTATGGGCTGGAGCAGCGGCGTGGCGCTGACGGTCGGTTGGAGATCGATTTCTGGCGGCCGGGGCCGGCTACCTAAAATGACGCTCACGCAACACTCGTCCACGGAATCGCTGGTCTGCGTAGTAGCCCACCTATTTCGCACGGGGCGTGCCGATCGCCACACCGGTGAGCGTCCCGTTTATGTGCATCGGACCATACAGTTCACCATAGGTATTGCACCCAAACACACGATGGGTCCGATACAGTTCCGACATGTCGCGGTCGCATCGATGCTCGAGGCCCATACGCCTCTGAACGGACTCGAATCCGATATAGAGTGAGACCTCCCCGATTTCTTCCTGGATCTGGGCGAAAAGATCACTGGTTGGGTCGACCGGGTCACGCAGTGTGGCCATCGTAAACACGAGGCCTTGGTCAATGGCGGAGGCAAAATGGAGCGTGCCGTCCGCATCGACCCGGCGTACCCAGCGTGCGTAATACGCATCGCCGATCCGTACGAGTACAGGATGGGATGCAAACGCAGTCACATCGAGTACGCCGCCGGCGATGCCGGCCATGCGTGAATACTCGGCTGCTGCCGGCTCGGCATTCAATTCGCTGATAGTTCGCCGATCTGGATCAGCCTCCGTCACTACCATTTTTTCCGTGCCAGGCTCGCAAGTGTCGCAAGAAAAGATGAGGAACGGCACCGACGTCTTGAACACAAGGAGCACCGCCGCATCGGTATGGGCGCGGCCCTCGAAGTAGACCCAGCTGCGCTCAAATCGCAAACCATCTGCGGCCGAACCGCCGACCAGCGGAATATGACCAAGCGAGGCATGAATCGCGGCCAATACGACCTCTTCCCGTTGGCACATGCCATCGATGAGCAGCAGCCCGAAACAGCGCTCGCCATCGGCATTGCCGCCTTGCCGGAAGACGCGATGCCGAATATCTGCGCCAATAGTGCGATCGTCTTCGATGCGAAAATCCGAGAGTCCCAGGATGGGGAGAGCAGCCACGTCGAAGTCGGCAGCGCTGAAGGCGAGCGCGACAACGCTGTTTTCATCCCATCCGTTGAACGCAATCTCGCCAGCGGTCGTGCAACCGAAGACGGGCGTGCCCCTGAAGCGGGTTGTCATTTCGGCCGCAAACCGATGCGGATCGTAACGCGGCGAAACAAACATCAGCACCGCCGCAAGCCCGCTGGCTGGGAGAACACTTGCCAGCTCCGCCGCCGCACCGGCGGGGGTAGACGCTTTCGTCTCGACGGCCACAACACCGGACGGGCAGCGATTGAGCATCCGCGTCAGAAACCCGCTTGCTGAAGCGCGATGAATTCCGATTGAATCGTCATCGCGCTTCAGCTCTTTGATTGAGCTTGATCCTTTCGGAAAGCCGCTGCACACTTTTCCGGATCATGCACTAGGGTGCTCTCGCTCGAACAGTCTTGTGATCGGCCCGCCCGGCATTCGGCCAACACAAGCACGGCGCGTCAGGTGGAAACGGGATGAAATCCCTTGGTCCTGGCGAACGATGAGCCCGCTTCCGAGGCCACGACCTCGTTGTCGGAATGCGGCCGTTCAGGTTACGCGTGTGGCGAGCAACTCGTGCAGGTTAGCGTCGAGTTGTGCGAGCATCTGCGGATCGGTGCCGAACAGACCCAGGTGCCCATCGATGCTGGCCAGCGGGCGGAACTCGCTTCCCGGAATGAGCCGTTGCTCCGCCTCGCAATCGGCCGGGGGGAAGAACATGTCGTGACTGATCGGCATCACAAATGTCTTCGCCTTGATACGCCCGAGAGCAGCAGCAAGGTCGCCGTCGGCGTTGCGACTGACGTCGCCGCGCTGCCACTTCCACGCCATGGACAGCAGATTGTTCGGGTCCATCGGCGCGAAGTAACCGGTCATAAAGGTGTCGACGAAGGCCTGCACGGATTCGAAACCCAGCGCCTTGTGCCTGTTGGCACGGAAGAAGTCGGTGCTCCAACCCATCACGGTCCAGAGCTTCGCCTGTCGCTTGAGGCCCGCGGCGACGTCGGCCGGCGAACCGTAGCGCCCTTCGCGGAAGCCCGGATCGGTCGTGATTGCCTCATTCAGCGTCTCCGCGAAGAGGAAGTCGTGCTCGGTATTCTTCGCCGTACCGGCGATCGGCGCCGCGCGCTTGACGAAATCCGGATAGCGCACGGCCCACTCGTAGGTCTGCTGCGCGCCCATCGAGCCCCCGACCACGAGTGCCAGGCTCTTGAGCCCGAAGTTTTCGGTCACCAGCCGATGCTGGGCGCGAACGTCGTCGCCGATGCGGACCTTTGGGAAATTTGGTCCGGCCATCGCCCCACCGGCGTTGTGCGGCGATGTCGACAATCCACTGCCGATCTGGTTGACCACGATGATGAAGTATTTCGCAGGATCGAGCGCCCGGCCCGCGCCGATATAGGCCTGCTCCATGATCTTGCTCGTGCCCGAATACCAGGTGGGAACGAGAATGGCGTTGTCCTTCGCAGCGTTGAGCGCGCCGTGTGTGGCGACGGCGAGCTTGCAGCCGGGAATGGTGCCGCCATCCTCGAGCGGCAGGTCGCCGATGTCGATCATCTCGTAGGGGCCGTGACCCTCAGGCCCGTAATAGGGATTGTTGCTCATTTGGATTTTCCTTCGGACCGGAGTCAGTTCATCGCGAGGCCGGGATAGCCGCTGGCGGCCAGCTCGTCGCATTGTCGATTGTAGTTGCCGACGCCTCCGATATAGGACAACAGCCGGCGCGGCTTGCCGTCGACGTTGGAGCCCATGTACCAAGAGTCGGTTTTGACCACGAGCGTCGCCGCAGCGGTGTCGTCATGGTGCTTCACCCAATTGTCCTCGAACTCCCGGGTGGCCTCGATCGTTTGCTTGCCTCGCGTCCGCGCGTAGCCGATGCAGTCGGTGATCCAGTCAACTTGCTGCTGAAGACAGGTGGTCATGTTGCAGAGTGCGGCCGAAGGTGCGAGCGGCGCGCCGGTCGTAAACAGGTTCGGATAGCCATGGACCTGGAGGCCCATCGCGGTACGAATCTCCTGCTTCCATTGTTCTTTCAGCGAACGGCCGTCGCGGCCGCGGAAGTCGATCCGGCTCAGCGCGCCGGAGCCGGCGTCGAATCCGACCGCGAGGATAATGACGTCGACCTCATGCACCTTGCCGTCGGAGGTTTGGATGCCCTCGGGGACGATGCGCTCGATCGGCGTGGACCGGCAGTCGATTGCTTCGACGTTGTTCTGCAGATAGACCTCGAGATAGCCGTTCTCGAGCGGCACGCGGTGCGTGCCGAAGCCATAATCAGAAGGGATCAGGAGGTTGCACAGTTTCGGATCGTTGCGCAGGCGCTCACGCATCTTGCCTCGTACGAAATCGGACACGACGGCGCTGACCGATTCGTCGAAGAACATCTCCGGGAAGGTCGCCAGCCACATCGATAGCGAGCCTTCTTTCCAGAATTTTTCCAGCACTTCCGTGCGCTCTCCGGGCGTCAGCTCCGCCCATGGACGGTTCTCGAAGTCATAATGGAAGCCGGCGAAGGTCGAACGGACGCGCATCTTCAGGTCGTGGAATTGACTGGCCCAGACGTCCCATTCGGCCTGGCTGTATCGCGGATTCTTCATCGGCACCACGTATTGCGGCGTCCGCACGAAGATCTTCATTTCGGCCACGTCGGGGGCGATGGTCTGGATGACCTGGATGCCGGTCGCGCCGGTGCCGACCACCGCGACGCGCTTACCTTTGAGATCGACGCCGGTCTTCGGCCATCGTCCGGTATGGTGGATCTCACCTCGGAACGTCGACTGACCGGGAAAGCGGTCGACGAGCGGGGCCGACAGCATGCCGCAGCAGGCGAGGACGTACTGCGTGTCGATCTTCTCGCCGGCGTCCGTCGTTACCGTCCAGCGGCCGTCCTTCTCGCGATAGTGGGCCGAGGCGATGGGGCTGTTGAATTGAATGTCCTTCTTCAGATCGAGGTGATCCGCGACGAAGTTCAGCCAGCGTTCGGTCTCCGGCTGCGCGGGAAATCGTTCGCTCGGCTTCCAGGCCTTGTACAGATCTTCGGAGAACCAATACTGGTAGACCTCGACCTGGGAGTCGAAGCGCGCACCCGGATAGCGATTCCAGTACCAGGTGCCTCCCACCCCCGATGCCGTGTCGTAGGCGCGGACGTTCAGTCCCATCTCGCGCAGGCGATACAACTGATAGAGACCAGCGATCCCGGCGCCGATGACCAGCGCGTCCAACCGTGTCGTCGGTGCATCCGCCCGCGACGCATGTGTCGGCTCCAACAAGGTGCCCATAGCGTTTCCCCTCTTTTTGTACCGGCCGCTTGAGCGACCGAGTGGCCATTCGGCCGTGGGGAGGAACGTTAGAAGCGACGTGCAGCGTCGTCTTGAATGAACCAGTGAGTTTGTTGAAGGATCAGGTGAAGGAGCGCTAGCGAGAGCTGTCGTCCCTCAGGGCGGCCGGTGTCCGCCCCAGCCGTGCGCGCATGACGCGCGTTAAATGGGCCTGATCGGCGAAGCCGCATTCCGACGCGATCGCCTTCACCGGCAGGCGACCAAGCGCCAGCATTTGCTGCGCTTTTTCGAGCCGACGGTCGACGACGTACTGGTGGGGGCTGGTCTGAAACGAGGCGCGAAAGCGCTTCCCGAAAGTCCAAACGCCCATCGAGGCGACTTCGGCGAGTTCCTCGAGCGAGAGCGGCTGATCGATCCGTGCTTCGACGTAGTCGACAATGCGCTTGCGTATTGCCGGCGGCAGCTCGCCCCTTCCGGACTTGTCGACAAACTGGACCGATGCAAAGTTGCGAAGCAGATTGACGACGAGCTGTGTGCTCAACGCGTCGACGTATAACGCACCGCCGATGCCGTTGCCGCTGGCTTCGCGAGATATGGCCTCGACGGCCCCGGTCACGATCGGGCTTTGCGTGCGCAATATATCGTGCAGCCGCACCGCAGCGATCGGTCGCTCGAGGACGTCGGCGGCCACGCGGGAAACCAAGGCGTCCGAGAGATAGACATGCGAGACCTCGATCTGCTCGGTCCAGTGCCAGTGCGAGGCCTGCGAGCGGGTCAAGAGCGAAACATCCCCCGGATGACATTCGGTCCGGGTCCAGCGTCCCTCGAAACGCCGCTCCATCATGGTGCTGCCGCGCTTGTAGGAGACGATCATGAAATCGGCCATCGCGGGCACTGGGACGTCGAGACCGCAATAGCGGTAGGTCCGCAGCTCAACGCCCTTCCAGCCTTGACCGGCACTGCAGCGCAGCAACTCTCCCGGTACCCAGCGCAGCAGTTCTTCTGGTCGAATGAGCAGTGCCATGGGGTTTTTCCAACGTCGCGGACTGACGGCACCTGTGCGAACCATTGTCAACAGCAGGTTTGTAGGTGTCAAGCCGACCCTGAATGGTCGTGGCGCGCGCTCGCTCTATCCTCGGCACCGGGCGAGCCGACTTCAACGGCACGTGCACAAGCAGTTGCGGCAGATCCTTGCGGCTTCGGAAAGCAGCACAATAGGCAAGAAACCTGCGGGCCTGAAAACGCGACGAGGATATTACGGTGAGAGTGCTGGACTGCGCCGTAATTGCGTAATTCCGGCATCATCCAGAAGGAAGGGCTGCAGATGGACGTGCAGTCGGTCTCGCTCCCGTCATTGCGAGCGCAGCGAAGCAATCCAGAATCCCTCGACGGAAAGACCCTGGATTGCTTCGTCGCAAAAGCTCGTCGCAATGACGAGGTGAGAGCATCCAACCCATCAAACAAAAACCCCGCGGCTCGCGCCGCGGGGTTTTGTCTTGTCTCGTCTCCGCCGCTCAGTGCGCCAGGATCGCCAGCAGCAGCAGGGCCACGATGTTGGTGATCTTGATCATCGGGTTCACCGCCGGACCCGCCGTATCCTTGTAGGGATCGCCGACGGTATCGCCGGTCACCGCCGACTTGTGGGCATCAGAGCCCTTGCCGCCGAAATGACCGTCCTCGATGTACTTCTTGGCGTTGTCCCAAGCGCCGCCGCCCGAGGTCATGGAGATCGCGACGAACAGACCCGTCACGATGACGCCGAGCAGCATGGCACCGACGGCGGAGAACGCCGCCGACTTGCCGGCCGCGCCGCCGCCCGCGATCGCGTAGATCAGGAAGTAGACGACGATCGGTGACAGCACCGGGAGCAGCGAGGGGATGATCATCTCCTTGATCGCCGCCTTTGTGAGCAGGTCGACCGCCCTACCGTAATCCGGCTTGTCGGTGCCCTGCATGATGCCCGGCTTCTCGCGGAACTGGCGCCGGACCTCCTCGACGATCGCGCCCGCGGCACGCCCCACCGCGGTCATGCCCATCGCGCCGAACAGGTACGGCAGCAGGCCGCCGAACAGCAGGCCCACCACGACGTAGGGGTTGTTGAGCGAGAAGTCCGGAGCGACGCCGACGAAGTACGGGGTCTTGTTCGCGACGAAGAACTTGAGGTCTTCGTTGTAGGCCGCGAACAGCACGAGGGCACCGAGACCGGCGGAGCCGATCGCGTAGCCCTTCGTTACCGCCTTGGTGGTGTTGCCGACCGCGTCGAGCGCGTCGGTCGACTTGCGCACCTCCTTCGGCAGGCCCGCCATCTCGGCGATGCCGCCGGCGTTGTCCGTCACCGGACCGAAGGCGTCGAGCGCGACGATCATGCCGGCCAGCGCCAGCATGGTGGCGGTCGCGATCGCGATGCCGAACAGGCCGGCGAGGCTGTAGGTGACCAGGATGCCGGCGATGATCACGATCGCGGGCAGCGCGGTCGCTTCCATCGAGACGGCGAGGCCCTGGATCACGTTGGTGCCGTGACCGGTCACCGAGGCCTGGGCAATCGACTTCACCGGCCGATAGTCGGTGCCGGTGTAGTATTCGGTGATCCAGATGATCAGCGCGGTGACGATGAGGCCGACCACGCCGCATTCGAACAGCGCCATGCCGGTATAGTTGACGCCGTCGAGCTTGCCGAAGCCGATCAGGCTGTAGATCACGCCGGCGATGCCGATCAGCGACAGGATGCCGGTTGCGATCAGGCCCTTGTAGAGCGCGCCCATGATCGACTGGCTCGGCCCGAGCTTGACGAAGAAGGTGCCGATGATCGAGGTGATGATGCAGATGCCGCCGATCGCGAGCGGCAGCGTCATCATGTTGGCGAGGATCGGCGTCTTGGCGAAGAAGATCGCAGCCAGCACCATGGTGGCGACCGCGGTCACCGCATAGGTCTCGAACAAGTCGGCGGCCATGCCGGCGCAGTCGCCGACATTGTCGCCGACGTTGTCGGCGATGGTGGCGGGGTTGCGCGGATCGTCCTCGGGGATGCCGGCTTCGACCTTGCCGACGAGGTCGCCGCCGACGTCCGCACCCTTGGTGAAGATGCCGCCGCCGAGACGGGCGAAGATCGAGATCAGCGAGGCGCCGAAGCCGAGCGCCACCATGGCGTCGATGACGGTACGGCTGTCAGGCGCAAGCTTCAGCGAATGCACCAGGAAGCCGAAGTAGAGCGTCACGCCGAGCAGTGCGAGACCTGCCACCAGCATGCCGGTGATCGCGCCGGCCTTGAAGGCGAGCTCGAGGCCGCCGGCGAGCGACGTCGTCGCGGCTTGCGCGGTGCGCACATTGGCGCGGACCGAGACGTTCATGCCGATGAAGCCGGCTGCCCCCGACAGGACGGCGCCGATCAGAAAGCCGATGGCGACGTAGATACCGAGGAAATAGACGAGCAAGAGGAAGATGACCACGCCGACGATGCCGATCGTCGTGTACTGGCGCCGCAGATACGCCTGTGCACCCTCAGCGACCGCTCCCGCGATCTCCTGCATGCGCGGCGACCCCGCATCCGCGCTTAACACCGAAGACGTCGCCCAAATCGCGTAGACGACGGAAAGCACTCCGCAGAGCACAATCAACCATAATGCTGTCATGTGATTTTTGCCTCAGATCCTTGATGTACCCCCGGCGCCTTTTGTTGTCCGTCGAGCGGTGCAGCGCCTTGATTTCGAACAAAGCCGCCCCTTGCCCAAAAGGGGCGGCCTTAGTCGGTCGCGAGCTTGCCAAAATCAAATTGAGGGTGCAACGCCGGATAAGGCCGAAAACGCCGATCTCGGCAGGTATTTAGGCCAAGTGCTGAGAACTAAGATGCCGGTTTGGAGCAATTCCTAGAAGTGGCTGTAGGATAGCCGCCTCAAGACCAATTCCTGGCCCTGCCCGTCCAGGAAGCGCGGCCCCTGCTTGCCCGCGACAATCGTGCCGATCGCGGTGATGGCAAGGCCGGCCGCCCGCCCCGCGGCAATCAGCGCATCGCCCTGCGCCGGCGGGACGGTGCACAGCACCTCGTAATCGTCGCCCCCCGCAAGCAGCGTCTCGACGCAAACGACCTTGCGGGCGACCAGGCTTGCGGCCGCGGCCGAGAGCGGCAGACTCGCCACGTCGACCGTGGCCGAGACCCCGGACGCTGCGCAGAGCTTGGTCAGATCGCCGGCGAGCCCGTCGGAGACGTCCATCGCTGCGGTCGCATGATCGCGCACGGCTTGCGCCAGCACGTTGCGCGGCTGCGGCACGCGATAGCGTGAGACCAGGGCTTCCCTTGCAGCGGAATCGGTCGCGAGCGCTGCCGCGGCGGCACCGCCCGTGAGCACGTCGAGGCCGAGCGCAGCGTCGCCGATCGTGCCGGTCACCAGGATGCGATCGCCTGGCCTTGCGCCGGTACGGCCGACCATCCGCCCCTGCGGCACCCGGCCAAAGGCGGTGATCGAGATCATCTGCGGGCCCGGCGTCGAGACCGTGTCGCCGCCGAGCAGCGGACAGGCGAATTCCCTTGCGTCCTCGCCCAGCGCGTCCGCAAAGGGCCGCAGCCAGCCATCCTCCCTGCTGCGCAGCGCCAGCGTCAGCACGAATCCGGCCGGTACCGCGCCCTTGGCGGCGAGATCGGACAGGTTCACCCGCAGCGCCTTGCGCGCGATGGTGTCAGGGGGATCGGTGGCAAGATAGTGCACGCCCTCGACCACGGCGTCAGTGGTGACGACGATGTCGTCGCCCGACGACGACAGCACCGCCGCGTCATCGACCAGCCCGAACGCGCCGGGATCGGTCGCCAGCGGCTTGAAATAGCGCGCGATGAGGGCGTCTTCGGGGGAAGTTTCCGGTGCGTTCGTCATCGGCACTAGCCCCAAACTCCACTGGATCGCCCGGCTTGCCGCCTTCGCTAAAGCTTCGGCGCGCCTGGGACTGTAGGCCTCGTCGAAGCCTTGGCGTAGACGGGACCGGGCGATCCAGTACGCCGAGACCTCTGATATCAATAACCGCTGCCGCGGCGTACTGGATCACCCGCTTTCGCGGGTGATGACAGCGGAGTGTAGGTCTACCCCCGCCCGAACTCGTCGCCGCGAAACTGGCGGCCGATCTGGTCGAGCACGGCGTTGACCATGCCGGTCTCCTCGCGGTCGACGAAGGCGTTGGCGACGTCGACATATTCGGAGATGACGACGCGGCCCGGCACGTCCTTGCGGTGCTCCAGTTCATAGGCCCCTGCCCGCAGCACCGCGCGCAGGATGGCTTCGATCCGCTTCAACGGCCAGCCCTTCGACAGCGCCTCGTCGATCAGGGGATCGAGCTTCTTCTGGTCGCGCACGACGCCCGAGACGACGTCGCGGAAGAACGCCGCTTCCGCCGGCAGGTAGGTGTCGCCCTCGACCTCGTTGCCCAGCCAATGGCTCTCGAACTCGGCAAAGATGTCGTTGATGCCGGCGCCGGCGATATCCATCTGATACAGCGCCTGGACGGCCGCGAGCCGCGCGGCACCGCGCCGGTTTGCCTTCTTCTCGTTAAGCCCTGCCGGCTTCTTGGTGGGATCAGCCATGGCTTCAGGCCCGCGCCATGCGGCGTTTGATGCGCAGCATCGCAAGCGCCGCACGCGCGGCATCGCCGCCCTTGTTGAGCTCGCTGGCGCGCGCCCGCGCCCAGGCCTGCGCCTCATTGTTGACGGTGAGGATGCCGTTGCCGAGCGGCAGCTTTCGCGCCACGGCAAGATCCATCAACGCGCGCGAGGATTCCTGCGACACGATCTCGAAATGGAGGGTGTCGCCGCGGATCACGCAGCCGAGGGCGATCACCGCGTCATAGGGCTTGCCGTTCGCCGCCGCCGCGTCGATCGCGATGGCCACCGCCGCCGGAATCTCCAGCGCGCCGGGAACCGTGATGACGTCATGGGTCAGGCCCGCCGCCTTCAGCTCGGCGATGGCGCCGTCCAGAAGCGCGTCCTGGAGATCGTCATAGAACCGCGCCTCGACAATCAGCGCGCGTGCGCCGGAAATGTCGGTCTGGTCCTTCAGGGGTGCGCGCCGCGCGTCTGCCATCGTTAAGATCCGTTCTAGAGGTTGGCGCGTTATGTAGTCGCCGCAGGCGGGTAAGCCAAGTTTTAAACTGCCATTTCCGTCAGCCGCGCCGCGTAGCGGGCCATCAGGTCGACCTCGATATTGACCTCGTCCCCCGCCTTCCAGCCGCCGATCGTCGTGACCGAGAGCGTGTGCGGGATGATCAGCACCGAAAAGGTCACGTCCCTGACCGTATTGACCGTGAGCGAGACGCCGTCGAGCGTGATCGAGCCCTTGGTGGCGATGAACCGCGCCAGCTCCCGCGTGGTCGAGAGCTCGAACCGCGCCATGTCAGGCAGATCCTCGCGGCTGACGAGGGTGGCAATACCGTCGGCATGACCGGCGACGATGTGCCCGCCGAGCTCGTCGCCGATCTTGAGCGCGCGCTCGAGGTTGAGCTTCGTTCCGAGCTTCCAGTGCTTTGCCGTGGTCAGCGCCAGCGTCTCGGCCGCCGCATCGACGTCATACCAGGTTTTGCCGCCTGCGACGCCGGAGGCAACCACGGTCAGGCAGACGCCGTTGCTGGCGATCGAGGCGCCGTCGGCGATGGTGGTCTGATCATAGCGGCAAGCGATGCGCAGCCGGTGCAATTGCCCTTGCGCCACAGGCGTGAAGCTGACGATCTCGCCGATATCGGTGACAATGCCGGTGAACATTACGCGCGCTCGTAGATGGTGAGAGTATCCTTGTCGAATATTTCGCTAGCATGAACCTTATAGGCCTGCGACTGCGTGATTTTCGACAGGGGCAATGCATCGAGCGCATCGACGCCGCCACTGCCGACCGCTTCCGCGCCGCGGAACAGCCAGATCTCGTCGGCGAGGTCGGCCGCGACGAACGAGGACGCAACCCGGCTGCCGCCCTCGACCATCAGGCGGGTGATCCCCCTCCCGGCCAGCGCATGCAGCACGGCCGGCAAATCGAGCCCGGAGGCACTTGCCGGCGGGATGCGGATCACCTGCGCGCCGGTCGCACCGAGACGTGTTGCCGCCGCGGCTTCCGCAAGCTCGGAGCCCAGCACCCAGAGCGGCGTCTCGCGCGCGGAGCCTATGAGCTTGCTTCCCCCGGGAATGCGCAGGCTCTGGTCGAGCACCACGCGCACCGGCGAGCGCGCCCCCATGCCCGGCAGGCGGCAAGTGAGAAGCGGATCGTCCGCCAGCACCGTTCCGATGCCCACCAGGATCGCATCGCTCTGCGCGCGGAGCAGATGCACGCGACTGCGCGCCGCCTCTCCCGTGATCGCGACCGGCTTGCCGCCGGCGGCGCCGATCTTGCCGTCGGGCGAGACCGCCAGCTTCAGGATCACGTGCGGACGCTTGTCCCGGATGCGACGGAAATGCCCGGCATGGTCGAATGCGGCCTCCGCCGCGCAAAGGCCCACGTCCACATTGATGCCGGCAGCGCGCAGGCGCGCATGGCCCTGCCCCGCGACCTCCGGATTGGGATCCTCGATCGCCGCCACCACCCGCTTGATGCCGGCCGCGATCACGGCGTCGGCGCAAGGCGGCGACTTGCCGAAATGCGAGCAAGGTTCGAGCGTGACGTAGAGCGTGGCGCCGCGTGCGGCTTCGCCTGCCCGCCGCAGGGCTTCGGGCTCGGCATGTGGACGCCCGCCGGCCTGGGTCCAGCCGCGGCCGACGATGACACCGTCCTTGACGACGACGGCACCGACCGCCGGGTTCGGCCAGGTGCGCCCCTGCCCGCGGCGTCCGAGCGCCAGCGCAAGCTCCATGAAATGGCGATCGGCGTCCTTGGCCTCGCGGGCCTTATGCGCGAACTGATCCTCCAGGATACGGAAGATCATTTGCGGATCGCGGCGAGCCGCGCTTCCTCCTCACCGGAGAGCTCGCCGAGCACGTCGGCGAAATCCTTGGCCTCGCGGAAATTACGGTAGACCGAGGCGAAGCGCACATAGGCGACGTCGTCGAGCGTGCGCAGATGCTCCATCACGGTCTCGCCGATCACCTCGGAGGAGATCTCGGCCTCGCCTCCGGTCTCGAGCTCGCGCACGATGGTGGAGACCATCTTCTCCACCCGCTCCGGCTCGACCTGCCGCTTGCGCAAAGAGATCTGCACCGAGCGCATCAGCTTGTCGCGGTCGAACGGCACCCGGCGGCCGTTGCGCTTGATCACGGTGAGCTCGCGCAGCTGCACGCGCTCGAAGGTGGTGAAGCGGAAATTGCAGGCGACGCACACGCGCCGCCTGCGGATCACGGAAGAGTCCTCGGTCGGACGCGAGTCCTTTACCTGCGTATCGAGACTGTTGCAGTTCGGGCAGCGCATCCGTTGAACCCAGCCTTACTGATAGATCGGGAACCGATCGGTGAGCGCCTTGACCCGCTCCTTGATCGCGGCCTCGACCAGCGGCGCCTTGCCGTCGGAGGACTGCGCGATCGCGTTGAGGACCTCGGCGATCATGCCGCCGACCTGCTGGAATTCGGCGACGCCGAAGCCGCGGGTGGTCGCCGCCGGCGTGCCCAGACGAATACCGGAGGTGACGAACGGCGACTCGGGGTCGAACGGAATGCCGTTCTTGTTGCAGGTGATGGCGGCGCGAACCAGCGCCTTCTCCGAGGCGTTGCCCTTCAGGCCCTTCGGCCTGAGGTCGACCAGCATCAGATGGTTGTCGGTGCCGCCGGAGACGATGTCGAAGCCGTGGCTCTTCATCGCCTCGGCCAGCGCCTTGGCGTTCTCGACGACGTTCTTGGCGTAGACCTTGAAGTCCGGACGCAGCGCCTCGCCGAAGGCGACCGCCTTGGCCGCGATCACGTGCATCAGAGGGCCGCCCTGCAGCCCCGGGAAGATCGCCGAGTTGAACTTCTTGGTCAGCGCCTCGTCATTCCACAGCATCAGGCCGCCGCGCGGACCGCGCAGCGATTTGTGCGTCGTCGTCGTGGTGATGTGGGCATGCGGCACCGGCGAGGCATGCACGCCGCCGGCGACGAGGCCCGCGAAGTGCGCCATGTCGACCAGCAGATACGCGCCGACGCTGTCCGCGATCTCGCGGAAGCGCTTGAAGTCCCAGGCACGCGAATAGGCCGAGCCGCCCGCGACGATCAGCTTCGGCTTGACCTCTTCGGCCTGCTTGGCGACCGCGTCCATGTCGATGATCTGGTCCTCGCGGCGCACGGTGTAGTGCGCGGCCTTGAACCACTTGCCGCTCATGTTGACGGGCGAGCCGTGGGTGAGATGGCCGCCGGCCGCAAGGTCGAGGCCCATGAAGGTGTCGCCGGGCTGCAGCAGCGCCAGGAACACCGCCTGGTTCATCTGGCTGCCGGAGTTCGGCTGCACGTTGGCGAATTTGGCGCCGAACAGCTTCTTGGCGCGGTCGATCGCGAGGTTCTCGGCGACGTCGACCCACTCACAACCGCCATAGTAGCGCGCGCCCGGATAACCCTCTGCATACTTGTTGGTCATCACCGAACCCTGCGCTTCCAGCACGGCCCGGCTGACGATGTTCTCGGAGGCAATCAGCTCGACCTCATGGCGCTGCCGGCCGAGCTCGCCCTTGATGGCGGCTGCGATTTCCGGGTCGGCCTGCTCGAGCGAGGCGGTGAAAAACGAATCGGGCGCGGAGGCGGACGCTGTAGAGTTCTTGGCTGAGGTCATCTTGCGAATATCTCCACCGCCGCAGCCTTTTGGCGGGCTACGGGCGGGTCTGGTGTGGCGATCGGAAGCACGCGCGATCTACCACATCGCCCGCAACAGGCCAAGGGTTTGCGGGTCGGGCCTGATATTTATGCAAGATATGGTGGAGGGGGAGATTTTCGGCGATTGGGCCGGTTCGAGAGAAACGCCCCTCCGCCTCCCATTCGGTATAGGACCGCTTTGGACCTAACTCCTCATGCCGGCTGCAACAGGCGTCCCATCACAGCCCGGTATACCCCGCCTTCACAGGGTCCACGCTGCCGTCGAGCTGACGCAGATAGGTCAGGCCGCAGACCGTCAACCTGTGCGGGTCCTTCTCGCCCGCTTCCATCAGGGTGGTGAGGTAGTTCGTGACCTTGGCCCGTGCCTCCTCGCTGGCCGCGGCGGTGCGGTTGGCGAGCAGGTCATAGGTCTGCATGATGCGGTCGATGGCGGCTTCCATGGCACCCTCTGGTTCTTCCAAGTTTCGGGAGTCTTGATCAGGCAACCGCGCGGGCCTCGGCCTGCGCCTGGAACCGGGCGATCGCCTTGTTGGCGAGCCTGATCTTGTTGAATTCGCCCTGCTGGAGCAGCTTGATGATGATCCCAAGCAGGCGTTCGTCGGTCACGAGCGTATCGGCAATCGCGCCGGACCGGCGAAGGTAGTTCGCGGCGATGGCGTAGGCCTCGCTCACGAGTTCCACGTTCATCGCCTGCAGCCCGCGCTCGACCAGCATCGCCCTGTCTCCGATCCGAAGGAGATAAGCGCCAAGCCCGGAACTTGTTCCTCGGGTCACAAAATTTTCTTCGCATGTGCAAAATGCAAAACGCACCGGTCCGGGGCAACTCCGGGCCGGCGCGCTGGGGAAGTTGAGGCACGTTCGGGCGGCTTGCCGGTCTTGTTGCGGGCCGGCTTGGCCTTATCCCTTGGAAACTCAGAGCCGATACAGGATCTGGTCGGTCCAGAACCGCTCGAGGCGGTGCAGCGACTTGTTGAGGGTCGAGAATTCCTCGCCCGAGATGCCGCCGACCTGCTCCACCGTCTTGACGTGCTTCTGGTAGAGCGCATCGACGATGCGGCGAACTTCCTGGCCCTGCGGGGTCAGGCGGATGCGCACCGAGCGGCGATCGACGCGCGAGCGCTGATGATCGAGGAAGCCGAGCTCGACGAGCTTCTTCAGATTGTAGGAGACGTTGGAGCCGAGATAATAACCCCGCGTGCGCAGCTCGCCCGCGGTCAGCTCCTTGTCGCCGATGTTGTAGAGCAGGAGAGCCTGCACCGAGTTGATGTCCGCGCGGCCGCGGCGATCGAATTCGTCCTTGATCACGTCGAGGAGCCGGCGATGCAGCCGCTCCACCAGAGTCAAAGCTTCCAGATAGAGCGACTGCACCGAACCCTGCTGGCCGGAGACGCGCTCTGCGGTATCTGCCGCAGTTGCGACGGCTTTCATCATGACACTTCCCCTGTTGTCGTTTTTATCGACACTTATTCGACGAAACTTGTGTCCCGTCTGATAGGTGCAACTTAAGGGGCTCGTTTGAAGATCGGCTTAAATAAGAGAATAAAGAGATCATGAATTTAAGACAGTGAATTGCGGATTAAGCCTGTGCCACAAGCACTTTTCGCAACGCTCTGTTGACCTTCGCAAGGTCCTGTTCACCCTCCGTCCGCCCCGGTTGTCGCATTCCAGAACAGGCCCGCTCCGTTTCGAAACGGGCGCGTAACGGCTGTGGCAGAACCGGCTGGTCAACGAAAACTTACCGCAAATTTTAGGCAACCAGCGGTCAACCAAACCGGCACAACTCCGCGCGCTCCGATCGCGTGTCCCGGACAAGCGGAGCGCAGAGCCGGGACCCAGAAAGCGGCAGACGAGATCGCGGTGAAATGGGCCCCGGCTCTGCAGCGCACCGCTGAAGTAGCGCTGCGCTGCGTCCGGGGCACGAGCGCATCCATGTATCGAAGGTGTCGCCTACGGCGGCCGCTCGCGCGCGGCCATCCAGGCGAGCGCGAGATAGGCCGCGAGCATGAAGGCTTCGACGCCGACGACGATCAGGCTGCCGCCGTAGATTCCCGGGAACATCAGCTCGATCACCGCCATCGAGACCACGGTCGTGAGCCACACCACGGCGCCCCAGGGCGTCGCCAGCCACAGGCCGACCGCGGCGACGAGCTCGATCACCGCGAAGTAGACGGTCGCGGCCTGCCAGGCCATCGACTGGTTCTCGAACGCCTCGTCCTCGCCGCCGACGAAGCCCGTCACCTGCGCCCAGTGATAGAGCCCCTTCAGGATCGAGAGCAGTGCCATCACCCGCAGGAACAGCACGAGGCGGCGCGTCCAGACATTGTCGTCGGACTCCGGGCGCTCCGACGAGATCGCGGCCACCGACATCGCACTGTCTCTGGCGCTGTCTCTGACGGCGTCCCTGGGGCTGCCGTCACGGGCCGCATCGCGGGTGGAGATCTCGGACATGGCCCCTTCTGGCTGCTTCGGCCCGCAAAATCAATCGGCTGCCATCACGTTGCGGCAGGTCAAGCCGCGGTGACGGGAACCATGCGAGCTGGTATAAGAATAATTCCAGCCGGAGGAAGAGTGATGGCGATCAAATACGGACGTCCGATCGAACTGCGCGAGGTTTCGCGCCGTGAGGGAGCGGCGGTGCCCCATGCCCTCGATCTGACCGTGCGCCCGCGCCGCAATCGCAAGGCCGAATGGGCCCGGCGGATGGTGCGCGAGAACGTGCTCACCACCGACGATCTGATCTGGCCGCTGTTCCTGATCGACGGCGACAACAAGCGCGAGCAGGTCGCCTCGATGCCCGGCGTCGAGCGCCTCAGTGTCGACCAGGCCGTGCGCGAGGCCGAGCGCGCCATGAAGCTCACCATTCCCTGCCTCGCGCTGTTTCCCTACACCGAGCCGTCCTTGCGCGACGAGGAAGGCTCGGAAGCCACCAATCCGAACAATCTGGTCTGCCAGGCGGTGCGCGCGATCAAGAAGGAGTTTCCGGAGATCGGCATCCTCTGCGACGTCGCGCTCGACCCCTTCACCAGCCACGGCCATGACGGCCTGATCTCGGACGGCAGGATCCTCAACGACGAGACGGTGGCCGTGCTGGTGCGTCAGGCGCTGGTGCAGGCCGAAGCCGGCTGCGACATCATCGCGCCCTCCGACATGATGGACGGCCGCGTCGCCGCGATCCGCGAAGGTCTGGACCGCACCGGCCTGCTCGACGTGCAGATCATGGCCTATGCGGCCAAATACGCCTCCGCCTTCTACGGCCCGTTCCGCGACGCCATCGGTTCGGCCAAGACGCTGACCGGCGACAAGCGCACCTATCAGATGGACAGCGCCAACACCGACGAGGCGCTGCGCGAGGTCGAGCTCGACATCACTGAGGGCGCCGACATGGTGATGGTGAAGCCCGGCATGCCCTATCTCGACGTGGTCCGCCGCGTGAAGGATACGTTCGCGATGCCGACCTTCGCCTACCAGGTCTCGGGCGAATACGCGATGATCGCGGCCGCCGCGAACAACGGCTGGCTCGACGGCGAGCGCGCGATGATGGAAAGCCTGCTCGCCTTCAAGCGCGCCGGCGCCGACGGCGTGCTGAGCTACTTTGCGCCGAAGGCGGCGGAGAAGCTGCGGTCGCAGGGGTAAGCTGGCGGGGCACCTTCACTGTCGTCCCTGCGTACGCAGGGACCCATACCGCGTGATCTAACTGTGATCCGCGGTATTCGTACCGGCGAAATCAACTAACGGTCTTCGCCAAACTCCTCCCTGTGGTTATGGATCCCGGATCTGCGCTTCGCTTGTCCGGGACGACACCGGTGTTTGCGGCGCCAACATCGTGCCCTCCCCCGCCCCCGAATCGCCGGAATATTTCGGCTTGTTAATGCGCCTGCGCCCTTGGCAGGGGGAAAGCCTGTTCCCATGTCCTGCCTCGAGGGTTTTTCCCCTCTGTTTCCCCCTTGGGAGGACGGACATGTCGTACGAGACGGGCAATTCAGGCGCCTGGCGCAATGACGGCGGGGCGCAGCCGCACGCCTACGACCCCTATCTGCACCCGGAGTTGTTCCGTGGCGTTGCGACGCGGCGCGTGTTCGCCTTCCTGATCGACATGGTCGTGATCTCGGTGCCGGTGATCCTCGGCTACCTCTTCATCGCAGTGTTCGGCGTGGTCACGCTCGGCATCGGCTGGGCGCTGTTCTGGCTGGCCTGGCCGGCCTCCGTGATCTGGGCCATCGTCTATTACGGCGCCTGCATCGGTGGCCCCTCCTCCGCGACGATCGGCATGCGCCTGATGGATCTGGAGCTGCGCACCTGGTACGGCGCACCCGGCTATTTCGTGCTCGGCGCCACCCATGCCGTGCTGTTCTGGGTGACGGTCTCGTTCCTGTCGCCCTTCGTGGTGCTGCTCGGCCTGTTCAACGGCCGCCGGCGCCTGCTGCAGGATTTCGTGCTGGGAACGGTCGTGATCAACAATTCCGTCCGCGCGCCGGTGCCGCAGACGGCAAGGACGTGGTGATCAATGTCCTACTAACCGGAGTCCACTAAGCTGACTGCTGATCTGACTTGCCAAGCTGACCAATTGACCGGGGGCTTCCGTAGCGCGATGCTGATACTCACTTCGGAGGCCCACGACGTCCCTTGACCCAGCACTCGCGCGACACCCCCCAATTTTACCTTACGGCGCCGTCCCCCTGCCCGTATCTGCCGGGTCGGCATGAGCGCAAGGTGTTCACGCACCTCGTGGGGGAGCGTGCCGGTGACCTCAACGACCTCCTGACCCATGGCGGCTTCCGCCGCAGCCAGTCGATCGCCTATCGCCCGGCCTGCGACCAGTGCCGCGCCTGCGTCTCGGTCCGGGTGGTCGCCAACGAGTTCCGCCCCTCCCGCAACTTCCGCAAGGTGATGGCGCGCAATGCCGACATCATCGGCGAGCAGCGCAGCGCGGTGCCCACCTCCGAGCAATATTCGGTGTTCCGCGCCTATCTCGACGCCCGCCATCGCCATGGCGGCATGGCCGACATGACCGTGCTCGACTACGCCATGATGGTCGAGGACAGCCATGTCGAGACCCGCATCATCGAATACCGCAAGCGCGGCCCCGACAGCGGCATCACCGGCCGCGGCGAAGAGTTGATCGCGGTCGCACTCACCGACGTGCTCAGCGACGGACTGTCGATGGTCTATTCGTTCTTCGAGCCGGGCCAGGTCAGCCGCTCGATGGGCACCTTCATGATCCTCGACCACATCGCCCGCGCCCGCCGGCAAGGGTTGCCCTACGTCTATCTCGGCTACTGGATCGAGGGCTCGAAGAAGATGGACTACAAGGCCCGCTTCCTGCCGCAGCAGCGCCTCGCCCCCTCCGGCTGGCTGCGCATCGACGCGCAGGGCGACGCGGCCTCCGAGCCGCAGGATTGACCCTCAGGATGGACCGTTCCGGCCCTGCGTCGGCTTTCAGCGCGCCAAGGCTTCGACTGTTTCTGAGCCGACCGCTTTGGAGATTCCGTCGCGCCCGAGGATGAATTTGAGCGCGGAGATTCCGGGAAGGAAGAAATAGCCTCCCCCCAGCGTCTGCGTAAAAGCAGCCAGGGACACTTCCTCGCCGCTTGCCAATCCCGGCATGGAGAAGCTCCTGGTGGCAGCGGGCTTGCCGACGAGAGGGTCGTCCTGGTCGTTGAGGCAGACGAACCGGGGATTTCGCAACCAGCGCTGGTAGATGAACTCGAACTGCCGCTCGAGATCCGCGTTGCACGCGATGAAGAAGATGCCCTTGCGCGGCTTATCGTTCGCAACCTCCTCGCGATACGGCCGCCCCCGGCGCAGCAGCCGGTGCAGCTTGACCGACTTGATGCTCGCTTGCACGTCGATGCCCAGCGTATCCCTCGGATTGACCCGGCGGATATGGGCGCCCTTCGGACAGCCAAAGCCGTTCGCGTCGTCGACACGAAAGCGAAATGCATCGGCTTCCGAATCCGAAATCGGAACGCCGGGACTGCCTTGCCACGACAATGGCTTTCCATTCCTTCGACGGCCCATCATCTTCTCGCAGACAGCCTGGCCGTATACCGCTTCAAATTTCGCGAACGCGTCGACATCCTGCTCGATCTGGCGAACCGCGAGATAGGTCCCGTTCAGCGCGAAACGGCCGCTCGTATACGTGGCGTCGCCCGGCCATCGCTTGACGTTGGGGCAATAGGTCAGCTCGTCATATTCGTTGCGATAGCCCAGAATGAACTCGCCCGGAGCGACGACGCGATCCTCATACAGGATGCCGGCATCCAGCCTGACCTGCCTGCGCTCGGCGCCGCGCTCTTCCCTGAGCTCGCTGATCACGGGCTGCGCGAGGCCATCGCGAAAGCCGAAGGACTCGTACAATCTTTCTTCCTCGTCGCCCTCCTTTTGCTGGAAGGCGCAGGGATCGTTGTCGATCCTGACGACATCGAACACGTCAGGATCAGGATCCAGTTCGGCTGACTTCTCCGGCGCGCTCGCCATCTCGGCAGCGCTCCGTCGCTTTCTCCATTCGGCCACCAGGACATGCACGGGGCCGCCGGCACCGCCTTCAACATCGGACCAGCGCCAATCCCGCGGGCTGTCCCTCAACAGCAACGCGCGCAGGTCGCAGCCCATGCCGCTGCTGAACGGGGATGGGAACGGATGCGCAGCGGTCTCCTCGCATCCGAGCTTTGCCAGTCCCAAATAGCTGAAAGCGATCGCGACGGCATCGTCGACGGGGTGCTTCCTCGATTTCCTGACATCGGCGGCACTGACGACCAGTTTCTTGTCGACGAGCTCCGCGAGCCATGCCCGGGCATCGTCCTCGCGGCCCTCCTTGATCGTCAGCAGCCAGAAGCGGCTGGTCTTCAACCAGCCATAGCCGCTTCCGAGCATTCCCTGAATGTCCGCGAGCTGTTCGGAGAGATGCGAGGCCTTCATGTTTCGATCGCCCTCATGATGAAGTCGTCGTTCCTGTCGTTGCGCTCGCCGAACAGGGCGTCGCGCAGCCCGGTCGCGAGGTCGATCTCCTCGATCGTCGCGTTGCACGCGTCGAAGCGATACATGTGCGGAAGCATGCTGTCGCGGGCGTAGGACTTGAATTTCAACTCGCACTTCACACCGCGAAAAAGAACGAAACGCGTCGGCGGAAAATCGCGCGGCGCCTTGATGTCCGGTTGCCCGACCGCCGCCGATCCTCGCGGCCTCAGCGTCGTCCATCGCCAGGCCAACGTGGTCCCGATCGTCGCGCCGTTGATGAAATCGTCGAGGTAACCGCCGAAATTGCCGTCATAGTTCGAGCAGAATAGAAAGCGCCGACCGTCTTCGATAATGTGCCAGTGGCCAAAATGGATACCCGGTGCATCACCGAGCCGCCCCTCGGTGAAGAACACCCGCCCAAAGAACGTCACGACGCGCAGGGACACGCGGATCCACCAGGCGCTCCAGCCGTTCGGGCTGCGGATATCGGTCAGGCTGACCATGTGCGCGGTCCCACCGGCCAACAGCGCTTCGCACTGGTCGATTGACGGATGAACTTGCTGGGCCCGGGCGACATCGTCTTCGTAGGGATGAAAGAACCACTTGCTCAAGGTCGCAAACCGGCGATTGATCCAGGAGAAAAAGGTCCCGATGCAGAGCAGCGCCGCGATCGCGAGCACGCCGAAGAGGGCGAGCTCCCACCCCGGAACCCGCGCAGTCAAAGCCTCGATCCCTTCCATGATCGGCTTCGGATAGAAGACGAAGACCACCGCGCACACCAAAATGGCGAGGAGCAACGGCACGACCACGATCCAGCCGACAACACGGGTGGAGAATGACGACCACGTCTCGGTCGGCCGTTCGAGTTCGCGGCGGACGCTGTCCACCCAGCGCCGCCAGGGCGCGAACAGGGCCGGCAGCGCGACCAGGAGCAGCCATCCCAGCAACAGGAGCCCGACAAAGGCGAGCAGTGCCCTGATGCTCGCCCACACGATCCACATGCTCACACTGCTGATGACGTCCACCACGGACTGTACCGGGGGATAGGATGCGCCGACGAACCAGGTGATGGCGCGGAACAACCCGCTCGGCAGTGCGCCCAGGAGCCAGACCAGGGCCAGCCACAAGCCGAAGACCACGAGCCCATAGCCGACCTTTGCGGAGAGGCTCGCACCCTTCCCGCGCCAATAGGACCGCGGTGCAGGCTGCATCGCCCAGTCGAAGCGCGGGTCCTGAAATGCCCGCTGCGCCAGCGCAAGCGCGAACGATGCACGATCATCGCCGTACATGGCTCTCAACTTGCGTCCCTCGTCCCGGGTCCACATCAGGAGATCGCGCTCCTTCCTGATCTGCCGGGCCGTTCTGTCGCGAGGACCGACGAAGCCGCCATCGGCGAGACTGAGCCACCCGACCAGCTTGTCGAACAATTGCCCGTTGCGCGCGCTCACCAGCGGAGGCCCGCCGCCGGGCCAGTAGGAGTTGAAGAGCGACCACATCGCGCCGCTGGGATGATGGACCAGCCTGTACAGCATGTCCTTGGGATCGATGCCTTCCTCGACGGCAAGCTCGAGCATCAGCGACGGCGCCTGCTCCTCTGCGTCCGTGCGCGCCGGCAACAGCGCGATGGACGCGAACTGAATGACCGCAACATCCTGAAGAAGTGCATTCAGCGCGGACTGCATGTCTCCCGAGTCCGAAAAATCCACCGCGCCGCGCCAGCCTGGCGCAATGATGCAGATCATCTGCTGCCGGACCATTTCGAGCATGGACTGTCCTTCCCCCGATCCGTCAGACGAAGTTCACGCGCATGCGGGACATCAGTGGGCCGTCGTAGGCGATGGCCTTGCCCTCGCCCCGCGTCAGTCGCAGCTCGGGCAGGATCAGCAGACCGATCAGCGCGCTGGTCAGGATCTCGACCGCGTAATCCTTGGCGGGACATTGGCGGGTGCCGTATCCGAACATCAGCCAGCGCAAATCCTGGTGCGGCCCCCAATTGCGGGCGGGACAGAACTGACCGCTCTTTTTGACCACCCTGGAATCGAACAGGGCGGCGATCGACCAGATCGCCATCTTGCCGCCGGCGGAGCACGGCGCATTGTGCCGCGCGCCGGTCTCGAATTCCGTATCGCGCGGCACGTCGCGCGCGAGCAGCGGAAAGATCGGCCGAAAGCGCATGAGCTCGAGCATGTGCTCGCGCACCAGATCGCGGAACTTGACGTCCTGCCAAACGCCGGCCGGCCCGAGCCGCTGGGCTTCCGCCCGCAGGGTCCGGTGAACCTTGGAGCGCCTGAGCAACTCCTGCACGGCCAGCGCCCCCGACTGCACCGTGACCGGATGCGAAATCCAGGCAAGACCGGCGGCATTCCGCGTGATGGCGCTGGCAGAACTCTGGACACCCCAAGCCTGTTCGATGTCGCGGCCCACGGCGGCGATACGTGCACGCAACGCATCCGAGCAGAGCTCTGCCCGTCGCTGCACCCTCAGCGTCGCAGTGCTTCCGGCAAGGAGCTGGCCTGCGACATACCTGATTTCCAGGAGATATTGCCGTTGCAGCCCGGGGTCGTTGACGTTGCCATGCGCGCCCGCCACCACCTTGCCCGTTGCCGCCCCGAACAGCGGATCCATCGCTCGAAACACGATCCACATCAGGTAGTCGTCAATGAGGTCGAACGACTTGTTCGTCCCGAGCTGCGCAAGCTGCTGGACGCGTCGCTGAACCTCCTGATCGGCCGCAGCCGGCAGGCTTGCAGCCAGCAAAGCCAGCCGGGCATCGAGCAGACGCCTGTCGTCGTGGTAGGTGGGACCCGGATCCATGCCAATCATGTAATCGCCGGCGGCCAGATTGGCCGCATGGGCAGAGTTCGAGAAACTCTGCGGCCTGGTCAGCACACCCTTGACCGCGCTGGCGCGTGCCGCCATGCCGAACCAGCCGCCCACGAACGGCCAAAGCCGAAACACGGCACCAAGGGCGCGCAATGCCCCCGGATGGCGATTGGCCCAACAGAAGATCCCATAGGAGAGGCTGCGGAGCCCCGGCGGCATTGCATCAGGAGTGCCAGCTGAGATTTTCATGCTGCGTGCCAATCCTTACGCCGATCTGCAAGGGCCGCGGCGGCCCGTTTCCGGTAGTGAGGCATGCCCAGACGCTCCGCCGCCTCGGCGGTTCGCTTGAAATGCGCTTCGGCCCCGGCCTGATCACCGGCATGCCGCAACGTTTCGGCGAGCTCGTACAGGGCTTCGGTCTGGTGTCCGTATTCTTCAGCGGCCTGCTCGACCGCCTTGCGTCCGACAGCAACCGCATCGTCCAGTCGTCCGAGCTTGCGATAGGCGACACCCAGGCTCACACGCATGAACGTCCTGCCATAGGGGCCGGCCGCCTCGTAGATGCGATCGGCGAACCCCTTCTCCAGCATGGGCACTGCTTCGGCAGCCTTGCCGTTGCGCGCCAGCGCGCTGCCGAGAACGCCGGTGCACACGGAGAGCATGGTCGGCACGTTGTGCGTCATGCATTGCTGCACACCCGTGCGCATCAAGGCCTCGGCACGGTCGAGCTCCTCGCGTTCGACCCAGATCTGCGATTGGACGGTGTCGATCAACAGACGGGAATATGGATGATCGATGTTCGATAGAATCTCATAGCTCTTGGCGCAGAAATCGTCCGCGGCGCCGCCATCCCCGAGGCGCCACAGCGTGCTGGCATGAAATGCGTACAGGTTGATGATCGGAATCGCGGCCCAGCCGGGCTGGACATAGTGCGCCGACAATTCCGGTTCGTAGTCCGACAGCAGGATGCGACCTTCGGCCGCCGCGTCCGCGTACCGCCCGAGCGCATGCAGATGCATGAGGCGGGTCTGATGCGCCGCCATCATCATGTGACGACGCTGTGCGAGGCGAGCCGCTTCCAGTCCCTGCGAAGCGTAGCGCAGACCTTGCTCGAAACGTCCGCGCATCCACAGAAACACGGCCGTCTCGGTCGAAACCGCCGCCCTTGCGCGCTGATCGTTCAGTTGCACGGCGATGGCTTCAGCCCGCTCCATGTTGTCGAAGATCTCGTCGATCTGCCCGAGAGCCAGCATTGCGCCAATGGCCTCCAGCCGAAGCGCGAGCTCCAGGGTCTGGGCGGTCGTCGCGCCCTCCACGCGCCGTGCCGCCTGGATGCCCTTCTCCAGCAGTTGGACGGCCTCCTGATTGGCCGAGCGCGAGATGGCACGAGCCATCGACTTGACGGCGAATCTTGCCGCCTGCTCCCATTCCTCGCCCCCGAAGGCATGATGCGCCAGTGCCGGCGCGGCGTCGACATCCGTGGCCCCGGGCTGGGCGTGCAGCGCCAGGAAGGCCTGGCGATGCAGCGCCTTGAGCCTGGCGCGCGTGAGCACGCCGAGCACGACGTCACGGACCAGCGCATGGCGGAATGCGAAGGCATGCGACTCGTGCGAGCCCCTCGCCTGATCCGGACTCGTCAGCAATCCAGACGCGACACAAAGACCCAGCAATTCCTCGGCGCGTTCGAGGTCCACGGCCTGCATCGCGGCAACCAAATCGCGCGTGATGGGATCCCCAAGGATGGCCGCAGCCTCGAGCGCCGACTTTGCCGCCTCGGGCAGCCTGTCGACCCGCGCCCCGATCACCGCCGCGATGGAGCCCGGCACGCGCAGCTCTCCGAAAGGCCTCTGCAAACGGTAGGCGCCCGGGGTCCCTTCCAGCGACCCGTCATCGATCAGCGTGAAGACCAGTTGCTCCAGGAAGAAGGGATTGCCGTCGGCGCGCGCGACCAGTTCGGTCGTGATGCCCAGCACGGACGGATCATCGCCGAGACAGGCGCGCGCGAGCCGGAGCATTTCTCCATCGCCCAGTGGCTCGATGAAGCGCTCCGCGAACCAGGACGCCCGTCGCCACTGATGCTCGAAATCCGGACGATAGGTGACGCAAATCAGGACCGGCAGCGCCTGAAGTTTGGGAAGCAGGCCCTCGAACAGCCGCCGGCTCTCGCGATCGGCCAGGAAGACGTCCTCGAGCACGAGCACGAAGGCGCCGGACCGCACGCGCCTGCGCACGAGCCAGAGCAATGCCTCGCCGATCCGGCGTCGTCGTTGCGCCGGGTTCAGCGCCAGCCAGGCCTCATCCGGCGCCGCAAGTCCCAAGAGATCATTGACCGCCGCCAGATGCTCGGTGCCGTCATCGGGCCATTCCGCAATCAGCGCCTGCTTGGCGGAATGCCGAATGTCTGCCGCACTGGTTTGCGGAAGCCCGACCAAACTTGCGGTCAGATCGGTGGCGGTGCTGTAGGCACGCGTGCTCGCATACCCTCTCGCCTGTGAAAAGCAGACTTCCGTCCCCTCTCGTGCGAGGCTGTCCATCCAGTCGACGATCAGGCGCGACTTGCCGATCCCGGCATCGCCGCACAACCCGATCGTTCGCATTCCGGCCTTTTGAACGGTCTCCAGGGTCCCTTCCAGGATTCTCAACGTGTCTTCGCGTCCGATCAGAGGTGCCCAGCGCGGCTTCCGCGTCAACGGCGCGGCCGCCGAACTCTCGGTCTCGACCACGACTTCATGCACTTCGATCGGATCATCCAGTCCGCGCACGATCCGCACGCCGGCCGTACGCGTGTCGATCTGCTGCGCGACCAGCCGCTGCGTCGCGGCGCTGATCAGGATGCCGCCGGGCGGCGCCATCTTTTCAAGCCGCGAGGCGAGATGGATTGTCTTTCCGTCCGCGCCGTAATGGGACCACCGGTACTGCCCGACGATACCGACCAGCACCTCGCCCGAATTGATACCGATGCGCAGCGTCGGGCTGACAACGCCTCCCACGTCATGGCCTGGGATTGATGCTCTCTGCATCTTGAGGGCGGCAAGGCACGCCCGCAGGGCGTGGTCTTCCTGCGCCACGGGCGCGCCGAACAAGGCGACGAGGCCATCGCCGAGCAACTGGCTCACCGTGCCGCCATAGGTCTCGACCGCCTCAGCCAACCGGTCCAGTGCCCTGCCGAGATAGGCGCGGGCTTCCTCGGGGTCAACATGCTGCAACAGGGAGGTCGAATTGCAGACATCGACGAACAGCACGCTGACCTGCTTGTTTTCAGTCAGCATCTGCGAGCGAACGGGAAGATGATGGTGCAGCTGGACGACGTGCGCGTCGCGGTCCGGGGCGCCCGGCTCGTCCGCGTTACGATTGAGACTCGCGCCACATTGAGAGCAGAAGCGATGCTCGCGGGAAATACGGGCTGAACAAGCGGGGCACCTGGTCACGGCAGCACACACTCATCAATGACTTGAACGAAATTACCAACGCGTTCTGGCTTGAACATCGCCCCTTCGAGGCGTGAACCCGCTCAGCAGAAAAACAAGCTGTCGATCAATCCAAACGATCAAACCAAAAATTTCGTGCGCCAACCATATTCGCGCACAACCGATAGATGAGCCCGGAGAATTGCAGTGGCCGCTCTTGGTCCGGCGCAGGACCCGCCGATCATCCCGCCGGAAGCAAAATCAATGCTGAAACAGGGCTTATTATTGTACGCCCGGTCAGCAATTGCAACTAGTATACGCGCGCCGCACAAATTGAAAAGTGACAGTTTGCCAAATCGAGTTCCGACGCCAGGCTTTGCAACCCCTGCGCGCGAAACGGAAGCAACGTCGCCAGCCAACACATCTAACCGGGCAGACGCTCGCTTTCGCAAAGGTCATGCTCGCTGCCTGATCGGGGGCCGTCCGAGCAGGGCCCACTTGAACGGGCCGGACAGATCGCCGCCGCCCTCACCCGAACAGCGTATCCACCAGCAGCTTCACGTTCAAAATCACGATGATGCCCGCGACGATCCACGCGATCGCCGCGACATATCCCGGAATCGCGAACTGGCCCATCTTGCGGCGGTCGGAGACGAAGCGGACCAGCGGGATCACCGCGAAGGGCAGCTGCATCGACAGCACGACCTGGCTGAACACCAACAGATCCGCCGTGCCGCGCTCGCCATAGATCGCCGTAACAACGATCACCGGAACGATGGCGATGCCGCGCGTGAGCAGGCGGCGCGCCCAGCTCGGCAGGCGCAGATCGAGAAAGCCCTCCATCACGATCTGGCCGGCGAGCGTCGCCGTCACCGTCGAATTGAGGCCGGAGGCGAGCAGCGCCACCGCGAACAGCGTCGAGGCGATGCCGAGGCCGAGCAGCGGCGACAGCAGCTCGAAGGCCTGGCCGATCTCGGCAACGTCGGAGTGGCCGCTCTTGTGGAAGGTTGCGGCTGCGACCACCAGGATCGCGGCATTGATGAACAGCGCCAGCATCAGGGCGATGGTCGAGTCCGTCGTCGCCCATTTGATCGCCTCGCGCCGGCCGGTGTCGTTGCGCTCATAGGCGCGCGTCTGCACGATCGAGGAATGCAAATAGAGATTATGCGGCATCACCGTCGCGCCAATGATGCCGATCGCGATGTAGAGCATCTCGGGGTTGGTGAAGATCTCGCTCTTCGGCATGAAGCCGTGCAGGACCTCCGCCACCGGCGGCGCCGCAGCCACGATCTGGACCCCGAAGCAGACCGCGATCACCGCCAGCAGCGCGATGACGAAGGCTTCGAGGAAACGGAAGCCGCGGTTCATCAGGAGCAGCAGCAGGAAGGCGTCGAGCGCTGCGAGCAGCGCGCCGCCGATCAGGGGAATGCCGAACAGGAGTTTGAGCGCGATCGCCGTGCCGATGACCTCAGCGAGATCGCAGGCGATGATCGCCGCCTCGCAGGCCAGCCAGAGCAGGAAATTCACCGCCGGCGAATAGGTGGCGCGGCAGGCCTGCGCAAGGTCGCGGTCGGTGACGATGCCGAGCCGTGCCGCCAGCGACTGCAGCAGGATCGCCATCAAATTCGAAAGCAGGATGACGGACAGCAGCGTGTAGCCGAACTTCGAGCCACCGGCGAGGTCGGTCGCCCAATTGCCGGGGTCCATGTAGCCGACTGAGACCAGATAGCCTGGGCCGACGAAAGCGAGCAGCCGGCGCCACCAGCGGCCAGCGACCGGAACGGCGACCGTGGCGTTGACCTCGGCGAGACTCTTGGTGACGGGCGCATCAGCGCGCCAGCCGGCGGCGTCGGGACTCAAATCAGGCGATCGGGCATCCATGGAACGAGAATACCGAAATCGAACCTTATTGCAACTCATTTGCAACTGCATCTAGCGGCATGGGTTCCCGTTCTTGCCGTTTTTCCCGCCGTGTCGGGAAGCGGGTGGGTTTGGCGGCCCTCGGAGCCGGATACTGGCGCCAAGCCGACTTTGCAGGAAATGAGCCATGTCAAACCCGCCTCGCCTTCCCGACACCTTTAGCCGCCTCGCCTGGTCCAACCTCGCGGCGCAGTCGGCCGAGCAGATCGCATTGGCCGCCGCTCCCATCGTCGCCGTGCTCACGCTCGGGGTCGCGGAAGGCCAGACCGGCCTGTTGCAGACCGCGCTGACCCTGCCCTTCGTGCTGTTCGCGATTCCTGCCGGCCTGCTCGCCGACCGGATCTCACGCCGCTCGCTGATGGCCGGGGCCGAGGCGCTGCGGGCCGCGGCCCTCGGCACAATCGTGCTGCTGCTCGCGCTCGGCGCCCTCAATCTGCCGCTGCTGGCCCTGCTCGGCTTCGCAGCCGTGTGCGGCACCGTCGTCTATAGCGTGGCCGCGCCGGCACTGGTGCCCTCCTTGGTCAGCTCCGACCTCCTGCCGGCGGCGAATGCCCGCATCGAGCTGGCGCGTACCGTCGCCTTTGCCAGCGGACCCGCCCTCGGCGGCGCGCTGGTGGGATGGTGGGGCGCCAGCCCGGCCTTCGGCTTTGCCGCGGCGCTCTCGGCCATAGCCGTCGTGCTGCTCTCGGGCATCTTTGAACCCGCGCGCGCCCCCGCCCCGCGGCGCCATCCGCTCCAGGACATCCGCGAAGGCGCGGCGTTCGTATTCCATCATCCGCTGCTGCGGCCGGTGTTCATCACCCAGTTCATCTTCAACACCGGCTGGTTCCTGCAGATCGCGGTGTTCGTGCCCTATGCCGTGCGCCATCTCGGCCTCACCGCCGCCGGAATCGGCACGGTGCTGACCATGTACGGCGTCGGCATGGTGATCGGCGCCCTGTTCGCAACACGCGTGATGCAGCGCGTCGCGTTCGGCACCGTCGTCGGCCTCGGCCCGGTCACGGGTTTCGTTGCAGCTGTGGTGATGGCGCTGACGGTGCTGGTCCCCTCGCCCTGGCTCGCGGCGTTGAGCTTCTTCCTGCTCGGCGTCGGGCCGATCCTGTGGGTGATCTCGACCACGACGCTACGCCAGTCGGTGACGCCGCCGCGCCTCTTGGGCCGCGTCTCCGCCATCAACATCATGAGCTACGGCGCCCGCCCGCTCGGCTCGGCGCTGGGCGCGATCGTCGGCGGCCTCTGGAGCGCGGAAGCCTGCCTCTATCTCGCGGCCGCCGTGTTCGGCGTGCAGGCGCTGGTGATCTGGCTGTCGCCGGCCGTGGCACTGGAGCGGCAGCCGGACATGGTGGGGGATGAAGTGGCAGTGCGGTGCTAGCCGTCGGACCGCCGACCGAGAATCCCTAGTGTTCCGAACATCCCCCTGAGATGTAACGCGCCATCGCCACTTTCTCACAGCCAGCCGTGCTATCTGGAGGCGCATACTGCTTCTACCATTCCATGCCAGGCGACTGTGAATTAGGCTAAAGGCTGGTTGCGTCATCGCAAAAGTGCAATCATGATTGACCCGGGCGCCGTGTTTTGCTGCACGTGCGAGGGGGAAATGCCTGCCAAATCAAACCAGATGGCTTGTGCGAGAACGTATCGATAATGGATGCGTCGCGCTCACCATTCTCTGCAGCCGAGCAGGGCCTGGGCTATATTTATCAGGCGCGCTTTGCGCTTCTCAAAATACTTGAGATGCCTGAAGGGAGCGCCGTTCTCATCGAAAAAAACGATGATGTCGAGTTCGTCTCGGCCGGCGGAGGCAGGTCACTGGGGTCTCTGAAGCACAAGGCGACAGGAGACAAGCTTACGAATTTGTCGCCGGATTTCTGGAAGTCCGTTCGAATATGGCTTGACTACTATCTGCAGAATGGTCGGATTTCGTCGGATTGCCGATTTTTCCTGTTCTCGACTGCGACTGTTACGCCAGGGTCTCTGCTAGCACTGTTTGTCGATGACGCTTCGCTAGGCGAACAACGTGCAAGAGAAGCGCTTGCCACGATCGCGCAGAGCGAGTCTCAGTTGATCAGCGCGATCAGATCGGAGCTCGGGCAGCTTTGCGAAGAAGAAGCCAGGGACTTCTACGCTCGAATCACCATCGTCGACGCGACGCCTCGGATTACGGATATACCGGCGCTCATCGAGCAGAAGCACCTTCGGATCATCCGACGGGAGTCACGGGCCGCGCTTTGTGAGCGTCTTGAGGGATGGTGGATGGACTTGGTCATCAAGATCCTCGCTGGCGAACGAACAGAGCCTGTTCACGGGTATGAAGTGTCGGACAAACTGTCTGCCATGGCGGAAGAATACCGGATCGACAATCTTCCCATTACGTTTCGTAACAGCCTTCCTAGTGGCAAGATCGACGTTGCGAACGATCCTCGTATTTTCGTTGAACAGTTGCGAGCGCTCGAGCTTTCGACGGCTCGCATTCAAAATGCGATAGTCGATTACTACCGCGCTTTCGAACAGCGATCGAGTTGGGCCCGTGAGAGCCTGTTGGTCTCCGGAGAGATCGAGGAATATGAGGATCGCCTAGTCGATGAATGGTCGCGTTACCGGGAAATCGTTTTTGAGAACCTAGATGAGGCCAGCGCAGATGAGGCGTGTCTCACTGCTGGCAAAGAACTCTATCGTTGGGTGGAAATGGAGACATCGACGCTGCGTATCCGTGAGCGCGTGACGGAACCCTACGTCGTGCGCGGAGCTTTCCATATCCTCGCCAATTCCCGACCGAGACCGCGCGTTTACTGGCACCCCCGCTTTCTCCAGCGTTTGGAGCAACTTCTCGGAGTTACAGCGTGAAGCGGTGGGATGAAAGACCTGTCGAGATCCGCAATCTATTCAATCCGGCGTTCTGCGGTATGGTCCTCTTTCGTGCATTCTGCGGCTATGAGGAGGAAGACCAGCGAGGGATGCCATTCTCCCTAGCCCTGCTGATCCTGCCGTTGTGTCTGCACAAAAACTCTCGCGAAATTTTTCTACAAGGCACTCGCAGTTATTTTTTGAAAGTAGTCTCCAATCATCCAGAACTATTGATCAACTTTGGTAGCCGAGCAACTGATCTATTGCCGTTCACTTTCGAAGCATTAGGCTTTCTCATGCAGCTAGGGGCATTCGAAGTTGTCGCAACCGGCCAGCTAAAGGCGATCCAGAATGGGGTCCGCAAGACGCCATCCGGCACGGTAGAGTCCGTTGCCTGTCAGCGAGTGGCTCGCTTTCTTGGGAAAGAATTTGCCCGCGTCAGCGACCGCGGTACCATCTATACGACCTTGGGCGTGCGGCCATGAAGATCGCCTCGATCCACATTTATAGTCACGATGGCCGACGACGGGATCTGCCATTCCACGATGGACTCAATGTCATCACTGGGCGCTCATCGACGGGTAAGTCCGCCCTATCAGACATCATCGAATATTGCATGGGGCGCTCGACATTCAATATTCCGGAAGGGGTCATCCGGGATCGGGTCGCTTGGTTTGCGGTAATCTACCAGTTCAAGAGCGATCAAGTCCTAGTCGCCAAGCCTTCACCTGGCCCGGGACGAAGCAGTTGCAGTACCGCTATGGTACGTCGTGGTGCAACAATTCAAGCGCCAGCATTTGAAGAGGTTGCGGTCAATGACGATGACGACGGGGTTGAAAGACTTCTGTCGCAGCTGCTTGGTATCCCCGAAAACACGACAGATGTGCCGGTCGAGAGTAGCAGGGAAAGCTACGATGCCAATATCAAGCACACGTACTACTATTTGTTTCAGAAGCAAACGATCGTTGCCAACAAGGACCAGTTATTTTACCGGCAGAACGAACCGTTCCAGCCCCAGGCAATTAAGGACACTTTGCCGATCCTGCTGGGCGTCTCTTCTCGGGAAAGGTTTCAGCTCGAATCCTTGCTGCGCGCGGCACAGCGCGAGTTGAGGCTGAATGCGAAACTTCTTGAGCATGCCAGAGATGCGATTGATAACTCGGAAGAGCGTGCGATAGGTCTTCTGTCAGAGGCGCGGGCCGTCGGAATTGTCCCGACCGAGGGTGTTGCTGAGGAAACTGTAATTGGGCTGTTGCGACATGCGCTGGCATGGAAGCCGGCACCGGTGCCCGAGGACGATGGGCAACGGGTTACGACGATCGAAAACGAGTTGATCGGGCTGCGCGAGCAGCGCCGCGAGGCTCAAAGACGGATAGACGCGGCGCAGCAGTATGCAAAGCGCGCAGAAGGCTTCCAGACGGAGGCGAGCGAACAGCGTGATCGGCTAACGTCAATCAAAGCGCTACCCTACAAGAAAGCAACCGGCGAATGGCAATGGCCGTTTGCCGCCGCGAATCTGTCGTTAGAGGGACCAATAGCAGACGTGTTACTTGCCGAGCTCGAATCGCTCGATCGCGAGATGACAGCCGTGGTGGGAGAGCGCCCCGCACTTGATGCTTACCTCGACGATCAGCGCCGAGAAGCACTTCGGATCGGCGATCAAATTCGAAATAAGGAAGTCGAACTGTCGAGCGCGATTGCGGCCAGCGAGGTGATCGCTGAAATGGGCAATCGGAATAATGCTGCTTCGCGTGTGGTCGGACGCATTAGCTTATTTCTCGAAAATTTGATTCCGAATACTGAACTAACGCGCCTTGAGGCTGAAGAGCGCCGGCTGAAGAGCAAGGTCGAGGATCTCGAGAAGAGGATTGGCGACAATGATGCGGACGAGCGCTTAGCTTCCACCCTGAACAACATCTCAATGCATATGTCCGGGTACATTGGAGACCTCGGAGGTGAGTTTGGCCAATTCCCGGCGCGGCTCGATCTCCATCATCTTACGGTTGTCATAGATCGTCCTAGCCGCCCGATCTACATGAACAGGACGGGCGGCGGTGAGAATCATCTTGCCTATCACCTCTCGGCTCTCCTGGCCTTACATCGGTTTGCAACCAACAATGGCCAATCGCTGCCCAACTTCCTACTGATCGATCAGCCAACTCAGGTGTATTTCCCATCCGAGGCGGTCTACGCCGAGGCCGCAGGGTCGATTGAGCGAACCGAAAGGGATGCGGATTTAGAGGCGGTCCGGCGATTGTTCGAACTCCTACTCCGTTTTGTGCAGAAGGATGCCCCGGGCTTCCAGGTGATCGTGACCGAACATGCCAACTTGCGAGACGACTGGTTTCAGAAGTCGTTGGTTGAAGAGCCGTGGGCGAAACCGCCGGCTCTGGTTCCCGACGATTGGCCGGATGAACAAACGTCCTGATGGTTTTCAGCCTGATGGCTTGGACGCTCGTCAAGCTGCCATCGCGTGCCGAAGCGGCATCAAGCAAGCTATTGCGGCAGCCGACCTAACCCGCCAGATATCGCTCGTAGCTCCCCGTCACAGGCTCGCTGGCGTCAACCTCGGGATCGAGCGTGTAGAGATCCTGCGCGCGGCCGATGCCGCGCAGCGCGTAGCGGCCGGTGGAGACGAGATAGCGGCGCCCGGTGGCATCGAGGCCCTTGTAGAACTCCGCCGATGCCAGCAGCTCGCGGTCGACCGAGCGGCTCATCGAGGCGATGCGGCTGACTTCGTTGACGGTCGGCCCGACCACGGTGAAGTCGAGCCGGTCCTCGCTGCCGATATTGCCGTAGAAGACCTCGCCGACATGCAGGCCGATATAGGCCGACGTCGTCGGGCGGCCATCGGCCTCCCGCCGCGTGTTCAGCGCCGCGACGTTCTTGCGGAACAGATGCTCGGCGCGGAGCGCAGCGCGCCGCGCATCCGCCATGTCCTCACCCCAGAACATCGCGAGCACGCCGTCGCCGATCAGCTTGAGCACGTCGCCTCCGGCGTCGTGGATCGCGTCGATCACGGCCTGCGCATAGTCGTTGAGGAACGGGATGATCTCGTCGGGGCCGATGCTCTCGCTGATTCCGGTCGAGCCACGCAGATCGGAGTACCAGAGCACGGCGTTGATGCGCTCGGTGACGCCGCGCGAGATGCGCCCGCGCAGCACCTGTGCGGAGGCGTCGCGGCCGAGATAGACGCGCCCGAGCGTGCGCGCGATGTCGACCTGCTGCGCCGATTTGATCGCGAGGCCCAGCACCGGCACGAGATCGCGCAGCGCTTCCAGCTCGCCGTCGCTGAAGCCGCTGTCGCGGCGCGTGGTCCAGCAGGAATAGAGGCAGTCCATCAGACCCAGCGCGCCGTTCTCGCCGAAGCGGTGCACGAAGGCGAGATAGTGCTTGTGGCCTTTTTCGGCGAGCTCGCCGATCTGCGAGAAATCCATCGACGGCGCATCGGCGAGATCGATCACCATCTCGTCGTCGCCATTCTCGAGCATGTGGAAGAACACCGAGCGGCGCCAGCTCGCGGCGGCGTCGCCGTCGGCGGTCGAGCCGTATTCGAACGCGTCGCTCTCGTTGCTGGGGCGGTCGCTCCAGCGGAAGCCGCGGCCCTCGTAGATCGGATGCAGCGTGTCGATCACGACGAGCCCGCGCGACAGCTCCAGCCCTTCGGCGCAGCAGCGCTCGCAGAAGCCGCGGAGCAGGTCGATTTCGGGAAGGCCCGTGAGCCCCTGGCCGGTCAGCCAGTTCATCAGCGCAAGGCGCGAGGTCAATTGCATGCGCCATTATGGCGTGCATTCGTGACGAGCGGAAGGCCGCGCGAACGCTGCGCAACCAAGGCTCCCGTCCGCAGCAGGTCGAATATGCCGCAGCCGCGGTTGACGCGCTGTCGTTGCCGGCTGCAAATGGAACCGATGACACCGCCGACCAGAAATACGGGAATATGAGCCAGCGCCAGCTTCCGATCATCCTGGCGCTCGGCACCACGCAGACCCTGGCCTGGGCGTCCAGCTATTATCTGCCGGCGCTGATCGCCGATCCCATGGCGCGCGACCTCGGCGTCTCCTCCAACTGGATCTTTGGCGCGTTCTCGGCCTCGCTGGTGATCTCGGCGATGCTCGGCCCGCGCATCGGGCGGCAGATCGATCTCGTCGGCGGCCGGCAGGTGCTGTCGGCCTCGAACCTGACCATTGCCGCCGGCCTCGCGCTGCTCGGCTTCGCACACTCCGTTCCGGTGATGGTGTTCGCCTGGCTCGTGCTCGGTATCGGCATGGCGATGGGGCTCTACGACGCCGCCTTCGCCGCGCTGGGGCGCATCTACGGCACCGAGGCGCGCAGGCCCATCACGGGCATCACGCTGATGGCGGGCTTCGCCTCCACCGTCGGCTGGCCCCTCACCGCCTGGGGCCTGTCGCATATCGGCTGGCGCGAGACCTGCTTTGCCTGGGCGGCCGCCAACATCCTGATCGGCCTGCCGCTCAACTTCTTCATGCTCCCGACCATCAAGGGCGCCAGGCAGGCGGCGGCGACGGCGGAAAAGCCGCATCTGCCGCTCGACCGCACCATGATCCTGCTCGCTTTCATCTTCGCGGCGGTGTGGACCGTCACCGGCGCCATGGCCGCGCATTTCCCGCGAATCCTCGAGACCACCGGGGCAACGCCGGTCGAGGCGATCGCGGCCGGCGCGCTGATCGGCCCGGCGCAAGTCGGCGCACGCATCCTGGAAGCCGGCTTCCTCAGCCGCTTCCATCCGCTGTGGTCGACCCGGCTCGCCTGCCTCACCCATCCGATCGGCGCGGTGATCGTTGCGATCTTCGGCGGCGCCGCGGCGAGCGCGTTCGCGCTGTTCCACGGCTCGGGCAACGGCATCTTGACGATCGCGCGCGGCACGCTGCCGCTGTCGATCTTCGGCCCGAAGGATTTCGGCTACCGTCTCGGCATCATCGGCGCCCCGGCACGCATGGCGCAGGCGGTGGCGCCGCTGGCCTTCGGCCTGCTGATCGACGTCATGGGCGCCAAGGTGCTGATCGTCTCGTCCGCGCTCAGCCTGTCGGCACTGGCGGCGTTGTTCCTGATCCGCACCAGGCCGCGGCCGGATTGACCGTACAGCCGCTTTCGCGCACAAGCGGCCCATGAGCGAAGAGACCCGCCCGCCCCGCACGTTCAAAGGCCTGCTGCGCTGGGCAACCACCCCGCCGCAGGCCTGGGGCGTTTATCTCCTCGCCGTTCTCTTGATCTGGCTGGTCTCGTTCTATGCCGGCACGCTGAAGCCGAAGAAGACGCCGGAGGCGAGCCCGCCCGCAGTGACGGCACCGAAAGGCTGATCCGCCTCAGTCGTAAAACTCCGGCGCCAGCTTCTGGCTGTCGCGCTGGGCCTTGTCGTGGTTGATCCAGAGCTGCGCCTTCTCCTTGGCGAGCGTGTCGGCGATCTTCTGCATCGAGGCCGCGGTCTGGTCCTTGTCGACGTTCATGCTGGGGACGCGGCGGTTGTCCCAATTATCCCTGAAATGGACGGCATCACCCGACAGCACCACCGCGCCGGTCTTCGGCAATTTCACCAGCAGCGACTGATGCCCCGGCGTGTGGCCGGGCGTCGACAGGATGGTCACGCCGCCGTCGCCGAAGACGTCCTTGTCGCCCGTGAGCAGCTCGACCGGGTGCGAGGGCTTGAAGCGCGGCGCGTTGTTGGCACCCGGCCAGTCATATTCGGCCTTCTGCACGTAGAGCGACGCCTGCGGGAACAGCTCGACATTGCCGGTGTGGTCCGGGTGCGTGTGCGAGACCGCCATCGCCTTGACGTCGTCCGGTTTGACGCCGAGCTGTTCGAGCTGGGCGGCAAGCGTCTTCGGCCGGCGCCAGGTCACGGCCTTGGGATCGGCGGGCACAAGACCATTCGGCATGCTTGCGACGGAATCTGCGATCCCGGTGTCCCACAGGAACCAGCCCTTGCTGTGCTTGACGAGATAGCAGCTGTCGACGAAGTCCATCGTCTTGCCTTCGTTCAGGCCGGGCGTCCAGCGCGAGATATCACCTGCGGTGCCCTCGCCGCAGTTGAGCACGTAGAGCTTCTCGACGCCGGGCTTTTCCGATTGCGCCAGTGCCGCGGGGCTGGACAGAGCAAGTGCAGCGATGACGACGGCGAAGGCAATCCTGGGCATCATTGTTCCTCCCGTACAGCCATGCGAGCTGCGACCGAGGATCAACCCCGGCCGCGTCGCAGAATTCCGCTCGCGGCGGCTCACGTCAATGCGGGCAGGTCTCCACCTCGATCGTGACGTGACTAAGGCCCTTCAATCCGGCAAGCCGCCGCTTGTAGACGGCCGGCTGCTTCGGCTTGTCCGACACCACCGAGAGCAGCACGGCGCAATGGCCGGGGCCGACCTGCCACAGATGCAGATCGGTGACGCGATCCTCACCAACCTCCATGCGCGCCCGGATCACCCGCTCCAGCTTCTCGTCGGCGCGCACGTCGAGCAGCACCGCGCCTGATGACTTGATCAGGCCGAGCGCCCAGCTGGCGATGACCACGCTGCCGATCAGGCCGACCGCCGGATCGGCCCAGACCCAGCCCGCATACATGGCGACGGCAAGAGCCGCGATCGCCAGCACCGAGGTCGCGGCATCGGCCATGACATGGACATAGGCCGCGCGAAGATTGTTGTCGTGATGGCGATGGCCGTGATGATCATGGTCGTGGTCATCATGCGCATGGCTATGGCCGTGATCATGGCCGTGATGGTGATGATCGTGGCTGTCGCGCAGCAGCCATGCGCTGGCGAGATTGACGCCCAGACCGAGGGCTGCCACCGCGATCGCCTCGCCATAGACGATCGGCACCGGATTGATCAACCGCAGCACGCTCTCATAGGCAATCTCGACCGCGATCAGGCCGAGGATGATTGCGCTGGCGAAGGCGGCAAGATCGCCGAACTTGCCGGTGCCGAAGGTGAAATGCGCATTCCCCAGGTGCCGGCGCGCGAAGCGATAGGCGAAGGCGGCAATGCCGAGCGCGGCGGCATGCGTGCCCATGTGCCAGCCGTCGGCCAAGAGCGCCATCGAGCCGAACAGCGAGCCCGCCACGATTTCCCCGACCATCATGACCAGCGTCAGCACGACCACGAACCAGGTGCGCCGCTCGTTCTCGTCGTGCTTCTCGCCGAGGAAGGCGTGGTCGTGGGTCCATTGCTCGATGGAATGGGAATGCATCGGTTCAGATCTCCGGAATCTGCAAGGCCCCAATATAGGCTCCCGCAGCATATCTTTCTAACGTGAATTACCGGCCAAACCGGCGGTTGACAGGCTGACGCGGTTTCGCTGTAATCCGGGCCATGGGGATTTGAGCGATCTCCCCACGAGGCGACATGCCCAAGTATCGCGTCCCCCGATTTTTGCGAGGACGCATCATGTCTACGTTCACGACCATATCATCTGACAAATTGGCACGGCTGATCGGCACGGCGAACGGCCCTGCCCTGATCGATGTGCGCACCGACGAGGATTTTGCCGCCGACCGGCGGCTGATCCCCGGCTCCATCAAGCTCAGCCACGACAATGTGACGGACTGGGGCGGCGACTTCGCCGGCCGCAGGGCCGTCGTCTCGTGCTTCCGCGGTGAGAAGCTCGCGCAGGGCACGGCGGCCTGGCTCCGCCAGCTCGGCGTGGAGGCCGAGACGCTGGAGGGCGGCTTCGAGGGCTGGAAGGCAGCCAAGCTGCCGCTGGTCGACGCTCGCAAGCTGCCGCCACGCGACGCCAAGGGGCGCACCGTCTGGGTGACGCGGGCGCGACCGAAGGTCGACCGCATCGCCTGCCCCTGGCTGATCCGCCGCTTCGTCGATCCCAATGCGGTGTTCCTGTATGTGACGCCGTCCGAGGTGGTCGCCGTCGGCGAGCGATTCAATGCGGCCCCCTTCGACATCGAGAACGTGTTCTGGAGCCACCGCGGCGAGCTCTGCACCTTCGACGTGATGATCGAGGAGTTCGGCATCGCGACGCCGCCTTTGCTGCGGCTGGCCACGCTGGTGCGCGGCGCCGACACCGCGCGGCCCGACCTCGCGCCGGAGGCGCCCGGCCTGCTCGCGGCCTCGCTCGGGCTGTCGCGGATGTATGACGACGACCTCGCACAGCTCGAGGCCGGCATGACGCTCTATGATGCCTTCTACCGCTGGTGCCGCGATGCCACGGCCGAGACCCACAACTGGCCGACCAACAAGGTGAAGGCTTGATGGACACCCGTATCGTTCAAGCTGGAGCTGATGCCGGTCACGGCATCAGCTTCGGTGAAGCCTTTCGCGTCTGGCTTCGCGTCGCCTGCCTGAGTTTCGGCGGGCCCGCGGGCCAGATCGCGGTGATGCATCGCATCCTGGTCGAGGAGAAGAACTGGATCTCCGAAGGCCGTTTCCTGCATGCGCTGAACTACTGCATGCTGCTGCCGGGACCGGAGGCCCAGCAGCTTGCCACTTATGTCGGCTGGCTGATGCATCGCACGGCCGGCGGGCTGATGGCGGGTGGGCTGTTCATCCTGCCCGGCATCATCGCCATCATGGGCCTCAGCTACGTCTACGCGATTTTCGGCAATGTCAGCTTCGTCGAGGCGCTGTTCTTCGGGCTCAAGGCCGCGGTACTCGCCATCGTCGTCGAGGCCGTGGTTCGCGTCGGCAAGCGCGCGCTGAAGAACCGCATCATGATCGCGCTCGCGGCCATCGCCTTCGTCGCGATCTTCTTCTTCGCCGTCCCCTTCCCGATCATCATCATCGCCGCCGGCCTCATCGGCTATGCCGGCGCGCGGAGCGGCCGTCCGGAATTCGCCCCGGCCGGTCACGGCCATGGCGGCAGCACGGCATTGATCGACAGCATGCTCGGCGAAGCCGTCCCCGAGCACGTGCGCCCCAACACCGCGCGCGCCATTCGCACCGGCGCGTTGTGGCTGGCGCTCTGGCTGGTGCCGGTGATCGTGTTGCTGCTCGCGCTCGGGCAAGGCAACGTGTTCAGCCAGATCGCGCTGTTCTTCTCGAAAATGTCGCTCGTCACCTTCGGTGGCGCCTACGCCGTGCTGGCCTATGTCGCCCAGCAAGCGGTCGAGCATTATCACTGGCTGAAGCCGCACGAGATGCTCGACGGCCTCGGCATGGCCGAGACCACGCCGGGCCCGCTGATCATGGTGCTGCAGTTCGTGGGCTTCATGGCCGCCTATCGCGATCCCGGCGGCCTGTCGCCCTTGCTCGCGGCGACGTATGGCGGCTTGCTCGCGACCTGGGTCACCTTCACGCCCTGCTTCCTCTGGATCTTCGTCGGCGCCCCCTACATCGAACGCCTGCGCGGCAATACGGGCCTCGCCGGGGCGCTCGGCGCGATCACGGCCGCCGTCGTCGGCGTCATCCTCAACCTCTCGATCTGGTTCGCGCTGCACACCTTGTTCCGCGAGACCGTTCCGGTGCACGCGTTCCCGCTGGATTTCGACAGGCCGGTGCTGACGAGCGTCGATCTCCCCGCACTGGTGCTGGCAATCGCGGCGGCAACCGCGATCTTCCGGTTCAAGCTGGGGATGCTGACCGTGCTGGCGGGCTCATGCGCGGCCGGGGTGGCGCTGCGGATGGCGGGAGTGATTTGAGACACGTACTCGTCGGTTCGTTGTGTCCGGTTTGCGGTTGGAAGGCGACATCGAAGCCGACGGAGCTCAGGCTACCTCCAAGCATCCCGCTTAGCCTTCGTCCGGCTCGCGCACGACCGGCGATTCGTCGGCTTGGTTCTCCTCCTCGTCTTGCTCTTCGTCCTCACCCTCTTCGTCTTCGTCGTCATCTTCTTCGTCGTCATCAGGATCTCGAGGCGGCATCGTGTTGCTCATAACCGCGAAGACATGCCAGTCGATCCTGGCGGGAACCAGCTCGGGGAGTAGGGTCATGTTGTTGCTCCTCGGATGTGAGCCCTGGGGCACTTTACCCCTTTTTCGGCGAGGCAGGTGACCGAGATGGTTCGCGTGCGAGCCAGAGCTTCCTTCCAGAGCTCCCTTCCAGAGCTTCCTTGGGGCGTCTTTCTCGCGCTCGGCACGACCCATAGCCGTTTTGTTTGAGCGTGAGCTTGCGCGCCAACCGGATCGTGCTGCCTTCCGGTCCGGGGCAGACTGAAAAGAGACAGCCAATCGGACGCTTTCCCGTCGATCCGCCATGAGCGGACACGATCGCGCAGGTCCGGCAGTTCATTCGGAGCCAAGAGCCGCCCTTCCGCCAGATGCAGTTTGTCCCTTCTCGGCTCCGGGGGCATCCCCGAAACGGTATCAGCGTCGAGATCCTGATGCTAGATTTCCCGGGTCATACCGAACAGGAGGACGACATGCCTGATAGCGTCTACAAGGTCATAGAACTGGTCGGTACCAGCAGCGACTCGTGGGAGAAGGCGGCCGCCAATGCGGTCGAGCAAGCTGCGAAATCTCTCCGGGATCTTCGCGTTGCAGAGGTCATCAAGCTCGATATGCAACTGGATGAGAACGGAAAAGTTGAGGCCTATCGCGCCAAGCTCAACGTGTCGTTCAAGTTCGAGGGCTCCTGAGCCTCAGCACCTCGGCCCCCACTTGCGGGGCGAGGCTGGCTCATTGGAAAAGGCGCGTTGCGCGGTCCGCCCAACCGGGCGGTGTGAGCCATCCCGGAGTAGGCCCTAGTCCGACTGGGGCCGATGTGCTTTGATGCGTGGGGGCGTGTGGCCTGTGGTGGCCCCATGTACATGGTCATTCGCAAGTACGCCAAGGTTCGCTCGGTAGCGGACGCTGCTCGCCGCGCCAAGAGCGGCGTCGGCGAGATCCTGAGGCAATCGCACGGATTCAAATCTTACTATGTGCTGGATGCGGGCGACGGTGCTGGTATCGCTGTGATGATATTTGACGACCGCGAAAGCGCCAATGCAGCAAATGCCAAGATACTGGCGTTTGTTCAGGCAAGTCTACCTGACCTCGATCTTGGAGTTCCCGAAATCACAACCGGCGAGGTTTTGGTGCACATAGAGCCTAATGGGTCCTCGGGCATAAAGTAGCCGTCAACGCCGCCAGTTGCGTCGGAGGGCCTCCCTCTTGCTGATGTCGTCGAATTTCGGACTCGCGCCTTGTAGCGAACCGAGTGCGTCTCATTCATCCGCCCATGGTCATCGCACAGGGTGATCCCATGGGCGGTCCAATCGCGTACCGTCAGATTCTCAAGTGCGCTACCTGGTTGGGTAGCAGAATGGCCGCAGGAGAAGCCGATCATGACTGACGATCAGGTCAATCTCGTCGTTCAGCACCTTTGCGAGCAATTGCACCTTGCGCTCCGATTGAAGAACAGCGAGGCACATCCACCAAATGCCAAGGATATTGGATTTGATGCTGCCTCTGTCAGAACGGTATTGCTGACCGGGTTGCGTTCGGCGGATGTCACGATCCGCCACGATGCAGCCGGGACGAGCGAAGAGCCGCCGTGGTCCTGAACGCAAAACGAGGGACAGAAGCCCAGCGCCAATGTCTCAGTTGGAGGCAAAACTCGGGGGGAGCAGATCCAGCCCGCTATGCTTCACGGAGCGGACGTCAATCCGAGAGGGCTTCACTTCGCTGATGGGCCAACAGCGGAACTCGGAGAGTTCGGGAAATTGGCCGCGCGCCCACACATCTTTAACGGGGGCAATAGAGCGAAACCTATTCGGGCAGCCCCGCCTTAGCCATTGCTTGGAAGAGTTCGGCTCTAAGTTTCGGCGAAAGGTGCGGGGCGGCGAAGGTTGACTGCCGTGAGCCGGGAGACAGGCGGAGGCCTGCTGCCATTAGTCTTCGAGCATCTTCCAATCGTTCAGCGCCGTTGTAGCAGAGGATGGCCTGAGCTATCCCTGCATAGAACGCCGGAGGAAACGCGCGAACGGCCTTGTCCGTCCATTCACCCGCTTTTGCATGCCTACCGGCATTATGATGAGCCAGAGCAAGCCCCAGCATCGCCTGATAACTAGCTGGGTCGCGCGGACTAAGACGCATTGCTAATTCAAGGTCCGCAATGGCAGCATCGCATTCCCCCTGCCAGCCTCGAATCAGGCCCCTATAGAGAAGCGCCCGTGATGGATTGGTTCCAATCGCGCGCTCTATGATGTCAATTCCACCGTCGAAGTCGAGCGCGAACCAGAACAGAAGAAAACCCACGAGGGCATCGTTTGTTCGAAGCTCTTTCAAACGCTCGGCGAATCCTAATACCCGCGCGTTGTCTCCGGCGACATCTCCAGGCCAATTGTTAGCGCGCCGCCAACCGATACAAGCTGCAGCGCCGCCATATGCGGGCGTAAAACTTGGATCAAGAGCAATTGCTTGCTCAAAACACCTCGCAGCAGTCTCGTTGTTCTCTGGAGTGGTAGGATAAATAACCAGAGGCAAGCCACGATAATAGGCCGTCACCGCGTCTATTTTGCCGATCCGTTTTCCGATTGCTCGTTCGATCTCGGCCCGGTCCATTTCTGGCGCAATGGCGCCCACAACCTGTTGCGCGAGCCTGTTCTGCAGATCGAAAATGTCTCCCAGCGCGCCGTCAAATCGATCAGCCCAAAGGTGTGCGCCAGTTGCGACTTCTATCAACTGTGCGTTGATCCTCAGCTGACTGCCTGCTTTTCGGACACTGCCTTCGAGCACGTAGCGCACTCCAAGCTCGCGTCCAACTTGCCTGATATCGACCGCTTTTCCCTTGTACGTGAACGAGGAATTGCGAGCGATAACGAAGAATGCTCTGAAGCGTGACAGTGCGGTAATGATATCGTCCACTAATCCATCGGCGAAATACGCCTGCTCTGGATCTGCCGACATGTTTTCGAACGGCATCACGGCAATCGCGGCTTTGTCGGACAGTCCAGTAGCTGGTGTCGTAGGCTGAACTACGTCATTTGAGGAGACAGCCTCATTCAGCTCAGTCGCCTCACGCACCGCTCCGACAAACCGAAAACCCTTCCGCGGTAATGTTTTGATGAAGCGCTGTTCCTCGCCGGAATCGCCGATTGCAGCCCGGGCGGAATTTAGGCGGGTTGTCAGGGCCGCGTCGGATACGCTGCGCCCATTCCAAACTGCTCTGATGAGGTCGTCCTTGCTGACAACCCGCTCTCTGTTGCGGATCAGGTAATCGAGTAGGTCAAAAACCTGCGGTGTGACCCACACTGCATCGGTCCCCCGATGCAGTTCGCGCCGGTCGGTATCGAATACGTACTCCTCGAACAGATAGCGCAAGCTGCCATCCTCGGGTTGTCTGTCCTGGGGCTTAAGCCCGACAAAGATGCCCTTCCGCCACTCGGAATGCGAAAGGATAAGCCGCCGATAAGGAAAATGTAAGCCGCTTGTAAAGCGCATCGGACCGGGATTCGGCACTCTAGCCGGGTGAGAGGAAGCCCGGAGGCCCCGATGAGCGCCACTTACGACGAAGACGGAATAGGATCGGCAGCGCCATCTGCAAAACGCGCGGTCCTACTTCTCTGCAGTACGCTTATTCTCGTAGCGGTAGACGAGGCCAAGGCCCAATGCACCGCGCGGGATGTCCTGCGCAATCACCTGGCGCTTAAGGCAGCTGCGCCGGCTGCCGCCTCCCCGATTTCAGTTAGCTCCGCCGCTGATATTCAACTTTGGAAGAAGATTGCGATAGGGACCTTCACGGATTTGGCCGCTCTTCGCAGCACGATGGGTGCACTTGGCTGCAGCGTTGGAAGCTTGGCCGATGAGATTATCGCGCGGCCGGCCTTTACCCTCAGTGGCGAAAAAACCGAAGTGCAGCTTGTTGCCATATCGGCCGCCGAGCTTGGCTTCGAGGGCGAAATGGCAACGCTGGGGAACATCTATGCGCACGCGCAACTGCTGGGTCTTCGACTTGCTCCCGCCGAAGTCGCGCCGCAGCTAAGGCTTCAGTATCTGGACCAGCCAATCGGCGAATTTCTGATTATCGCCATGGACCCGATCAGGACATCGGCTGGTGAACCGGTCATCTTAACAGTGGCCAATGGTGGAGCAGGCCTTATCCTGATCGGTCAGAACGGCCAAGACGATTTGGAGGTGCCGGCGAGGTCGCGTTTTGTATTCGTGCGGCCCGGTACATTCGGCCCGGCCCTGCCTGCAGCATTCGGTCGATAGCCCGTTAACGCCGAATTTTTCGCACTTTCGATTCCCCGGAGGCGGCTTGCAACAGCGTAGAGAGGGCGGAATGTTCGCGAGAATACATGCAGCGTTGATGCTAGGCCTGACTGCGCTGGCGACACCGGTGTTCGCTCGAGATGACGGGCGCTACGCCAATTCGCTGCTGAAGCCTTGGTTCGAAAGCCTGCAGAGCGAGTTTGGGCACTGCTGTACGAATGCCGACGGATACATAGTCCTTGACCCGGACTGGGAATCTGATCGCGGGCATTATCGCGTCCGCATCGAAGGCGAATGGGTCGTGGTTCCTGACGGGGCAGTTGTAAGGGAGCCCAACCGCGCCGGACCGACTATGGTTTGGAAGCACTACATCGACGGCCATCCGCGCGTCCGCTGCTTCCTGCCCGGAAGCATGACCTGAGGACCACCAACTGGCTCACACCCGGCTAAGAGCGAGTTAGGCGATGATCGTGATGTGTTGAGGGCGAGCGGCATCGCGTTCTTCGCTGCGGCGACCTCTGACCACGCGCAACGCTCATTTTGAGCGGCTACTTGCGGGACCGTTACATGCAGGAGCGCTGCCAGTAGTCGGACAGATGGGTGATTATGCGGAAAACATAGAGAGATCGAGTAGCTACGCATCAACAGGAGGCAATCACATGAGCCGGCCGGCATCCGTGTTCGACCTCGCACGGTCACACCGAATCACTTCAGTGATCTATGCGGCGTCAAAGCTCAATCGGGCCAAGGTTATCGCCGACGAGGCAAAATCGGTCGCAGAACTATCTGAGCTGCTATCCGGAGACGAAAGTGCGCTGCGCAGGCTGCTCGTTGGCCTGACCACACACCGCCTCCGCAGACCGGACGATCATCATCGGTTCGCCATGACCCATGTCGGCCGGCAGCTTGTCTGGGCAGACAGGCACTCGAGGTTGTTTCAATGAGCACGATTTATCAAACAACCGACTTGGTCCGAACGACCGAACCGCAGCGACGCAATGTTAGCGCTTTGAAGAATTGTTGGATCGCCTTTCAGGAGTGGCGGAAATGGGAGCGACTCCGGCGCGATCTTTGCAAACTGAGTGATCGGGAGCTGATGGATATCGGTATTGGGTATGGCGAGATCGACTACGTGACCTCAAACCGAAAAACTGACCCGCGAGGCATACGATCGGCCGAATGATGTCGAACGCAGGCAGGGATGGATGGCTCGGAAATGACGTACGCGCGTCCCTTGTGACTTCCGGTATGGGCCTTGGCGAATGGCATCCACCGGGCGTTTATCGCCCACGTTGGGTCATCATCCCGACAAGCTAACGTCAGCTGTAGGCCCTGGGCGATCAAGATTGGGGGCTTCAGAAAAGGGGACAACGGGACGACACGTAAGCTCCCAATGGATGTTATCGCCGACGTTCTCGTACATCCAATCGATTTCGACACTCTTGGTAAGCCGATCAATCCGGCCGGCGATGGTCGGCCTCCCATTCGCGTACTGGCTGCTGAACCCGACAAGTAAAGGGGTAGTCCTCGTGATCGGTACGACGTTATCAAGGAACGACACTGTTTGGCTGCCCGCGCTTACAACGATGCGGAGATTGGTGACGGGCTCCAATTTCAACTCTGCTTCGGATGTAGTCATCAACTTCCTTGTTCCGTTGCAAGCCAAAGTGATCGTCGAGCTTTGCTGCTGCGCACCTACGGACTGCATCAAGGCAAGCAGTAGAACCACCCACATTAACCTCATCGACGACAGACCCTCGTTGCTGTGTCAGATGTTATCTTCATCGGTTGACATCATAGCTGCCGAGACCGCCAGCGGCAAAGCCGGCTCTGGGCCACAAGCGAGCTCACGAGCTAGTTGCAAAATCCGCGCTTCGGTCGCTCGCCCTGATATGCGAGCCCTTCCGTAGAAACTTCGTCGTATAGAGTCTTGCTGATCTGGAACGAAGCTAGCCGCCGAAAGCCATCATCTGTGGTGTAGATTACCACCGTGTACTCACGGCACCATTGACGTGGCGAGCCAGGGACAGCGATGTGCTCTCGGTGTTCACTGCGCTTGCCTAAGAAGACATCAAGCACTTGGCCCACTCCGGCTTGGCCCCTGAGAGCCTCAGTGATTTTCAGACGGGCGAAAAAAATATCGTTGGTGCAACCTTCGCAGTGACGACCACCCATCCATATTACGGGTTGCTGCAAGCGAACTTTCGCAACGACGACATCCCTAGCGTCAGGAGGCAAATTGTTCATCGCCTCTACGAGATTGTCTGGCGCGCCTTCGGAAAAATACGCAATGGGCGCGCTATTCTCCATTGCCGAGGAACGCGGCGGACCGACAATGATTGCGCTCATCATCACAGCGACAACAGCTAGGCTTCGCTTGGCCGATTTCATCTACAGAACTGCGCACCGAATGGTTGTAGTGGCACTTTAATCCAATTTTGAGAAGCTGAACAGATGAGGTCTGCTCCGGGTCATTCCTGTCGATCGGTTATGACCGCGACCACGTCCGGTCTACCCCAAAAAGCCGACGCCAAGGCGAGGGTTGAGGTTCGACGCTAAGGGCCAAAAGCAGAAGTGCGGATGAAATTTACCGAAGGTTAGTATGCGCTAAGGCACAACCAATGGATGTTGTTTCTTCTGAAGCTCACTATGGCCAGCCCACCATTGCAGCGGCTTCTGGTTTCGCTTTCTGTAGCCATCTATTGTGGGGTAGCGTCGAGCACTTCGGTGCTTGCCGCATCGATTGAGTCTCCAACGCAAGCGGCGCAATCGAGGTTGTTAGAGCTCCGGTTTGGGGCAACGAGCATCGCGTTTGAACGAGGCGAAATCGCGTGGGTCAGCGGCCACGGGAAACCTGATAGAAATACAAACTCGACGTTGACCATAGCGCGGAATACGTCTGTCTTTCTTAAGCCCCCGTTTAATATCCCAACGTGCTTGGAAATTGGACAGGTAATCTTAACCACCCAGACCATCGAGCCAATCCTGCGGCAGCGGCTCTTCCAAGACTATAAACCGACGGGCACAGAGTTTCGTGGCATTTCCCGACTCCAGCCGCCATCAGGGCGACCTATACTGGACCTGTACCAATTTGAAGCCAGCGACCTGAAAGACTTTTGGGGCGAGCAGATAACTTTCTATCGCCAGCCTCCGATGACACGACTCAACATACAATTGACCCGGGATGTTGAGATGCGTGTTGCAGCAACGGTTGAACGCTGCTTCTTTGAGCATGGCGAGGCGATCATCAGGCAATTCATTTCATTCTTAAACGGCAAGGTTAAGTAACAAGCCCGAGCCGGCTTAGTCGCTCGCGACTCGCCGACTCCGAGTCCGCAATGGGTCACAAGCCGTCAATGGCGACAAGCGGAACGAGTTCCGCTTTATCCTTGGAAGCTGCCATTCGGCGAATACCCGTCCTCAAAAAAAAAGCTCGTCGCAGCGCGCCCGTCGGGCAAAACAGCCGACCAATTCCACTACGTCGCCTGTCAAGCCCCGCTTCGCAAAATATTCCACTTTACCGAAATTCGGATTTGTCGTACACACGAAACACCCTGGCCCGAGACGAGGGGCGGATCGCGATCGTCACGAACCGCGGGCTGGGCAGCGATGGACGCGACGGCGTCGGGCGCGATGGGCGTTGCAGGGCGGGACACCGTGAGCAATGGCTCTCGCGCAAACGACACGGCGCTGACAGCGTCTTCGCATGGCTTCGGGGGCGAGCACACGCCACCCCTCGGATTCCCAGCGAGGACGTGCGCGGACGGAGAAGTCGTGTGGTCCTGACGCCCGGGGTCTGTGCGTCAAGTCTTGCGGTGATGTGGCGGCCGACCGGCGCGCGCATCGATCATCCGCAAGGCGACGGGGGCAATAGTGCATCGCTCCCCGAGGAGAGCACGAAGGACACCGTTAAAACCATTCGCGCAGGGAAGGCCGGGCGACCGGCATCACCTGTGGTCCACCCCGTGTGCATTTCTGTCGCGCACGGATCTCGGGTGCCGCCGGCGCCCGGCCTTCCCTGCGCCCTCGTCTCTTCGAGGGCGCCGCGAGAGACAAAACTCGGGCGGGACGCGCCGCGAGAAGGCGAACGTACGTCTGCTGTTGGAAATGTCCATTGACGTGACGGTGGCCTGACCTCACCCGCGGTGTCGTCGCCCGGCTTGACCGGGCGACCCAGTATCCCAGAGGCAATCGTGACGGATAAAAGAAGCCGCGGCGTACCGGATGCCCCGGTCAAGCCGGGGCATGACACCGGTGTTGTGACGCCCTGCGCCTCCCTCAACTCCGCTACCGCATCATCATCCGCGCGATCGCTTCGCCGATCACCACCGTGGTGAAATGCGTGTTGGCGCGGCAGTCGGACGGCATGATCGAGGCGTCGGCGACACGCAAGCCGGAGATGCCCTTCACCCCACCATCAGGATTGACCACGCCGTCGGCGTCATTGACGCCGCTCATGCGGCAGCTGCCGGCGGCGTGCTGGATGTCGCCGGTCTCACGGCGCAGCACGGCGTCGAGCTCATGATCCGGCAGGCTGGCTGCCTGCGGCAGCGTCAGGTCGGTGTCGGCGAGCCGGATCCAGTCGGCGATGCCTGACAGCGCCGGCTGGGACGTGATCACCGCGAGCCGCTTCACCGCGTCCATCATGCGCAGCATGTCGCGGGGATCGGCCAGCATGTTCTCCTCGACGATTGGATCGATCGCGGGATCGGTCGAGGCCAATTTGAGCGTGCCACGGGAGTACGCGTTGAAGAGGCCCGCGCCGATCGCCCCTGATACCCCGATGCCGCGGTGATTGAAGGCGATCAGGACCATGTCGCGCTTGCCGCCATCGGCGAGGCCCGAGGAATAGGTCACGCAGCAATTGGTGTGACGGGTGTCGGGATCGGTCGGCCGCAGATTTTCGCGGAGCTGGATCGTGGCGCGAAACAGCGGATGGTCGAAGAAGTGGCGGCCGACCGGCAAATCGCGCGCGACCGCAATTCCCATCGCCTTCAACTCGTCGGCGGGGCCAATGCCCGAGCGCAGCAGGATCGCCGGACTGTGGATGGCGCCGGCGCACAGCACGATCTGGCGGGCGCTGATCTCGTGGGTGCCCTGCCCCTCGACATGAACACGGACGCCGGTGGCGCGGCCGTCACTGATCAGGACGCGGTCGACCAGCACATGGCCGCGAATCTCCAGATTGGCACGGCTGCGCGCGGGCTCCAGATAACCCTCATTCGTGCTGATGCGGCGGCTGTCACGGCTGTTGATGGGATAGCAGGCAACGCCCTCGCCATCGGGACCGTTGAGGTCGGCACACCAGGGATAGCCGCTCGCGAGCGCCGCATCGCGCAAGCCGCGGTCAATCGGGCCCCATGTCTCTGATGGAGCGCGATAGACCGGCAGCGGTCCGCCGCGGCCATGGCCTGCAGCGTCGCCAAACTCGAGATCGTCCTCGATCACCGAGAAGAGCGGCATCACTTCCTTCGCCGACCAGCCGGTGCAGCCATTGGCGGCCCATTCGTCGAACGCGTCGGCAACGCCGCGGATGGCGATCTGGCCGTTCATCGTCGATGAGCCGCCGAGCCCCTTGCCGCGCCAGTAGAAGCGCGGCTCCTGCCCCGCCACCCGGCGGGACAAGAGATCGGGCCATTGCCATTTCTCCTGGTACTCGCGCTTGTGGATGATCGGGATCGGGTTCGGCGTCCGCACTTCCCAGGGCGCCTCATCGGCGCGCCAGTCGCGCCCCGCCTCCAGCAGCAGGACGCGCCGCGCAGGATCCTCTGACAGCCGGGCCGCAACCGCCGCGCCGGCGGAACCGCCGCCGACAACAATGACATCGTACATCGCGTTAGGTCTCAACGGAGAATACCGGGATGGCTGATGATATCAGCAGGATGGCATTTGGACAGTGGCGCTTTCGCCGCGCGTCATTGCGAGGAGCGAAGCGACGAAGCAATCCAGACTGCCGCGGAGAGATTCTGGATTGCTTCCGCCGCCTTCGCCAAAGGCTTCGGCGGACAAGTCGCTTCGCTCGCAATGACGAAGGGGAGACAGGTGCTCGCTGCACACCTTCTCGTGCCCCGGACGCAGCGCAGCGCCCCCGGCGATGCGAAGCATCGTCCGGTGCGGTGCGCTGCAGAGCCGGGGCCCATGTCTCCGAGCAATCCGTGCAGCATGGGTCCCGGCTCTGCGCAGCAACGCCAAGAGCGTTGCAGCGCGTCCGGGACACGGGACCGCCCTACCCGATCACCCGGCCGAACTTGTTCGACTTCGGGAAACCCTTCGGCGGCAGGCGGCCGGCATCGGCGCGGGTGCCTTTCCACTCCGCCAGCTCCTTCATGGTCGCCGAAAACTCGCGGCCGGCAGAATCCTTCCAGGTCAGGCCTGCCTTGGCCTCGAACACGGCAACGTCCGAGAGACCGCCATCCTTGTACTTCTGCAGGCGGACGCCGCGGCCGCGGGCCATCTCCGGCACCTGGTCGAGCGGGAAGACCAGCATCTTGCGGTTCTCGCCGATGACCGCGACGGTATCGCCCAGTACTTCGGTAACCGTGCGCGCCTCGTTCGGCATGTCGACGTTGAGGACCTGCTTGCCCTTCTTGGTGGTGCCGACGCAATCGTCCTCGTTGACCACAAAACCCTGGCCCTCGTGGCTGGCGACCAGGAATTTGCGACCGCCCTTGTTGACGAACAGCGCGACGGGCGCCGCCTCCTGCTCGAGGTCGATGAACAGGCGGATCGGCTCGCCGTGGCCACGGCCGCCGGGAAGCTTGGCGACATCGAGCGAGTAGAACTTGCCGTTGGTGGCGAACAGCAGCAGCTTCGAAGTGGTTTCGGCGAAGAAGGCGAAGCCGAGCTTGTCGTCCTGCTTGAAGGCCAGCCCCGAGAGATCCTCGACATGGCCCTTCATGGTGCGGATCCAGCCCTTGTCGGAGACGACGACCGTCACCGGCTCGCGTTCGACGAAGGCCTCCTCGATCGCGGCAAGATCGTGCTCGGGCGCGTCGGCGAAGGTGGTGCGGCGCTTGCCGAGCGGCGTCTTCGGCCCGAACATGTCGCGGACCTTTCCGACCTGCTCGCCAACCTTCTTCCACTGCTCGGCTTCCGAAGCCAGCACCGCGTTGATGCCCTTGAGCTCGGCGCGGAGGTTCTTGTCCTCGGTGCGGATCTCCATTTCCTCGAGCTTGCGCAAGCTACGCAGGCGCATGTTGAGGATGGCTTCGGCCTGCACCTCGGTGAGCTTGAACGCTTTCATCAACGCCGGCTTCGGCTCATCCTGAGTGCGGATGATCCTGATCACCTCGTCGATGTTCAGATAGGCGATCAGGAGGCCGCCGAGGACTTCCAGCCGATGCTCGATCTGGGCCTTGCGGTAGTTGCTGCGGCGGATCAGGACGTCGCGCAGATGGTCGAGCCATTCGCGCAAGCACTCCGCCAGCCCCACCACCTTGGGCACGCGGCCCTTGATCAGCACGTTGAGGTTCAGCGGGATCTTGTTTTCGAGCTCGGTGAGACGGAACAGCGATTCCATCATCAGCGCCGGATCGACGTTCTTCGATTTCGGCTCGATCACGATGCGGACGTCTTCGGCCGATTCGTCCCTGATGTCGCCGACCAGCGGCAGCTTCTTCTGGTCGAGCAGCTCGGCGACCTTCTCGATCAGCCGCGACTTCTGCACCAGGAAGGGAATCTCGGTGACGACGACGACCCAGGCGCCTCGCGCGCCCTCCTCCTGCTCCCACCGCGCGCGAACGCGGAACGAGCCGCGGCCGGTCGTGTAGGCTTCGGCGATGGCCTGCTTGGAATCGACGCAGATGCCGCCGGTCGGGAAATCGGGACCCTTGACCCACCTCATCAGCGCCTTGGACTTGGCGTCGGGCTTCTCGATCAGATGCAGCGCGGCTTCGCAAAGCTCGGCCGCATTGTGCGGCGGGATCGAGGTCGCCATGCCGACCGCGATGCCCTGCGCACCGTTGGCGAGCAGGTTCGGGAAGCCGCCGGGCAGCACGACCGGCTCCTTCGACTGGCCGTCGTAATTGGCGCGGAACTCGACGCCGTCCTCGTCGATGCCTTCGAGCAGAAGCCGCGCGACGTCGGTCATGCGCGCTTCGGTGTAGCGGTAGGCGGCCGGGTTATCGCCGTCGATGTTGCCGAAATTGCCCTGGCCGTCGACCAGCGGATAGCGCGAGGAGAAGTCCTGCGCGAGGCGGACCATGGCGTCGTAGATGGCCTGGTCGCCGTGCGGATGGAACGAGCCCATCACGTCGCCGACGATCTTGGCGGATTTCTTGAAGGCCGTGCCGGGGTCGAGCCTGAGCAGGCGCATGCCGTAGAGGATGCGCCGGTGAACCGGCTTCAGGCCGTCGCGCGCGTCGGGCAGCGCGCGGTGCATGATGGTGGAGAGCGCATAGGCGAGATAGCGCTCCTCGAGCGCTTCACGCAGCGGCACTTCGTGGATTTCGGCCGGCTCTTGCGGCGGAATCAATCGTTTTCCCATGCCGCCCGGTTAAACCGTGGAAGCGAATCGGGCAAGGATGGATTGGTTCCCTGTGGGCGGCTACTGCCCGGCCCAGCCGGCTGTCACAGTCGGGGTCTTGGTCTGGGCAGGCGCCGGCGTATTGGCCACACAACGGCGGGCCGCCTCGATCTCGGCCTCGGTCGCGCCGTGGGACCGCGCCCATGTCTCTGCGGCTGCAGCGGAATATTTGGCCACATAGTACCGGACGACCGTGCAGGAGGCGCGCCGAAACACGCCCGGCTGCGGCTCGCCCGCCATCGCGTCCGGCGCAAATGTGAACAGCGCTGCCGACAGCGCAAATCCCCTGATCAACATTTAGGCTGTCCCCGTTATGGAACCTGGGGAGGCCAACGCGACCGGCCCGATTCCGTTCCGGGGGAACTCCATGTTCAAAGGGGGGGGCAGAGTCCCGCTCGGCTCATGGCGCAGGAATCGCCACCTTCGCCTGCTGCCGTATCAAGGCGTTGATGAAGCCGGCACGTGCGTCGGAATGGCCCAGTCCACGCGGCTCCAGCACATGGCGCAGCAGGAACAGGCCGGTCAGTCGAAAGCCGTCCTGGAGATCCTGCTCGGTAAGGTCGGTTGCGGCTTCGCCCCGGCGCAGGAACGGCGGCAGGCGCAACAGGCGGTCACGCCACGGCTCGCCGGCGCCGCGCGACACCGCGCCGCCGGACTTCGGCGAGACATAGATCAGGTCCGTGGTCTCGCCGGTGACCGCACAGTTTTCCAGGGCCAGCCCGAAGCCGAGCTCGGCGAGCATCGCCAGCTCGAAATGGATCACGTGCACGGCGGCGCCGCCGATGTCGTCGAAATCGTCGAGCGAATGCTCGAGCAGCGCAAAGATCTCCTCATGTGGATCGCGCTCCGGCAAGAGGCGCGCAATCGAGGCGAGATGGGTGACGCCGTAGACGCCGTGGGAAGATCCCAGAAGCGTCGCCGCGCGCAGCTTCAATCCCTCGATGGCGTAGGTGCCGAGATGCTCGTCGAGCCGCGCCCGCCACACCGCGCTGACGCTATTGCCCGGCTGCAGCAAGGGCCGCATCCGCGAGCCGGCGCCGCCGCGGACGAGGCCGAGATGCCGACCGTGCCCGCGGGTCAGGAGCTCGACGATGGCGCTGGATTCGCCATGCCGCCGCACGCCCAGCACGATGCCTTCGTCGGTCCATTCCATGGGAGGAATCTTACCGCATTTCGAGCTGTCGTAGGGTGGGCAAAGCGAAGCGTGCCCACCAATTTGATCCACCCGATGCCAATTGATTGTGGTGGGCACGGCGCGCAAGGGCGCGCCTTTGCCCATCCTACGGCACCGCGCAAAACCTCACGCGTTGAACCAGCCCTGCGCATCGCCGCTAAAGGAGAAATACAGGCCCATCGTCGTCAGCGCGCAGGAGACGATCTCGATCGCGCTGTCGAGCTCCATGCCCTTCTCCCCGATGATCTGGCCGAGCGAGATCACCGACAGCACGAGGGCCGCCGCCAGCACCCAGCGCGGCCAGTTCTTGCGCCAATGCGCAGCGAGCCAGACGAAGTAGACCAGGAGCAGGATCATGCCGCCGGCGAGCAAGGTCCCCGTCATGATCATCTGCTCGGTCACCTCGGCATTGGGCGTGCGGTCCTGCACCGCAACCGACAGGGCGTCCAGCATCAACGATGCATAGAGCAGCGCTTCGAAGCGCCGGACGTTGGTGGGCACGCTCATCGGATACCGATCTTTTCTTGGTTATTCTCTCGGAAAGTCCAGGCCCATCTCGCGGTAGCGATCGGGATCATCGCCCCAGTTCTCGCGCACCTTGACGAACAGGAACAGATGCACCGGCACGTCCAGGATCTGCATCAGCTCCTTGCGCGAGTCCGCGCCGATCGACTTGATGGTGGCGCCGCCCTTGCCGAGCACGATCTTGCGCTGGCTCTCGCGCTCGACGAAGATCGTCTGCTCGATCCGCACCGACTTGTCCTTGCGCTCCTCCCACTTGTCGGTCTCGACCGTGGACTGGTAGGGCAATTCCTGGTGCAGCTTCTGATAGATTTTCTCGCGCGTGATCTCGGCCGCCAGCTGCCGCATCGGCGCGTCCGACATCTGGTCCTCAGGGTAGAGGAACGGACCCGGCGGCACCATCTCGGACAACGTCTTGCGGATGTCGTCGACGCCGTCGCCCGAGATCGCCGCGATCATGAAGGTCTTTGCGAAGGCCATGCGCTCGTTGGCGGCCTGCGCCAACGCCAAGAGCTTCTCGCGCTGGACCAGATCGACCTTGTTGATCACCAGAATCTTCTCGTGCTTCACGCTGGCGACCTTGGTGAGGATCGCTTCGGCCTCCTCGTCGATCCCGGCCTTGGCGTCGAGCAGCACGCAGACGAGGTCGGCGTCATGCGCCCCGCTCCAGGCGGTCGAGACCATGGCGCGGTCGAGCCGGCGCTTGGGCAGGAAGATGCCGGGCGTGTCGACCAGGATGATCTGCGCGTTGTTCTCGATCACGATGCCGCGGATCAGCGCGCGCGTGGTCTGCACCTTGCGCGAGACGATCGTGACCTTGGCCCCGACCAGCGCATTGACCAGCGTGGACTTGCCGACATTCGGCGCGCCAATCAGCGCAACGAAACCGCAGCGTGTCGCAGTGGGCGTCTCGCCGCTTGCTTCAGCCGTCATTGCCGCCGCCAACACCTTCGCGTTCGATCATCACTGAAGCTGCCACCTTCTCTGCCGCGCGCTTGCTGCCGCCGATACCTTCAGCCGGCGCGAGCCCCGGCAGGTCCACCGCGACGCGGAATTGCGGATCGTGGTGCGGGCCGGTGCGCTCGACCTCGCGGTAAACCGGCGTCGGCAGCCCTTTGCCCTGCGCCCATTCCTGCAGCACGGTCTTGGGATCGCGCAAGGGACGGCGCGGCTTGTGCATGCGCTCGGTCCAGTTGCGCTTGACGAACTCGGCCGCCGCCGCGTAGCCGCCGTCGAGGAAGACGGCGCCGATCACGGCCTCGCAGATGTCGCCGAGGATGGACTTGCGCAGGCGCGCGTCGGCGCTGGAGCCGACCGAGCCCAGCTTGATGTCGTCGAGCAGTCCGAGCGACTTGGCGACGTCGGCGCAGCTTTCCTTGCGCACGAGCTCGGCAAGACGCTTGGACAGCTCGCCCTCATCGGCGTTCGGGAAGGCGTGATAGAGCATGTCGGAGACGACGAGCCCGAGCACGTGGTCGCCGAGGAATTCCAGGCGCTGATAGCTGTCGCCGCGCTTGCGCCCGGACTTCAGCGCCGAGACATGCGTGATCGCCTGCATCAGCATATTCGGGTCAGCGAAGCTGTGGCCGATGCGCGCCTCGAGCGCCGCGTTGGCATCGGTGCCCTTGGCCTTGCTGCTCCGCGTCCGCTTCTTCTTCGCGGGCGCCTTGCCGTCGGGCGTCTTGATTTCAGGAGTCTTGGTCGCAAGGCTCTTGGTCGCAGCTTCGCCGTCGAGGCCCGCTTGTGCCTCGATCGGTTCGGTCGCGATGTCCTTGGCTTCGTCTTTCATCGGACGATTTTGAAGAAGCGATTCCAGCGCACCGCCCACGGCCAGCGCCAGAACATCCAGGCATGCTCGCCTTCGGCGATGGAGAAGAAGATCATCTGGGCGCGGCCGATCAGATTCTCCTGCGGCACATAGCCGACCTGGCCGAGGAAGCGGCTGTCGGTGGAATTGTCGCGGTTGTCGCCCATCATGAAGAAATGGCCTGATGGCACCGTGTAGACGTTGGTGTTGTCCACGTAGCCGTTGTCGGCGCAATCGAGCGTCTCATAGGACACCCCGTTCGGCAGCGTTTCCTTCCAGCGCTTCACGCGGGAGATGCCGCCACCTTCCGAGCCGCAGGGCTCCTCGCCGACATATTCGCTCATCCGCTGCCGCTCGACCGGCGTGTCGTTGATGTAGAGCAGCCCGTCGCGCATCTGGATGCGATCGCCGGGAAGGCCGATCACGCGCTTGATGTAATCGGTGGAATCGTCCTTCGGCAGGCGAAACACGACGATGTCGCCGCGGTTCGGGTCCGAGCCCCAGATCCGCCCGGAGAACAGCGGCGGCGAGAACGGGATCGAATAGTGGCTGTAGCCGTAGGAATATTTCGACACGAACAGATAGTCGCCGACCAGCAGCGTCGCCTTCATCGAGCCGGACGGGATGTTGAAGGGCTGGAACAGGAAGGTGCGGATCACCAGCGCGATCAGGAGAGCGTGGATCACGACCCGGATCGTTTCACCGACGCCGCTCTCAGTTTTCGTTCCTGAAGTCACGCTCATTGCTCTCTCAATTCCGGCCGGCGATCACAGAGCGCCCTCCTCCCGCGAACGGCCCACCGGTTCGCGGCGCAAGGAGATTGTCCTGATTCTGATAGTGAGGGCCAATTCCGGCGTAAAGCCGAATTTACCCAAGCTGATTTTGTGTCCGCGGACTTTTAGACGGTTGTCGGAGGTCACGCAATCAAGGATCGCATCAAAACTGAATAAGATATTGATTTATAACACAAATCATAAAACCGCCGCCCCTCAGGGTTTCGGCAGCGGGACGGCGGAAATGATGACGAAGGCCTGCGCCAGCGGCCAGTCATCGGTGATCGACAGGTCGATCCGCGCCTCGAACCCCTCCGGGGTCAGGGCCTGGAGCCGGGCCAGCGCCCCGCCGGTCAGCTGCATGGTCGGCCGCCCGCCCGGCAGGTTGACCACCCCCATGTCGCGCCACCAGACGCCACGCCGGATCCCGGTGCCGAGCGCCTTGGAGCAGGCCTCCTTGGCGGCAAAGCGCTTGGCGTAGGTCGCCACCACCATCTTCTCGTTCTTGGCCCGCCGCTCCGCCTTGGCCCGCTCCGCCGCGGTGAAGATGCGGTCGAGGAAGCGCTCGCCATGGCGCTCGATCACCTTGCCGACGCGGGTGATGTCGATCAGGTCGGAGCCGACGCCGATGATCATGCCCGGCTCCGGCCGCGGTCCATCGCTGCGCGCATGCAGCGCACCGTCTCGGCAAGACCCACGAACAGCGCTTCGCCGATCATGTAGTAGCCGATGTTGAGCTCCATGATGTCAGGCAGCGCGGCGATCGTCTCCGCCGTCGCATAGTCGAGCCCGTGGCCGGCATGAACCTCGAGCCCGGCCGCCTTCGCCAGCTTCACGCCCGCCACGATCCGTTGCCATTCGGCCGCGGCCTTTTCGGTGTGGCCGTCGACGACGGCATCGCACCAGGCGCCGGTGTGAATTTCAATCACGGGCGCGCGCAGCCGCGCCGCCATCTCGATCTGGGCGGGATCGGCGGCGATGAACAGGGAGACCCGAATGCCGGCATCGTTCAGCCGCGCGATATAGGGCGCGAGCGCATTGTGCTGGCCGACCACATCCAGCCCGCCTTCGGTGGTCACTTCCTGCCGGCGCTCCGGCACCAGGCACACCGCGTGCGGCCTGGTGGCGAGCGAGATGCGCATCATGTCGTCGGTTGCCGCCATCTCGAAATTGAGCGGCTTGGAGATCTCGGCCTTCAGCCGCGCCATGTCCTCGTCGCGAATGTGGCGGCGGTCCTCGCGCAAATGGGCGGTGATGCCATCGGCGCCGGCTTCGATCGCGAGCAGCGCCGCGCGCACCGGATCGGGATGGCGGCCACCGCGCGCGTTACGCACGGTTGCGACGTGATCGATATTGACGCCGAGGCGGAGCGGAGTTGCGGGCATTTCAGGACTCACGAAATCGGAGGGATAGACGCATGCAGGATGCGTCTACCCATTAACACGTTCGACTTTGGCGACGACCGCCTTCGCGCGCAGCTGGGCCAGGATCGCGCTCAGATGCTTCAGATCGTAGACTTCGAGGTCGATCGTCGTCTCCGTGAAATCGGGCGAGCGGCGCTGCATGCTGATGTTGTCGATGTTACCGTCGTGCTCGGCGATCACGGTCGCGATCTGCGCGAGCGCCCCGGGCTCGTTGACGTTCTCGACCCTGATGCGGGCCGGGAAACGCTGCGGCGCGGAGTCCTCGATGTCCCAGCGGACGTCGAGCCAGCGCTCCGGCTCCTCCTCGAAGTCCTTCAGCGCCGGCGCCTGGATCGGGTAGATCGTGATGCCCTCACCCGGCGTCACGATACCGACGATGCGATCGCCCGGCACGGCGCCGCCGTTCGGCGCGAACTTGATCGGCAGGTCCGAATTGATGCCGCGGATCGGGATCGCAACCGGGCTGCGCGGCGGCTCCGACGACTTCTCCTTGAGCTTGGCGGCAAGCCCTTTCTTGACGCCATAGCGCGCGATGCGCTCCTCCTTGTAGTCGGGGTACATCGCCCGCGCGACGTGAGAGGCCTTGATCTCGCCGCGGCCCACAGCCGCCATCACGTCCTCGATCGAGGTTCGCGCCAGCCGCGGCAGCGCGCCCTTGAGCTTGTCGTCGGCGTATTCGATCTTGGCGCGCTCGAACAGGCGCTCGACGATGCGCCGGCCGAGGCCGGCATATTGATCGCGCACCGCGGTGCGCGTGGCGCGGCGGATCGCGGCGCGCGCCTTGCCGGTGACCGCGAGCGTTTCCCAGGCCGAGGGCGGCGCCGATTGCGCTTCCGAGGTCAGCACCTCGACCTCGTCGCCGTTCTGCAGCTCCGAGGACAGCGGCGCGAACTGGCCGTTGATCTTGCAGCCCACCGCGCTGTTGCCGACGTCGGTATGCACGGCATAGGCGAAGTCGATCACGTTGGCATGGCGCGGCAGCGCGATCAGCTTGCCCTTCGGGGTGAAGCAGAACACCTGGTCGTGGAACAGCTCGAGCTTGGTGTGCTCGAGGAATTCCTCGGGGTTGGCACTCTCCGAGAGGATGCCGATGGTGTGGCGCAGCCAGGCGAACGCGTTGGATTCGCGCTTGAGGAATTCGGTCGGCGAGCCGACGCCTTCCTTGTAGAAGACGTGCGCGGCGATGCCGCGCTCGGCGATCTGGTCCATCGCCTCGGTGCGGATCTGCAGCTCGACGCGCTGGTTGCCGGGGCCGATCACCGTGGTGTGGATCGAGCGGTAGTCGTTCTGCTTCGGCGTCGAGATGTAGTCCTTGAAGCGACCCGGCACGACCGGCCAGGTGGTGTGGACGATGCCGAGCGCGCGATAGCAGGCCTCGATGTCGTTGACGACGAGACGGAAGCCGAAGATGTCGGACAATTGCTCGAAGCCGACCGACTTGCGCTCCATCTTGGTCCAGATCGAGAACGGCTTCTTGCGGCGGCCATAGACCCGCGCGCCCAGGCCCCGGTGGCGCAGGTTGTTGGAGAGCTGATCCTCGATCTCGCCGATCAGATTGCGGTTGCGTTCGGCGAGCGCGTCGAGGCGCTGCATCACCACCGAATAGGCTTCGGGATCGAGGGTGCGGAAGGACAGATCCTCCAGCTCCTCGCGCATTTCCTGCATGCCCATGCGGCCCGCCAGCGGCGCATAGATGTCGAGCGTCTCCTCGGCAATGCGCCGGCGCGATTCCGTCGGCACGAAATCCAGCGTGCGCATGTTGTGCAGGCGGTCGGCGAGCTTGACCAGGAGCACGCGGACATCGTCGGCAATGGCCAGCAACAATTTGCGCAGATTCTCGGCCTGCTTGGCCTCGCGTGACACCAGCTCGAGTCGCTTCAGCTTGGTCAGGCCCTCGACCAGCGCACCGATCTCCGGCCCGAAGATCTGGTCGATCTCGGCCCGCGTCGCTTCGGTGTCCTCGATGGTGTCGTGGAGCAGCGCGGCCACGATGGTGGCGTCGTCGAGCTTGAGGTCGGTGAGAATCGCTGCCACTTCGAGCGGGTGCGAGAAATACGGGTCGCCCGAGGCGCGGGTCTGCGAGCCGTGCGCCTTCATGGCGTAGACATAGGCGCGGTTCAGCAGGTCTTCGTTGGTGTTGGGATTGTAGGACCTGACGCGTTCGACGAGGTCATATTGACGCATCATCCGCGCACGGGGCTTGGCCGGGCGCGCGACCGGCGCAGTCGGGGCCACGGCAACCGATTCGGTTGCGGCCTGCATCTGCGTGGATCTGCGGCGCCGATATACCATCCCGTCCTGCCTTCAAACGAGCCCGAGCCGGCCCGCTGTATACATCTTAGCTCCGATCGCGCTTGTGTCCGATCAATTCAGTGACAGGACGCATCGCCAACGACAACGCTATGGTAACCACGAAAACGTCAACAAAAGCAAAGGCCCGAACAACGGTTCGGGCCTTTGATAAAACCACAAGACATCGACGATCGCGACGGACGATTTACTCGTCTTCCTCGGGCTGCTCCTCGGGCGGCGCGAGGCCTTCGAGACCCTTCAGGAGCTCCTCCTCGGTCATGCGCTCGACGGCGACTTCGGTATCGTCCGCATCGACGCTCGCGCCCGCGGAACCGATCAGCGGCACCGTATCCGGCTCGGGCTCGTCGACCTCGACGAACTTCTGGAGCGAGTGCACCAGCTCCTCGCGCAGGTCCTCGGGCGAAATGGTCGTGTCGGCAATTTCGCGCAAAGACACAACAGGGTTCTTGTCGTTATCGCGGTCAACCGTTAGTTGTGAACCGGACGAAATCATGCGGGCACGGTGGGCGGCCAGCAGGACCAGGTCAAACCGGTTGTCGACCTTGTCGATACAATCTTCTACGGTGACGCGAGCCATGGACTGTCGCTCCGTTGTGGGTGGGACGAAATATGTGGATGATTGGGGCTAGTTATAGGGGCTGGGGCGGTTTCGCAAGGCCAATTTGTGATTTGGCCTCGCCAAACGGCTCTGCTACCCCCACATTGGGGCTGGGATGGGTGGTTTACCGGGCTGCCATCGATGGCGGCGCCGGGTGTATGAAAGTCCGCCATAACTATACCTTGTTTGCCCCGACTTCTCCGGATTTGCGGTTTCGACGGGTTTTAGCGGCACTCTAGAATTGCGCGGCCTCCTGCCGCCGCGCCAACAATAAACGATCAATCACGAACACTACGCGAGCAAACTGAATGTCACCTTCCTCTACCGACAAGATCGCGCTCTTCATCGACGGAGCCAATCTCTACGCGACGGCGAAAACTCTGGGCTTCGACATCGACTACAAGCGCCTGCTGAAGGAGTTTCAGAGCCGCGGCACGCTGCTTCGGGCGTTCTACTACACCGCCATCATCGAGGATCAGGAATACTCCTCGATCCGCCCGCTGATCGACTGGCTGGATTACAACGGCTACACCGTCGTGACCAAGGCGACCAAGGAGTTCATCGACGCCTCCGGCCGCCGCAAGGTCAAGGGCAACATGGACATCGAGCTCGCCGTGGACGCCATGGAGCTTGCCGAGCACATCGACCAGATGGTGCTGTTCTCCGGTGACGGCGACTTCCGCTCGCTGGTCGAGGCCGTGCAGCGCCGCGGCGTGCGGGTCACGGTGATCTCCACCATCGCCAGCCAGCCGCCGATGATCGCCGACGAGCTGCGCCGCCAGGCCGACGTCTTCACCGATCTCGTCGAGCTGCAATCCAAGCTCGGCCGCGATCCGTCCGAACGCCCCGCACCGCGCGACCGCGGCGATCGCGAGGCCCGCCACCACGCCCCGCAATTCCTCCAGCGCGCAACCACGATGGCGCCGAGGGGCGATGACGACTTCGAGGAGTGAGGCGGCCCGGTCAAGCCGCCAGCCTCCCACCGTCGTTCCCGACCGCGATTGTCCGCTCTGTCCGCGCCTGGTCGCCTTTCGTGAGGCGAACCGGGCGCGTGAGCCGTCGTGGCACAATGCACCGGTTGCGCCCTTCGGCGACGTCAAGGCCCGCCTGTTGATCGTCGGCCTCGCGCCGGGGATGCAGGGCGCCAACCGCACGGGACGGCCGTTCACCGGCGATTACGCCGGTGACCTGCTCTACGCCACGCTGCTCGAATATGGCTTTGCCAAGGGCACCTATCAGGCGCGTCCCGATGACGGCCTGAAGCTGGTCGACTGCCGGATCGCCAATGCCGTGCATTGCGTTCCGCCGCAGAACAAGCCGCTGCCGGTGGAGATCAACACCTGCCGGCAGTTTCTGGTCGCGAATCTCGAGACGATGCCGAAGCTGCGCGCGATCATCGCGCTCGGGCGAATTGCGCACGACAGCGTGCTCAAGCCGCTGAAGCTCAAGGCCTCCCAGGCCCCCTTCGGCCACGGCGCCGTGCATCAGGCCGGCGCGTTCAGGCTCTACGACAGCTATCACTGCTCGCGCTACAACACGAACACCGGCGTGCTGACGCCGGACATGTTCCGCTCGGTGTTCGCGAAGGTGAAGGCTGATCTCGATTAGCGCCCTGGTTCAGGCTTGGGCCGGATTGGCTTTCAGCCAGTCCAGCACATCGCCGGCGTTCCGGTCGGGCGGAAACACCGGATAGAACACGTGCGTGATGCGGGCGTCGTCGACGATCAGCGCAAGGCGCTTGATCAGCGTCAGGTCCGCGACCTCCATCGTCGGCAGATTGAGGGCGCTCGTCAGCGCCAGCTTCTCGTCCGACAGCACGGGGAACGGCAGATGCAGCCGTGACGCCATCTCGGTCTGGTATTCGTTGCTCTGGGTCGAGAGGCCGAACACGGAGGAGGCGCCGGCGCCCTTCAGCTCGGCGAACAGATCGCGAAATGCGCAAGTCTGCGGCGTGCAACCGCGCGCACCCGGGATCATGTCCCAATCGTCGACCAACGAAATCTTGCCGGGCTCGCCCGTGCGGGGATAAGCGAACACCACGGTCCGGCCGCGCAGCGCCGACAGCGTCACCGAGGTGTCGTCGGTCGCGAGCAGGCCGATCGGCGGCAACGTCATGCCGGTCAGATGCGCGGCGGCGCCGTCGTCTTCGGGTGCGGGAATCTGGCTCCAATCGACCTCGAGCAGGTTCCGTTGGTTCATCTCGCTATCCCCTCGCCCGCATCAGGCGGCCCTTCTCACGGCTCCAGTCGCGCTTCTTCTCGGTCTCGCGCTTGTCGTGGAGCTTCTTGCCCTTTGCAACCGCCAGCTGCAATTTGGCGCGACCACGCTCGTTGAAATAGAGCTTGAGCGGGATCAGCGTCATGCCCTCGCGGTCGACGGCGCCCATCAGTTTGTTGATCTGCCGGCGATGCAGCAGCAGCTTTCGCGGCCGCTTAGGCTCGTGGTTGAAGCGGTTGCCTTGCAGATATTCGGGAATGGTGGCGTTGATCAGCCAGATCTCGCCGTCCTTGGAATCGGCATAGGACTCCGCGATCGTGCTCTTGCCGTTGCGGATCGACTTGACCTCGGTGCCGGTCAGCGCAATCCCCGCCTCGATCGTATCCTCGATCGCATAGTTGAAGCGGGCCTTGCGATTTTCCGCCATGACCTTGATCGGACGTTCGTTCTTTTCAGCCATGGCGACGAAACCTGAGCGCGATGCGCAGCGATGCTAACAGTTTGGATGAAGCGCGCGCGTCACTTCTTGAGGAGATCGCGGATCTCGGTCAGCAGCACGACCTCCGCCGACGGCTTCGGCGGCTCCGCGGGCTTGGCCTCTTCCTTCCGCTTCAGCGTGTTGATGGCGCGGATCACCAGGAACAGCACGAAGGCGACGATGATGAAGTTGATCGTCAGCGTCAGGAAGTTACCGTAAGCAAGTACGGCGCCTTGCTTTTTCGCATCCGCTAAGTTGGTGGCGGTCACCGCCTTCGACAAGGGGGCGAAGTAGTTCGAGAAGTCGAGGCCGCCCGTCGCTGCACCGATGATCGGCATGATGATGTCACCGACCAGCGAGGTGACGATGGCGCCGAAGGCCGCACCGATGATGACGCCGACCGCGAGATCGACGACGTTGCCCTTCATGGCGAATTCGCGGAACTCCGTGAGCATCCGCCTGCCCTTCTCGTCGACGCTCATGAACGGCCTCCCCGATTGGTCAACCCATCAGTTGATCAACCCAGCATGAACCATCGCACTGCGCACGGCAACGCGGGTCGGCTCGGAAACCGGCACCATCGGCAGCCGTAACGTCTCGTCGAGCTTGCCGAGCAGCGACATCGCGTACTTGATCGGCGCCGGGTTGCTCTCGATGAAGAGATTGTTGTGCAGCGGCATCAGCTTGTCGTGAATCTTCAGCGCGGTGGCATGGTCACCCTTCGCCCAGGCGGCCTGGAACTCCGAGCACAGGCGCGGCGCGACGTTCGAGGTCACCGAGATGCAGCCGTGGCCGCCATGCGCCATGTAGCCGATGATGGTCGCGTCCTCGCCAGAGAGCTGGTTGAAATCCTCGCCCATCGCCGCACGCTGCTGCGACACGCGCACCATGCTGGCGGTGGCGTCCTTGACCCCGGCGATGTTCTTCAGCTCCCACAGCCGCTTCATGGTGTCGACCGACATGTCGATCACCGAGCGCGGCGGGATGTTGTAGATGATGATCGGAATGCCGATTGCGTCGTTGATCGCCTTGAAGTGCTGGTACATGCCTTCCTGGGTCGGCTTGTTGTAGTAAGGCGTCACCACCAGCACGGCATCCGCGCCCGCCTTCTCGGCGTGCTGGGCGAGCTCGATCGCCTCCTTGGTCGAGTTGGAGCCTGCACCGGCGATCACAGGCACGCGGCCCTTGGCTTCAGCGATGCACCATTCGACGACCTTCTTGTGCTCGTCATGGCTGAGCGTCGGGCTCTCGCCGGTGGTGCCGACCGGGACCAGGCCGTTGGTGCCCTCCGAAATCTGCCAGTTGACCAGGGATCGGAATGCTGCCTCGTCCAGCGAGCCGTTCTTGAACGGCGTGACCAAGGCGGTGAACGACCCCCGGAATTTCGTCTTGGCTGCCATGGACTTCCTCCGTACGCGGCTATCTCTCGAGCAAGCCCCTTTCATATCGGGTCTATCCCGCCGGTAAAAGGCCCGCTTCCGTGTGACGCACTGTTTAGGCCGCGATTTTGCCGCGGTGGTGGTGCAAACCGGCCCGAAGTAAGCGGCTGTTGGTATTTTGTCCGCATATTCAATCAAATACAGCTAGATCTTGAGCCACTTGACTGATTCGGGGCGACGAAACGCCGTGACCTCATTCCCTCGTGCCGTTTGGCGATCCACCCGTCTGATCATGTGCCTGATGGCGGGGCTGTCGGTCGGCTGCACCGCCCTGGCCAAGTCCAATGAGACACCTGCGGAGGCCGGCAAGGGCGCCGCGAAGCCTGCCGCCAAGGACACCGCGAAGGGCTCGTCCAAGGGAACCGGCAAGGAAACTTCGAAAGACGCGGCCAAAGGAGCAAGCCAGGGAGCAAGCAAGGGCGCCGCTGGCGCTCCGGCCAAGGACGCCGCGAAGAAACCGGCCAAGGAGATGGGCAAGGACGGCGGCAAGAGCGCCGGAAAAGAGCCCGCGAAGGACAAGCCCAAGCCTGCAGCAACGCCTGCCGCAAAGCCTGCCGCAGCGGCACCTGCGCCGAAATCGCCTCCGGCCGCCAGCGGTTCGCCGCCGAAAACCGCACCTGCGCCGGCCGCGACGGCCACCGTCAGACCTTCCGCCCCCGCCGCCAGGCCGGCCGCAGCGCCCGTGCTGGCTCCGGCGACCCGCCAGCATGCCGCGCCGCGCAAGCCGGTCATCCCGGCCGCGGTCGCTGCGACGTCCTCGACGCCTCAGGGTGACAAGGACGCCCTGGAGAACGTCATCGAGCTCGTGCGCAAGCGCAAGGCGGGTGACGCCAGCAACGTCGCAGCGGGCATCTCGGATCCGGTCGCGCGAAAACTCGCGGAATGGATCATCCTGCGCAGCGAGGACAATGGCGCGACCGTGGAGCGCTACCGCGCCTTCCTTTCCGCCAATCCGAGCTGGCCGTCGCAGACCTTCCTGCGCCGGCGCCTCGAGGCCGCGATGTGGGACGACAGGCGCGACGACTCCGTCGCGTGGTCGTGGTTCGAGAACGAATCTCCTGTGTCCGCCAAGGGCCGCTTCACGCTCGCCAAGACGATGCTGGCCCGCGGCGACCGCGCCAATGCCGAACGGCTGGTGCGCGAGGCCTGGCGCAGCGATCCGATGTCCGAGGACACCGAGAACAACGCGCTCGATCAGTTCGGCGCCCTGCTGACGCCGGGCGACCAGAAGGCGCGGATGGACACCCTGCTCTACGGCAGCGAGAACGAGGCCGCGCTGCGCGCCGCAAAGCGCCTGGGCGCCGGTTATGTCGCACTCGCCAAGGCCCGCATCGCCGCCGTCAAGAAGGCGCCGAATGCGCGCGCGCTGCTCGACGCCGTGCCCCGCGAGCTGCACAACGATCCCGGCTTCACATTCAGCAAGATCCAGCTGCTGCGCCGCGAGGAGAAGTTCGCCGAGGCTGCCCAGCTCATGTTGTCGGCGCCGAAGGATCCGAACCGGCTCCACAATCTCGACGAATGGTGGATCGAGCGGCGTCTTTTGGCGCGCAAGATGATCGACACCGAGGAATTCCGCAGCGCCTATCTGATCGCGCGCGACGCCGCACTGCCCTCGCGCGACATCTACAAGACCGAGCAGGAATTCACGGCCGGGTGGATCGCGCTGCGCTTTCTCAACGACCCCGCGGCCGCCACCCAGCATTTCGCCCGCATCGGCGTCGGCAGCGTCAATCCGACCGCGCTGGCGCGGGCCGGCTATTGGCAGGGCCGCGCCGCGGAAGCGGCGGGGCGCCAGCAGGAGGCCCGCAACGCCTATGCCCGCGCGGCCGAACAATCGACCAGCTATTACGGCCAGCTCGCCCGGGCCAAGCTCGGCCTGCCGCAGATCGAGCTCAACAGCCAGCCGCGCGGCCGCGGCGCCGAACGGCTGGAGATCGTGCGCGCCGCGCAACTGCTCTACGAGCTCGACGAGCGCGAGATGGCGATCCCGCTGCTGGCCGACATGGGCGAGAACGGCGATCCCGAAGCGCTCGCCGGCCTCGGCGAGCTGACCCAGCGCTACAACGATGCGCGCGGCATGCTGCTGCTCGGCAAGGCCGCGCTCAATCGCGGCCTTCCGTTCGACTTCTATGCCTACCCCGTCAACGGCATCCCGCAGTTCACCCCGATCGGTCCCGACGTCGAGCGCAGCATCGTCTATGCGATCGCGCGGCAGGAGAGCGCATTCAATCCGTCCGTGGTCTCGCCGGCGCAGGCCTACGGCCTGATGCAGGTGACGCCCGATGCCGCGCGCTATGTCTGCAAGCGCCACGGCGCGACTTACGATCTGGGGCGGCTGAAGAACGATTCGGTCTACAACGCCACGCTCGGCTCGGCCGAGCTCGGCGGACTGCTCGAGGATTATCGCGGCTCCTACATCATGACCTTTGCCGCCTACAATGCCGGCCGCGGCAGCGTGAAGAAGTGGGTCGAGCGCTACGGCGATCCGCGCGACCCCAAGGTCGACGCGGTCGACTGGGTCGAGCTGATTCCGTTCTCCGAGACGCGCAACTACGTGCAGCGGATCATGGAGAACCTGCAAGTCTACCGTGCCCGCTTCGGCGGCGGCACGCGGCTGCAGATCGAAGCCGATCTGCGCCGCGGCGCCGGCAGCGTGGAATAGCGATCCACGCTCGCGCGTGGAAGCGCGCCCTCCTCCGATCACCAGACATTCCGGGATTGAATGCGACGCTCAACGCGCGCTCTGGCAGTATTGCCCGGGGATCTGAATCTGCCGTCCCAAGCAACAAGAAAAGGGGAAAGCCATGAAGACGTTGGCCATGTCCGCTCTTGCTCTTGTCTCCCTGTCGATCGTGCCGTCGAGCGCCGCCCCCATTAAAGTCGCAGCCCAAACAAGCAACGGTCCAGGCAACGCTCCATGGGCCGGATGCTCCCTGTCCGGTGCCGCAGTCCAGAACTGCAGAAACGTTCTTGGCTTCAAGTCCTTCTTCGAGTGCCAAAGCAACAGGATGGAGCGGGGCTGGACCAGCGTCGAGAGCTCCTATTACTGCCGGGCCCTGGACCTGAAGTAAGGGACAGCTGCGGCTCAGAACGCGAGAGGCCGCCTTCGATTGGCGGCCTCTTTCGCATCAGGAGCCGGCACCGGGGCGGTCTTGGCGACCATTGCTCGGCGACCACCCCTCGCCCGCTGACAACCGACAAGAAGCGATCGCCCAAAAAAAGAACCCCGGCGGTTTCCCGCCGGGGCTCTCTGTCAGGTCGTTAGACCGAACTTACCAGTTGCGCTGAGCGCGGAGGAGCAGGGTGATGGTGTCCTGATCCTTCAGCTCGTACACGGCGGCCGGCTTGGCCGTCGTGCCGGAACCGGCGTAACCAACCGTGCCAGAGTACTTCTGGTCGAGATGGGTCCAGTTCAGGTCAGCCGAGAACGTGAGGTTCTTGACCGGGGTCCAGCGGGTGATGATACCGACCTGGCCGATGGCGAAGTCAGGATTACAACCCGTGACACCGGCGAGACCGCCGAACACGCCGCCTGCACCGCCAGCGCCGCAAAGCGTGGTCTTGGCGAGCGAGCCGAACTGCGCCTGAGCGTAGGCACCGTACAGCGCGGTGTTCCAGTAGGGATCCCAGTTGTGGGTGTAGGCACCACGGAAGCCCCAGGTCTTGACGGTTTCCTGCGACGAGCCGGTCACGAACACGGTGTCCGGAGCGATGGCGAAGCCGACGCTCTGGTAGGCAACGCCCGAGCTGCCGAACATCGAGTAGCTGCCGCCCGCGAGGTTCTGGAAGTTGTAGCGGGACGCGCCGTCGGTGTAGACGCCCGAAATGTTGATCACGTCACCCGCACCAGTCGGGATGTTCTTGATCGACAGAGCGAGCTGAACAGCCCAACCCCACTTGTCGTCGGGGTGGCCAGTCGGCTCGGTGGCGCCGTAGTAGGCAACGTGGTTGTCATGCGCAGCGACCGACGCCTGGAACAGACCCCAAGCCTGGTCGACACGAACCATACCGACGAGGTTCGGCGAACGCGAACCGCCGATGGCGTTCGAGCCATACGAACCGCCGATCATGCCAGTCGCCGAAGCGCCGGTCATGTTGAGGTTGCCGGCCTGGTAGTAAGCCGTCGCGTCTTCCGCCGAGAACGACGCCGTCACGCCCTGACCGAAGTCAGCGGTGTAGGTGAACTGGTTGACACCAGTGACCGTGCCGGAACCGCCGACGAGGCTGTCGAAGTTGTTGCCGGGATAGTTGGTCCAGGGCGCGTCGAACTGCGACACGGCCTTACCCATGGTGAAGCCGGCGAACTGGATGAAGGCGTAGTACACGCCGAGCGAACCGCCCGAGGTGTTGCCGTCGGTGCCGTTGATCGACGAACCAACGAGCGCCGGGGTCGCGCCGGAGGTGTTGAGAGCCAGCGTGCCGCTGTAGGCGGTCGCGCCGGTCGCGCTGCCGGTGCCGGCGTAGTTGCCGGTGGTCCAGGAGAACACGCCGTCGAAGAAGGTACGGACGACGCCGTACTCGGTCGCGGTGCGCGTGTCGATGTTGAGATCTTCACGAGCGCGCATGGTGTAGTAGTTCGTCAGACGGTTGCGCGCGCCGTTGTTCGACGTGAGCTGGCCGCTGAAGTCCGAGTTGGTGTTCAGCGCGACTTCAGCGCGCAGATAACCACCCAGCTTGATGCAGGTGTCGGTGCCCGGGATGTAGTAGAAGCCCGCGCCGTACAGCGAGCAGATCTTCACGTATTCGACCGCCTTGGCCTTCACGGGCAGATCGGCTGCTTGAGCTCCGCCCACGGCGATCAGACCCGCCGCTGAGCCGAGCAAAAGGCTCTTAACCAACTTCATGTTAAACCTCCAAGTTGCTCTTCAGGGAAGGTCACTGACCGGACGGCCAATTCCCCAACCCCCTCTAAATCACCGCTCCGGGCTCCTTCGCGTCTTCGGACACACCCGCATGAACGCGAGGGACTTAAGCGAAATGACCTAAACGGGACGACCTCGGGATGCCCCCCTCCGTCGCTCAGTCACAATTACCGAACGTCCTTGCACACACAACAAGAGAACGCTTCGAAACGGGCCCATGAAGCTTGTTTTCCGACGGGTGTTGCACAAATAACACGCAGATGTGATCGGACCGCCCTCGCAATACATTGTTTATATTGACGTTTTCGAGACGGTTCCTTTCGCCATCAAAGTTCCCCACTTAAGGCAGAGCAGGCGAGATCTCGGCCTCGAGAGGCTTTGACGCGCTCGAATCGTAGAATCGGAGGGAGACTCAAGGAGAAGGCATCGAGTTGCTCCGCGCCTCCGGGCCTGATGCAGGCAAGGCCTTCAGGGCCTTAAGGTGCGCGAGGAGCACTCTTTGTGAATAGCGGGGGTATTGGGCCGGCTGGCGAAGATGGCGCGATTCGAACTTTCGACAGGCCCGCTCCCCGCCCCATTGAATCGTCCAGTAAATTCAGTCTCTTACGCGAGCAAAGAGGTTTTCATCGGCGAAACCAGCCTTCGACATGTGCCAGACGTTCCAGCTCGGCGCCCATTCTCGCAACGTTACGGTCACGCCCCGAGGGCAAACTGCTTTGCTGCGAAAATCGCTGGGAATATTCGAGCGAAAACACACGCTTCCAAATTGACCGGCCCGAGTAATTAGATGCATAAGGCTCGCACCGGAGAGGTGGCCGAGTGGCTGAAGGCAACGCTTTGCTAAAGCGTCATACGGTCTCAAGCTGTATCGAGGGTTCGAATCCCTCCCTCTCCGCCACCCAGCGGCAGAATCAATCAAGGTCTGGGCGTCTTTTCACCTGAAAGCGCTCGTGGGGCCGCGAAAGCCTGGCGCAAGGTTCGGCGCGGCAAGCTCGGCTCGATTCGCATCACTCTCTATATGTGTCGGTATATGTGTCAGTCCGCGTCTAGCGATGGAACCGCCAAATCCGCCAATGCGAGGGCGAAATTAGCACCGCCTCGCCGGCCCAGACATTGTACCAGACGCCGGACCTGCGCCGGCACGGAAACGACCAGGGCAGAATTCCCGTCTTGTGCGGACGCCCGAGTTCCAGATCGCACTCATCGGGAGCGATCTGAATTGGCAGCCATCGTCCATTCGTGTCGAGGTCGCTCATGCCGCTCGGGTCTTATGTGGCGGCACGACGAAGAAACTTGATTCAGCGCAACCAGGCCCGCCCGTGCGAACACGGGTGTGGATGCGATGCTCGGTTCAGTGCGTGGAGACCCACGCCCTCGCCTCGCGCTGCGCGGCCGAGATCTCGGCATCCGACATCTGCCCGGCGACTTCCTGGCGCAGCGTCACGGCGTCCTTGCGGCCCTTCAGGGCGGCGAGGTTGAACCATTTGTGCGCGGCGACGAGATCGACGAGCCCGGAACGGCCGCTCGCCCAATAGATCCCACGTTCGAACAGCACGTCCGACAGCGCGGTCGCGTCGATCGGCGTTGCCGTCTCCAGATCGAAAGTACCCTGAAACATAACGCATCCCCTTTTTTCTTGTGCCTTGCTCCCCCGAGCGCGGCTCCCGTCCAACTCTGATGTGCATGCCCCTTGCCGGGATCCTGCACTGTTCAACTCATCCCCTAGTCTTCTTGCCTTACTCTTTTTACCCAACGCCGTTTGCCGGCTTGTTGGAGGCGATGATGGCGGGCAAATTTGAATGGCAGTTTAAGTATCGCGATGAAGCAGACGTAAACGCGAGCGCGCGGCGCCGGCGCACAGAATTCAAGAAGTCTCTGATTTGCAGGCACTTCCGCGATTCGTCAGATTTGGTTTACCCTGGGATTTTGGGACATCGATAACCATCGCGCGCGGTGGGGCGCCGCCGCCGCCCCGTCATTCCCCGCGCAGGCGGGGAATCCAGTACGCCGCAGCCCATCGATTCAACCACTGCCGTCTCGGCGTGCTGGATCGCCCGGTCGGAGCCGGGCGATGACACCGCGAATGGCGAAGCGTGGCGCAAACAGCGCAATCGGGCCTCAGCCCTTGCCTGCCCCAAGGCAGCACGACAAGCGCGGCGCGGACGCGCTGTGGTCAGATCAGCAATGTGGGGAAAAGGAATGCCGGCAATACCCCGGCCTCAGGAGAACGAGGGCGTCGGCGAACACGTCAGGACCAGATTCCACTTTGACCGCGAGGCCACTCGTGAAATTGCAGAACCGGAGAACCGGCCCCGCACCGAACGAAGAAAACTTGTTTCTTCTGCCGGACCGCGAAGAGAGCGATCCGACCGTTGACCTGATGTCTCGCCGACACCCTCTATCGTCGACCAGAACCTCTAGGAGGCGCTGATGACGTGCCGGCTCTCGAGGAGCCGGCAACTTCAGAAGCGAAGTTACTTCTTCTTGGCGACCTTGCGGGTCTTCTTCGCAGTCTTCTTCACTGCGCTCTTCGCCTTCTTCGCCTTCTTTGCCTTCTTAGCTTTCTTGGCCATGTTGCCCTCCGATGTGTGAGATGGCTTAATCGCTGCATGCATTCGGGGATCGAGTGCACACTCATCCCGAATACACCAACACAACGAAAAAAACAGCGTCTCGCTTAAAGAAGTGTTGACGGCGCAAGGCGCGTGCGCTTGGCGAGCGCGATGCAAGCACGCTGCATGACGTGTTTGCACGATCGCGCAGAGTGCCCGCATCGTCGATGTCCGCGACAGATGCGATTGCAAAAAACTCTATGCAGCAAGTATTTTCCTGCACGCGCGCATCGCGCACGATCGACCCGACGGTGCGCATCGTGACGGTCGAGATCACCTTGCAAAGGCGTTTCGCGGACTCTGAGTCGCGATTTTTGGCAACGAAAATATTTTCATGATTAATGACGCGAGCGCTCGTCGGAGCGTGTGCGAGCCGCCGTTTTACGCGAATCGCGTGACGGCGATTCGGCCGTCGCATCGCGTCTGGTCGGGATGAAGTTTACCGCCGAGGATGCGCGCGAGCGTCGCATCACGAACCGAAAGCGAGGTGACGAAGCGTGTCGTCACCTCGTCCGAACGCGTGACTTCAGACGCCGAGCTTGGACTTGAGCAGGTCGTTGACGCTCTGCGGGTTGGCCTTGCCGCCGGACGCCTTCATCACCTGACCGACGAACCAGCCGAGCGACTGCGGCTTGTCCTTGACCTGCGCGGCCTTGTCGGGATTGGCCGCGATGATGTCGTCGACAACCTTTTCGATGGCCGAAAGATCCGTGACCTGCTTCATGCCGCGGCTTTCCACCAGCGCGCGGGGATCGCCGCCCTCCTGCCAGACGATCTCGAACAGATCCTTGGCGATCTTGCCCGAGATCGTGCCCTCGCCGATCAGGTCGATGATCCCCGAGAGCTGCTCGGCGCTGACCGGAGAGCCCGTAATATCCCGGCCTTCCTTGTTGAGACGGCCGAACAGCTCGTTGATCACCCAATTCGCCGCCATCTTGCCGTCGCGCGCGCGGTTGCCGAGCTTGTCGAGCACGGTCTCATAGAACACCGCGCTCTCGCGCTCGGCGACCAGCACGCTCGCGTCATAGGCAGACAGGCCGAGATCGGCGACGAAGCGCGTCTTCTTCTGGTCAGGCAGCTCCGGCAGCTTCGCCCTCAGCTCGTCGACGAATTGCTGGCTGAACTCGAGCGGCAGCAGGTCGGGATCGGGGAAGTAGCGATAGTCGTGCGCCTCTTCCTTGGACCGCATCGAGCGCGTCTCGCCCTTGTTGGGATCGAACCGGCGCGTCTCCTGCTCGATCTGACCGCCGTCCTCCAGGATCTCGATCTGGCGCCGCGCTTCATACTCGATCGCCTGGCCGATGAAGGTGATCGAGTTCATGTTCTTGATTTCGCAGCGGGTGCCGAGCGGCGCGCCGGGCTTGCGCACGGACACATTGACGTCGGCGCGCAGGCTTCCCTTCTCCATGTCGCCGTCGCAGGTGCCGAGGTAGCGCATGATCGAGCGCAGCTTGGTCACATAGGCCTTGGCCTGCTCGGCGTCGCGGATGTCCGGTTTCGAGACAATCTCCATCAGCGCCACGCCACAGCGGTTGAAATCGATGTAGGACAGCGACGGCGACCGGTCGTGCAGCATTTTGCCCGGATCCTGCTCCAGATGCAGCCGCTCGATGCCGATGGAGACACTGCGGCCGCCGTCGAGATCGACGATCACCTCGCCCTCGCCCACCACCGGCGACTTGTACTGGCTGATCTGGTAGCCCTGCGGCAGGTCCGGATAGAAATAGTTCTTCCGGTCGAACACCGAGCGCAGGTTGATCTGCGCGTTGAGACCGAGCCCGGTCCGGACAGCCTGCCTGACGCATTCCTCGTTGATGACGGGCAGCATGCCCGGCATCGCGGCATCGACCAGCGAGACATGCGTGTTCGGCTCGCCGCCGAACGCGGTCGAGGCGCCCGAGAACAGCTTCGAGTTCGAGGTCACCTGGGCGTGGATCTCCATGCCGATGACAACCTCCCAGTCACCGGTGGCGCCCTTGAGAAGCTTGTGTGTGGCCGTGCTCATGTCGTGCTCCCGAGCAGCGTGGCAGCGATCCGCTCCCACTCCGCTTCCAATGAATCCTTAGCAGCGGGCTGGCTGGCCTGGCGGTACCAGTAGCCGGCGTTGCCGAGATCGCCTTCGACGCGGTGCAGGTAGGCATGCACCCAGGCCGCGTCGCGGCTGCTCTCGTCCTGGACGATCTTGTGCGCGCGGTCCCAATCGCCCTTGGCGGCCCACCAGGGTCCGGCGAGCGGCGCGCTCAGGTGTGGCGCGGGCGCCGCGCCGTCGAGGCTCGCGATGAACGCGGCGGCATTCACCACCACCTCGCGGGCGTGAAGCGGCCGGCCGCCTGCTCGATCACCTCGCCGAGCGAAAACAGCGTCTCCTCCTCGAACGGACGGCCGATCAATTGCAGGCCGAGCGGCAGTCCCTGCGCGTCCTTGCCGGCGGGCACCGCGATGCCGGGCAGGCCCGCCATGTTCACGGTCACCGTGAAGATGTCGTTGAGATACATCTCGACCGGATCGGCGCCGCCCTTCTCGCCGATGCCGAAGGCCGCCGACGGCGTCGCCGGCGTCAGGATTGCGTCGACGCCGCGCGCGAAGCAATCCTCGAAATCCTTCTTGATCAGCGTGCGCACCTTCTGGGCGCGCAAATAGTAGGCGTCGTAATAGCCGGCCGAGAGCACATAGGTGCCGATCATGACGCGGCGGCGGACCTCCGCACCAAAACCTTCGGCGCGGGTGTTCTCGTAGAGCTCGGTGATGTTCTTGGCCTGCTCGCGCAGGCCGTAGCGGACGCCGTCATAGCGCGCGAGGTTCGAGGACGCTTCCGCCGGCGCCACGATGTAATAGGCCGGCAGTGCGTATCTGGTGTGCGGCAGCGACACCTCGACCAGCTCGGCGCCGGCCGCCTTCAGCCACGCCGCGCCCTCGCTCCAGAGTTTTTCGATCTCGGCCGGCATGCCGTCGAGACGGTACTCCTTGGGGATGCCGATCTTCATGCCCTTCACGGACCTGCCGATCGCCGCCTCGTAATCGGGCACGGGAATGTCGACCGAGGTCGTGTCCTTCGGGTCGTGGCCGGCCATCGAGCGCAGCAGCATCGCAGCATCGCGCACGCTGCGCGCAATGGGACCTGCCTGGTCGAGCGAGGAGGCAAAGGCGACGATGCCCCAGCGCGAGCAGCGGCCATAGGTCGGCTTGATACCGACGGTCGCGGTGAACGCCGCCGGCTGGCGGATCGAACCGCCGGTGTCGGTCGCGGTCGCGCCCATGCAGAGCAGCGCCGCCACGGCCGAGGCCGAGCCGCCGGACGAGCCGCCCGGCACCAGCGTTGTGTTGCTTCCTTCGCGCCGCCAGGGATTGCCGACGGGGCCGAAGCACGAGGTCTCGTTGGCCGAGCCCATCGCGAACTCGTCATTGTTGAGCTTGCCGAGCATCACGGCACCGTCGCGCCAGAGCTGCGAGGTGATGGTGGACTCGTAGGTCGGCACGAAATTGCCGAGGATCTTCGAGCACGCCGTGGTGCGCACGCCCTTGGTCGCGAACAAATCCTTGATGCCGAGCGGGATGCCCGCGAGCGGGCCGCCCTCACCCTTGGCGATCTTCTCGTCCACGGCTTTCGCCATGTCGCGCGCCTGCTCCGGCGTCTCCATCACGAAGGCGTTGAGCACGCGCGCCGCCTCGATCGCGCTCAGATGCGCGTCGGTCAGCTCGAGGGACGTGAAAGTCTTGTCGGCGAGACCCTTGCGGGCCTCGGCGAGCGTCAACGATGTCAAATCGGTCATTTATTGATCGGGCTGCAGAAGAACGGAGACAGGGTCTTGTCGTTGGCCGGGTCGTCTTTTTTGGCGGCCGCATTCGCTGCGGCCTCGATCTCGTCGAGCACGGCATTGACGGCGACGTTGGGATCGGCAGCCTTGCCCTGCCGTTCCATCTTGTCGAGATAGTTCATGTAGGCCTGATAGGCCTTCTCATCGTCGCAAAGCATGCACATCGGGCGGCGTCCTGAGACTCTTTAGTTTGACGCGTTCTCTTTACGCGAACCGGCTTCCACTTCGCTCGAAAACGCTATGCAGGTTACTCGACGACCTTCGGCACAAGAAAGAAGTGTCCTTCGGTCGCGGGCGCGTTGGCAACGATATCGTCGGCGATCTCGCCGTCATCGACCACGTCCTGCCGCTTCTTCATCTGCATCGGGGTGACCGAGGTCATGGGCTCCACGCCCTCGACATTGACCTCCGAGAGTTGCTCGACAAAGGCGAGCATGGCGTTGAGCTCGCCTTGAAGATGCGGAACCTCGTCCTCGGAAACCGCAATGCGCGCCAGATGCGCGATGCGGCGGACGGTAGCGGCGTCGACGGACATTATATAAGGCCTCTCACGGCAAAACCTATGTGCCGTATAGCAGAGGCCGGTTTTGCGCCGCAACCGGGGCCAGCACTTAGCCGGCCAGCGCTTTCAGCCGGGCGAGCGCCGATTTGGCGAGATCCTGGGTCAATTCCGCGGCGGGGAGGTCCCGGCCCATGGCGATCGCCTGCCCCGCCCAGAGATTGGTGAAGTCCGCGCGGCCCTGCTTCTCCGCCGCCGCCTTCAACGGCACCAGCGCCGTTGCCGCATGGGGAAATGGCGGCGCATCCGGGCAGATTGGACCGGCTTCGCGCATCAGCCTGTTCTGGACGCCGCGGGCCGGCCGCCCGGTCATGACGTTGGTGATGACGGTGGAATCATCGCGTCCTTCGGCCAGTGCCGCGCGCCCCGCCGCGGTCACCTTGGATTCGGGACAGCGCAGGTAAGCGCTTCCGATCTGCACACCGGAGGCGCCCAGCGCGAAAGCCGCCGCGATGCCGCGCCCGTCCCCAATGCCGCCGGCAACGATGACCGGCACCTTCACGGCATCGACAATCTGCGGCACCAGCGCAAGATTGCCGGGCTGCTCGCTTATCTTCTCGGTCAGGAACATGCCGCGATGGCCGCCGGCCTCCGCACCTTGCGCGATCACCGCGTCGACACCGCGCTGGTCGAGCCAGACGGCTTCCTTCACGGTGGTCGCCGAGGCGATCACGAGACACCCGGCCGCCCTGATGCGGTCGAGGAAGGCCTGCTCCGGGAGGCCGAAATGAAAGCTCACGACCTCCGGCTTCAGCTCCTCCACGAGCGCGCAGGTCGCCGCATCGAACGGGGCCCGGTTGGCGGCATTGACCGGCGCCGCCGGATCGAGGCCATGTTCCCTGTAATAGCCCGCGAGGCGCTGCTTCCAGCGCGCCTCGGCCTCCGCCGTGAGCTCGACCGGCGTGTGGCAGAAGAAGTTCAGATTGACCGGCGCTGTGACGCCCTCGCGGATGATCTTGACCTGCTCGCGTATCTTGTCCGGCGACAGCATCGCGCACGGCAGCGACCCCAGCGCTCCGCCTTGCGCCGCGGCGATCACCAGCTCCGCATCCATCACACCGGCCATCGGCGCCAGCACGATCGGAAATTCGGTCTTGAAGAGGTCGATCAGTCGACGGTCAGGCCACATGGTTGTTCTCTCTGGGTTCAGGCGACTGACGCAATGGAGTTGCGCCGTCCGGCAAGGAGCTGCTCGGCTTCAATCGCAATCCGCTCGACGATCTCGGCTGCGGGCGGAATATCATGAATCAGACCGACCGCCTCGCCGGCAAAGACCGCGGCGACCTCGAAATCGCCCACAGCCTTCGCCGCAGCATACTCGACGGCGACCTCGCTCGCGCGCTGCATGAGCTCGATCTCGCGGCCGGTCCAGCGCCTGATGTGATCGTTGACCAGGGTTCGCGCGGTGAACGGGGCCGGCCAGAACAGGCTGCGCGACCAGTCGGCGATGACGCCGCGCACGGTGTCATTGCCGTCGGCTCTGCGAATACGCTCCTTGGCCCCCTCCGCCCCGTTGGCCTCCGCGCTCGCATAGAAACGGGTGCCGATCAGCACGCCGGCTGCGCCCAGCATCATCATTGCGGCGAGGCCCCGGCCGTCGGCGATCCCGCCGGCCGCGACGACCGGCACACGTCCGGCCGCAAGATCGACGATCGCCGGCACGATGTCGACGGTGGTGCGCGATGCGCCGTGGCCGCCCGCCTCCGTCCCCTGCGCAATCAGAATCTCCGCGCCGGCATCGAGCGCCTGCCTGGCCATGTCCTCGCTCTGCACCTGGCAGATCAGTCGCACGCCGCACGCCTTGATGCGCGGCGCGAATGGCGCGGGATCGCCGAACGACAGCATCACGGCCTGCGGACGAGCGTCGAGCGCAATGTCGAGAAGTTCGGGCTGTCTTGCCAGGCTCCAGGTGATGAAGCCTATGCCGAACGGCGCAAAGCCCTTCAGCTCTGCGGCCTCCGTCTGAAGTCGGACACGGTCACCGTATCCACCACCCAGGATGCCGAATCCGCCGGCCTCGCTGACGGCGCGCGTCAGCCGGCTGCCCGCGACTGTATCCATGGGAGCCGACAAGATCGGATGCCTGATCCCCAGCAACTCCGTCAGCGGCGTGGCAATCGGCATGAGTCCTCCCACTCTGGACAGGAAGATTAGGCGCGAATATCATTCTTCAAAATTGAATTCTACAGAACGCTGCCATCTCAAAAGAGAAACGGGCCATGGAACTCAGCGATCTCAACACCTTTGCAGCAGTCGCCCGCACCGGCGGCATCACTCGCGCCGCGGAAGAGCTGAACACCGTGCAATCCAACGTCACCCAGCGCGTCAAGGCGCTGGAGGCGGAGATCGGCACGCCGCTGTTCGAACGCCACAGCCGGGGCATGACGCTGACCGGCGCCGGCAGGCGCCTCCTGCCCTACGCGCAACGGATGGCCGCACTCTCGCGTGAAGCCGTGCTGGCCGCGCGCGACGATGGCGCGCCAAAGGGACCGCTTGCGATCGGCTCGATGGAGACGACCGCAGCGGTGCGGCTGCCGCCGCTGCTCGCCGATTTCCACCGCCGCTTCCCGGCCGTGCGCCTTTCCTTGCGTACCGCGCCAACCGCCGACCTCGTCGCGAGCGTGCTCGAAGGCGCGCTCGATGGCGCCTTCGTCGCAGGTCCGATCGCGCATGACGACCTCGCTGCGACGAGCGCCTTCCGCGAGGAGCTGGTGCTGGTCAGCGCGCGTCGCTGGGCCTCGCTTGCCGAGCTGCGCGCCGGCACGCCGGAGTCCGGCCCGACCGCGCTGGTGTTCCGCACCGGCTGCACCTACCGCCAGCGGCTGGAGCAGATCTTCGTCGAGTTCGGCTGGCCTTCAGCCGCACGCTTCGAGCTCGGCACACTCGACGGCATGATCGGCTGCGTCGCCGCCGACATGGGCGTGACGTTGCTGCCGCGCGCGGTCGTCGAACGTAGCGCAATGAATGGCACCGTCTCGATCCACACCCTGAGCGCCTCGCATGCGCGGGTCGAGACACTCTTCATCCAGCGTCGCGCCGGCCATCAAACCAGCGCGCTGAGCGGCTTTGCCGCCTGCCTGAAGACCGACGAGGACGTCATCGCAGCCTGACGCGGTGACGCCGCGTCAGGCCGCGCTGTTCTAGAGCCGAATGTCCTCATAGGACTCGATCCGCCGCGGGCCGACCGAGGTCGCCTCGTGCGAATCCGAGTCGGCGAGATTGCCGAAGTCGAGCTTGGTCAGTTTCGCCAGGTCCGCGATCGAGACCTGGAAGACGCTGACGTCCTCCTCCGACATCTTTTCGCGCAGATCCACCTCCTGGATGCGATCGATTTCCATGACCAGCTTTCGCTGGCTCATCAGGAAGGCCGCCGCCTTGAGCGCGTCGTCATCCTCGTTGCGCCGGATCAGGATCTTCCAGAAATATTTCGGGATTTGAACGCCGCCGAAGCTCGGGTCCTTGTGCGGCCGCCCGGCCGGATTGGGCAGATCGGATCCGTCGGCATCCGGCCCGTCGAACACCGGACCGTTCATGACGATGCCCTTCTCCTCCCCTTCGAGCAGGACATCGCGCGTATAATCCTCCAGTCCCGCCCAGAGCTGCTTGCCCTGGTTGAACGAGAAGAACTGCGGCGAGCAATTGGTGAAGTGGAAGGAATCGTCGCCATGCTGCTTGGCCGCGGCGACGGTGTCGCCCCAGGTCGCATCGAGGCGGCGCACGAGATGACCGCGATCGAACGGGTTCTTGCTGCGGTCCGCTTCGAAGGTGGCCTGCTTGCGGTAGAACTCGTCGCCGATCTGGGCATCGTCGTCGATGCGCGGATCGCGCAGCCAGGAATCGCCTTCACGCTTGCCGACGTCCTGCTGCTGGCCCCCGTCGATATTGACACAGCTGAAGAAGGCGAGCCGGCGCTCCTTGTTCATGACGACGCTGTAGTTGAAATATTTCAGCTCGGACTGCTTGGCGCTGCCCTTGAGCGTCGCGATCCGGGACTTGAGGGCGGCCGGAATCTTCGGCAGGGACACCGAGAATTTGCCGGTGCCGAGGAAACTCGCCTTGTAGCCGGGACGCGATTTCAGCGTGCTCTGATCGATATGCACGGCTTCCATGGGCAGGCCGTTGTTCGCACTGATGTGCGGCAGCAGGCCGGCCGGCGGCGGGATCAACGGCGTGCCGCCGTTCTGCATGCCGCCGTTCGGCGCTCCTCCGTTGCCCCCCGCCGGGCCCGGCACGGGTGCCAACGGCGCGAACGGGATTTCCTTCCTGAACATCGGCAGCGGCACCCGGATCGGGACCACCAGCGCGGCGCCGTCGAGCGACTGCTCGACCCAGATGTTGGCGCCGTAAGCGGGCGCGGCGACCGGCGCGCGGACCTTCTCGTTCTCCTGCCGGTTCGGCGGCTCCTCCTCGTCCAGCACCGGCTTGATCAGGGGATGGGAGCCGACGGCGACCTTGAGATCGGCGACGATGGCGCTGATGCGGATGCCTTCATTGGCGACCCAGTCGATCAGGGATTCGTCCATCGACGACTTCCACACCTTGCCGTCCTTGGTCAGGGTGCGGCCCTGCCCATCCTTCCGGGGAACGCCGCTGTGGTGCAGCGCGACCACTTGCCAGAAGCGATTGAATGCCGGCGAGCCCGATGATCCCGCCGTCGTATCGGTGTTGTACCAGAGGAAGTCGCCGACATATTTGAGCAGCTTGTTCTCGCGGACGCAGACCTGCTTCATCTGCCCGCTGGGATGCTGGACGATGGTGAGGTACTCGCCGGGGTCCGCCTTGCCGGGCGCGCCGCTGAGCGGCAGCCATCCCCAATCCTCGAGCTCCTCCCCGCCTGACAGCGAGGTCGGCGCCACCGCGACGATCGAAAAATCCAGCCTGTCATTGGTGTAGAAGAATTTGCCCGGCTCGAAGCCGAACCGCACCGGCACGCGCTCCTGTCCGGAGACATCGAGCTCATAGTTGAAATCGGCGATCGAATTGGCGGCCTCGGCCGGCTTGCCGAAGACATGATGGTTGGTCAGCAGCAGGCCCGGCCCGATCAGAAAGCCCGAGCCGTAGCCGAGCAGATTCGACTTGAGATCCCTGAGCTGAATGCGGCAGACCGAGCGCGAGGCCGCGGTCCCCTTGGCGAGGTAATTGATGCTGTCGAGATCATTGCCCTGGATGATCCGCTCCAGGCCGATCTCGGCCTTCTCCACATCCTGCGTCTCGGCCAGCAGCTGGCGCTGGCGCAGGCGCATCTTCTCGACCGTCATCTCGATCGGACCGTCGCCCAGTTTCCGGTTCAGGGCGTCGGGTGAGAACTCGGCTTGCTTGAATCGCCTTTCTGAGCCCGCGATCAGGCTTGGCTTGATGAGCATCGTGACCTCTCAAATGATTGGGCGAATATGGGACGTGGTCGGGGCGCATTAAAAATTTGCGCCAAGGTTGCAGCACGGGCGGGACTGCCGGTCGCTGCCGATCGTTCTGGAAATCGGGGCACGCGCCCCACACTACTTTAGACCTATATATCTACATCGCCGCAACCAGAGCGTCAATCGATGCGCGCAGCCGGAGACGCGACATCATGCCATGGTCGGCGGCGTCCGACGTGTGAGATTTGCCACAAATGATCGACGCACTTTGTGCATCACGATTGCGCGCGCATGTTGCCGCCGCCGGATAATCTACGGCTTCAGCTGCCACCGCCGTAGCGCCACGACGGCCCAGATCGCTTCCACCAGCCCGAACGGCCAGGCGCCCTGGAGAAAGCCGTAAGCCGAGCCGAGCGCGCAGGATGCGGCGAACAACAGCACGAACCAATGGCTGCGATCTTCCAGGGCGTAACTGACCAGCGTCGCCGTGACGGCGAACAGACCGAATAATGTCAGCGCATCCATTGTTCCGGGTTCACTCCGCGGCGCAACGCGTGATATGCGCTACGCCATGCCGGCTCTTATCCTGCCTCTCGTCGATGCTGCAACCCACTGGCCCGCCCGCGGCGCGCTGGTCGGGCTCGACCTCGGCACCAAGACCATCGGCGTTGCCGTATCCGATCCGGACCGGCGGCTTGCGACCGGCGTCGAGACGGTCCAGCGCAAGCAGTTCAAGCAGGACGCCGCCCGGCTGCTCGCGATTGCGGCCGAGCGCAGGGTGGTCGGCTTCGTGCTCGGCCTGCCCATCAACATGGACGGCAGCGAGGGTCCGCGCGCGCAATCCACCCGCGCCTTCGCCCGCAATTTCGCCGGCCTGACCGCCCTGCCCATCGGCCTGTGGGACGAGCGGCTCTCGACCGCGGCCGTCGAGCGCGAACTGATCGGCATGGATGTCAGCCGCGCCAAGCGCGCCGAGGTCATCGACGAGCACGCCGCGATCTTCATCCTGCAAGGCGCGCTCGACCGCCTCGCCAATCTCCGTTCAGGGACCACCTGACCGATGGCCGTCGTGATTGCGGCGCTGCTGCCGGTCTTCATCCTCATCGTGCTCGGTGTCGTCTTGAAGCGCAGCCTGATGCGGCTGGACACGCAGTGGCACGGGCTGGAGCGGCTGACCTATTTCGTGCTGTTTCCGATGCTGCTGATCCAGACGCTGGTGAAGGCCGACCTCTCGAAGGTGCCGGTCGCCGGCGTCGGCGGCGCGCTGCTGCTGTCGGCGCTGGCGATGTCGCTGCTCTGCCTCGCGCTCCGCCCCACCCTAGCCCGGCTCGATATCGACGGGCCCGCCTTCACCTCGATCTTCCAGGGCGCGACACGCTGGCAGACCTTCGTGGGGCTGTCGGTGGCCGCCAACATGTTTGGCGATGTCGGGCTGGCGCTCGCCTCTGTCGCGATGGTCGCGATCATTCCCCTCGTCAACGTGTTGAGCGTCGTGGTGCTCGCCCATTACGCCGCGCCGGAGAAGCAGTCAGCGCGGACCATCGTCATGACGGTGATCCGCAATCCCCTGATCTGGGCCTGCGCGATCGGGCTCTTCGTCAATGTCACCCATCTGCCGCTGCCAAAACTCTGGCACGAGGTGGCGGACGCGCTCGGCCGCTCCTCGCTCGCGATCGGCCTGCTCGTCACCGGCGCCGGCCTGCATCTCGAAGGCCTCTTGCGTCCAAGCCTGGCCGCGGCCATCGGCGTCGTCTTCAAGCTCGCGCTGATGCCTGCGCTGGCGCTGGCGCTGGCCGTCTGGTTCGGACTGTCGGGCGACAGCCGCGCCATCGTGGCGATCTGCGCGGCGGTGCCGACCTCGTCCAGCGCCTATGTGATGGCGCGCCAGATGGGCGGCGATGCCCCGCTGCTGGCGCAGATCATCACGCTGCAGACGATCTTGGCGGCGATCACGATGCCGATCGTGATCGCGCTGGCGGCCTAGCTCCCCAGCCACATCGTCAGCACCACCGCGGTCAGATTGTTCAGTGCGTGCAGCACGATGGTGAGCCAGAGAGAATTCGCGCGATAGCGCATGTAGCCGAACCACAGGCCGATGGTGAAGACTTCGGCGAGGAAGTACATGTCGTATTGCAGGTGCACGACCGTCCAGACCAGCGACGACAAAAGTATCGCGCCGGGCACGCGCAAAAAGCTCCCCGACCAGCCGCGAAAGAGGAAGCCGCGCGCCAGGATCTCCTCCGACATCGGCGCAGCGACGCTGAAGGCGAACAGCAGCAGCAGCGCCGCGCCCTTGTCGCGACCCGATTTCAGCAGATCCGTCATGAAGCCCGGCGTCGCCTCGCGGCCGAGCGCGCGCGACATCGTCTCCCAGACCAGCACCAGCAGGATGAGGCCGGCCGCGCCGAACAGGAGCTGCCTCCAGGACGGCCAATGCAGCGCGAGATAGTCGACGAAGGAGGCTTTCTTGATGGCAATGGCGAGCCACACCGCCAAGACCGTCGCCGGCAGGCCCATGATGACCGAGAGCGCGAGGGCCTGCGGATCGTGGCCGACCGCCTGGATCGAGGCGAAGTCCATGGGAAGGCCGCGCTGCGCCACCAGCAGGACGACGGCGCCGATCTGCCCGACGAACATCGCCACGAAGATGAAGAGGCCCCACAACGCGGTGCCCCAGAACATCCAGACGCGCGGCGGCGCAGGCGTCACGGTCAGCGGCGGATGGTCGGGATTGAGGGAGTCCATCAGGAGGCTTTCGTTGGGTTCAACCCGTCATTCCGGGGCGCCCGGAATGACGGAATAAATGATCACGGCAGCGCCCGCTCCAGCAGCGCGCGCATCTCGCCGCTCTCCAGCTCGACCGCGCCATACATGCTGGCGTGGGTCGCTGCGAGGCGCGTGGCGGCAAACAGTTCGGCGTGGCGCGGCGACACGCCGTTGAGCGCCGCGGCGGCGGCAAGCAGTGCCAGCTTCTCGACCGCAAGCCGCGCCACGCGCTCGCCATCGGCGCGGCGGAAGGTCTGACCGATGAACGCAATCGCTTCGCCTGCTCCGGGCAGGCCCTTCGTCTCGGCCGCAAGCGATTGCAGCACCGCCATTGCGGCCTCCGGCTCGCGCGAGAGCGCGCGGAGCACGTCGAGGCACATCACGTTGCCCGAACCTTCCCAGATCGCGTTGACCGGCGACTCCCGATAGTGCCGCGCCAGAATGCCGTCCTCGACATAGCCGTTGCCGCCCAGGCACTCCATGGCCTCATAGAGGAACGGCGGCGCACTCTTGCAGGTCCAGTATTTGATCGCAGGAGTCAGGAGCCGCATATAGGCGGCCTCCGCCGCATCGTGCGGCATGCGGTCGAAGGCGCGGCACAGCCGGATCACCAGCGCCGTGCTCGCCTCCACATGCAGCGCCATGTCCGACAGCACCGCCCGCATCAGGGGCTGATCGGCCAGATGCTTCTGGAACACGCTGCGGTGACGAGCGTGATGCAGCGCATGCGCCAGCCCCGAGCGCATCAGGCCGACGGAGGCGATCGCGCAATCCTGGCGCGTCAGCTGCACCATCTGGATGATGGTGCGGATGCCCTTGCCCTCCTCGCCGACCCGTTCGGCGTAAGCACCGACGAACTCGACTTCGGACGAGGCATTGGAGCGATTGCCGAGCTTGTCCTTCAGCCGCTGGAACTGGATCGCATTCACCGAACCATCCGGCGCAAAGCGCGGCATGAAGAAACAGGTCAGCCCGCTGTCCGCCTGCGCCAGCACCAGGAACGCATCGCACATCGGCGCCGACATGAACCATTTGTGGCCGGTGATGCGATAGGCATCGCCGTCGGGCACGGCACGCGTCATGTTGGCACGCACGTCGGTGCCGCCCTGCTTCTCGGTCATGCCCATGCCGAGGGTCATGCCGCGCTTCTGCCACCACGGCGCAAAGCTCGGGTCGTAGCTCCGGGTCGACAGCACCGGCATCACCTTGCCGAGCAGATCCGGCTGCATCGCCAGCGCACCGACGGAGGCGCGCGTCATCGTGATCGGACAGAGGTGGCCGGTCTCGACTTGCGCGGCCATGTAGAATTTTGCGGCGCGGATAACTTCGGCGGCATCGCCCGCAGGTCTGCCGTTCGCGGTCCAGGTCGAATTGTGGACGCCGGCATGAGCGCTGTGCGCCATCAGCTCGTGATAGGCCGGGTGAAACTCCACCTGGTCGCGGCGATTGCCTTTTGCGTCGAAGGTGCGCAGCTTCGGCGTGCTCTCGTTCGCGACGCGCCCGCGATCGGCCATCGCGGCCGAGCCCCACTGCCTGCCGAACTCGGACAGCTCGCGTTCCGCCGCCGCGCCGCCATTGGCCTTCACCGCATCGATCAGCGGCCGATCCACGGCGAACAGGTCGATATCCTCGAACGGCGGCGACTGGTTGAAGACCTCGTGGGTCGCGAAGCTCGGCTGGGTCATCAGGTTTCCTCGGCGCGGACTTTAGTTCCGGCGCGGCTGAATCGGGAAATCATAGGCTGCCCCGCCGGCCCCCGGCAGGGAAAAATGCCACCACTCCTTCGAATAGTTCACAAAGCCTTGCCTGGCCATCGCAGCCACCAGCCGCTTGCGCCAGGCGCGCTGCTCCGGTGTGATCGACGGTGCCGCAGTATGGCCCCTCGTGTCGGTGCAATCGTAGCCGGTGCCCATGTCGACGCTGCCTTCGGGCGCGCGCGCTTCGACCGGCGCCGTGCAGTCGGCATAGGTCTTTGCCGCATCATATTTGGCGGCGTTGTCGGCTTTGAGATCGACCAAGGTCAGATCGAGGGCGGCACCCGTCGAATGCTGCGAGCGGCTCGCGATGTAGCCGAGGCGGAACAGCTCGGTCTTGGGGATCTTGGGATTGTAGCGCCGCTCGGCGACCGTCTCGTGTCCGTTCTGCGACCACTTCACCATGTCGAGCGAGGCCCGCGCCGGCCGGTAGCAGTCGAACATCTTCAGCGAGAGGTTTTGCGCCGCGAGCTCCTGCTGCACCGCCTTCAGCCGCAGCCCGACCTCGCGCTTCACCACACATTCGCCGGCGCCGTAGCCGGCGAGCGGACGGCCGACGAAATTGTTCGAGGTGGCATAGCGGATGTCCTGGATGATGCCGGGATCGATCTCGCGCAGATAGACGAAGCCGCCGGGGAGCGATTGGGCCAACGCGGATGAGATGGAGGCGATTGTTAAAAGTACGATCAAAATCGATTTGATGGAGCGCATCTAAACTTCCCTGTCATTCCGGGGCGATGCGAAGCATCGAACCCGGAATCTCGAGATTCCGGGTCTGGCGCTTGCGCGCCATCCCGGAATGACCGTGTACCAGACTCCTCAGGGGATAACTCCCCGCCCCGGCATTGGCCCTTGCCCCCTCATGCATCCGCGCCTATAGCTCTCGTTTTAATGACATCGAAATCGACCTTCGTCCTCGGCCACCGGCATTTGCTGGGCATCGAGGGCCTTTCCGCGGCCGACATCACCGGCCTCCTCGACCTGTCCGAAGAATATGTCGAGCTCAACCGCCAGGTTGACAAGAAGCGCACCGTCCTGCGGGGACGGACGCAGGTGAACCTCTTCTTCGAGGCTTCCACCCGGACCCAATCCTCGTTCGAGCTCGCCGGCAAGCGCCTGGGCGCCGACGTCATGAACATGTCGGTGTCCTCCTCGTCCATGAAGAAGGGCGAGACGCTGATCGACACCGCGATGACGCTGAACGCGATGCACCCGGACATCCTGGTGATGCGCCATCATGCCTCCGGCGCGGTGGAACTGCTGGCGCGCAAGGTTGACGGTTCCGTGATCAATGCCGGCGACGGCGCCCATGAGCATCCGACCCAGGCCCTGCTCGACGCGCTCACCATCCGCCGCAACAAGGGCCGGATCGAAGGGCTCGTGGTCGCGATCTGCGGCGACGTGCTGCATTCGCGGGTCGCCCGCTCCAACATCATCCTGCTCAACACGATGGGCGCCCGCGTCCGCGTGGTCGGCCCCACCACGCTGCTGCCGCCGGGCATCGAGCGGATGGGCGTCGAGGTCGCGCGCGACATGCGCGAGGGGCTCAACGGCGCCGACATCGTCATGATGCTGCGGCTGCAGCGCGAGCGCATGAACGGCTCCTTCGTGCCGTCGTCCTCCGAATATTTCAACTATTTCGGGCTCGACCAGAAGAAGCTCGCCTACGCCAAGCCCGACGCACTCGTGATGCATCCGGGCCCCATGAACCGCGGCGTCGAGATCGACTCGATCGTGGCCGACGGCGCGCAGTCCCTGATCCGCGAACAGGTGGAGATGGGGGTGGCCGTGCGCATGGCGGTGCTGGAAGCGCTCGCCCGTAACCTGCCGAACGCGTGATGCCGATGTTGACCGATCGCCGCCCCATCCTGCTCGCCAACGCCCGCGTCGTCGATCCCTCCAGGGATTTCGACGGTGTCGGCGACGTCCTCATCGCCGACGGCGCCATCCGCGAGACCCGCCGCGGCATCGGCGCGGCCGGCGTCCCCGAAGGCACCGACATCGTCAACTGCACCGGCAAGATCGTGGCGCCCGGCCTGGTCGACATGCGCGCCTTCGTCGGCGAACCCGGCTTCAGCCATCGCGAGACCTTTGCCACCGCGAGCCAGGCCGCCGCGACCGGCGGCATCACCACCATCATCTGCCAGCCCGACACGTCTCCGGTGATCGATAATTCGGCGACCGTCGACTTCGTGATGCGTCGCGCCCGCGACACCGCGATCGTCAACATCCAGCCGATGGCGGCCCTCACCAAGGGCATGCACGGCGATGAGATGACCGAATTCGGTCTGCTCAAGGCCGCGGGCGCCATCGCCTTCAGCGACGGCGTCAGAAGCGTGACCAATGCGCAGGTGATGCGGCGCGCGCTGACCTACGCGCGGGATTTCGACGCGCTGATCGTGCACTACACCGAGGACCCCGATCTCGTCGGCGAAGGCGTGATGAACGAGGGCGAGTTCGCCTCGCGTCTCGGCCTGATGGGCATCCCGAATGCCGCCGAGGCCGTGATCCTCGAACGCGACATGCGCCTCGTGGCATTGACCGGCGGCCGCTATCACGCGGCCTCGCTGACCTGCATCGACTCGCTCGAGATCCTCCAGCGCGCGCGCGACGCCGGGCTCGCCGTCAGCGCCTCGGTCTCGATCAACCATCTTGCGCTGAACGAGAACGACATCGGCCCCTACCGCTCGTTCCTGAAACTGTCGCCGCCTTTGCGGACCGAGGACGACCGCCGCGCGCTGGTGGCCGCAATCGCCTCCGGCCTCCTCGACGTCATCATGTCAGACCACAATCCGCAGGACGTCGAGGTCAAGCGCCTGCCGTTCGCCGAAGCCGCTCCCGGCGCCGTTGGTCTCGAAACCATGCTGCCCGCTGGCCTCCGCCTCGTGCACAATGGCGAGCTGGAACTGAAGACGCTGATCCGCGCGATGTCGACCCGGCCGGCCGAAATCCTGGGGCTACCGGGCGGAACCCTGCGTGCAGGCAGCCCGGCCGACGTCATCGTGATCGACCCCGATGTGCCCTGGGTGGTCGATCCCGCCGATCTCAAATCGCCCTGCAAGAACACCCCGTTCGACGAGGCCCGCTTTACAGGCCGCGTGGTGCGCACCATTGTCGGCGGACGCACGGTCTACGAGCATGTCTGACGTGAAATCCAGCCTTTGGAGCTGCCGCCATGGGGCTTGAAGCATTTCTGCCGGTGGCCTTCGTCATCGGCTACCTCCTCGGCTCGATCCCGTTCGGGCTGGTCCTGACCAGGCTCGCCGGCACCCAGGATATCCGCTCGATCGGCTCCGGCAGCATCGGCGCCACCAATGTGCTGCGCACGGGACGCAAGAGCCTTGCGGCGGGCACCCTGCTGTTCGACGCGCTCAAGGGCACCGTGGCGGTGGTGATCGCCGGCTACATCGCAGGACCCAATGCCGCCATGGTGGCCGGGCTCGGCGCCTTCCTCGGCCACCTCTTCCCGGTCTGGCTCAAGTTCAAGGGCGGCAAGGGCGTGGCCGTCTATATCGGCATCCTGCTCGGACTGTTCTGGCCCGGCGCCGTCGTGTTCTGCCTGATCTGGCTGGCGACCGCCTTCACCACCCGCTACTCCTCGCTCTCCGCGCTGGTGGCGGCGTTCGTCACGCCAATGTTCCTGTGGTGGTTCGGGCACCTCGCGCTCGCAGCCTTGTTCGCGGTGCTTACGCTGCTCTTGTTCTACGCGCATCGCGAGAACATCAAGCGATTGCAAGCCGGCAAAGAAAGCCGGATCGGCGAGAAGGCGTAGTCGCTTCGAGGTCGGCGTCTAAAGCCGGGACATCTACGGATACCGAAGCCCCCTCTCCGCATTATATGTCAAATCCTGTTCGCAACTGCCGGCGCTTTCGCGGCAGGCAGTAGCGAATGTGTTCCATGCCTGTCATCCTGACAGTCGAGATGGCGTTACGCGGTTGCTCAGAATGAGCGAGAAGATGGTCGGCGCGCATGACGGGGTCGGTTCGCGAGGTGCGTTGCGCACCGCGGCAAGCCGGCTGCTCTCGACCACCGACATCTGGTCCGATGCGCCCTCGCCGCCTCCCGCGCCTCCCGTCTTGCCGCCAGCGCCGCAGCCTGATCCGATCGCGCAAGCGCCTGTGACGGCCGAGATAGTGACCACGACCGCGCCCGTTGCGCCAGCGCAGCTGCCCGCCGGCCAATGGCCGCCGCGAAAGCTATCGCTGGCGCTGCAGGGCGGCGGCACCTTTGCCGCCTTCACCTGGGGCGTGCTCGAGCGGCTGCTGGAAGAGCCGATCGAGATCGACGCCATCAGCGGCGCCAGTGCCGGCGCCATCAATGCGCTCCTGCTCGCCTCCGGCCTTGCCGAAGGCGGCCGCGAAGCTGCCCGGGCGCGGCTGGGCCGGTTCTGGCTCCGCCTCATGCACGAGGCCTCGTTCCGCTCGCTGATGCTGGTCGGCGGATTTTCGCCGGCGGGAAGCTCGGTCGCGTTCGGTCCGACGCTGCGCTCCGGCCAGTTCGATCCGTTCGATCTCGATCCGCTGCGGCAGGCGCTGACGCGCGACATCGATTTCGCCGCCCTGCTCACTCCGGGGTGCCCGAAGCTCTTGATCGCGGCGACACGGATCCGCGACGGCCAGCAGCAGATCTTCCGCAACGATGCCATCACCGCCGACGTCGCGCTGGCCTCGACCTGTCCCCCGCTGGTTCATTGCGCCGTCGAGATCGAGGGCGAAGCCTATTGGGACGGCGGCTTTGGCGGCAACCCGCCGCTGCTGCGGCTGGCGCAGGAGACGACGACGTCTGACGTCCTGCTCGTCCAGGTCACGCCGGCGCGTGACACCTACGTGCCGATCACGCTCGCCGCGATCGACCGCCGGCTCGACCAGATCGCGGCCAACGCCGCCCTCAATGCCGAGATCGCCGCGATCGCCTGGGCGCAGGCGCATGCCGCGCCGTCGCTGCGCCTCACCAGGATCGCGGCGGAAGACTCGGTCGACGGCCTGGCGCAGCGTTCGTCCACCGATCTCGGCCACGGCTTCATTCGCCTGCTGCACCGGAGCGGTCGCGCAGCCGCCGAGCGCTGGCTCGGGCAAGATGCGGCCGGGACCGAGGCCCCAAGCGTCTTGTCCGCCGCCGAGCCGGCGCTGCTCTGATTTGCGCCTCAGGCGTTCGAACCAGACCCGGCCCCGGCTAGCGCCTCGCTGAGCGGCTCGATTGCCATCCGGTAGCCGACGAGGCGCGCCACGGGCGCAAGCATCGCGAACAGCAGCTTCTGAAGCCAGATCGGCACGCCCGCGAGATAGAGGTGATCGCGATAGGTGTGCAGCACCAGTGCAATCAGGAGAAAGTTCGGATCGCCCGCTCTAGAGAACCACGCAGGTTGCTTCACCGTGAGCGTCGCGAAATTGGCGAAGAAGCGCAGATGCTGCTGCGCTGGCGTGAACGAGACCTCGAGCTCGGCGTTACCGTCGCCGGCATTGGCGAAATAATGCGGCCTGCCACGTGGCACGGTCACGCTGCCGCCGGCGTCCACCAACTGCTCACGCCCGTCGACGACAAACTTGATGCGTCCACTCTTCACTGCAAAGTGCTCGTCCGCGCCGGGATGCAGGTGCACGAGCGCGTTGCCGCCGCCCGAGCCGTCCTTTTCGAGGGTCACACCGAAACGTGCGACGTCACGGTTGTCGAGCAGTCCGGAGAAGACAAACGTCTCCTTGTTGAAGGCATTGTGAAGCCGAGTGCCGCGGGCGAACTCTGTCGACATGTTTGCGTCTCCTTGCGAAGTCTGGAGACGCGCTGGTAGCGGCCTAGCTGACGAACGTATTGTAAAAATCCGACGACGCAAGTTCGTCATTCCACCCCTGCACTCCGTCGGGCGCGACACGCCGGCAGAACACCTCCGGCGAGCTTCCCGCGAAAGTGCGAAAGTCGCGGATCAGATGCGCCTGGTCTGTGAATCCGCACGCATGCGCGACATCGGCCCAATCGGCGCCGGACCGGCGCGCCGCGATCGCCTGCAGCATCCGCTCGATCCGTGCGAACCGCTTCGCGCTCGCCCCGGTCTCGGTCTTGAAGCGGCGCTGAAGGCTGCGTTCGCCAATGTCGAGGCAATCGGCGAGCCCGCGCATCGAGATCGCCGGATTCCGCCTGATCGCCCGCATAGCCCGTGCAACCAGCGGATCGAGGCGTGACGGCCTCCGCCTCTGCTCGAGAAAGCCCTGCATGCAAGTCACGCGCGCAGCCGCGCTGCCAGCCCCGGCGAGCCGCTTTTCAAGCCATGCGGCAACGTTGTCGCCGAAGATGTCGGAGATTTCGACGCTGGCATCGAGCAGGTCGGCAGGCCTGACCCCGAGCACGCGATCCGCCGCCTCAGGCTTCAACCGCACCAGCACGACACCGACCGGGCCACTCGGCTTCAGCGCCGCCGCGCGCGTGTGCATGCCGTTGACGGTGCCCTTGTAGACTCCGCGGTGCGAGGCCATTGGCGATCGATAATGAACGATCAGAACCGGCGACGTCGTCGGCAGCACCTTGATCGTTCGCGCGCAGGCGGTCGCGGCATCCGCGAGATCGACATCACAAAACGCCTCGACGATCTCGCCGAGACTTTCGTTCGCGGCGAAGAATTGTGGGCCGTGCGGACCCTGTCGGTGCGGGAGAGTCATGAATTCAATTGGTCGGCCGAGGAGCGGCGCAGTTGCCTCCGCCGCGTTTACATAAAGTTGAGGTAAGGCGCACGCTCACGCCCGCGCGAGCGCCTGCTCCAGGAACCACGCCGTCGCGAGCGCGCGCGCGTCGTTGCCGAAGCGCGCGATCACCTGCACGCCGATCGGCAGGCCACCCACCTTCAGCACGGGAACGTTGACGCAAGGATTGCCCATCAAGGTCCACAGCCGGTTGTAGCGGGGATCGCCTGTCGTCGCGAGCGCCTTGGCCGGCGCTGGGCCGGGCGCCGAATAGGTCAGGAGCACGTCGACGCCTTCGAACACTTCGCCGAGCTCGCGGCGGCCGCGACGGCTGATCCGGCGCGCCTCGTCATATTCCTTCGGCGTCAGATGGGCCGTCGCATCGAGGCTCGCCCGCAGCATCGGCGCGATCTCGTCGTGACGCTCGGAAAACTCCCAGGCCAGCGCGCGATGCGCCTCGAAATCCTGGACGATGGGATGGATGCGCCAGGCCTCCTGCACCGCCTCGGGCAGATCGATCGTCTGCACGCTGGCACCGGCGCGCTCCGCCGCCTTCACCGCGGCCAGCAGGCCCTCTTCGGCCGCCGGCTCCACGGCGCCGGCGAACTCCTGCCTGACCACGCCGATGCGCGGCGCCTTCGCCGGGACGATGCCGGAAAATTCGCTGCGGCCGGTCATCGCCAGCAATCCGCACGCGAGATCCTCGGCGCGGGCGCCGAACAGGCCGACCGTGTCGAGCGCCCACGAATAGCATTTCACGCCGACCGTCGGCAGCATCCGGAACGACGGCTTGATCGCAGCAGTCCCGCAATAGGCGGCGGGCCGGATCACCGAGCCGCCGGTCTGGGTGCCGAGCGCGAGCGGGATCATGCCGGCGCCGACGGCCGCCGCCGAACCCGCGGACGAGCCGCCCGGCGAGTGGCCGAAATTATGCGGATTGAGCGTCGGGGTCGGATCGCGCGAAGCAAACGCCGTGGTCGTGGTCTTGCCGATGATGGTGGCGCCTGCCCGCTTCAGCATCATCACGACAGGCGCATCCGCGCGCGGCTGCCAGCCGCGATAGATCTGTGAGCCCATCTCGGTCGGCATGTCAGCGGTATCGATGATGTCCTTGATGCCGACGGCGATACCGCGCAGCGGGCCGGTGCCTTGCGCCTTCGCAGCCTTGTCGTGACGGACGAAGGCGTGGACGTCCTTCTCCCTGGCCTCGATCGCCGCATGCGACTGGGCGATGGCGGCATCGGGCGAAAGCTCGCCCGCTTCGATGCGGCGCTGGAGGTCGGCGAGTGAGATCATGGCAAAACCCTTCTTATTGGCATCGCTTTTAGCATCGGGGCGAGGTCGCGCAAGCGCACGTCGCTGTTGCGCAACGCCCTCAGGTTGTTCCATGCTGCGGCTACAAGGAGACGCCGTGGACGCCATCAATCCGAGCGTGGAGCTGACCGAGGCTGAGCGGATCGACCGTCTGCGGCTGATCCGCTCCGACAATGTGGGCCCGCGCACCTTCCGCTCGCTGGTCGATCATTTCGGCAGCCCGCGCGCCGCGCTGGAGCGGCTGCCGGATCTGGCGCGCCGCGGCGGTGCGCAGCGATCGGGGCGCATCTGCAGCGCGGATGAGGCCAAGGCCGAGCTCGCCGCAGGCCGCAAATTCGGCATCGCCTGGCGCACGCCCGGCGAGGACGGCTATCCGACCCGGCTGGCGATGATCGACGATGCGCCGCCGCTGCTCGCCGTGCGCGGCGATGCCAAAACCCTGATGCGGCCGATGATCGCGATCGTCGGCTCGCGCAACGCCTCCGGCGCCGGGCTGAAATTCGCAGGCCTGCTGGCGCGCGAGCTTGGCGAGGCCGGCTTCGTCGTCATCTCCGGGCTCGCGCGCGGCGTCGACCAGGCCGCGCATCGCACCAGCGTCGAGAGCGGCACGGTTGCGGTGCTCGCCGGCGGCCATGATTGCATCTATCCGCCCGAGCATGGCGACCTGCTCGCCGCGATCCTCGACCACGCAGGCGCTGCGATCTCCGAGATGCCGCTCGGCCACGAGCCGCGCGCCCGCGATTTCCCCCGCCGCAACCGCCTGATCTCGGGCGCTTCGCTCGGCGTCGTCGTGGTGGAGGCGGCGCACCGCTCGGGCTCGCTGATCACCGCGCGCATGGCGGCCGAACAGGGCCGCGAGGTGTTCGCGGTGCCCGGCTCGCCGCTCGATCCCCGCGCTGCCGGCACCAACGACCTGATCAAGCAGGGCGCGACGCTCGTCACCGAAGCTGCCGACATCGTCAATGCGGTCGCACCGATCATGGAGCGGCCGCTGATGATCCCTGCGAGCGAGCCCGACAGCGAGCCGTTCGAGAGCGATCCGAAAGGCCACGACCGCGACCAGATCACCGGCCTGCTCGGCCCCACCCCCATCTCGATCGACGATCTCGTGCGGATGTCCGGCGCCTCGCCTGCGATCGTGCGCACCGTGCTGCTGGAGCTCGAGCTTGCCGGAAAGCTCGAACGTCACGGCGGCGGGTTGGTGTCTCTGATCTAGCGATCGTTGCGCCGATCGAACTTCGTGCGCGCCGCCTCGATCTGCACCAGATGGTCGATCGCCCACTGCCCGAGCGCTTTCACCGGCTGTTGCAGCCCGCGGCCGAGATCGGTCAGCTCATAGTCCACGCGCGGCGGAATGGTCGGAAAGATCGTGCGCGTGACAAGGCCGTCGCGCTCCAGCCCGCGCAGCGTCAAGGTCAGCATCCGCTGCGAGATGCCGTTGATCATGCGCTTCAGCTCATTGAAGCGTTTCGGCCCGTCGCCGAGCATCATGATCACGAACACGCTCCATTTGTCGCCGACGCGCGACAGCACGGAGGCCACGCCGCGGCAATCCGCATGGTTGGGGTCCGGGATTGGATCTGGCCTCGCATCTGACCTCGCAGTTGGCCTCGGCGGAGCAGGCAAATCGGTGTTCTCAGGTTTCAAAGATGTGCCCATGGCTCAAAAAAGTGCGTTCTTGCGGGGATTTCTATGGTCACTCATGTAGCGCTGGTTACAAACTTATACCAGGGTGACCCCACATGAAACTGCTCCATATCGACTCCAGCGTGCTCGGCCCCCACTCCGTGTCCAGGCAGGTCTCCGCGGCCATCGTCGACCGGCTCCGGCAGGCGACGCCCGCGCTGGACATCACCTATCGCGACCTGACCCAGACCCCGCTCGCGCACCTCTCGGGCTCGCACCTCGCCGCCGCGCAGGGCGCGCCCGCGCCGGCGGAACTCGGTCCTGATCTTGCTGCGAGCGCGGCCGTGCTGAACGAATTTTTGGCCGCCGACACCGTCGTCATCGGCGCGCCCATGTACAATTTCACGCTTCCGAGCCAGCTCAAGGCTTGGATCGACCGCATCATGGTGGCGGGGAAGACTTTCAAATACGGCGCGGCCGGCCCCGAGGGGCTCGCCGGCGGCAAGCGCGTGATCGTGGCGATCTCGCGCGGCGGCTATTACGGCGCGGGCTCGCCGGCTTCAGCGCTGGAGCACCTCGAAAGCTATCTGCGCGGCGTGTTCGGCTTCATGGGCATCCATGATCCCGAATTCATCATTGCCGACGGCATCCAGGTCGGGCCGGACCACCGCGAAAAATCGCTGGCCGGCGCGCTTCAGGCGGCAACCAGCCTGCGCGCGGCCTGAAGCCGTAGCGAAGCATCAGCCGCCGCGGGAATCGCTGCGGCGGCTGATGGACGGCGGCGCGATATGCGAAGCTAAAACCAGACGCCCTGCATGCCCAGGATCACGGCGATGAGCGAGATGAACAGGCCAATGCCCGCGAACAGCACTACTCCGATGAGTTCGGAGGTATCGGAGCGTCTGGCCGGAACGGCGGAATTTTCGGTGTAAATGCGCGGCGCTGAAATCGATGAAAAAATGCGGGCTGCTTTTGGCATATCGGGCTCCCTTGAAATGAGTCTTGTGACCCCTGCCCGTAAAAATGTCTTGGCAGCTTGCGCGAAGGTTCAACGCTTCACGCAAGGTTCAGGGAAATACAGCTCGCGAGGTGCAGAGACCCGTCGGCGCAACCGCAACGATCGCGCCGACTGATTCAATTTTCACTTCACTTGATCAACCGCGATAGATCGGCGCGCCGCTCGGCGAGGCCACCGCGCCGCCGTCGACAAAGATCTCCTGGCCCTGCACATGCGCGGAATCATCGGAGGCGAGGAACAGCACCGTCTTGGCAACGTGATCGGTTTCGCCGATGCGCCCCAGAGGCGTCGACAGTGCGATCCGCTTCTCGAAGGCCTTCTCGGCTTCCGGTGTTGCGGTTGCAGGTCCCCAGATCGGCGTGCGGATCGCGCCGGGCGCCACCACGTTGACGCGGATGCCGCGCGGCGACAGCTCCGAGGCCATGATCCGCGCCATCGCGCGCACGCCGGCCTTCGCGGCACCGTAGGCGGAGTAACCGGGAATGCCGAGCACCGAGATCACCGAGCCGTTGAGGATGATCGAGGCATTGTCGTTGAGATAAGGCAGTGCCGCCTGCACCGTGAAGAACACGCCCGTCAGATTGGTGCTGATGACCTTCTCGAACACTTCGAGGGTGGCCGAGCCGAGCGGCGTTCCGCCGGCGATCCCGGCATTGGCGAACACGATGTCGAACTTGCCGAACTTCTCGGCCCCCTGCTTGATCGCGGCTTCCGTCGCGGCGATGTCGGTGGCGTCCGCAGCGAGCGCAAGTGCATTCGGCCCGAGCTCTTTCGCGGCCGCCTCCAGCGTCTGTTTGTTGCGTCCGGTGATCACCACCTTGGCGCCTTCGGCCACGAACAGCTTGGCCGTTGCCAGCCCGATGCCGCTGTTGCCGCCGGTGATCAGGGCCGTCTTGTTCGTCAATCTCACGTTCGCCTCCAGTAGTTGCATTATGAAACTAGATTGCCATCTAGGGCATATGGTTTTATGATGCAACCACACAAGCGCGTGATCGGCTCGGCAATCGTGCGAACGCGAAAGGACAGACGACGATGGTGAAACGAACGAGCTTCGAGGGCGATGCCTGTCCGATCGCGCGGTCACTGGACGCGCTCGGCGATTGGTGGTCGCTGCTGATCATCCGCGAGGCGCTGTTCGGCCTGCGCCGCTTCGGCGAATTCCAGGGCAAGCTCGGCATGGCCAAGAACATCTTGTCAGTCCGGCTGCGCGCGCTGGTCGACCACGGCATCCTGGCGACCGCGCCCGCCTCCGACGGCAGCGCCTATCAGGAATATGTGCTGACACCGAAGGGCCGCGGCACCTTCCCCATTCTGGTCGCGCTGCGGCAATGGAGCGAGGAGTTCGACGACGCGCCTGAGGAGATCGCGACCGTGTTGGTGGATCGCGCCAAGCACCGCCCGGTGAAGAAGCTCGAAATGCGTGCGGAGGACGGACGGCTGCTTACGCCCGCCGACACCATGTTGAAGCCGCGGCCGCCGCGGCGGCGGTCGGCGTAATGACGCACGGTTGCCACCACACCGTCATTGAGCGCAGCGAAGCCATCCAGATTGCCACCGCGGAGAGACTCTGGATTGCTTCGCTGCGCTCGCAATGACGGCTTGAAAGGACTTGTACAAAATACAGACGGCGTCGAAGATGCTCAAATAGCCGAAAGTGGCACCCATGCCCCTGCTCGCCATCGTCTATTTTTCCATCTCCGGCACCACTGAGTCGCTGGCGCATGCAGTGGCGCGCGGAGCGGATGGCATAGCGCACGTCGCGCTTTGTCGCATCACAGGCGACGATATCGCGTCGGGCCGCTTCCAGAATGAGAGCTTATTGGAAACGATCGACCGCGCCAGCGCGGTCGCATTTGGCAGCCCGACCTACATGGGCGGAGCAGCGGCGCAATTCAAAGCCTTCGCGGACGCCTCAAGCGACCGGTGGACCCAGCAGCGATGGGCCAACAAGTTCGCAGCCGGATTCACCACGGGCGCTCTCGCGGGGGGCGATCAACTCCACACGCTGACCTACTTTACGATCCTGGCTGCTCAGCACGGCATGCTCTGGTGCGGACTGGATGTCCCGGGAGGAGAGGACCCGGGCGGCCGCAATCGTCTGGGCAGCCAGCTTGGACTGGCGACAAACATCATCGACGGTGCGTTGCCGCACAGCGACTTGACCACGGCCGAATATCTCGGCCAGCGATTGGCCAAAATAGCAAGCCGCAATGACGAGGTTGAGGCAGCGCGCTCATATCGATCACCGTCACCCTGAGGTGGCCGCTTCTTCAGCGGCCCTCGAAGGGCGACGGCCCGGCTACATCTCGGCCGCTCATCCTTCGAGGCTCCTGGCGCGATGCTGCGCATCGCGCCACTCGCGCCTCAGGATGGCGGGTTGGGTAGTGCCCTCACGACAGCTTGCGCTTGCTCCGCAGCCTCAAATGCTCGTCGGCTTCCAGCTTGGTCATGCCCAGGAGATAATGCAGCACGTCGAGCTTGTGGCGCTCGGCGAGCTTGCGCAAGGGCCCGATCTGCTCGGCGATGAAGGCGACCGCCTCGTCCACGCCGCCCTCTCCCGGTTCCTCGTGGCGCGAGCCTCCCGGCGCACCTGATCCGGCGCGCGCCCGTTTCTTTCCTGGCTTAGTCACCAGACCCCACCCCGAATCCATGCCCCGCGGAAACATTACGCCGATAGCGATCGCAACTCCAAGGTGGTATTTTGCAACTTTCTCGATATGAAACTTTTCCCATCCGGGCGGCGTTCAACAGCCTCCGATTTGACAGCGAGGGCCTCACCACCCATGTTCGGGTCGAAACGGCCGACCCGAGTCCTTTCGTTTTCGGCCCCATATTTTCCCGTAAGTTACTGGAACTACATGAATATCGTCATTGTGGAGTCGCCGGCGAAAGCCAAGACGATCAACAAATATTTGGGCTCGTCCTATGAGGTTCTGGCCTCGTTCGGCCATGTCCGCGACCTGCCCGCGAAGAACGGCTCCGTCGATCCTGACGCCAATTTCAAGATGATCTGGGAGGTCGACCCCAAGGCGGCCGGCCGGCTCAATGACATCGCCAAGTCCCTGAAGAACGCCGACCGCCTGATTCTCGCCACCGACCCTGATCGCGAGGGCGAGGCCATCTCCTGGCACGTGCTGGAGGTGCTGAAGGAAAAGCGCGCGCTGAAGGACCACAAGATCGAGCGCGTGGTGTTCAACGCCATCACCAAGCAGGCGGTCACGGACGCGATGAAGCATCCGCGCCAGATCGACGGCGCGCTGGTCGACGCCTATATGGCGCGCCGCGCGCTGGACTATCTGGTCGGCTTCACCCTCTCCCCCGTGCTGTGGCGCAAGCTGCCGGGCGCCCGCTCCGCCGGCCGCGTGCAGTCGGTGGCGCTGCGCCTCGTCTGCGACCGCGAGCTCGAGATCGAGAAGTTCGTCGCGCGTGAATATTGGTCGCTGATCGCGACCCTGCTCACCCCGCGCGGCGATGCCTTCGAGGCCCGTCTCGTCGGCGCCGACGGCAAGAAAATCCAGCGCCTCGACATTGGAACCGGCGCGGAAGCCGAAGACTTCAAGAAGGCGCTGGAGACGGCCGCCTACGCTGTGACCTCGGTCGATGCGAAGCCCGCCCGGCGCAATCCGCAGGCGCCCTTCACCACCTCGACGCTGCAGCAGGAAGCCAGCCGCAAATACGGCTTTGCGCCGGCGCACACCATGCGTATCGCCCAGCGCCTCTATGAAGGCATCGACATCGGCGGCGAGACCACCGGACTCATTACTTATATGCGTACCGACGGCGTGCAGATCGATCCGTCTGCGATCACCCAGGCCCGCAAGGTGATCGGCGAGGATTACGGCAACGCCTACGTGCCGGACGCGCCGCGCCAGTACCAGGCCAAGGCCAAGAACGCCCAGGAAGCGCACGAAGCGATCCGCCCGACCGACATGTCCCGCCGCCCCGACAGCATGAGCCGCAAGCTCGATGCCGACCAGGCGCGGCTTTACGAGCTGATCTGGAAGCGCACCATCGCAAGCCAGATGGAATCGGCCGAGCTCGAGCGCACCACCGTCGACATCACCGCGAAGGCAGGCTCCAGCACGCTGGAGCTGCGCGCCACCGGCCAGGTCGTCAAGTTCGACGGTTTTCTGGCGCTCTATCAGGAAGGCCGCGACGACGAGGAGGACGAGGATTCCCGCCGCCTGCCCGCGATGAGCCCGAACGACGCGCTCAAGCGGCAGTCGCTGTCCGTTACGCAGCATTTCACCGAGCCGCCGCCGCGCTTCTCCGAGGCCTCGCTGGTCAAGCGCATGGAAGAGCTCGGCATCGGCCGGCCCTCGACCTATGCCTCGATCCTCCAGGTGCTGAAGGACCGCGGCTACGTCAAGCTGGAGAAGAAGCGCCTGCACGGCGAGGACAAGGGCCGCGTCGTGGTCGCGTTCCTGGAAAGCTTCTTTGCCCGCTACGTCGAATACGACTTCACCGCTGGGCTGGAAGAGCAGCTCGACCGCATCTCGAACAACGAGATCTCCTGGCAGCAGGTGCTGAAGGATTTCTGGACCGGCTTCATCGGCGCCGTCGACGACATCAAGGATCTGCGCGTCGCGCAGGTGCTCGACGTGCTCGACGAGATGCTCGGGCCGCACATCTATCCGCCCCGTGCCGACGGCGGCGACGTCAGGCAGTGCCCGAACTGCGGCACCGGCCGGCTCAACCTGAAGGCCGGCAAGTTCGGCGCCTTCGTCGGCTGCTCGAACTATCCGGAGTGCCGCTACACCCGTCAGCTCGCCGCCGACGGCGAGGCCAGCGCGGACCGTTCGCTCGGCCAGGATCCTGATACGGGTCGCGATGTCTGGGTCAAGGCCGGCCGCTTCGGCCCCTACATCCAGCTCGGCGAGCAGAAGGATTATGAGGAAGGCGAGAAGCCTAAGCGCGCGGGCATCCCCAAGGGCACCTCGCCGGGCGATGTCGAGCTCGAGCTTGCGTTGAAGCTATTGTCGCTGCCGCGCGAAATCGGAAAACATCCGGAAACCGGCCAGCCGATCACCGCAGGCCTCGGCCGCTTCGGGCCGTTCGTCAAGCATGAGAAGACCTACGCCAGCCTGGAGGCCGGCGACGAAGTGTTCGACATCGGCCTCAACCGGGCGGTGACGCTGATCGCGGAAAAGGTCGCCAAGGGCCCGAGCCGCCGCTTCGGCGCCGATCCCGGCAAGGCGATCGGCGATCATCCCTCGCTCGGCACCGTCACCGTGAAGAGCGGCCGCTACGGCGCCTATGTCACCGCGGGCGGCGTCAACGCGACGATCCCTGCCGAGTTCGAAAAGGACACCGTCACGCTGGCACAGGCGATCGCGCTGATCGACGAGCGCGCGGCCAAGGGCGGCGGCAAGAAGCCGAAGAAGGCGGCGAAGCCGGCCAAGGCCAAGAAGACCGCGACGAAGGCTGCGGACGGCGATGATGCCGCGCCGAAACCGAAAAAGACGGCCGCGAAGAAGGCGGCCAAGACCAAATCCGAATCCACCAGCAAGGCGCGCGCAGCCTTGTCGTCGACCGCAAAAACGTCGCCGACCAAGGCCGCCGCCACCAAGGCTCCGGCCAAGAAGAGTGCCGGCAAGACCTAGATCAAGAATTAGAGGTTAAGTGAAACGCAAGAATGACCATGGCTTTCCCGACAGGAGCGCCATCGTCGCCTTCATCAAGGCAAATCAAGGAAACGTCGGCACCCGCGAAATTGCGCGCGAGTTCGGCCTGAAGAACGCCGATCGCGTCGAGCTCAAGCGCATATTGCGCGAGCTCGCCGACGACGGCACCATCAAGAAGAAACGCCACAAGGTGTCCGAGCCGGACGCGCTCCCGTCGACGCTGGTCGCCGACATCACGGGGCGCGACGCCGACGGCGAATTGATCGCCTCGCCTACCGAATGGGACGAGGTCGAAAGCGGCGAGCCCCCTAAAATCCGTATCCAGATGCCGCGCCGGCCAAAGCCGGGCACCGTCGCCGGCGTCCGCGATCGCGTGCTGCTGCGCGTCGAGCCGACGTCCGAGACCGAAGGCCCCGCCTATCGCGGCCACATCATCAAGGTCTTCGACAAGGCCAAGAGCCGCATCCTCGGCGTGTTCCGCGCGCTTCCCGAAGGCGGCGGGCGGCTCGTCCCCGTCGACAAGAAGGCCGCCGACCGCGAGCTGAACATCGCCGCGGCCGACACACACGGCGCGCAGGACGGCGATCTCGTCAGCGTCGACATCGTCCGCACGCGCAGCTTTGGGCTGGCGTCCGGCCGCGTGAAAGAGAAGCTCGGCTCGGTCAAGTCGGAGAAGGCGATCAGCCTGATCGCGATCTACGCCCACGACATCCCCTTGCAATTCTCGCCCGCCGCGATGCGCGACGCGGAAGCGGCGGAGCCCGCGAACCTGAAGGGCCGCGAGGATTGGCGCGACGTTCCGCTCGTTACCATCGATCCGCCTGATGCCAAGGATCACGACGACGCGGTACACGCGCAGCCCGACGAGGATCCGAACAACAAGGGCGGCTTCATCGTCAACGTCGCCATTGCCGATGTGAGCTTCTACGTGCGGCCGGGCACCGCGCTCGACCGCGACGCGCTCGACCGCGGCAATTCGGTCTATTTCCCCGACCGCGTCGTGCCGATGCTGCCCGAGCGCATCTCCAACGATCTCTGCTCGCTGGTGCCGGGCGAGCCGCGCGGCGCCCTCGCGGTGCGAATGGTGCTCGGCCCCGATGGCCGCAAGCGCTCGCACAGTTTTCATCGCATCCTGATGCGGTCGGCGGCCAAGCTGAGCTATGCGCAGGCGCAGGCCGCGATCGACGGCCGGCCGGACGACACCACCGGCCCCCTGCTCGATCCGATATTGAAACCGCTCTACGCCGCCTATGCCTGCGCCAAGCGCGCGCGCGACGAGCGCGATCCGCTCAATCTCGACCTGCCCGAGCGCAAGATCCTCCTGAAGAGCGACGGCACGGTCGATCGCGTCGTCGTGCCCGAGCGCCTCGACGCGCATAAGCTGATCGAGGAGTTCATGATCCTCGCCAACGTCGCAGCCGCGGAAATGCTGGAGAAGAAATCGCTCCCGCTGATCTACCGCGTGCACGACGAGCCGACGCTGGAGAAGGTCCACGCACTCGCGGAATTTCTGGAGACGCTCGACGTTCCCTTCGCCAAATCGGGCGCTCTGCGTCCCACCACGTTCAACCGCGTGCTGGCCCAGCTCGAAGGCCATGATTATTACCCGCTGGTGAGCGAGGTGGTGCTACGCGCTCAGGCACAGGCGGAATATTCCTCCGAGAATTACGGACACTTCGGCCTGAATTTGCGCCGCTACGCGCATTTCACCTCGCCGATCCGCCGCTATGCCGACCTCGTAGTGCATCGCGCGCTGGTCCGCGCGCTCGGTCTCGGCGAAGGCGCGCTGCCCGACAGCGAGACGCCGGAAAGCCTCGGCGAGGTCGCAGCCCACATCTCGGTGACCGAGCGGCGCGCGATGAAGGCGGAGCGCGAGACCGTCGACCGGCTGATCGCCCATCACCTCGCCGACCGCATCGGCGCCAGCTTCCAGGGCCGCGTCTCCGGCGTCACCCGCGCCGGCCTGTTCGTCAAGCTCGCCGATACCGGCGCCGACGGCCTGATCCCGATCCGATCCCTCGGCACGGAATATTTCAACTATGACGAGAGCCGGCACGCCCTCGTCGGCACGCGCAGCCGCACCATGTATCAGCTCGGCGACGTCGTCGACGTCCGCCTGATCGAAGCCGCTCCGATCGCAGGCGCACTGCGTTTCGAGCTGCTGTCGTCATCCAGCGAGACCGCGCCGCGCGACCGCAGGCAACCGGGTCCGCAACGCCGCCCTTCGCTCAAGGCGCAGCCCGGACGGAGCCCGGACAGAAAACGCAAGCCAGCGAAGCCAAAATCCGGCAAGGGGAAGAAGGGCCAGGGAAACAACAAGGGAAAGAACAAGGGCAAAGGCGGCGGTAAAAAGGGCAAAGCATGGTGACGATGAGCACGGCCCCAAAAATCTGGACGCGCGAGACGGGCCTCGTCGAGAAGCGCGATCTCTGGACGGCCATGAAGCGCGGCTTTCGCGGCCGCTGCCCGCGCTGTGGCGAGGGCAAATTGTTCCGCGCCTTCCTGAAGACCGCCGACGATTGCGCCAAATGCGGCCTCGATTTCACGCCGCACCGCGCCGACGATCTGCCGGCCTATCTCGTCATCGTCATCGTGGGCCACATCGTGGTGCCCACGATCCTCTGGATCGAGACCAATTACACGACGCCGGTCTGGATCAGCTTCGCGGCCTATCTGCCCTTCACCTTCGTCGCCTCGCTGGCGCTGCTGCAGCCGGTCAAGGGAGCTGTGGTCGGCCTGCAATGGGCTCTGCGCATGCACGGGTTTGACGACAACCCTCCGGATGGTATTCCGCCTGTGTAAGCAAGAAGCAAAAAGCGTTTGGGTGAGGACATGACGGATATTGTGCAAGTCGCGGAGAAAGCCAGGGTCCACGAGGAGAAGGAAGCCGATCACCATCCCTATTTCCGCCCGAGGGATGCGGCGACGCTGATCCTGGTCGATCGCAGCGGCGCCATTCCGAAAGTGCTGGTCGGCAAGCGCCACGACAAGGTGGTGTTCATGCCCGGCAAGTTCGTCTTCCCCGGTGGGCGCGTCGACAAGGCCGACTATCGCGTGCCCTGTGCTGCGCCCATCACGGCGGAGCTGGAAGCCAACCTCGCCAAAGGCAGCCCGAAGACCCCCGCTTCACGCGCGAAGTCTCTCGCCATTGCCGCGATCCGCGAGGCCTGCGAGGAGACCGGCCTCTGCCTCGGCCGCAAGACCGAAGGGAAAGCAAAGCTCGAAGGCGCCTGGAAGCCGTTCGCCGATGCGGGCCTCCTGCCCGATCCCTCGAGCCTGTTCCTGATCGCGCGCGCGATCACGCCGCCCGGCCGCGTCAAGCGGTTCGACACGCGCTTCTTCACGGCGGATGCCTCCGCAATCACCCATCGCGTCGATGGCGTGATCCATGCCGATGCCGAACTGGTCGAGCTGGTCTGGGTCGAGCTCGGCTCCAAGCCGCTGGCCGACCTGCATCCGATGACGCGCAACGTGCTCAACGAGCTCCACACCCGCCTCGCCACCGGCCCGCTGCGCCACGACGCGCCGGTGCCGTTCTTCCATTTCTACGGCGGCAAGATGCAGAAGGATGTTTTGGGCTAGGTCGTCATTCCGGGGCGCGCGCAGCGCGAGCCCGGAATCAATCGGGCCGCAGAGACTTGCCGAGCAATGGATTCCGGGCTCGCGCCAAGAGGCGCGCCCCGGAATGACGGGAAGAGCCAGCCTAGTCCGCATCCGGCTCGGTGCCGACATAGTCGCGCGCCGGGAACTTGAGGACGCGACCGATCTCGCTTGCGAGATGATCCGCCTCCTCGCGCCTGGCGAAGCTCTGAAGCGTGATCGGCTCGGTGCCCTTGTTGCCGCAGAGATTGACCTCGTACGTCGTCAGATCGGTGTCGTAGTCGTCGGTGACGCTGATGAAATGGTAGTCGGCGAGATTGAGTGACGAGCGAATGTTCAGCGGGCCGAATTGCCTGGTGATGACGATTTGGCGCAGCGTCTCGTTGAGCACGACGAAAGTGCGGAACGTCAGCAGGATGATGCCGGGGATGCCGACGAGCAGCCCGAACCCCGTGAACACCAGCACCGGCACGAGATCGTCGGCGAGCCTTCCAAAACCGGAAAAATCCTGGCGCAGGCCGAGCGCGACATTCCACAGCAGATAGAAGCTGGCCGCCAGCAGCGGCAGCGACAGCAGCCGGCCAACCCAGGGCATGGTCCGGTCGATGCGGACAATGCTGCCATCCACGGTCATTGCGCCTGCCATTGAAGTCTCCTCACGAGGTCACGGCTTAGGTCGGAGCCGGCAGCGGATTGGTTCGATGGCTCCTGCGGGCTCGCCGCGCGTCACCCCGAAATGACGCGATTGTGCTAACCGCGTCGCGAAAAACAAAAGATTCTTCCCGCCTCCCCCAATGGCGCAGCTCCCCGGCGTCCCTATGTCTTTCCCCAACGTCACCAAGAACGGACACCGGGCGATGGCACAACGGCAACTCAAGCTTGGCGCGTTCATGCGCCCGATCAGCATCCACACCGGCGCCTGGCGCTATCCCGGGGCCTGGCCCGACGCCAATTTCAATTTCGGTCACATCAAGCAGCTGATCCAGAAGCTCGAGGCCGGCAAGTTCGACGCCTTCTTCATGGCCGACCATCTCGCCGTGCTGAACATGCCGATCGATGCGCTCAAGCGCAGCCACACCGTGACCTCGTTCGAGCCGTTCACGCTGCTGTCGGCGCTCTCCGCGGTCACCGAGCGCATCGGCCTGATCGCGACAGGCTCGACCACCTTCGACGAGCCCTACCACGTCGCGCGCCGCTTCGCCTCGCTCGATCATCTCAGCGGCGGGCGTGCGGGGTGGAACATCGTCACGACATCGAACCCGGACGCGGCCCTGAATTTCGGCCTCGACGATCACATGGAGCACGCCGAGCGCTACAAGCGCGCCCGCGAGTTCTACGACGTGGTCACGGGCCTGTGGGATTCGTTCGCCGACGATGCCTTCGTGCGCGATGTCGAGAGCGGGCTGTTCTTCGATCCTTCGAAAATGCACACGCTCGATCACAACGGCAAATATCTGAAGGTGCGCGGGCCCCTCAACATCGCCCGCCCCGTGCAGGGCTGGCCGGTGATCGTGCAGGCCGGCGCGTCGGAAGACGGCAAGCAGCTCGCGGCCGAGACGGCGGAGGCCGTGTTCACCGGCGGCGGCAGCCTCGCCGACGGACAAAAGCTCTATGCCGACATCAAGGGTCGCATGGAGACCGTCGGCCGCGATCCCGAGCACCTGAAGATCCTGCCCGGTGCCTTCGTCGTGGTCGGCGACAGCGTCGATGAGGCCCGGGAGAAGCGCGCGCTGCTCGACAGCCGCGTGCATTACGACAGTGCCATCGCCTCGCTCTCGGTCATCCTCGGCACCGATGCCTCCGGCTTCGATCCGGATGGCCAATTGCCTGACATCCCCGAGACCAACGCCAGCAAGAGCGGCCGGCAGCGCATGGTCGACCTCGCCAAGCGCGACAAGCTCACCGTGCGCCAGCTCGCCCAGCGCGTCGGCGGCTATGGCGGGCTGTCCTTCGTCGGCACGGCCAAGACCATCGCCGACCAGATGGAGGAATGGCTGGTCGGGCGCGGCTCCGACGGCTTCAACATCATGTTCCCGTTCCTGCCCGCCGGGCTCGACGATTTCGTCGACAAGGTCGTCCCGGAGCTGCAGCGGCGCGGGATTTTCCGCAAAGAGTATGAAGGGCCCACTTTGAGGGAGAATCTGGGCCTGCCGCGGCCGAAAAATCGGTTCTTCGAGGGATAATCGGGCCGTTTCGGGTGGTTTTGCGCGCTAGAGCCCCTGCCGGGGCCCTAGGTTGTTGTTTTTGACGCGTTTTCTTGACGCGAACCGGTACCCACTTCGCTGGAAAACGCTTCGAAACCTTGACATCAGGCGGTTTCTGGCTAGGTTGCCGGCCAACGCGGGCCGTTTGGCCGGCTCCAGATTCCCCAATTTTCTGAGGTTCAGAACATGGCCAAAGCGGTCACCATCAAGGTCAAGCTCGTGTCCTCGGCCGACACCGGCTTCTACTACACCGCCAAGAAGAATTCGCGCACCATGACCGACAAGCTGGTCAAGAAGAAGTACGACCCGGTCGCGCGCAAGCACGTCGAATTCCGCGAAGCCAAGATCAAGTAAAAGATCAAGTCAGATCGCGGACAAGCTGCTGAGTTTTGCGGGGCCCTCACGGGCCCCGTTTTATTTTGGCCCTCTCGTGTCCCGGACGCGCTGCAGCGCGCCTTTGCGCTGCTGCGCAGAGCCGGGACCCAGATCGCGATACGTGACGCTGCGGCCGCATGGGTCCCGGCTCTGCAGCGCACCGCACCGGACGATGCTTCGCATCGCCGGGAGCGCTGCGCCGCGTCCGGGGCACGAGAACGAATTGACGTGCTCCACTTTCTCCTGACCACCATGGCCAATCATTAGGCAAACGCCTCTTCAACCTTCAGTTGCTCGCCCCGGAATGTATGTTACCGTGCACTTACCGGTGCGAAATTGCCTTGCCGGCATTGGAAGGACATGGTCATGAGATTGTCATCGAGCCTTGTCGTGCCTTCAACCATCGCTGTCATGTCAACCGTCTTGCTGTGCGCCCCGGCCGCATCGCAAATCCCGACTGGCTCTGCCGCCACGATTCCCCCTGTCACGGTCGACGCGCCGAAGCAGGTGGCAAAGCCGCACGTGTCGGAGCGGGGAGCAAACATAACGGCGCCGCGTCGGACTGCGTCGACCACGCGAACGTCAACCGCGCGCACACCTTCCTATGCACCGGGCTCTGTGATGGGGAGGATTGCCAGCCTGGAGAAAGTCGCCAGCAGCTGCAACGGTGGCTGTGCATCAAGCTTCCGACACGGCAACGAGCCCTGGATTGGATGCAGCGAGTCGGGCGGCAACGTGAACTATGGGCCTTTCTCGCCGACGTGCCGAGACACCATCACCCATACATCCTACGAGAACTGCGTCGAGACGAAGGTGTTCCTGGGCGAGTTTCGCAACAGAGCCCACTGGTTTTGCAGCAGCCTGCAGGCCGGCAACAGGTTCAAGGTCGCCGATCTCAAGCGGTCAGGACGTCACTAGTCCATACCGCTCGCCGGTTGCTGCGAGCCGCGCGATGCACAGCATCGCGCCGGGAGCCTCGAAGGATGAGCGGCCGAGATGCAGCCGGGCCGTCGCCCTTCGAGGGCCGCTGAAGAAGCGGCCGCCTCAGGGTGACGGGGAAATGCCGGCGTAGATTCCACGCCGCCCGCAACTATCCCCTCGCCCCCGATGAGCTTCATTGGACAGCGGACCAAGTGTGACCGACCTCGCAGAGCGCCATGGGCGACTTCACTATCTCCAGCGGGATCGTTGCATGAATTTGGTCCATTCCCGTGAAGAGCCATTTGTCCTTGCTGGATCCGCTGCGCTTCGCCGCCGCGCTCGGCGTTGCCATTTTTCACCAGATGTTCTGGTCCTGGGCCTGGACCTCGATCGGCGTCCCGGGCTTTGAGCGCACCGTCGCCGCTGACGTCCTGTACCCGTCCGCCGCGCCTTTCACATGGTTCGGCTGGGTCGGCGTCGAGATCTTCTTCGTCATCTCCGGTTTCGTCATTGCGAATTCGGCGACCACATCTTCGCCGGGCGCATTCCTTCTCGGCCGCGCGCTCCGGCTCTATCCGGCGGTCTGGGTTTGCGCCACCGCGACCTTCCTCGTCCTGCTCCTCTTCGGCAGCGAACCCGCATCCGAAATCATCCTGCCCTACATCCACGCCATGCTGATGGTGCCCAAAGGCGTCACGGGTCAATGGCTTGACGAAGTCTATTGGACGCTGGCCGCCGAGACGGCGTTCTATGGGCTGGTGTTCTGCGCGATGCTGACGAAGAAGATCACCCTGCGACACCTGGCTTTTGGCCTCACCATCTACAGCGCGATATTCAATGCCGTCGCGCTGCTGGTCACGTCATGCACGACACCATCCGACCTGCCCTATCTCGTCATCCTGATGTTCCGGGTGCCGTGCGCGGCCTTCCTGCTCAGCCATGGCTGCTTCTTCGCGCTGGGCATTTGGCTGTTTATCTCCGCGAACAGGGAGTTGACGGCGCTCGAACGGGTCGCCGTTGCCGTCACCTGTCTTTCCGGCGCGGCGGAAATTGACGTCTTCGCCTCCTTCTTCCTGGAGTCCATACCCGCCCTCGCGAACCAATCAGCCCTCGTGCCGATCATGGTCTGGGCGGCCGCGGTGCTCCTCATTGCCCGTGCTGCAAACAGGAGCAGGCGCTCTGCGGACATCGCCTCCCCTGAAGCGCCAGCCTATTTGAGAACGCTCGGACTGATCACCTATCCGCTCTATCTCACGCACAACGTCATTGGCGCAGCGATCATTCGTGCCCTGGTCGTTTCAGGCCTGGATGCCACAACGGCCGTATGGCTCGCGCTGGGCCTGCTTGTCCTGGTCTGCTGGTTCATTTGCGCGAAGATCGAGCCAGCCGTCCGGTCTGCGCTGATGCAAGCCCTCTCGCATTTCGGAAAGCTTCCGCAGAGACGGCCGAAATCGAGACGTCCGGCATTGGCCCGGGGGTTGCAGGTTTCGCTTCCCGTCCCGGTCAAGGCGAACGTCGCAGCGTCCCAGGCATGATAGGCGTACGCCGTCCGTCTGTACCGCTCGCTAAGCCCGGACGCCTACGCCGTCCGCAACACCGGCGCCGGCGGCTGCGACGGCCTGACAAGCGCGAACGCGACCTGCACGATGCCGCCGGCAAGGCCGAGCGCGACGCCGATGCGCCAGGCCATCGTGTAGGAGCCGAGCGCGTCGTAGATCACCCCGCCTCCGTAGGCGCCGAGGAAGCTGCCGATCTGGTGGCTCATGAAGGCGAGGCCCTGGATCATCGCCTGCCAGCGCAGGCCGAACATCTCGGCGACCGCGCCCGCGACCAGCGGCCCTACGCCCATCCACAGGAAGCCCATGATGGCACCGAACAGCAGCGTCGAGAACGGCGTTGCCGGCAGCATGAAGTACCAGGCGAGCGCGAGCGAGCGCAGGATGTAGATGCCGCCCAAGAGCGCCAGCTTGTTCCAGCGCTGGCCGGCCCAGCCGAAGAACAGCGAGCCGAGCACGTTGAAGCCGCCGATCATGCCGAGCGTCTGCGCGCTGAGCATCGGATCGAGGCCGCAGATCGCGAGGTACGACGGCAGATGCGTGGTGAGGAAGACGAGCTGCATGCCGCAGACGAGATAGGCGCAGGTCATCACCACGAAGGAGGCATTGCCGAACGCGGTCCTCGCCGCGGTCGCAGCCGTGGCATCGTCGATCTCGTCGGCGGCGGGCTTCGGCAGCGGGACCTGGTCGACGCGCCCCGCATACCACGCGGCCGGAATCATCAGCACCGACATGACGACGAAGCCGGCGAGCCCGGCGCGCCAGCCAAAACCCTCATTGAGCATCTGCCCGATCGGCGCCGACAGCAGCGCGCCGAGCGAGCCCGCCCCGGAGACGATGCCGAGCACGGTCGAGCGCACCGTCGCAGGGACAGCGCGCGCCGCCACCGACATCGCGATCGCAGCCGCAGTGCAGGCCATCGACGTCCCGATCAGCACGCCCGCGCCAATCATGATGCTGACGAGGCCGTTCGCGGTCGCCATCAGAACAAGGCCAAGGATGTACATCAACGAGCCAGCGATCATGATCGGGCGGAAGCCGTAGCGCACCGTCATCGCGCCGGCGAGCGGCTGGAGAAAGCCCCAGGCGAGGTTCTGCACCGCCAGCGCCAGCGTGAAATCCGAGATCGAGATGTGGATGTCGTGCGTCAGCGGCTGCATGAAGATGCCGAGGCTCTGCCGCAGCCCCATGCTCAGCGTCAGCATGATCGAGGCGCCGATCAGGATGGGCAATGTCGGACGCAGGACCTGCAGCAGGGGCATATTCTTCTCCCTCGTGGGCACGGCGCAAATGCCGTCGTCCGCAATATCGGTTGATTTTGGTTACACAGACCTGTGTACTTAGGCTATGATCGACCTGTGCTGTCAAGCGAACAGGACGCATTCCACTGCATGGCTCCCCCGCCCGCCCCACAGACGATGAAAGAGCGGATCCTCGAGACCGCCGACAAGCTGTTCTATCTGCAGGGCATCCGCGCCATCGGCGTCGACACCATCGCGGCCGAGATCGGCATCAGCAAACGCACGCTGTACAACCACTTCCCCTCCAAGGACGCGCTGATCGCGGCTTACCTCGAGCGCCGCTTCGTGAGCGCGCGCCCCTCCGACAAGCCGCCGGCCGAGCAGATCCTCGCCACCTTCGATTCGCTGGAGCGGCGGTTTGCGGCCAAGGACTTTCGCGGCTGCCCGTTCGTGAACGCGGTCGCCGAGCTCGGCCCGGCCGACCGCGCCGTGAAGAAGATCGCGGTCGCCTTCAAGGAAAGCCGCCGCCTCTGGTTTCGCGACCGCCTGAACGAGCTCGGCGTGGCGGAGGCGGATGCGCTCGCAACGCAGCTGGTGCTGCTGGTCGACGGCTCGATCGCGCAGGACCTCGTCCGCGACGATCCGGCGATGGCGCGCGCGGCGAAGGAAGCGGCGAAGGTGCTGCTGCGGAATGCGGGGGTGGATGTGGGTGGGAAGCGAAGCCGGCGATGAAACGGGGCAAGAGAGTGGTCCAGCATCCCTGAGGGAGTGGAATGGCACTCCTCAGGGACGAATTGAACCTTGCCTATCATCGCGCATTGAAGACGCATCACCGATCAATGGCTCGTCCTGCAGACGTCGGTGGCTGAGAGACCGCTTTTGCGCTCCCCTGCCAGCCATGAGAGGGGCAAAGATGGCCCACCCGTTCGGCGTCGAACACTTCCCGATCGCACCCGCCTCGATCCCGCCGATGGCACCTCTCAAGGCCGCGAGCGGGAGATTGGCTGATTTGGTCCTCGGCTCACTCTTCTTTGCCACCATAACCATCGCGATGTCCGGCTGGCTGTACGTGCTCTTTTTGCTTATCCACGCTGTCGCAGCCTGGCTGCTGGCGTAGTAGCCGCTCCCTTGAGGGCTGGACCTTAGGAACCTTGAGGCCATGGGCTGATTGAACGCCCGTGCCAATTTACCCCTTCGATATCCACCATGACGGCGGCGTTGTTATCGATGACGAAGGGGCCGAAGTTACCGATCTGAGCGCTGCCGAGACGCTAGCTCTTGAGCTCTAGGCCAAGCTATTCTCGATCACGCCCGTCACCGCAGGACAGGCTTCACCAAGATCGAGGTCAGATACGGCGGAGGCCGGGTCGTGGCATCAACCTCCGCCACAGTCTCTCTGGAACGCTTGATCCCTGAAGGGATGCGGTCACCGCTCAATGTGAGCAAAATTGACCACCCTGCAAAGACCGCATATGCGACATTTTTCCGCTTATCCATATCAGCGGAAGGCGGAGATCGAAATGCTCCCGCCTTCTTGGATCGGAGACGGTAATGGGAAACAAGCCAGGGCCTTTGTCAGAAACCGGGCCAACGATTTTGGAGCACTATATGCGCGCCGCGCGTGAGGACATGGACGGTCCCGCACTCCTCAAGTTGCTGAAAAAGCTTGAGGACGAGATAGCAAGGCGGGGGCGGCTTGCTTGAAAGGAGCGGAGATAAACACCGCCGTGGAGTGTCGAGAGGCACGCGATCACAGAGGAAGAGCGATCAGCCGAGGCTAACACACTAGCGAGCGCAGGACTTTTCGGTTTTATTCTCGCCCTTTGCATGTTCGGAGGAGGCTTCACGTTAGTGGCTGCAGGATTTTGCTATCTGGCCCAGTTTGGCGCGACTAATCCCGCGATGCAGACGCAATTCATCGGCTAGCGCCCCAAGCGCTCCTGAGAGGAGTGGACTGCACAGGTCAGTCCCGTAACCCCACGCGCCCCGTCACGCCGGAGCTGTTTTGCCCGGGCCGCCGAGGTCCGGAAGCAATGTCTGGCGATTTCTCTCTGGCCTGACTCTTGCTGCCGCATCGGGACAGACCGTGATGCTTCGTTACACTCCTGTATTGCCCGGACGCGTCGAACGGCGCGCTCCTCCGCACGAGCGATTTCGCTGCCCTCGCCTAACCTATTGATCGAGCTAACGCCGGCTACTGTGCATGGGGTTGTTTTCGCGATTTTGCGCAGCCGGACCTTACGCCGCCTGCGATACCACCCGATTACGCCCGTCGTGCTTGGCGCGGTAGAGCGCGGTGTCGGCGCGCTTGAGCACGTCGGCGACCGCCTCGCCCTTCTGCTCCAGCGTGGTCAGGCCGATCGAGATCGTGACCTCGATGCGCTTGGCGCCTTTGTGGATCGCGAACGGCTCGCCCGCGATCGAGCGGCGCAGGCGCTCGGCGACCATGCCGGCGACGTGGAGATCGGTCTCCGGCATGACGATGACGAACTCCTCGCCGCCGTAGCGGCAGGCCAGATCAATGCCGCGGATCGACTTGCGCACCCGCACCGCGAACTCGCGCAGCACGTCGTCGCCGGCGTCGTGGCCGTAATTGTCGTTGATGGACTTGAAGAAGTCGATGTCCAGGATCATCAGCGCCAGCGGCTTGCCGCGGGTCGCGGCCTGCTCGGCGAGCGTCGCCAGATGGCTCTCCATGTAGCGGCGATTGTGCAGGCCGGTGAGCGCGTCCGTGATCGCCATCTCGATCGAGTTCTGCACGTTGTCGCGCAGATGATCGGTATAGCGGCGGCGGCGGATCTGGGTGCGGGCCCGCGCCAAGAGCTCGATCTTGTCGATGGGACGCAGCAGATAGTCGTTGACCCCGATCTCAAGGCCGCGGAGCAGCCGCGTCGAGTTCTCGGGGTCCGCGATCGCCAGGATCGGCACATGGCGCGTGCGCTCCAGCGAGCGCGCCTGGCTGCAGAGGCGGAGGCCGTCGAAGTTGTTGAGGTCGAGCGAGACGATCAGCAAATCGTAATTGCCCTCGGCGGCGTGGAACAGCGCTTCCGTCGGGTTCGGTTCGACGTCGATGGTGTGCTCGGCGGCGAGGATCGTCGCCAGCCGCTCGTAGGAGGACGGACGGTCGTCCACCAGCAGGATGCGGCCACCCTTGCCGGTGTCGGCCACGGCGCTGCGCTCGGGCGCCTGCATGCCGATCTCGAGCGAGGTGATGGCGCGCATGCGTAGCTCATCGGTCATCATCTTCAGCCGCGTCAGCGAGCGCACCCGCGCGATCAGCACGACGTCGGAGACGGGTTTGGTCAGGAAGTCATCGGCGCCCGCTTCCAGCCCCCGGTTGCGGTCGGACGGACTGTCGAGCGCCGTCACCATGACGACGGGAATGTGGTGCGTCGCCGGATCGGTCTTGAGGCGGCGGCAGACTTCAAAGCCGTCGATGTCGGGCATCATCACGTCGAGCAGGATGATGTCGCATTCGGCGCGTTGACAGATCGCCAGCGCCTCGGTGCCGTTCGAGGCGGTCATCACGTCGAAATATTCGGCAGAGAGGCGGGCCTCGAGCAGCTTGACGTTGGCAGGGACGTCATCGACGACCAGGATACGCGCGGACACTGTGAACTCACTTCCTATCCGATGAAACGCCGGACCGTCTCAATGAATTTGCCGACCGAGATCGGCTTGGACAAATAGGCCTCGCAGCCGCCCTCGCGGATGCGCTCTTCGTCGCCCTTCATCGCGAACGCGGTGACCGCGACGACGGGAATGGAACGCAGCTCCGGATCGTCCTTGATCCAGCGCGTCACCTCGAGGCCGGAGACCTGCGGCAATTGGATATCCATCAGCACGAGGTCGGGCCGCATCTTGCGAACGAGGTCGAGCGCCTCGTAGCCGTTGCTGGTGCCGGAGGTCTGGTAGCCGTGCGCCTCCAACAGGTCGCGGAAGAGCTTCATGTTGAGCTCGTTGTCTTCCACGATCAGGACGGTCTTAGCCATCCCGCCCTCCTGATTGGTCCGCAGACCCATACATGTGACGCCTCAGGCGCCGCTCGCCGGCGCTTCGAAAACTGGATTCAAACTAGCCTCAGATTTGCTCTAGTTTCGTTAAACCCGAGGGTCACTTTCCGCGATGTGGTTTCCAGTTGCTTGTTTGGGGTCGCAAGACTCAAGGCCGAGACTCGGGCATATTCCAAAGTAGACACCGAAAGTTAACGGAAAGGCAAACCGGCCCCTTGAAAAAGCCTGTTCACAACCCCCGCGAAGTCGCTGAAATCGTTGCGATTCAGGCGCTGTCCTTCGTTGCCGGCGATCCCGAGCGGCTGGGCCTGTTCCTGGCCGAGACAGGGGTGGGTCCGGAGACGCTCCGGAATGCCGCCTCCGACCCGAATTTCCTGCTCAGCGTGCTCGATTTCGTGATGCGCGATGACGCCACCGTGAAGGCCTTTGCCTCGACCGCGGAACTGCATCCGACCAACGTCGCAGCAGCGCGACAGGTCCTCGGTGACGTGCTCGGCGACCCCTCCTGGGAGCGCGACGTGCCGTGACCGCCCCTGATACGGCCGGGCCCCGCTGCTTCTGCCGGGACTGTCTGGCCGATCTGGACATGGGCGTGCGGCGCTGTTCCGCCTGCGGTTCCCCTCGCCTCGTCCGCCACCGTGCGCTCGCGGGCCTGACCATCGCCCACATCGACTGCGACGCCTTCTATGCGACGGTCGAGAAGCGCGACAACCCTGACATTGCCGACAAGCCGGTCATCATCGGCGGGGGAAAACGCGGCGTGGTGTCGGCCGCCTGCTACATCGCACGCACCTATGGCGTGCGCTCGGCGATGCCGATGTTCAAAGCGCTCGACGCCTGCCCGCATGCAGTCGTGATCCCGCCCGACATGGCGAAGTATGTGCGGGTCGGGCGCGAGGTGCGCCAGGCCATGCAGGCCCTGACGCCGCTGGTCGAGCCGCTCTCGATCGACGAGGCCTTCCTCGATCTCTCCGGCACCGAACGGGTGCACGGCATGATCCCGGCAAAGGTGCTGGCGCGCTTTGCCCGCGATGTCGAGCGAGACATCGGCATCTCCGTCTCGGTCGGCCTGTCCAGCAACAAGTTTTTGGCCAAGATCGCCTCCGACCTCGACAAGCCGCGGGGCTTCGCCGCGCTCGACCAGGAGGAAGCCCGATCGATGCTTGCAGAGAAGCCCGTCGGCTTCATCTTCGGCGTCGGGCCCGCCACGCAGGAGCGGCTGGTGCAGCGCGGTTTCCGCATCATCGCCGACCTGCAGAAGGCCGACGAGATCGAGATGATGCGGCAGTTTCCGAGCGATGGCCGCAGGCTTTGGCGGCTCGCCCGCGGCATCGACGACCGCCGCGTCGAGCCTGACCGGGGGGCCAAGACCATTTCGAGCGAAACCACCTTCGAGACCGACATCCGCGATTTCGCGACGCTGGAGAAGATTTTGTGGCGGCTGTGCGAGAGGACCTCGTCGCGGCTCAAGAGCAGCGAGCTCGCCGGCTCGACCGTCACGCTGAAGCTGAAGACCGCCGATTTCCGCCAGCGCACGCGCTCGCAGTCGATCGCGGCGCCGACCCAGCTCGCCGCGAAGATCTTTGCGATCTGCCGCGAGATGCTGGCCAAGGAGATCGACGGCACCGCCTTCCGCCTGATGGGCGCCGGCGTCAGCGCGCTGCGCGAGGGCTCGCCCGCCGACGACACCGACATGCTCGACCGCCGCGCCGCCCACGCCGAGCGCGCGGTGGACAGCCTGCGCAAGAAATTCGGCAGCGCCGCGGTGATCCGCGGCATCGCGTATGAGGGCCCGGAAACAGGACAGCCCGAGTGATCGAGACCTGCTCAACTCAATCGCGTTCGAATATCCGCGCACCCGGATAGACGCGCCGGGCATATTGAACGACCAGCTGCCGATCCTGCGTTTCCAGGAACGGAGTTCGGATCTGACAAGACCCGACAATGAGGTGCCACAAACCGTTGAGCTTTCGAATGACGACATTCATTGAGCTTCCTCGCAGTGACCCGAGTGGACTCAAATTGTAAGAATTCGCCGCCGTCACTCAATTGTACGAGCGTAAGATCAGGGCATGAGAAGGATTCGGGGAGATATACGAACGTATGCCTGTCATGGCTTCAACAGCCGCCGGCGCCGATAGCTGCGCAAGGGCTCAAACGATCCTGCAGGAGCTGGCACCATGACGGGTGAGCACAATCTCGGCGCGCTGCTGAGACACATGAGGCCGAAGATGCTGGACGGCACCCTCGTATTTTGCACGATCCCGACCAGCGAGGCCATTCCCGAAGCACTCAAACCGCTGCTGACGTTCCGCGAACAGGAAGGAACAACGCTCGTGATCTCTCGCGAAGAGGCCGAAGCGGCGGGGCTGCGCTACGCGTTCCCCTCGCGCCTGATCACCCTGACGGTTCACTCCGCACTCGATGCGGTCGGCTTCCTGGCGGCGATCACGGCGCGTCTTGCCGAAGCCGGCATCAGCGTGAACGCCGTGTCGGCTTTCCACCACGACCATCTGTTTGTGCCCGTCGACAGGGCGGACGAAGCGATGGCTGCTCTACAAGAGCTATCGGGCGCGCGGCACTCGTAGCCCGGATCATCCGGGCTACGAGATCTTCAATCCGCAACCGCCACCGCCTCGATCTCGATCAGCCATTCCGGCGCTGCGAGCGCGGAGACGCCGACCAGGGTCGAGGCCGGCGGCTCCATGCCTTCGAAGAAGGCCGAGCGGGCCTTGCCGATGATCGGGCGCAGCTCCGGCTTGTAGTTCACGACGAAGGTCGTGATCTTCACGATGTTGGAATAGCTCGCGCCGGCCGCCTTCAGGGCGAGGCCGAGATTCTGCATCACCTGCGTGGTCTGCGCGGCGATATCGCCCTCGCCGACGATCCGCCCTTCCTCGTCGGTCGAGACCTGTCCGGAAATGTAGATGGTGCGCGCGCCGGTCGCGGTGACGACGTGGGAATAAGCGGGATTGTGATGCAGGCCGCTGGGGCGGAGATGATCGAGCTTGGGCATGGGCTGGCCTCCCTGATGTTTCTGGTTGGGAGGGAGCGTAGCGGGAGAGTATGACGAGAGCTAGATGCGGCGAGCGCCAATGGCACTCCGTCATACTGAGGTGTGAGCTGCGCGGCGCGAAGCTCCGCGTGGCGAGCCTCGAAGGATGCACGGCCCCGCTGCCGCAGCCGGGCCGTCGCCCTTCGAGGGCCGCTGAAGAAGCGGCCACCTCAGGGTGACGGTGATGGCGTGGAGTGTGCTGTAACCCGGAAAGAGCTTAGCCTCTCAATTGCAGGGCTTGCTGTCCTTGACGTCGAACTTGCCCATCGCGCCGGAAATGACGAAGTCGTTGTAGTCGAGCACGAGCTGGCGCGAGACGCCGTTTTCGTAGAGCTCGAATGCCATCGCATAGACCGGCGTCTGCTCGCCCTCTTTCTGCTGGGCCTCGCGGTCGAAATAGCTGACCGTGACCGGCCAGCGCTTGAGCGATTTCATATGCTCGTCGGAGGTCGACGGATCCGGCGCGGCGGCGCGGTCGGCGGGGATCGGCTGGCCGATCACGGTCAGCGTGTTGTAGACCTTCTGGCCGTCGTCGGAGCCGTCATAGACGGAGAGCTCGAGCAGCGGCTTGCCGTCCTTGGCGGCGGCGATGATGCGCTGGATCTGCTCGGTCGGGAATACGATCTTGCCGTCGAGCGTGAAGCTCTTGGGCGACGGCAGCTTCAGCTTGACGTTGATGTGGTCGCCGTCGCGCTCGGCCGAGCCGTCGACGCGGCCGGCATCGGCCTCGTTCATGCGGGTCTCGATCTTGAAGCGGTAGCTTTTGCCCGCGGCGTCTTCCCAGGAGTTGGAGCGGAGGTCGCTGAGCGTGACCTTGCCCTCGCCGCTGTCGAGTTCGGACACCTGGCGGAATTCGGAGGTGTAGCCCTCGCACGAGCTTCCGGTGAAGTTGTAGAGGATGCGGCCGCGCGCGCTATTCACCGAATTGGAGCGCGATTTCACCAGGCTCAGGTCGTAAAGCGCCTGGTGCGCGAGGAACGGACCATTGGCGGCCTGCGCGGCGTCGCCAAGGCCTAAACCGGCAGGTCCGAAACTGGCCGCCGCGAGCGCCATTACACCGAGCGAAGTCCGGAAAAGGTGCACCATGTCTGTTCCTTGGGGACGCGACCTTGGGATGCGCAGATTCGACATTTTAATGACCGTTCCATTGCGTCGCAACTGAGGCCGTTTCACGTAAAGTTGCGGCCCTGCCGTTGAACCAGCGGCCTCGCCTCGGCCAAAGGCAGCCTCCTGCGGGTTGCTTGCATGTGGCGGCACGATGGGCGAAACAGGGCGCGGCCGGCCTCCCACGGATGCGCCGGAGCGAATGGAATTTCTGGACAACGAGGTCGGACATGGCGGGCACGGTCGAGCAAAAGCTGGCGGAACAGGGCATCAAGCTGCACGAGGCGCCCACCCCCGTGGCCAATTACGTCCCGTTCGTCCGCACCGGCAATCTGCTGTTCGTTTCAGGCCAGGTTTGCTTCGACCCCGCCGGCAAGCTGATCGCCAAGGGCAAGCTGGGCGCCGGTGTCTCGATCGAAGACGGCGCGGCGGCGGCCCGCGGCTGCGCGGTCAATCTGCTGGCCCAGGTCAAGGCGGCGCTCGGCGACCTCGACAAGGTGGTGCGCGTGGTGCGCCTCGGCGGCTTCATCAACTCGGCGCCCGACTTCCTCGACGGGCCGAAGGTGCTCAACGGCGCATCCGACCTGATGGTCGCCGCCTTCGGTGACAAGGGCCGCCACGCCCGCACCACCGTCGGCGTCGCCTCGCTGCCGGCGGACGCGGCGGTCGAGGTCGAAGGCGTGTTCGAGGTCGCCTGACGCGAATGCGCGCTCCTGGTTGGCTGACAGCCCGGCCGGTCGCCCATCGCGGCCTGCATGACATTTCCCGCGGCGTTGTCGAGAACATGCCGGGCGCGGTGCAGGCTGCGATCGCTGGCAATTTCTCGATCGAGGTCGACATCCAGCTCTCGTCCGATGGCGAGGCCATGGTGCATCACGACCATGCGCTGGACCGCCTCACCGAGGCGACCGGCGAGGTCGTGTCGAAGACCGCCGCGGAGCTGAAGGCCGTCAAATTCAAGGCCACGGACGAGCGGATGATGTCGCTGTCCGACCTCTGCTCCTTGGTCGCCGGCCGCGTGCCCCTGGTGATCGAGGTGAAGAGCCATTTTGGCGGCGACCGCAAGCTGGTGAAGCGGATGGCCGAGGTGCTGGCGTCCTACGACGGCCCCGCCGTCGGCATGTCGTTCGATCCCGACCAGGTGCTGGCGCTGCGCGAGCTGTTGCCCTCCCGTCCGCGCGGCATCGTCGCGCAGCGGACCTATGAGGACGACTATTGGGCGAAGCTGACCCAGCCGCAGCGCGACAGCATGCTGTACCTGCGCCACGGCTTCCAGACCCAGCCCCACTTCGTCGCCTTCAGGGTCGACGACCTCCCGGCCCCCGCCCCCTGGATCGCCCGCAACGTCTTCGGCTGCGCCCTGCTCGGCTGGACCGTCCGCACCCCGGAGCAGCGGGCGCGGGTGGGGCAATATGCCGACCAGATGATCTTCGAGGGGTTTGTGCCGTAGGGCACGCTCGTGTCCTGGACAAGCTGCAACGCATAGCGTTGCTGCGCAGAGCCGCCCATCTGTCCGCGAGCGCGCTGCCACATGGGCCCCGGCTCAGCAGCGCACCACTGCGTGCTGCGCTGCGTCCGGGGCACGAGAGCCGTGCTCCCCCACCCTCTTGAAGTCGCTGCTGCAATGCACGATCTTGGGCAACGATGGCATCATCCGAAATCACGCTCGAGGCCGTACCTTCGATTGGCGAGGTATCACCGGAGGATTGGGACGCCTGCGCCAATCCCGGCAAGGCCCTTAACGAAAAGGCATGCAACGGGCTTGGCGCGGGAACCTCATCCGGACTTCCAGGCGATTCCCTCGGCCTCTCAAAACCTGCCTATAACCCATTCGTCTCGCACGCCTTTCTGTCTGCCGTCGAGAAATCGGGTTCGGCGACCATTCGCACCGGCTGGGGCCCGCGGCATCTCGTGGCCAAGGTCGACGGCCGCGTCGCTGGCGTCGTGCCCTGCTATCTGAAATCACACAGCCAAGGCGAGTACGTCTTCGACCGCGGCTGGGCGGACGCCTATGAGCGCGCGGGTGGGCGCTACTATCCGAAGCTCCAGGTCTCGGTTCCCTTCACACCGGCGACGGGGCCGCGCCTGCTGGTCCGCGACGGCGTCGATCGCGAGCGCATCATGGATGCGCTGGCGAGCGGGTTGGTGGCGCTGTGCGGCGTCAGCAAGGCCTCCTCCGTCCACGTCACCTTCGCGCGCGAGGAAGAATGGAAGCTGCTCGCCGAGCACGGCTTCCTGCAGCGCACCGACCAGCAGTTCCACTGGCACAATGAGGGCTTTGCGAGCTTCGACGACTTCCTCAGCACCCTGAACTCGCGCCACCGCAAATCGATCAAGCGCGAGCGGCGCGATGCGCTCCCGCCCGGAATCACCATCCACTGGCTCACAGGCAAGGACATCACCGAGGATGCCTGGGACGCCTTCTTCGCATTCTACATGGAGACCGGCTCCCGCAAATGGGGCCGGCCTTATCTGACGCGGGAGTTCTTCTCGCTGATCGGTGAGACCATGAGCGACGACGTGCTGCTGGTGATGGTCCGCCGCAACAATCGCTGGATCGCGGGCGCGATCAACTTCATCGGCTCGGACACGCTGTTCGGCCGCAACTGGGGCGCGGTCGAGCATCATCCGTTCCTGCATTTCGAGGTCTGCTATTACCAGGCGATCGACTTCGCGATCAAACGCGGCCTGAAGCATGTCGAGGCCGGCGCGCAAGGCGAGCACAAGATCGCGCGCGGCTACCTGCCGCGCACCACCCATTCCGCCCACTTCATCGCCGATCCCGGCCTGCGCCGCGCCATCGACGATTACCTCAAGCGCGAGCGCGCCTATGTCGCCGAGGCCGGACGCGAGCTCGCCGAGCTCGGCCCGTTCCGCAAAGGGATAGACGAGGCGCCTTGACGCCTCGCCGCGGCTGGTGACAGTAAGCGCAAAATTCTAAGCGCGGATTTCTCGGGGAGCCGTCATGACCGTCTACGACACCAACAACATCTTCGCAAAGATCCTGCGCGGCGAGCTACCCTGCAGCAAGGTCTACGAGGACGAGCACGTCTTCGCCTTCCTCGACATCATGCCGCGCGTCCCCGGCCACACGCTGGTGATCCCGAAGGCCCCTGCCCGCAACATCCTCGACATCAAGCCCGACGATTACGCCCATGTCGCCCGCGGCGCGCACAAGATCGCCGCAGCCGCGATGCAGGCCTTCAAGGCCGACGGCATCACCATCCAGCAGTTCAACGAGCCCGCCGGCGGACAAGTGGTGTTTCACCTGCACATGCACGTGATGCCGCGCCACGACGGCGTGGCGATGCTGCCACCCGCGAGCCGCAAGGAAGACGCCAAGGTGCTGGAAGAGCACGCTGCGAAGCTGATCGCGGCGCTGAAGGGTTGATCGTCATCCCGGGGCGCGCCCCCTTGGCGCGAGCTATGGTGCGCAATTGCGCACCTGAGAATCCATTTCCCCACCGACTCTGACGCCTGATGGATTCCGGGCTCGACGCTTCGCGTCGCCCCGGAATGACAGACTACTCCGTCTCGAAATCGCCCTTCTGCGGCGCCGCCAGCGGCGTGAACTCGCAGCGATCCGGTTTAATGTCGATCAGCGGCGTGTTGTCGAGGCAGTCGAGCCCGCGCACCAGGATCGCATTGCCCTCGATGCCGACCAGCTTCACGATCGACGTGCCGATCGGATTTGGCCGCACCGGCGAGCGCAACGAAAAGGTGCCGCGGGTCTTCTCGTTGTTCTTCGGGCTTTGCAGGATGATGTCGCGGCGCGACTGGTCGAGCCAGTAGAGCACTTCGAGATTGCTGTAGAAATCGACGCCCTTGATGGCCGGCACGAACGGCTCGAAGATCTCGAGGCGGCAGATCGGGCCGTCCTGACGTCCCTGCCGCGGCGTCTCCAGCCGCGACGTCCAGGGCGTGCGGATGCGGCCGATGAAAACGAGACCGGCATCCTGTGTCGGTGGCAGCTCGATGGCGACCTCGCCCTCGCGGAGCTCCTGTTCGCGAACCATATTTCCTGTTCCTTGGCTGTTCGCCGGCGGTTTTAGCCCAACCACCACTTGCCGGCCAGCATGAAGACCTCGCCGGTCACGACGCCCGCAAAGATCGAGCGGCGGGTCAGCAGGAACACGACGAGGCCGGCGGCCACCGCGCCATAACGCAAGGTATCAGGCACGCTCGCCAGCGCACCCGGCGGCTCGACCACGATCTGGGCGATGACGCCGGCGAGGATGGCGGTGGCGACCGCCCTCACCCAGACCAGCAGCTCGGAGCCTTCGTCGATGCCGCCGCCGAACCACAGGCCCAGCATGCGCCAGATCTGATTAGGAACGACGCCGGCGACGAACAGAACGACGAGCGCCTGCCAGTCGCCGATGAGCTGCGCGTAGGTCATGCGCGCACCTCCCGCCACCAATGCACGCCATAGGCGATCGTGCCGGCGACCACCCCACTGACCAGGATATCGACGCCGGAGTTCATCTTCGCGGCCAGCGGATACAGCAATATGCCCAGCACGAGTGCGACGACATCGGCGACCTCGCGGCTGTTGCGCGCGGTCGAGAACAGGAACGACAGCGGCGTCAGCAGCAGGATCGCCGCTCCAAGCGTCTGCGTCAGATTGGCGGCGAGGAAATAGCCGACCGTGTTGGCGACGAGGCACACCGAGACGAGACCGACGCCGAGCCCGTGAACGAAGGCGATGCGCCGTTCACGCGGCACCTGCGGCAGGAAGCGGTGGCATTCGACCCACAATGTCACGGCGGTCAAATGCGCAGCGAAGATCAGCTCGCGCCGTTTGGTCGTCGGCGTGCGCATCAGCGGCAGCACCGAGACCACCATCGGAAACAGGCGGATCGCACTAACGGTGACCGCGATCGCCGACTGGATGACGGTCGCGCCGGAGCCGAGCGTGGTGATCAGGATGATCTGCGCCGGCCCCGCCCACACGAACAACGTCGAGCAGAGCGCCCAGACCAGGCTGAAATGGGTGTCGTGGGCGAGCGCACCGATGCCGAGATAGGTCACGAACAGCACGATGGTGAGGATCGTCTGCGTGATCGAGCGCAGCCCCCAGCCGAAGGCAAGCCACGAACTATTCCATTGCGGTGAATCGAGCGGAGGAAGCGCCACGGGAGTTTTGGCCGGGTTGCGGAATCGTGCCCGCATAACGGGCAATGCGGCGCCTTGCGTCAAGGAAGCGCGCGGCGGGGCTGGCATGCGTGACACACCCAGCGCCGTCATTCCGGGGCGCGCCAAGCGCGAGCCCGGAATCCATCGGGCCGCAGAGACAGCCTCGCGATGGATTCCGGGTTCGCGACTTCGTCGCGCCCCGGAATGACAGCCTACCCCGCGACACCCCTGTTCTTCAGCACGAAGCAGGCCCCGCCCGCCTTGCGGATGCGATTGCACAGATCATCCGCCTCGCTGCGTGTGTCGGCGCCGATGCGCACCTGGTAGAACGCGCGCGTGCCGCGGCTGCGCATCACGGAGGACAGCAGGCTCGGATCGCGGTCGCCGATCGCGGCGCCGAGCCGCGTGACAGCGCGGGAGTACATCGCCAGTGCCCTGTTGCGGTCGAAACCGGCGGCGAGCTGCACGCCCCAGGCCTTTGCCGCCGCAAGCTCCACGTGTTGCTCGAGCTCGGCGACGAACGCATTCGGCGCGCGCTTGAGCAGCGCCATCAGATCGCGGCAGCTGGTCGGCGGCGAGCTCGGCGGGCCCTTGCCGGTCGCTCCTGCCTTGGCCCAGGCATCGACGCTCGTGCCGGTGATGGCGAAGACGTAGTTGCGGGTCTGCTCCGGCATGCCGCCGGTCCCCGCGAGCCATTCCTGCACGCGCCGCGGACCTGCGTTATAGGCAGCGGCCGCGAGGCCGAGATTGCCGAACTGGTTGCGCAGCTCGTTGAGGAATTCCGCCGACTTCGGCAATGCCTGCACCGGATTGAACGGATTGAGCAGCCCGCGCTCGCTGGCGGTGCCCGGCATGAATTGCGCGATCCCCTGTGCGTGCTCGCCGCTGCGTGTCGTGGGACCTACCGCATCGGCCTGGAAGCGGCTCTCCTGCCAGATCACCCGGGCGAAGAATTCCAGCGGCAGATTGGCATCGCGCGCGGCGGCCTCGATGATCAGGCAGATCGACTCCCGCGTGTCGCTCTCGCGCGCGTCCGGGGATTTCTCCTGGGGCTTCTCCGGCGGCTTCGCGGGCTCCTCGACGCTCGGCGCCGCGGTGTCAGGCTTTGCGGGCGGATCATCCGCCGCCGGTGCCGGCGTCGCCGAGACGAGCAACGCGGCGATCACGGGCAATGCAATCCGCCTCAACCATAGGCAGGAACCGCTGTGGCGCGCCCCGGTGCGGCATGCAACAAGGTGATCTGCCCGGTTGTGGCATCCTGCCATGGTTCGATGAGTTGCCAATATGCTGCCTGACCTGTCTCTCCCAATGCGTGACCCCGCCAAACGGATCCGCGTCATCTCCGCGCTTGTCGCGCTCGTGCTGGGCCTCGCGCCAGCCGCCGCGGAGGAGACCCCGCGCGTCACCTCTCAAGCCGCGTCTCAAGTCACTTCTCAAGTCACTTGGCAGATGACCACGGAATATCCCGAGAATAACATCTCCGGGATCGGCCTCACCACCTTCGCCGGTCGCGTGGCCGAGCGCACAAACGGTTTCGTGACCGTGACGAGCGCCTTCGACAACAGCCTCAAGATCAATTCGGGCGAGATGCCGCGCGCCGCGCTCGACGGCCGGATTGCCGGCGGCGATGCCTTCGCAGGTGCGCTCTCCGGCATCGACCCGGTGCTCGGATTGTCCACCCTGCCCTTCCTCGTGCAGTCGGCCGAGCTCGCCCGCGCCACCAATCTGCGAGCGCGCCCGCTCTATGAGAAGGCGCTGGCGGCGCGCGGCCTCAAGCTGCTTTATCTGACGATCTGGCCCGCCACGGGCCTGTGGTCGGAGCATGCGCTGGAAGGCGCCGACGATTTGCCGAAGCTGAATTTGCGGGCCTATGATGCCAATTCCAGCGAGGTCATGCGCGCGGCCGGCGCCAACGCGCAGTTCCTGCCGATGGACGCCGCGCTCGCCGGACTGAAGGAGCATAGCCTGAACGCGTTCCTCACCTCCGGCGACGGCGGCGCGGGGCGCAAGCTCTGGGACTTCCTGCCGCACTTCACCGCCATCAACTATGCGATGCCGGTCTCGATCGCCTTCGTCCGCAGCGAGGTCTTTGCCGCGCTGCCCGAGCCGATGCAGCGCGAGGTGCTGGCCGCGGCCGCCGAGACCGAGCAAAGCCAGTTCGCGCTCTTGGCCCATCGCACCACCGAAAATTATGCGCGCATGCGTGCCAACGGCGTCGCCATCGTCGAGCCGGCGCCGGCCTCCCTCGTCGCGGCACTCCGGAAGGCGGCGACGCCCGCGATCACCACCTGGGAGGCACAGGCCGGCGCGGATGCCGCCGCGATCGTCGCATGGGCGAGACAGCAATAAAATGAGCCGCGGCGGTCCTGCAATCGAATGTCTGCAAGGCCCGCCTTTCGCTCGTATCGGCCTTATGCCGAGACGGGATTTTCTGCCCTGATTGCGCGGTCCAGGGCGTCGATCAACGTTTGGAGTTCGACGAATTTGTTCCGTGCGCGCTCGGCCTTGTCACGATCAAAGGGAGCGGCCAGCACCTTCGCATGCGTGTCTCTGTCCTCGATCATGCGATCGCGGGCCTTCTTCAATGTCTCAAGTCGCTCGTTCATCTGCGCTCCTCTGCGAATATCTGCTCGACCGCGACGAGGGCCTCAGTCGAAGCCAGTAGGAAGCTCGCCCTTTCGGAAGAACACCGTCGGCTCATCGTCATAGTCTCCCATCTCGGGATCGCCGCTGGACGAGAACGCGACCACGCCGAGCTTGCTCAAGGCCAGTCTCTCCGCCGTCCGCAGCGCACCGCTTTCCGACTTGCACACGATGGGAGAGTCGGCCTTCAGATTTCCACCCTTGCCGGCGTTGAACGCCTGCACGACGTACGTTGTTTCGCGGACCATGACGGCTCCCCTGACTTGTTAACAAACGGAATTGACGTCAACGACAGTGAAAGCCGCGCTCAGCGGCGCATCGCCTCGATGAGCGCCGAAATCCTCATCGTTGCAAAACTGGAGAAGGTGTCCGACACGGCATATGGCAGGATGATCTGGTCATTGTGCCTCATCGCGCCGCAGGTATAGACGACGTTGGGGACGTATCCTTCGCGCTCGGACGGTTCAGGCCGCAACAGCGGCTCGGCCGAACGTGCCAGCACCCTGGACGGGTCGCGCTTGTCGAGCAGCGCCGCTCCGATCGAGTATTTCCGGACCGGGCCGACACCGTGCGTCAGCAGCAGCCAACCTTCATCAAGTTCGATGGGAGCCCCACAATTGCCGATCTGGACGAACTCCCAGGGAAACTGCGGTTTCAGGAGGACTCGGCCGCTCTCCCATGTGTAGAGGTCGTCCGAATAGACCAGATACAGGTTCTCATTGTCCTGTCGCGCGATCATGGCATAGCTGCCGCCGATCTTGCGGGGGAACAGCGCCATGCCCTTGTTGTGTGCGGCGGCCCCTCGCAAAGGTGTCATTCGAAACGACATGAAATCGCTGGTCTCGATCAACTCGGACCGGATCGCCCGTCCGCTATAGGCCGTATAGGTCGCATAGTAGGTCTCTCGACCACCGTCGCTGAATTTGACAAAGCGCGCATCCTCGATGCCGTTAGATTGGGAATCGGTCACGGGAAAGATGACGCGCTCGCTGAGGTCCTCCTCCGGCCCGAACATCAATTCCACACGATCGCCGTCCGGCTGGGATGCGCGATGGCTGATGCGGGGAACCGAGGCAAGGCGCGCCGTCGGATCGACGGCAAGGCTTCCGTCAGCCGCAATCGTTCCGGTTCGAAACGTCAGCGACGACACATGGCCCTCCCCGATGGCCCGGAGACTGATGATGAAGCGCGCGCCTCCCTTCGGTGCTGCCGATTGATCGGGGTGCGGGACGATGCTGGGGTTGAACAAGGCAGAGGCTTCGAACGAATACTCATTGAGAAAATAGGCGCCGACCAGCTGACGCTGCGTCTTCGAGAAGAGGCCATGCGTCGCGAAAGCATCCTCCATTTCATCCGCGCGGGTCTCGAACCGCTCCAGGAGGTTACGATGTCGCCCCTGGAAATTGTCCAGGACGTCCGCGAGCTGATCCGCAACCGCTTCCGGACTGAGCGCAAGAACCCGATCGACGATATGATTTGCCCGTATCTTGTCGGTCGGGTTCAGGTCGCGGGGTTCGGTCGCCGGCTTGAACGGCCGCACGATAACTCGCGCTGGATCGGGGCGCAGATAAAGCCCCTGCCGATTCAGGAAAGAAACTTGTGACACGGTATCCTCGCCTCGCTGAATGAGAGGATCAGGTTCAGGCGCTCACCGCGCGTAACGCCTTAGGCCTTGTCAGGCTCGGATTGACGCGCGCAAGCTGGCGCATCTCCGCAAGCCCGAGGAGATAGCAAACAACCGACTCGCCCCCGCGGTTTTCGTTGGCGCGATCGGGGTGCAAGCCGTCCCGGCAACTGCCCGTGAGCGGATCGACCAGCGCCACTGAGAGATCGTTGCTGCCGAGGAACCAGGCGAAGGCCCGCGTTGCCCTGGCCTTCCATTCCGCATCGCCGTCGGCACGCCACGCGGCGAGGCAGGCAGCGATCGTTGCCGTTGCCTCCACGGGCTGCTGATCGAAGGCACGGGGATGTTGCCGCCGCTCGCCGAACCCGGCGGTGCCGACCGGGCGGAAATGCCCTGCCGCGGTCGTCTGTTGCGTCATGAGCCAGCGCAGAGACCTCAACCCGGCGTCGAGATATTGAGGCGCCTGCGTCGCCATGCCTGTGAGTATCAGCGCTTGCGGCAGTCGCGCGTTGTCGTAGGCCAGCCCTTCCTCGAACCACACCCAGTCCGGCGTCTCGACCGACGCCAGACAAGCCATCAACCGGTCGGCAAGGGACTGCCGAACTTCCCTGGCATGGAGATCGTCCGGAGTAACCGCGCAATAGGCGTCCAGGCCCAGCGACATGAACGCCCACGCGCGGGGGGAACGAAAGCTCGCCGCGATCGACAATGCCTCGGCGAACAAGGCAGCGGCCCACAGGCGCCGGGCCGGGCTCGCGTCTCGGCGTGCAGCCTCGCCCAAAGCCCATAACGTCCGCCCGTGACTGTCCTCGGACCCTCTGTCTTCGAGCCAGGTTCGATTGAAGCCCATGAAGTTGCGAAATTGCCTGGTGTCAGGGTTCCAGGCGTGCTGCACGAATGCTGCAAACCGGCTCGTCAAGACCTCCGACAGCGGCTGTTCGCCTGGGCCATTGAGGACGCAGGCCAGCAGCAGTGCTCGGGCATTGTCGTCGACGCAATAACCGTGCGCGCGATCCGGCACCGAATGGACCGCGTGCTGGAACAGGCCGACATCATCGCACATCGACAGGAAATGGCCGATCTGCATGTCGGGCGGCGCGGGGCTGCGAGGCTCCGGCGTGGTCGTATCGGAGCGCGCGAAAACCTTCAACCGATGACCTTGCCGCGCATTCTCGAAGACGGACACGTAGCGCTCGGCCACCCGCTCCCAAATCATCATCCGGCTCGCCGCATAGGCGCGCCGGGACATCGCGTGCCGGCGAGCGTCGTCGGTCAGCAAGTCTGCGATCTCGTTGCCAATCGCCGCGGCGTCGCTGAAAGGCACCAGGACGCCGCACCCGTCGGCAAGCAGCTCGCGGGCATGCCAGTAAGGCGTCGAGACGACCGGCTTCCCCAGTCCGAAGCTGTAGGCCAGGGTTCCCGACGTCATCTGAGCCTCGTTGAGATAGGGCGTGACATAGACGTCGCACATCGAGATGAATTCGAGCAGCGTCGCCAGATCGGCGAACCGGTCGACGAACACCACGTGGTCGTCAATTCCGAGTTCGCGCACCCGAGCCATCAGGCTCTCACGATAGGCTTCGCCCTGGTTTCGGACCAGGTTCGGATGCGTTGCGCCGAGCACGACGTACACCGCATTCTCGCAGCGCTTCAGGATCGACGGCATGGCGTCGATCATGATTTCGATGCCCTTGTTCGGTGACAACAGGCCGAATGTCAGGATGACCGATTTCTGCTCAAATCCAAGCTTGGCTTTCGCTGCATCGGGCTCGACGAAGGCGACATCGGGGATGCCGTGGGCGATGACCTCGATCTTGTCGTCAGGCACAAGGTAGACCTCGCGCAGCAGTTCGCGGCCCTTGTTGGCCATTACCACGACCTTCGACGACGCCGCGACGATGCGCTCCACGACCGTCCGTTGCGCAGATGTCGGATCGGCCAGCACGGTATGGAACGTCGTCACCACCGGCATGGCAAGGCGAGACAACAACACGAGGATATGGGCCCCGGCTTCACCACCGAAAATCCCGAACTCGTGCTGCAGACACACGGCGTCGAACCGGCCAGCATTGAGGAAATCCGCGGCCCGCATGTAGTCTTCGATATCGTCATCCTTGATCTGGAACGCGACCGCTGGGGGATAATCATAGGCTTGACCGCGATCGGTCATTGCCACGACGCAAGTCTCGAGATCCTGGCGTGAAATCGATATCGCGTTCTTCAGGTCGGTCGTATAGGTCGCAATTCCGCACCGGCGAGGCAGCGAGTTGCCGATGACGGCGATACGGCGGAGTGGCGTCATGTCGGCACCTCGATGATTTCGCTTGATGTCGGAGCTTGCACGGGGCGGGCAGCCGCGCCGGCGTATTCTGTCGTCCGTCAACCCTCTGCCCGCCCGCTGTGCTTGATTGCAGACATCAACAGCCGCGGCAGATGTTCTTCAGCTTCGCCGCAGTTCGCGCCTCTTCCGCGACGAACGGGTCCTTGTAGGCAGCCCGCGTTGCTTCTCTTTCGGCGGCAGTGGTTTGCTTCGCTTTCGGCGGAAACGCAGCATCGTAGCAGGCGAGCCGTCCGCTCGTGCTCTCGATCGCACGGCAGTCCGGCTCCCTGGCGGCAGCACTTTGCGCGAATGTGCCAAGTGCCAGGGCGACAATAAGCATTTTCATGAAGTCATCTTTCCTCGCGAAGAATCCGGGCGCGCCATTTGGCGCCCCCGCGCTCCTCATGCCTCGAACTGGTCGAACTCGTCAGACAGCAGAATCCGGCCTTGCGGCGTGCATATCCGCACGTCGATATAGCCTTCCTGCAATAGCTCTCTCGCCTTCTTCAACGCTGCGGCGGTCGTGGCGCGCGCCAAGCTGACGTAGCCGCTCTGATCGCGTCCGCTCACCAGATATTGGAGCGGCGTCCTATCCATTCAGAAAAGCCGCAGCAGCCACCAGGAACAACGGAAACAGCGGGACGACCACCGGCGGCACGATCAAATCGGCCGGTCGAAATCGAGGCATACACGCCCCTCCTCGTTCGGCGGGAGCGCTAGTGACCCTCAGTCACCGATGGATGCCATGGAAAGGGCGGTGATCGGATGACACTACGCTCACGCGCCGCCAATAGCGAGCTTTAAAACGGTACGTGGAATCGACCGGGCGGCGTTGCCTTGGCCTTCGGCCTCGTTTAGGTCAAGCAATCGGCGGCAATATCAACATGGGCACGGCCAGCATGGCGGCAATCTTCTTTGATCTCGACGGCACACTCACCAACCCCAAGCCGGGGATCACGCGCTCGATTCAGTACGCGCTGGAGCGGCTGGACGTCGCGGTGCCGAGCGAGGACGAGCTGACCTGGTGCATCGGCCCGCCGCTGCATGCCAGCCTGAAGAAGCTCACTGGAACCGACGAACTCGCCGACCGCGCACTGCTGCTCTATCGCGAGCGCTTCAGCGATATCGGCCTGTTCGAGAACGAGGCCTATGCCGGCATCGTGGACACGCTGACGACGCTCGCCGCGAGCAGCCAGCGCATGTTCGTCGCCACCAGCAAGCCCGCGGTCTACGCCACCCGCATCGTCGATCATTTCGGCCTAAAACCCTATTTCGAGCGGGTGTTCGGCTCCGAGCTCGACGGCACCCGCGTCGACAAGCGCGATCTGCTGCGCTACGCGCTCGACGAGGCCAAGGTCGATGCCAGCGGCGCGATCATGATCGGCGACCGCAGCCATGACGTGGTCGGCGCCCGCACCAACGGCATGACCGCGATCGGCGTGCTCTATGGCTATGGCAGCGAGACCGAGCTCAGGGACGCCGGCGCACATCACATCTGTGCCGCGCATCCCGAGCTGCTCGGCCATTGCGTCGTCTAGGCGCTGACGACCTCCACCGCCGCCAGCATGCCGGTTCTGGGATGGCAGTTCAGATATTCGAAGAACTGCTCGTCCGCGGCCGCCACCGTAACCTCGTGATAGAGCCGCAGCTTGGCTGACGGCCCGAGAGTCGACAGATATTTCATCGCCGCTCCGAAGATCCTGACGTGGGTCGGATGCGATTCCGCCCAGCGTTCGAGCGCCGCCAGGCTCTTCCACCAGCTCTGGCCGTAGGACTTTTCGCTCACGCTGCCGTCGGCCTGGAGCACCTGCATGTAGCGGTTGGCGTAGCAGCCGATCGCAAGACCCTCGTCGCGCAGGAAATCCATGCCTTCTCGCAGCACCGGCTCGACGTCGTCGAGATAGAGCTTTCGCTCGGACGCCTCGGTATCGCTCCAATCCTGCCCGGACCTGATCAGGCAGAGATTGTCGTGCGCCGTCACGCGTAGCCGCGCGCCGTCGCGGATCAATTCCGGGGCGCCGCCGGGCGCCATCGCGTCGGTTTGCGACAGCGGAATGCGGTCGCGCATGCCGCCCCAATAAGCGTGCTCCTGCACCTCGCCGCTCATGCCGCCGGCGATCGAGGCGACGCCCTCAGTCCGGTCGGGCGAGGAGAACAGCGTCTCATGCCGCGCTACAATGGGACGCAGCACTTCGATGAAGGTGCCGATGCCCTCGCGCTGCCGTCCGGTCCAGGCCTCGCGCGCCGGTTCGAACCAGGCATCGAAGCGTGCGATGTCGTCCCAATAGCCCACCGAGACGATGGTCTCGTATCCGGCCTGATCGACATAGTGCGCGCGATCCCAATGCGACGGCCCGCCCTCCGCAGCGAAATGCCGCGCGATGTCGGCGAGCACCTCCGTCGCGACCACCGGCGCCGTGCCGCGATATTGCACGCCGAAATAGGCCATCACGACGCGGCTCACGCCGGGCCTGTAGCGCGCCACAAAGGACGGATATGGCGGGTGGTAATCATCCGGCACGCGCTTGTGGCGCGTGCGCGGGGTTTCGAGATGTAGAGGAATTGCAGATTCCGTCATTGGACCCTCCCCTCGATCTCGGTGATCAGCTCGCCGCCGCGGCAATGTCCGTGGGCTCGACGGTATCCACCGGCAACGCGAACTGCTCGACGCGTTGGTACCGCTTGTTGTTGAGCAGCAGCCGCGTGACGTCGGGCCGCGAATAATGCCCGGCGGGATCGGCGGCGTTCTTGGCGACGCCGATGGCGCCGAGATCAATCTCGGCAATCAATAGCCCTTCCTGGTCCGGTGCCAGCTTGTCGCCGATCTGGCTGCCGTCGGGACCGTAGATCGCGGCAAAGCCGCCGCCGGCATGCAGCAGCGCGTGCTTGTCCGGCCGGTCGCAGAGTTCATCGATCATCGCTTGCGAGACCGTTGCGCAGGGCGCGAGCACGAAGCAGGAGCCTTCCACCGCATAGACGCGCGAGGCGGCGTTGTTGACCTCGGCCCCTAACGCCGGTGCGAAGGGATCGTAAAGCGAAAAACTCGGCCAGGCCGCGACGTGCACCTGCTCGTTCTGGGCGTACATCGCATATTTCGACAGCGGCTGGAGATGCTCCCAGCAGCACAGCGCACCGAGACGGCCGATGTCGGCCCTCGCATGGACTGCGAGATCGCTGCCGTCGCCCTCGCCATAGACGGTGCGCTCGGCATGGGTCGGCCGCAGCTTGCGGCGCTTTGCGATGGTCTCGCCATCGGGCCCGATCAGCCACTGCGCCAGATAGAGGCTGCCGCCGTCGCGTTCGGACAGGCCGATCACGGCGGTGAGCTTGGCCTTGCGCACGGCGTCGCGCAGACGCTCGGCCTGCGGGCTGTCATAGGACAGCGAATTGTCGAAATAGCGCTGCACGAAGCCGCGCCCGATCGCCCAGGCCGGGGAATCCATCCAGATATGCCAGGGGTAACCTGGGATGAAGGCCTCCGGAAAGGCGATCAGCTTGGCGCCCTTTTCCGCGGCCTCCCTGATCAGCGCGATCGACTTGTCGATGGAGGCGTCGAGGTCGAGCCAGGCCGGCGCGGCCTGCACCACCGCCACCTTGTATTTCGGATGTTCGATGCCCATTGCCGCCTCCATTGCCGGTTGATCGGAAGCCATCTCCGATGCAGTCTATTTGCCCAAGCCGGGCGGCCAGGCGCTCGACCGCGGCGGAACAAAAACTCGACTGGGGGGCTCGCCGGCCGGTACGGGATTTGCCTCCAGTGAGGCTGGATCTGCGCCAACATGCGGTTTTGCGGGATGTGAAAGGGAGGCTGTCCCAATGACAATCCAGTTCACGACGGACGGCAGCCCCGGCTATCGGCGGCTGGCGCTCTGGCAGGACATCGTCTGCGACGTCTTCGTCGGGCTCGACTGCAAGTCCGATCTCGGCAGCGCCTTTCGCGGCTCGGTCACGCAAATCCCGCTTGGCAAGGCCGTGTGCTCCGAGGTCTGCTCCGATCGCCAGCATGTGTTCCGCACGCCCTCCCGCATTGCGCGCTCGGACCAGGATTTCGTCCTGGTGGCGCTCGGCCATCGCGGCAACGGCGGCGTGGTGCAGGACGGCCGCGAGACCGTGGTTCATCCGGGCGAGTTCGCGCTCTACGACACCACGCGCCCCTATGAGCTGAAGTTCAACGACGCCTTCACGCAGACCATCTTCAAGGTGCCGCGCGAGATGTTGCAGCGCCGGCTCGGCGGCACGGAGACGCTGACCGCGATGTCGTTCGGCACTGAGGCACCGCTCGAGCGGCTCGCCTACGATTTCATCTTCCGGCTTTGCCAGAGCGCCGACCGCCTCGCCCCTGGCAACGCCGCCGTTCTGTCGGAACAGGCCGTCGACCTGCTCGCCCTGGCGCTGAGCGAGCGGCTCGGCGAGACGTCGCTGCCATCCTCGACCCACCGCTCCGCGCTGATCTACCGGCTCAAGGCGCATGTGCGCGCGCACCTCGCCGACCCCGACCTTTCATTGTCGGAGACTGCGGCTGCGCTCGGCATCTCGCCGCGCTACGTGAACGACCTTCTCGCCGACGAGGAGACCTCGTTCCAACGTTACGTCCTCGCCGAACGCCTTGCGCAGTGCCGTCGCGACCTCGCCTCGCCCATGCTCGTCCAACGCCACATCAGCGAGATCGCCTTTGCCTGGGGTTTTAACGACCTCTCGCATTTCGGCCGCGTCTTCCGCGAGCACTTCGGGATGTCGCCGCGCGATTTCAGGCAGAGCCAGCTGCGGCACTGAGCAGCCATCTGCGCAAGCCTTCGTCCTGGACGAAGGCAACGCTCGCCAATTCCAGATTGCCTTGCGTTGCGGCGTGGATCAGGCTGCCACGCATGAGGACTGAGACGACGATAAGCGGAAGCGAGCTGTTGCTGAGCGTCATCGCGATCCGTCTCGCCGTGCTGGTCGTGGTGGGATGGGGTTTGACTCTGCTGCCGCAGCAGACGCGCAATCGTCAGATCGGCTGCGCTCCCCCATCCCAGGCAAGCGACGAGGCTAAACTTTTGGCGAAGATCGTCCGCCCGCGCATCGTTGATGCCGCGTTCGACGACATGCTTCGGCACGACTAGGCCGTTCCCAAGCAAGGCCGGTATGTGAGCGCGTGATAGGACACGGCACCCGCTTGCGCTAACCTCGATGCCAAGGCCGCAACGATCAATCAGCGGCCAGCCGAGGAGCATATCGATGGAATACCGACGCTTGGGCCGGTCAGGCCTCATGGTGCCCGCCTTGAGCCTTGGCACCGGCACTTTCGGCGGCGTCGGCCGCCTTGCCGCGTGGGGCACGACGGATGCGACCGAGGCACGGCGCCTGCTGGACATCTGCCTCGAGGCCGGCGTGTCGATGTTCGACACCGCGGACGTCTATTCGCTCGGCGAGTCCGAACGCGTTCTCGGCGAAGCCATCAAGGGCCGCCGCGACAAGGTGCTGGTCTCGACCAAGGCCACGTTTCGCTTCGGCGACGGCCCGAACGACATCGGCTCGTCACGGCAGCATCTGCTCGCAGCCATCGACGGTTCACTGAGCCGGCTCGGCACCGACTACATCGACCTGTTCCAGCTCCACGGCTTCGACGCCTTCACCCCGCCCGAGGAGGTGCTCGCAACCCTCGATACGCTCGTGCGCGCCGGCAAGATCCGCTATGTCGGCGTTTCCAATTTTTCCGGCTGGCACCTGATGAAGTCGCTCGCCGTCGCCGACAAGCACGGTTTTCCGCGCTACGTCGCCAACCAGACCTACTATTCGCTGATCGGGCGCGACTACGAATGGGAGTTGATGCCGCTCGGCCTCGATCAGGGGTTGGGTGCCGTGGTCTGGTCGCCGCTCGGATGGGGACGCCTCACCGGCAAGCTTCGCCGAGGTCAGCCGAAGCCCGAGGTGAGCCGCCTGCCCAAGACCGCCGAGTTCGGCCCGCCCGTGCCGGACGAGCACCTCTATCGTGTCGTCGATGCCATCGACGACGTCGCGAAGGAAACCGGCAAGAGCGTCTCGCAGATCGCGCTCAATTGGCTGCTGCAGCGCCCGACAGTGTCGACGCTGATCATCGGTGCGCGCAACGAGGCGCAGCTGCGCGAAAATCTCGGCGCCGTCGGCTGGTCGCTGACCAGGGACCAGATCGCAAAGCTCGACGCGGCGAGCAAGGTGACGCTGCCCTATCCCTACTGGCACCAGCGCACGACCTTCACCGACCGGAACCCGCCGGCGGTGTAGGCCTCGTTGAGCTGCATCAAGCCCGCTCGCGCCGGCCGTGGCACCCTGCGGCCGTCCCGAGGCTGCCGATGCGCCGATTTGCCATGAAGGCTCTGTTCACGGTCCTCAATCTCACCCGCACCGAGCGGACGCGGATCGACCGGGACCGCGCCGTCCTGATCGTCTCGACAGCGGTGACGCTCGCCCTCATTGCGCTCTACGTGTTCGGGAAATCGACAGCGCGCTGGTAGCGCGGCCGCTCCGGTCCATGCCGACCGCACCGGCGGCCCGCCCGCGGCACAGGAACCGTCCGTGTCCTGCCGGGTTGCGATCCATCCTGCAATTTCCTAATCCGGAGATGAAACACGGCTCGAATCAAACGCGCCTCCACCATGTCGTCCGCCCCCATCGAGCATGCCGACGGCCTGCCGCAGCCGCAGCGCAACCAGGCGGTGCTGACGATTGCGCTCGGCATCATCATGGCGGTGGTCGACAGCGCCATCGCCAATGTGGCACTGCCGACGATCGCGGCCGACCTCGACGCCAGCCCGGCCTTCTCGATCTGGATCGTCAACGGCTACCAGCTCGCGATCACGATCTCGCTGCTGCCGCTGGCTTCGCTCGGCGAGATCGTCGGCTATCGCCGCGTCTATCTGGTCGGGCTGGTGCTGTTCACGCTGGCATCCGCCTTCTGCGCGCTGGCGCATACGCTGCCGCTGCTCACGATCGCGCGCATCATCCAGGGCTTTGGCGCGGCCGGCATCATGAGCGTCAACGCGGCGCTGGTGCGCTTCACCTACCCGCGCAGCCAGCTCGGCCGCGGCATCGGGCTCAACGCGCTCGTCGTCGCCTTCTCCGCAGCGGTCGGCCCGACGCTCGCCGCAGGCATCCTCGCGGTCGGAAGCTGGCCCTGGCTGTTCGCCATCAACGTGCCGCTCGGCGCGGTGACGCTGGTGCTGGGCCTGCGCAGCCTGCCGCACACAAAGCCCGCCAGCCATTCGTTCGACTGGCAGAGCGCGGGGCTTTCGGCGATCACCTTCGGCGTCGGGATCGCGGCCGTCGACAGCGTCGGTCATGGCGAGCCCGCCGTCACCTGCCTCGTGCAGTTCGCCGTCGCCATCGTCGCAGGCGCGCTGCTGATCTGGCGCGAAACCCACATGGCCTCGCCCCTCTTGCCGGTCGACCTGTTGCGCATCCCCGTGTTCGCGCTGTCGATCGCGACCTCGATCGCCTCGTTCTGCGGGCAGATGCTCGCCTTCGTCGCGATCCCGTTCTACCTCCAGAGCCGCTTCGGCTATTCGGCGGTGCATATGGGCCTTCTGATCACGCCATGGCCGATCGCGGTGGCGTTCGCAGCGCCCCTCGCCGGCCGCCTGGTCGAGCGTTATCCGGCCGGCCTGCTCGGCGGCATCGGCCTCACGCTGTTCGCCTGCGGCCTCGCCGCGCTCGCCGTCCTGCCGGCGGCGCCTGCGACGTTCGACGTGATCTGGCGCATGGCGCTGGCGGGCGCCGGGTTCGGTCTGTTCCAGACTCCCAACAACCGCACCATGATCGCAGCCGCCCCGCGCGAGCGCGCCGGCGGCGCCAGCGGCATGCTGGGCACGGCGCGCCTGCTCGGCCAGACCACCGGCGCCGCGCTGGTGGCGTTGTTGCTCGGACGGTATCCGGTTGAGGGGACCAGGCTGGCGCTGCTCGCAGGCGTCGGATTTGCACTCTGCGGCGCGGTGCTGAGCATGCTGCGGCTGTCTCCGGCCGGCGCGCGCGGCGCCGAGCATGTCCGCGTGCAGGACGATCAGCGCCTGCGGGGCGACTGACAGAGCCCACCTTCCGGTACCTGCCATTCCCGTGCACAACCCCTGCGTGGCTTAACTATCCGGACCAATGACCTATTGCCCTCGCGCTCCGGTTGCGCTTCATTGGGGCGGGGAATAAGGGGCATTTCATGCGTTTAGTGGGAATTATGGCGCTCAGCGTCATGCTGGGCGGCTGCGCGTCTGTGACGCGCGGCACGACCGAAAACATCAGCATCTCTTCGACACCGTCAGGCGTGGAAGCCGTGGTCAGCGGACTGGAAGTCCCGACCACCTGCACGACGCCCTGCTCCGTGGTCGTCAAGCGGAATGCCGACATTTCGATCACCTTTCAGAAGGAAGGCTATGAGCCGCAAATCGTGCCGCTCAGCCGGGACATCCCGACGTCGGGGGCCGCCGGCTTCGCCGGCAATCTCCTGCTCGGCGGTGTCGTCGGCATGGGTGTCGATGCCGCGACCGGGGCAGCAACCGATCACAAGCCCAATCCGGTCATCGTGACGATGCAGCCGTCGGTCCGCGCACGGCCGGCGGCGCCGAAGAAGCCACGACCGCCTGCGGCCACGCCCGCGCCTGAAGCAGGGACGTAGGGGTTCACGTACAGCCTCGAAAACAAAAAGGCCGGCTTTTCAGCCGGCCTTTTCAATTCATGGCGTGCGGATCAAGCCTTGACCAGCGGGCCCTTGGAGGTCGGCCCCTTCGAGCCGCCGGGTCCACCCGGCTTGGACTTGCCCGGCGGGCGCTTGCGGGTGCCGGGCAGCTTCTCCTGCTTCGGCGTGACCGGCCCCTCGACGAATTCGAAGCCGATCTTGTCCTTGGTCTCGTCGGTCTCGTCCTTGACGAGCACGACGCGAACATGGCCGCCGCCCTTGAGCTTGCCGAACAGCACCTCGTCGGCCAGCGGCTTCTTGATGTGCTCCTGGATCACGCGGGCCATGGGCCGCGCGCCCATCTGCTCGTCGTAACCATGCCGAACCAGCCAGGCCTTGGCCGGCTCGGACAGCTCGATGGTGACGTCGCGGTCGCCGAGCTGCGCTTCGAGCTGAAGCACGAACTTCTCGACCACGGTGCCGATCACCTCGACGCTGAGATGACCGAACGAGACGATGGCATCGAGGCGGTTGCGGAATTCCGGCGCGAACTGCCGGTTGATCGCCTCGTGGTCGTCGCCTTCCCGCTTGGAGCGCGTGAAGCCGAACGCCTGCTTGGCCAGATCGGAAGCACCCGCGTTTGTGGTCATGATCAGGATCACGTTGCGGAAATTGACCTGCTTGCCGTTGTGGTCGGTGAGCCGGCCGTGATCCATGATCTGGAGCAGCACGTTGTAGAGGTCGGGATGCGCCTTCTCGATTTCGTCGAGCAGCACCACGCAATGCGGATGCTGGTCGACGCCGTCGGTGAGCAGGCCGCCCTGGTCGAAGCCGACATAGCCGGGAGGCGCGCCGATCAGGCGCGACACGGTGTGCCGCTCCATGTACTCGGACATGTCGAAGCGCAACAGCTCGACGCCGAGGCTTGCCGCGAGCTGCTTTGCGACCTCGGTCTTGCCGACGCCGGTCGGGCCCGAGAACAGGTAGCAGCCGATCGGCTTCTCCGGCTCACGCAAGCCGGCGCGCGCCAGCTTGATCGATGCCGCGAGCGACTCGATCGCCTTGTCCTGGCCGAACACGGTGCGCTTCAGCGTCTGCTCGAGATGCTTGAGCACCTCGGCATCGTCCTTCGACACGCTCTTCGGCGGAATCCGCGCCATCGAGGCGATCGTGGTCTCGATCTCCTTGATGCCGATGGTCTTCTTGCGCTTGTTCTCGGCGACCAGCATCTGCGCCGCGCCCGACTCGTCGATCACGTCGATCGCCTTGTCCGGCAGCTTGCGGTCGTGGATGTAGCGCGAGGAGAGCTGCACCGCAGCCTCGATCGCCTCGTTGGTGTACTTCAGCCGGTGGTAGTCCTCGAAATACGGCTTGAGGCCCTTGAGGATCGCGATCGCGTCCTCGACCGTCGGCTCGTTGATGTCGATCTTCTGGAAGCGCCGCACCAGCGCGCGGTCCTTCTCGAAATGCTGGCGGTATTCCTTGTAGGTGGTCGAGCCCATGCAGCGGATGGTGCCCGAGGCCAGCGCCGGCTTGAGCAGGTTCGAGGCGTCCATCGCCCCGCCCGACGTCGCGCCCGCACCGATCACGGTGTGGATCTCGTCGATGAACAGGATGGCGTTGGGATGCGCCTCGAGCTCCTTCAGCACCTGCTTCAGGCGCTCTTCGAAGTCGCCGCGATAGCGCGTGCCCGCGAGCAGCGTGCCCATGTCGAGCGAGAACACCGTGGCAGCCGCCAGAACCTCCGGCACCTCGCTGTCGACGATGCGCTTGGCGAGGCCCTCCGCAATCGCGGTCTTGCCGACGCCGGCTTCACCGACGAACAGCGGGTTGTTCTTCTGCCGGCGGCACAGCACCTGGATCGCACGGTTGATTTCGGAATTGCGTCCGATCACCGGATCGATCTTGCCGTCGCGCGCCTTCTTGTTGAGGTTGACGCAATAGGTCTCGAGCGCCTCGCCCTTCTTCTTGGCGTCCTCGGCGCCCTTGGTCTCGGTCTCCTCGTCGACGCCGCGCACCGGCCGCGCCTCGGAGACGCCAGGCCGCTTGGCGATGCCGTGGCTGATGTAGTTGACCGCGTCATAGCGCGTCATGTCCTGCTCCTGCAGGAAATACGCGGCATGGCTCTCGCGCTCGGCGAAGATCGCGATCAGCACGTTGGCGCCGGTCACCTCTTCACGACCGGAGGATTGCACGTGGATCACGGCGCGCTGGATCACGCGCTGGAAGCCGGCGGTCGGCTTGGCGTCGTCGGCGCCATCGGTGACCAGATTCTCGAACTCGGTCTCTAGATAATTAACCAGGCTCGTGCGGAGCTTGTCGAGATCGACACTACAGGCGCGCATGACGGCGGCTGCATCGGAGTCGTCGATCAGGGAGAGCAACAGATGCTCGAGCGTCGCGTATTGGTGATGACGCTCGTTTGCGATCGCCAGTGCACGATGCAGGGATTGTTCAAGGCTTTGGGAAAAAGTCGGCATTCGCGTCCTCTATGGCCCCCACCATCATGATCGTCATCGCCCGGTCAGGCAACAACAACCTTTGTCACATATAGTTATACAAGATCGCGGCGAAAGACCGGTTCCGCGACTCTGGCAGGCACCACACCTGCGGTACTTTTCGATGCAAAACCCGTTCCGATCCTGGGCAGAACTACCCATTTGGGCAGGATTGACACCGGTGCCGATGTTCGCCGGACCATGCAGCAAGATGTGCTGCCATCACACACCACGCGAACAGAACCACTCTAAGGAACGCGAACGCGTGATTACTTCTTTTCCATCACGCATTGCAGCGGATGCTGGTGCTTGCGGGCGAAATCCATCACCTGCGTCACCTTGGTCTCGGCGATCTCGTAGGTGAACACGCCGCACTCCCCGATGCCATGATGATGGACGTGCAGCATGATCTTGGTCGCGGCCTCGATGTCCTTGTTGAAGAACTTCTCCAGCACGTGGACCACGAACTCCATCGGCGTGTAGTCGTCGTTCAGGATCAGCACGCGGTAGAGGTTCGGCCGTTTGGTCTTGGGCTTGACCTTGGTGATGACCGAAGTGTTCGGACCCGAGGGGTTGCCCGAACGGTTCTCGTCATTGCTCATGCGAGGAGCGTAGGCAGCGGCTGGCGCGGACAGGTCGAGTCTGGAAGTCAATTGCGGCATGGCTCAGGCGTTCAAATTCCCCACGGAAGCGAATGGCGGTCACCGCGCGACCCCGCCCTTCGGAGCCTGGCGCAGGCGCGCCGCCTTGTTGGATCGCCGCTCCCGACAATCCGGTCCAAGCCGGATCGTTCGCCAGCAATATGGGCCTGCCCCCGGCTCGCCGCAAGCGTGCAGAGGTCCGGCCGATGCGGCCACAGCAGTCCCGATTCCCGGTCCGGGCGATCAGGAGCAAGGTTAAACAATCCGGACCGATTTGACAAAAATTTCGCCCCCGCGCGTTTAGAACATGTTGACCAGGAACCCCGGCTGTTAACCCGGCTGCGACGGTTTCACGCGGGTAGCTCCGGTTTTCTACGGTCCAATTTACCCGCCGTTCAATGGCGTGGCGCGAAATCGGGCAAAACACCGATTTCGGGGATTGTCATGTCTCGCCTGCCCCTCGTCAGCCGCCTTGGTCGGCAATTCGCCCGCTTTGCAGCGGCCGAGCAAGGCAATATCGCAGTGATCTTCGCCATCGCTCTGGTCCCGGTGCTGAGCTTCGTCGGTGCCGCGATCGATTATAGCCGCGCCGCCCAGGCCCGCTCCTCCATGCAGTCGGCCCTCGACTCCACCGCGCTGATGCTCTCCAGGGACCTGTCGTCCGGCACGATCACGACGTCGCAGATCAGCAGCAAGGCGCAAACCTATTTCAACGCCCTGTTCACCAACACCACGACCCTGCCATCGGTCACCGTTGGGGCCACCTATAACGCGAGCACCAGCATTGGCTCGACAATCCAGCTCACCGGAACCGGCACCTACACGACCAGCTTCATGAAGATCGCCGGCTTCCCGACGCTCGGCATCGACACCACCTCGACCAGCGCCTGGGGCATGACGCGCATGCGCGTGGCCCTGGTGCTCGACAACACCGGGTCGATGGCCAACGACGGCAAGATGGCGGCGATGCAGACGGCCGCGAAGAACCTGGTCGATCAGCTCAGCACGCTCGCCAAGAATACCGGCGACGTCTACATCTCGATCGTCCCCTTCGCGAAGGACGTCAATGTCGGCGCCAGCAACTACAACAAGTACTGGGTCGACTTCAGCGATTGGGATGCCGCGAACGGCAGCTGGAGCTGCACCTCGGGCAACAACTGGAACTGCAATAATTGGAAATGGACGTCGGCCAACCATGACACCTGGACCGGTTGTGTGACCGACCGCGACCAGGACTACGACACCAAGAACACGACGCCGACCAGCGGCAATGTGGGGACGCTTTTCCCGGCCGAGCAGTACTCCTACTGCAACACGGGCAGCTCGTCCTATCTGCAGCCGATCATGCCGCTGAGCTACGACTGGAGCTCGCTCAAGGGCCGGATCGACGCCATGAAGCCCACCGGCAACACCAACCAGGGCATCGGCCTGGCCTGGGGTTGGATGACGCTATCGACCGGCGATCCCATGAACGCGCCGGCGAAGGACACCAACTACACCTACAAGGACGCGATCGTGCTTCTTTCCGACGGTCTCAACACGCAGAACCGCTGGTACAGCGACGCCTCGCAGATCGACGCAAGGCAGAAGAAGCTCTGCGACAACGCCAAGGCCCAGCCCCACAACATCACGGTCTACACCGTGCAGGTGAACACCGGCAGCGATCCGACCTCGAGCGTGCTGCAATATTGCGCCAGCAGCGCCGACAAGTTCTATCTGGTCACGTCGGCCAGCCAGACCGTTTCGGTGTTCAAGGACATCGGCACCTCGCTGTCGAAGCTGCGCGTGGCGCGCTGACGGACCGACCGCGTGCAAACAAAAAGCCCGGCTGAACCAGCCGGGCTTTTCGATTCCAGGACGTCCTGAAAACGTTACTGAGCAGCCGGGGTGAACTTCGACACGATGGTCTCGACCGGCTTGAACGCCTGCTTGGCGAGGTCGCTGTAGAGGCCGGCGATCTTCTGCGATTCCGCAACGAAGGTCTCGTAGGCGGAACGGGCGAAATCGGTCTGCGCTTCCATGGCCTTGTCCAGCGACTTCACGCCGGAAAGCTTCTCGACGAAGGACTTGGTGTCTTCGAACGACTTCTTCGTATAGTCGCCATAGGCGCTGGCGATCGCCTGGAGGCCGTGCTGCACCGAGGTCGCGGAGGCGACGTACTGCTCGAAGTGCTCTTTCCCGTAATTCTGGAAGTCTTCAACCTTGAACATTTCGGAATCCTTTTCCCTGGCTCGCGTCGGGAAGCCCCGGCTCCCTGACTCTGCCCACAATTAGTGCAACGCACAAAAAAGTCAAGAATATTGTGCGACGCACAAAATTGGACTCAAGTCGCGGAGATTCCCGGGGTTTCCCGCAAGGGTTCTTTAAGCATTTGGAAACCGCGGACCCCTACCCTGATTCCCTGGACGTGTTCAGCTTCCGCAGACGGTCAAAAGCCGTTTGAGAACATCACCTTAGCCAGAATAGCGGTTCAGGCCCAACGTCCCCCGCGGCGAACACCAGCGGAGGGACAGCCTGAACAGGTAATGATCCCGGGTCCATTGGGCACAATTTCGCCTCACGAGCCGGTGATCAGTTGAGAAACGGGGACGGGGTTCCATGCTTCGTAAAAACTTGTCTTCCTCGCGCTTGGCGCGGGTTGGCGTTTTCGGGCTTCTTACGGTCACCACCGCGGTCATCTTCACAACCGATGCCGCCGAGGCGCGGCGTCATCGCCGCCATTACGCGCACCACCGGGTGCAGCGCGATGTGTCCGAGAGCTCCAGCCCGAAATTCGCGTCGATCATCGTCGACGGCAATTCCGGCTCAGTGCTCCAGGCGACCAGCCCCGACGGGATCCGCCACCCCGCCTCGCTCACCAAGATCATGACGCTTTACCTGCTGTTCGAGCGTCTCGAGTCCGGGAAGATGAAGCTCGACACCGAGATGCCGGTGTCCCAGCACGCAGCCGATCAGGATCCGACCAAGCTGAATTTGCGGGCCGGCCAGACCATCCGCGTCGAGGACGCGATCAAGGGTCTCGTCACCCGCTCCGCCAACGACGCCGCGGTGGTGATCGCGGAAGCGATCGGCGGCGACGAGGACGACTTCGCCCAGATGATGACGCGCAAGGCGCGCTCGCTCGGCATGTCCAAGACGGTGTATCGCAACGCCAACGGCCTTCCCAACGACGAGCAGGTCACGACCGCGCGCGACCAGGCCACGCTCGGCCGGGCCATCCAGGAGCGCTTCCCGCGTTACTATCGCTATTTCGCGACCTCGACCTTCAACTGGCGGGGACAGTCGATCCGGAACCACAATCACCTGCTCGGCAATGTCGAGGGCGTGGACGGCATCAAGACCGGCTACACCCGCGCCTCCGGCTTCAATCTCGTGACCTCGATGCGCCGCGGCAACCGTCATCTGATCGGTGTCGTGCTCGGCGGCCGCAGCGGCGGCTCGCGCGATGCCATCATGCGCAATCTGCTCGCGGAGAACCTCGAGAAGGGTGCGACCACCCACACCGTCGCCGCTGTCACGGAGCGTGGCGGCGCTGACGCCAGCACCGAGATCGCCGACGCTTCGCCTGCCCCGGCCCGCCCCGCTCCGCAGGTCCAGGCCGCTTCTGCCCCTGCTCCCGAGGCAGCGCCGTCGCGTCTCGCCGCACGCCTGTCGACGCTCGCGGCTGCGACTGCCGCGGTGCCGCCGGCTCAGCCCAGATCCGAAGCCAAGCCTGAAGTTCGGCCGACGGAATCCAAGATCGAGCCGGCGCCGCTCACCAATGGCGTGATCTCGAGCCAGCCGCTCTCCATCATCCCCGGCTCGTCCGAGCCGATGAAGCCGGTCCGGGTCAAGACGGTTCAGGTCAAGGCCGGCGCCGTGAAGGTCGCCTCCGCCGCCCCCGCTCAGGTCCCGGCACAGGTCGCACCGCCGGTCACCAACGCCATTTCGTCCCGTTCCGACGTCGCGGAAACCTCCGGCGCCGTCGTCGCCCGGGCCGATCTCATCAACAAGCCCGAGGTCGTCAGCCAGCCGGAAGCGCCGAAGGCCGAGATCGCCCGCGCAGAGCTGCCACGGCAGCCGGCAGGCTTCGGCACCGGCAACGGCATCCTCGGGGTGCTGCCGGCCGCAACGGCCTCGGCGCCCGCCCCGGCCGCTCCGAAGCTCGCCTCCGCCGAGCCGATGCCGATCCAGATGAGCGCCACCACCAAGCCGGTGGTCACCCACAGCGGCTGGATCGTCCAGGTCGGCGCGCTCGAGAGCGAGAACGAAGCCCAGCAGCGCATCGATGCCGCGCGCAGCTCGGCCCGCGGCCTGCTCAGCAAGGCCGATCCGTTCACCGAGGTCGTCGCCAAGGACAATCGCAAGCTCTATCGCGCCCGCTTCGCCGGGCTCGAGCGCGACCAGGCCGAAGCCGTTTGCCGCGCCCTGAAGCGCGCCGACATCTCCTGCATCACCGTCCGCAACTGATCTCTGTCACCGTTCCGGAGGAAATGCCCGCGCCGCGCGCGGGCATTTTCGTTTTGGGGACGCGGTGACGACCCAGAGCGGTTCGTGAGAACGCTGTTCCGCGACAACTTCTCGTCAAGGATTTACGGTTAAAACTTTACTCAAGAGATCAACCACGCCGACAATGGCGGGTGTCAGGGCGACGGCAGACAGAGCAAGCGGAGCTCACGCGGTACGGGCGTTTGTAGCGTGGTGCCGGAGTTAGCCGTTATGCGTACGAAGCAAAGTATCCTTGGCCTCGTTTACACGGGCAGCGAGATAGTTCGACCCCCCCTGGTCGGGATGGAGTTTCTTCATCAGGGTCTTGTGGGCCCGGCTGATGTCGTCACGCCCCGCCCCCGGCTGCAAGCCAAGGATCTGATAGGCCTCCTCCGCCGTCATTTTGCCGCTCGCCGCCGTGCGACGCTGCCCCCCTGCCGCATCGCTCTGCGCGTTCTGACGCCAGGCGGGAAACCGGCGGTCCAGATAGCTTTCAAGTAAGGCCACGCTCTCGGCGTCGAATGTCGGGACCATTGCCAGCAGGCTGGCAAGATCGAACTCGCCAAGATCGCGCCCGGCGTGAGGTCCGGCGACGATCTGCCCGCCGAGCTGGCCAGAGCCGTGGTCGAGCCGCATATCCAGGAATTGCGAGCGCACGCGTGAGGACTGCCCCGACGCGGGGGCAGCACCACCGCCGCCGAACAGCCCCCCGATATTGCCGAAGCCGGCATTTGCCAGCGGTGTCCAGCCCAGCAGCCCGGCGCCGAAAATCCCGAGCGGGATCGCCACCACCAGTTCGCCCCGTAAGCCCGTGAAGGCTGCGACCGCCAGCGCCACCACGCCGCCACCGAACCTGATGGCCCGCGCCAGCACCGCCGGGTTGGCAGCGCGGAACATCTGGAGCAGCAGATAAAGCGTGATAATTGCGACAGCGCCGGCGATCAGGGTCATGACCCGAATATAGTCGCCCTCTTGTCAAAAAGCATGGCGTCCCTTCCGGCCATCCACGATTGGAGGGTGACACGCGAAATACGTTTGCCGATAAGCGCCTGACGGATCCATTCCGATACGCGCCGCGGTAACGATAGCCGCCTCGGTGGCGCAGGAGTGTTGGCAGGGTTTGGGGGAGACCATGAGCAACGGATTCAAGCCGCCGATCGTGCCGGCGGCGTTCTTTGGCATCGTGCTCGGCCTTGTCGGCCTCGGCAACGCCTGGCGCGCCGCGCATCAGGTCTGGCACTTGCCGGCGGTCGTGGGCGAGGTTCTGCTCGCGCTCGCTGCCATCGTCTGGGCGGTCCTGATCGTCCTGTTCGCGCTGCGCTGGATCTTTGCGCATGCGGACTCGCTCGCCGAAGCCCATCACCCCGTGCAATGCTGCTTCATCGGCCTCGCCGGCGTCTCGACCATGCTGATCGCGCTCGCCGCGGAGCCCTACTCGCGCCTCGCCGCAATGATCCTGTTCGGCCTTGGCGCTGCGTTCACGCTCGGCTTCGCGTTGTGGCGGACCGGACTGCTGTGGCGCGGCAATCGCGACCACACCGCCACGACGCCGGTGCTGTATCTGCCGACCGTTGCCGGCGGCTTCGTCACGGCTGCTGCGTCTTCGGTGCTCGGCTACCCCGATTGGGGACAGCTCGCCTTCGGCGTCGCGTTCTTCTCCTGGCTCGCAATCGAATCCGTGCTGCTGCACCGGCTCTACACCGTCGCGACGCTTCCGGTGGCGTTGCGGCCGACGCTCGGCATCCAGCTGGCGCCGCCCGCGGTCGGTGCGCTCGCTTATCTCGCGATCAATGGCGGCGTGCCCGACATGGTCGCGCACATGCTCGTCGGCTACGCCCTGATGATGGCGCTGCTATTGCTTCGCCTGCTGCCGTGGATCATGGAGCAGCCGTTCTCGGTGTCTTATTGGAGCTTCACGTTCGGCGCCACCGCGCTGGCGATCGCGCCGATCCGCATGGTCGGACATGGCAACACCGGTCCGATTGCACTCCTCGCACCGTGGCTGTTCGGCGCCGCCAACATCGTAGTTGGATTGATCGCACTCGGCACGCTGCGTCTGATCCTGCAAGGCCGCCTGCTGCCGCCGACGGTTGCAGCAGCGCCCCCGATACAGGCCGCGTCAGCCTGATCCGCTACTTCATCTGGCCGATCAGACTGGCCGCTCCGCTCGCGGTCTTCGCCAGTTTCAACAAGGCCTCGCGACCGCCGGCGGCATAGGCCGCAGCTGCCCGCAGCAGCTCGCGCAACTGCGCCGCCGCACCCGGATCGAAGCGGCACCAGGCGCCACCGGTCAGGCGTGCGATCTCGCGAAAGGCCTGCTCGGCGACGGCGTCATGACCTTCCTGAAACACGAAAACGGGCACGTTGAGCATGCCGAGCTCGCCGGCCTTGGCGCAGAGCTCGTCGACCTTCTCCTCCATGGCATCGCCGACGAAGACGACGGCACGCACGCCCGATGCGACCGCTTCGCGCCGCGCCTCGGTCAGGACCTTGCCGATCTGGGTATCGCCGCCGCGGCAATCGATCTTGCTCATCAGCGCCGCAAGCCTGGTGCTGTCGGAGATCCACCCCGTGGCGCGGCACTCGTTGAAGCCGCGATAATAGATCAGCCGGATGTCGAGACTGCCGAGCGCCGCGGTCTCGCGAAACATGTCGGCCTGCAGCGCGCAGGCCATGTCCCAGGTCGGCTGCCGGCTCATCGTCGCATCCAGCGCGAAGATCAGCCGCCCCTTCGCGCCCGGCGCATGCGGTGACAGCGCCTGCGCCTTGGCGACGAAGGCGGCGATGTCTTCCGCAGTCGACGTTGCGGCCTGCGGCACCGCGCGGCCTGCTTGCGCCGAGACGGCATCGCCGCTGCGCGGTTTGATGGGTTCGCCCGACATGCCTTGACCCTGCGTGGGCGGCTAATGTGGTTAGCGCAAGCCGCCCGGTCAATGTGCAAAGCCCCCGCCGGCAGAGGCCGGCGGGGGCTTTGCAGATCGCGACTGACGACGAGGGTGCCGTCAGAGAGAGAGAAGACGTCAGCTCTTGGCAGGTCCCATCAAAGCGACCGGACCGGGCTCGAGGATCTTGGGCGGCGAGGATTGCGTGTCGACCGGCGCGATCTCGCTGTCGGTCGCGCTCAGGAATTTATCGAGCATGCCCTGGATCGAGTTCTTGGCGACATCCGGACCGGTGTCGCGCATGTCGTTGTGCTGGAATTCGGTCTTCACGACCTGGATGCCCGCCTTCTCGCATTCCTCGTCGGTCGGGATCACGCCCGCATCGGCCTTGAACTGCGGATCGGTGGACCGGAACGACAGGATCTTGAACTTGCCGGCGGTGACGAAGGGCACGCGCAGATTGTCGAGCGTGACGACCTTCTTGACCTCATCCGGATACTGCTTGGCGAAATACATCGTGATGTCGCCGCCCATGGAATGGCCGACCATGGTCACCTTGTCGTAGTCGGCGTTGGGCTGAGCCTTCCTCATTTCCTGCATGGCGAGATGGATGTTGGCAACACCGCGCAGGATCTGCGGCAGCCGGCCGACATAGAGCTCGCCGGGCTTGGTCACCATGGGAGGATCGGTCGGCAAGTCATGCTGCGGGCTCAGGACCATGTAGCCGCGCGCAGCGAAGATGTTGGCGAGGAAGCCGTACTCGGTGTTCTTGACGGTGTTGCCGTGATTGATCACTGCGACCGGCAGCGTGATCATGCCGGCGTTGGCCTGCATTTCCTTGTCACGACGCACCGCGATGTCGACGGGCACCGGGCGATTGTCGCGCGAGGCATCGTAGAAGGTAATGGTCTCGTGCTTGATCGCCCACTTGCTCGCCGTGAAATAGGCGATGCCGCAGAGAGCACTGACCGAAACCAGAACGGCAATTCCACGCTTCATTTTCGTCCTCAGCCTCAGGCTCTTGCGGCCTGAATCCCTGTTGAAAATCGTGTTCTTCCGGGGCTCTTTGGCCCCTTGTCGCCTATTCGCTAATATATGTCACAGGCGCGTGACAGGAAGGCCAAATATTGTGAACCGGCAGCCCTTTCATTGTGCGCCGCACACGTTTTGTGGGCATCCCGTTCTCGCCAAGCTACGTCAGGGTGTACTTCACCATCGGACGCAACCGGTCTCGATTGGGTTCAATTTCACGGTCAACGTAGGATGAAAACGGCCGAAGGCGCCCGGCGTTCCCGTCGGAACTCGCCGCTCAGGTCGATCGGAAGTAGCGATATACCGCCTCAGGCGCCGAGGATGTCGTGAACTTCGAGCGGCTTGTCGACCTGGTTGAACCACTCGGCCCGGTTGGCGGCGCGGCGGCGGCCGCGCTCGTCCAGCGGCAGCTTGAGCTGGCGGAGCAGGGTCGTCACCTCCTCCCGTGCGGTGAGATGGCCGAGATTGGGCCGCATGCCGAGCGTGGCCTCGTCGATCTCGTCGAGGGCGGTCAGGCCGCGCGGGAAAAATTCGCGATAGACGACGCGTTCGGCGAAGCCGTCGACGTAGCGGAAGCCGAGCCGCAACGACAGATCCTTCAACCCCTCGGCGACCAGCTGCTTGTTGCGCGAGCCGAGCATCGACAGGCGGTTGCGCACGACGATCCAGTCGGTGGTCGAGCCGTCGAGCTGGCGGCGCTTGCGCCTGACGTCGCGCACCATCTCGGCGTAATGGCTCTCGCCCGTCACCGCGTAGTTGGCGGGATCGACGGTGCCGAGCACGTCGAAATCGAGGAAGCTGTCGTTGATCGGCGTGACCAGCGTGTCGGCCATCGAGTGGGCGAGCCGCATCAGGTAACTGTCGGTGCCCGGCGTATCGATGACGATGAAGTCGAAGCTTCTTTCGACCGCCGAGACCGCCTCCATGAACTGCTGGAACTCGGAATTCTCGTTCTCGGCGATCTGCATGGTCTCGCCGAGCTTGATGCAGCGATGCACCGGCAGTTCGAGGTCGAGCTTGGTGCGGCGCGCCCAGGCGGCGCGGTTGCCGATGTAGCGGGTGAAGCTCTGCTGACGGCAGTCGAGGTCGATGGTGGCGACGCGCTGGCCGGCCTTCAGGAGCGCAACCGCGATGTGCAGGGCGGTGGTCGACTTGCCCGAGCCGCCCTTCTCGTTGCCGAGCACGACCACATGCGCCGAGCCGGATTGGCCTTGGCTAGCCTGCACAAGCATGGCGATCCTCAACACCCCTAATGAATATCTTCGAGTTGACCGCGTCTGCGGTCAAGTGAAATGCGTGACAGGTAATGCAAATCGCAGGCGCCCTGCTTCATCATGAATCGCGGCGCCGTCTTTCGTCTGTGATCCAACCCACAATGTCGCGACATCGTGCACGACCTTGCGCGGGATGCTGTGCCGCATCCGGATGCATGGCGTCCACGATCGCTGCTTGTTAAGGTTAGTCGCCCCTGGCGCCAAGTCATGCCGCGCCGATTCCCAACCCTGTCGAGTCCTGATGTCAGCAAGCCCCTTGATCGCCCGCACGGTCCCAACCTTGCGCCGCGCCGTCGACAATCTCCGCAAGCGAAAGGCCACGATCGCGCTGGTCCCGACCATGGGGGCCCTCCATGACGGGCATGTGTCTCTCGTCCGCCTCGCCAAGCGGCGCGCCAGCCGTGTCGTGGTCTCGATCTTCGTCAACCCGACCCAGTTCGCCCCGACTGAGGATTTCGGCGCCTATCCGCGTACCTGGAAGGCCGACATCGCCAAGCTCGCGGCCGAGGATGTCGATATCGTCTGGCACCCCGGCGTCGAGGCCATGTACCCGGATGGCTTTGCCACCCGCATCGTGCCGGAGGGACCGGCGCTCACCGGCCTCGAGGACCGCTTCCGCCCGCATTTCTTCGGCGGCGTCGCCACCGTGGTCGGCAAGCTGTTCACGCAGTGCCGGCCGGACTTCGCGATCTTCGGCGAAAAGGATTTTCAGCAGTTGCGGGTGGTGACGCAGATGGCGCGCGACCTCGACCTCGGCGTGAAGGTCGTCGGCTCCCGCACCGTGCGCGAGCGCGACGGGCTCGCGATGTCCTCGCGCAACGTCTATCTGTCGCCCGAGGAGCGGCAGACCGCATCCATTCTCTACCGTGCCATGAAGGACAGCGCCGGCCGCATCCGTGCCGGCGAAGCCATCGCGTCGGCCATGAGGCGTGGCGCCGCGATGATCGAGGCGGCCGGCTTTGCGCTCGACTATTTCGAGGCGCGCCATGCCGAGACGCTGGCGCCCCTCACCTCGCGCCAAGACGGCCCGTTGCGGATCCTGGTCGCGGCCAAGCTCGGCACGACCCGGCTGATCGACAATATCGCGGTTTAGAGCAGCCCGAGATCGCGCAATTCGCGCCGCATCGGCTCCGGCATCGCCGCGATCGAGCCGGCGGCGGACTTGCCGAGATCGGCCGGCACGGAATCGTCGGCGAGATAGCGCCAGCCCTGGAACGGGCGCATCGGCCGCGGCGACACCGAGACCACCTTCGGCTGCATCACGATCCGGCAGCGCCCGATGCCGTCCTTGTCGCGGAACGGCTCGATGCCGATGATCTTTTCCCGCGCGGCGATCTCGCCCTTGATCACCCAATAGAGCGACCCGCCGGCGAGGATCTCGGTATCGCGCTTGGGGACCATGCGGGTGATGTGGATGTGATGTTGCGGCAGACCCTTCTTCTTGGCGGTCTGCATCCGTTCGGCGATCCACTCCTTCAATTCCTTGACGGAGTCGCAACCGACGGCGAGCTTGATCAGATGTAGCGGCATGCCCAAGCATTAGCCGGGCAGCACCGCATTTGGAATGCCGATCTACTCGTTATCCGCAGCCGCGGGCGCGGCCGCCGAGGCTGGCGGCGGAGCGAGCGGAACCGGTGCTGCGGGCGCACGCGCAGCCTTCGGCGCCGGCGGCTTCTTCGCAGCCGGTGCGGCTGGAGCCGCCGCCTGCGCCGACGTCGCGGCGGGCGCGCGCGGTGCCGGCGCTGCGTTCGCGGCCGCGGGCGCCGCCTGGCGCGTTGTCGCCGTGGGCTCCGGGTTCATGATGCTCACTGGCGGCGTCGACGAGGCGCTCGGGAACTCGGCGCTGGTCGGCTTGCCCGTCGGCATCGCGGGCGGCAGCCCGGCAAGCGCGGCCGTGGCCGGCATCGCCGACGCCGTTGCAGGCGCGTTCCAGGTTGGGGCATAGCGCGCGACCAGGATGTCGTAGAGATGGGCGTCCATGTTGGCGGCAACCCGCTGCTGGTCGGTCAGCGAGCGGAACGCGGCGCAGTCGAACTGCGTGCAACCGTCGCGCACGACCAGCACCTGCGCCACGAGGCCGTAGCGATCGTGCTCCAGCGCCTTGCGCAGCACCTTCGTGTCCGCCGTCAGGCTCTTCTCGGCGGTCGCGGCATCACCGAGCGCGGTCAGCCGGTCGATTCGGGCCGCAGTGTAGGAGACGGCGGCAGCCGCGGCATCCGGCGAGCCGAACAGCGCCTTCTCGCAGCCAATGGCGACCGCATCGCCGGCGAGGTCGTCGAGACAGGATAGCGCCGGCAGGCTCGCGATGACCGCATTTTGCGCGCGCGCTTGGGTCGGGGCGTCCTGCCCCGCCGGTTCGTAGACGCGCACGGTGGCCGCTCCGGCGATCGCGATGGACAGCAGCGTGATCACCGTCAGTGCGCCGTTGGCGACCGACCTATCGGCGCGCAGCAGCGTGATAACCAGGATCAATCCGAAGAATCCGGCAGCCGCCAGCGTCATCCACATCGGAAAGGCCGGCGAGCGCCAGATTTGGTCGAGCGAAGTGGCCCATGCCCAGTTCATGCGCGACGTCCCCTCACGCGAGCAGAGAGCGAATGGTCAAGCGAGCACCGCGAGTCGGCAACTGCCCCGGGGGCCCACCTTGCGAAGGTGAAGCGGGCCTTTTGACGGCGGCAGGACACAATTCCGCAGAGGGCACGAATGCGCGGGGAGCGTCGGTCTTCAGGACAGCGCGAGCTGACTTTCCTTGGCGACGCGTTCGAAGGCTTCGGTCGAGCTCTTGATCCGGTACTGGCAGTCGTCGCCGTCCGTCGGCAGCAGCCGGATGACCTCGTACGAGCCGCTGGCAGCAGGGCGCGCGACGTTGCTGGCCGTGAACAATACGCGCGTTCCAATCGGGAATTTGTGCTTCAACACCCTCTCCATCACTCAAACAACGCCTGCCTCGCCCATGGTCCCACTGCGACGGCCGGCCAGAAACCCAGGCGCTGTATAGCACGCGGCCGGCCGTTTTGGCCAGCGCCATGCCAGCATGGCAAACCCACAAATCTTACAGTCTTTTCATAATGATAAGGATGGAACCCGCGGGCCGATGATACCGTCGGGGCGGCATGTTCAGGCGGCATGTCGCAGGCCCGGTCGCAGGCCGGTCGCAGCCCGGGTGGCCCCTGGCCCCAGGTCGTGAGGGCCGCCGGCCGGCACGCCGCCGGCGGCCTCGGTGGGACCGACCGGTCAGGCGTCCTCGAACTTCTCGATGACAAGGGTTTCAGCCAGCCCGTCGCGGGTCCATTCCTGGAACGCCGGCAGCGCCATCATCGTCTCCATGTAGGCCTTGGTGTCCGGCGCAACGTCGATCGCATAGGTGCGCAGGCGGTGCACCACCGGCGCGTACATCGCGTCGGCCGCGCCGAAGCGACCGAACAGGAACGGACCCTTGGCACCGTAGCGCGTGCGACATTCGCGCCAGATCTCCTCGATGCGCGCAACGTTGGCCTTGGCGTCGGCCGACAGCGCCAAGGTCCGGATCGGCCGGTGCAGGTTCATGCCGCATTCGTTGCGCAGGGGCACGAAGCCGGAATGCATCTCGGCGCACACCGATCGGGCATGCGCGCGCGCGGCCACGTCGTCGGGCCACAGCTTCACTTCCGGATAGCGCTCGGCGACGTATTCGATGATGGCGAGCGAATCCCACACCGTGACGTCGCCGTCGACCAGCACCGGCACCTTGCCGGCACGGCTGAAGGACAGGATCTGCTCCTTGTCCGCGGGATTGTCGGTGTAGAGCGGGATCAGCGTCTCCACGAACGGGATGTCGCTCGCGCGAAGCGCGAGCCAGGGCCGCATCGACCATGACGAGTAGTTCTTGTTACCGATCGCGAGTTTCAGCGCAGCCATGTCATCAGTCCTTCTCGAGACGTCCTAGAGCGAGCCGCTTTTAACGCCATCGCCTGCCGCCAATCAATCGTTGCTGCGCCCCGTCATGCGTGGCAATCGTTGCGGTCCTCGCCAAGAGACGGACAAGAGACGGACATGAGCAGGCATTGGGTCGACATCACCGCGGTCGGCTTCTTCATCATCGAATGGACGGTCTATGCGCTGACGCTGGAGCATTCGGCCTATGGCCGCGACAGCCTGTCGGCGCGCATGAACCGCTATCGCGAGGTCTGGGTGCGCCGGCTGCTCGACCGCGAGACGCGCATGGTGGACATGCAGATCATGGCCTCGCTGCAGAACGGCACCGCCTTCTTCGCCTCGACCAGCCTGATCGCGCTCGGCGGCGCGCTGGCGCTGCTGCACGCCACCAACGATGCGATCACGATCCTGAGCAAGCTGCCGATCGACCTCAGCACGTCGCCGGCGATGTGGGAGCTGAAATGCGTCGGCCTCGTGCTGATCTGCGTCTATGCCTTCTTCAAATTCGCCTGGGCCTATCGCCTGTTCAACTATGTCGCGATCCTGTTCGGCGGCATGCCGCCGGCCGACCGGCGCGACACGCCGGAGGCGGAAGCCCATGTCATCCGCACCTCGCGCCTGTTCGAATCCGCCGGCCGCCATTCAACCGCGGCCAGCGCGCCTTTTTCTTCGCGCTTGGCTATCTCGGCTGGTTCGTCAGCCCCTGGCTGCTGTTCGTGACCACGGCCGCCGTGGTGGTCGTGACCTGGCGCCGGCAATTCGCATCGAGCGCGTGGGCAGCGATGGCGCCGGAGGTGGGGGATGATGATGAGGGTATCAGGCGCGGTCATTGAGGCAAGCTCATGTCCCGGACAAGCTGCAACGCGCGAGCGTTGCGGCGCAGAGCCGGGACCCAGAGGCGGCACGGCACGATGCGGATGGATGGGCCCCGGCTCTGCAGCGCACCACTTCGTGCTGCGCCGCGTCCGGGGCACGAGAGCGGTGAGTGGCGCGCGCGCTCTCCAACGTCATTACAATGCGCCAGTGCGCATCCCAGCGGCAGTGCCGTCGGGTGGGCAAAGGCGCACAGCGCCGTGCCCACGATCTCTCTCCATAAGCAACAAGGCGTGGGCACGCTTCCGCTTTGCCCACCCTACGAGATCGAGTTTGTGGCACGCAGCTCAGCTCGCAGACACGCCTTCGCATTCTCGCGGCGCGTTTCGCCCGAGCTTTGCTTCATCTCGTACCCTCATTAGCCAAGAGGGCGCAGGGAAGACCGGGTGCCGGCTCGCACCCGCGGTCCGCTGCGCGAAATGCACACGCAGAAAGAACCGCACAGCAGCATACAGGTGGTGCCGAACACTCGGCCTTCCCTGCGCGATGGTCGGACGGCTTATGCCGTGATCTCCCGGGAGCCGAACTTTCCCTCTGGCCTCCCTCGCCCCGCGAATTGGATGATGCAGTCTGCCCGGTTGGGCTCGCTCGCACCTTCGCCAGCCTTGACCGTAGCACCGACGGCCAGGACCACACGGTTTTGCCGTA